>OZ251577.1:2875000-2887500 GCA_965243805.1 Longimicrobiales bacterium
AAAAAGAAGACGCTGGGCTTCGTCAAGCTCCAGATCCCCGCCGGCCAAGCCAATCCGGCGCCCCCCGTGGGGCCGGCGCTGGGGCAGCACGGCGTCAACATCATGGACTTCTGCAAGCAGTTCAACGCCAAGACGCAGAAGCAGAGCGGCACGCTGATCCCCGTGGAGATCACCGTCTACGCCGACCGGAGCTTCAGCTTCATCACCAAGACGCCGCCGGCCTCCTTCCTGATCAAGAAGGCCGCGGGCGTGGAGAAGGGGTCCCAAGAGCCGCAGGCCGCCAAGGTCGCCGCCCTGACGGTGGCGCAGGTTAGGGAGATCGCCGAGGCCAAGATGACCGACCTCAACACGACCGACGTCCTCGCCGCCATGAGGATGATCAAGGGAACCGCGCGCTCCATGGGAATCACCGTGGACGGCGAGCTGGCGGTCTAGGGAGGCGCAGAGATGCCCAAGCGCGGCAAGAAGTACGGAGACGCACGCGGCTCCTTCGACCGAGCCCCCCGCCGCTCGCCCGGCGACGCCCTCGGCAAGGTGAAGGAGATGTCGTTCGCGCGCTTTGACGAGAGCGTGGATGTGGCCACCCACCTGGGCGTGGACCCCAGGAAGGCCGACCAGATCGTGCGCGGCACCGTGGTGCTGCCCCATGGGATCGGCAAGCCGGTTCGGGTGCTGGCGATCTGCCAGGGCGAGAAGGAAGCGGAGGCCCAAGAGGCCGGGGCCGACTTCGTGGGCGTGGAGTACGTAGACAAGATCCGGGAGGGCTGGCTGGAGTTCGACGTCTGCGTGGCCACCCCGGACCTGATGAGCAAGGTCGGGCCCCTCGGCCGCATCCTTGGTCCCCGGGGCCTCATGCCCACGCCGAAGGCTGGCACCGTCACGCCCGCCGTGGGCGCCGCCGTCCGGGAGATCAAGGCCGGCAAGATCGAGTACCGGGTGGACAAGACGGGCAACCTGCACGCTCCCATCGGGCGCGTGTCGTTCGATGTGGCCCGCCTGGAAGAGAACCTCGTCGCCTTCATGGACTCGGTGCTGAGGGCGAGGCCGGCCGCCGCCAAAGGGGCCTACGTGCAGAGCGTGACCGTGTCGAGCACGATGGGCCCCGGCGTGGCGGTGGACCCCAACAGCTTTGTGCGGAGCGGCTGATCGTGACCAGAGCACAGAAGGAGGCGTTCGTCGCCGAGTTTCAGGCGCGGCTCGACCAGGCGGAAGCCGTCTACCTCACGGACTTCACGGGGCTGAACGTCAAGGCGATGACCGCCCTTCGCCGTCGACTCAAGGAAGTCGGCGCCGACTACTTGGTGGTCAAGAACCGCCTCGTGAAGCGGGCCGTGGCCGACGTCGCCGACGACAGGCTGTCCGATCTCCTGGCCGGACCCACCGGCGTGGTCTTCGGCAACGGGGGCGTCGCCGAGGCGGCGCGGGCCGTGGCCGACTTCGCCAAGGAGAACGAACAGCGACCGGTCTTCAAGGCGGGGCTGCTGGGCGACGCCTTCCTGAACCCGGAGAAGATCGCCAAGATCGCTACCCTGCCGCCTCGCGAGACGTTGCTCTCCGAGGTCGCAGGCGCCCTGAGCGCACCCATGTCGGCCCTGGCCGACGCCCTCGGGGCCAAGACCCGCGAGCTGGCGGGCTTGCTGGAAGCCCTTCAGGACCAGCCGAGCCTCGAGCCCGAGCCCCACCCCGAGCCCGAGCCTAAGTAGCCCGAAGTCGACCTAGAAGCACACGCCCGCCCGGGCGCGCACCCAACGGAGGAAAACAAGAAATGGCTGTAAACCAGCAGGAGCTTCTCGACACCATCGGAAGCATGACGGTCGTCGAGCTGTCCGAGTTCGTCGAAGCGTTCAAGGAGAAGTTCAACGTCACCGCCGCAGCGGCTCCCGTCATGGCGGTCGCAGCCGCCGCGGGCGACGCCGAGAGCGAGGTCGCCGAGCAGACCGAGTTCGAAGTGGTCCTCGACAGCTTCGGCGCCAAGAAGATCCAGGTCATCAAGGTGATCCGCGAGATCACCGGCCTGGGCCTGAAGGAGGCCAAGGAGCTGGTGGACAAGGCGCCGAACACGGTCAAGGAAGCCGTCGAGAAGGACGAGGCGGAAGAGATCAAGGGCAAGCTCGAGGCAGTCGGCGCCAGCGTGACCGTGAAGTAAGTGGGTCCGAACCGCTGCCGGCCTGGAGCCGCAGCACGTCCAGCCGCAGCACGTCCGGAACCCTACGCCGTCCGTTTTTCTTCCATGAAGGGGTCCTCCACGGGTCCCAGTGCGCCCCCGGCACCGACCTGCGTCCTCCGTGCGACACGGATGACGCGGATCCTGCCCAGCGCGAAGACAGGAGAGTTGCACGTTGGCTAGACAGAACGGCGCTCGGCCGGCGCTGAGCTTCGCCAAGCTGGACACGGCGATGCCCATGCCTGGCCTGCTCGACGTCCAGGTCCAGTCCTTCCAGAAGCTGATCCAGGCAGGCGAGCCGGAAGACGCCGGCGACAAGCCGGAGCAGGTCTGGGACTTCAGCCTGGAAGGCATCTTCAGAGACATCTTCCCCATCACCGACGTGGGCGGGGAGCTGGTCCTGGAGTACGTCGATTCCTGGCTCGACGAGCCCAAGTACACGGTCGAGGAGTGCATCGAGCGCGACATGACCTACGCCGCGCCCCTCAAGGCCAAGCTCCGCCTGGAGGTGTGGGAGAAGATCGGCCGCAAGGAGAAGCGTCTCCGGGAAGCGCGGGACAAGGACGTCTACCTGGGCAACCTGCCGCTGCTCACCGACCTGGGAACCTTCATCGTGAACGGCGCCGAGCGGGTCGTGGTCAGCCAGCTCCACCGCTCGCCCGGCGTGGTGTTCGAAGAGGAGGTGCACGCCAACGGGACCAAGCTCCACAAGGCCAGGATCATCCCCTTCCGGGGCTCGTGGGTCGACTTCTCTATCGACATCAACGACATCTGCTACGTCCACATCGACAAGAAGAAGAAGTTCCCCGCCACGGCGCTGCTGCGCGCGCTCGGCCACCCCCTGGAAGACGAGGAGTGGCTGGGCACCAACGACCAGATCTACCGCCTCTTCTTCGAGGCTCGCGACGCGGCGGTTCCCGATGCCGAGGAGCCGGCCGGCAACGACGACCTCAAGGAGCTGGTCCTGGCGGAGGACATCGCGGACCCCGAAACCGGCGAACTGCTGGTCGAGTCGGCCACCGAGATCGACGAGGACGTGGTCAACCTGCTCCAACGCCTGGGAATCCCGTCGGTGAAGGTGTACCGCTCGGTCCGCAAGCGGCAGGGCGGTCGGCCGGGCGAGAGCCGCATCATCAAGAACACCCTCCGGAGAGACCCCACCGCCAACGCCGAAGACGCCCTCTTCCAGATCTACTCGCACCTGAGGCCGGGCGAAGCACCCAACGTAAAGACGGCGAGGGCGGCGCTGGAACGAGTCTTCTTCGACTCCAAGCGCTACGACCTGGGCCGGGTCGGGCGCTACAAGATCAACCAGCGACTCGGACGACGCGCTGCCGACGGCAACGCCGACGCCATCGACGCCGACCCGGAGAACGGCCGCGCCGACACCGTCCTCACCCCCAAGGATTTCGTCGAGATCCTCCGCACCCTGGTGGAGCTCAGCGAAGGCCGGGGCCGCGTCGACGACATCGACCACCTGGGCAACCGCCGGGTCCGCACCGTGGGAGAGCTCATCGCCAACCAGCTCTCCGTGGGCCTCTCCCGCATGGCCCGCCTGGTCCGAGAGCGGATGTCGATGAACACGGACCCCCGGAAGATCAACATCGACGACCTGGTCAACGCCCGGACGGTCTCGGCGGTGATTCAGGCGTTCTTCGGGTCCTCCCAGCTGAGCCAGTTCATGGACCAGACCAACCCGCTGGCGGAGATGACCCACAAGCGCCGACTGTCGGCGTTGGGGCCAGGCGGCCTCACCCGTGAGCGCGCCGGATTCGAGGTCCGCGACGTGCACTACTCCCACTACGGCCGCATGTGTCCGGTGGAGACCCCCGAGGGCCCGAACATCGGACTGATCACCTCGCTGACCACGTACTCGCGGATCAACGACCTGGGCTTCGTGGAGACGCCCTATCGGAAGGTGGTGGACGGCCGGGCCACGGCAGAGATCGAGTGGCTCTCTGCCAACGAGGAGCAGGAAGCGGCGATCGCCCAGGCGAACGCTCCCCTCCTCCCCGACGGACGCTTCCGCAGGGATACCGTCCTCTGCCGGCGCAGGGGCGACTTCCCCCTCCTGCAGCCCAGCAAGATCGACTACATGGACGTGGCGCCGGACCAGCTCGTCTCGGTGGCGGCGGCGATGATCCCCTTCCTGGAGCACGACGACGCCAACCGCGCCCTCATGGGCTCCAACATGCAGCGGCAGGCCGTGCCCCTCCTCTACACCGACGCGCCCCTGGTGGGCACCGGACTCGAAGAGAAGGTGGCGAGGGACTCGGGCTCGGTGGTCACCGCCAAGAGGCCCGGGAAGGTGGCGTCGGTGACCGCCGACGAGATCCTGGTCGACACGGGCTACGTGAAGCGCACCAAGACCGGGGCGCCGCTGGCCAAGCTGGCCCAGTTCGACCGCTACCCACTCAAGACCTTCCGGCGGACCAACCAAGACACGGCGATCAACCAGCGCCCGCTGGTGCGCGTGGGCCAGCAAGTGGAGACGGGGCATGTCCTGGCCGACGGCCCCTCCACCGACCACGGCAAGCTGGCCCTGGGGAGGAACCTCCAGGTCGCCTTCATGCCCTGGTACGGCTACAACTTCGAGGACGCCATCGTCATCTCGGAGCGCCTCGTGCGCGAAGACATGCTGACGTCGATCCACATCCAGGAGCTGGAGCTCCACGTCCGCGACACCAAGCGCGGCATGGAGGAGATCACCAGCGAGATCCCCAACGTCGCCGACGACATCCTGACGGACCTGGACCAGCGCGGGATCGTGCGCATCGGCGCCCATGTGGGAAGCGGCGACGTGCTCTGCGGCAAGATCACACCCAAGGGCGAGACCGAGCTCTCCCCCGAGGAGAAGCTCCTGACGGCGATCTTCGGCGAGAAGGCCAAGGACGTGAAGGACTCGTCCCTGCGCGTGCCGCCGGGCATGTCCGGCACCGTCATAGACGTCAAGGTCTTCTCCCGGCGGATCGACGACCCCCTCCTTGAGTACGACAACGGCATCAGCATCGGCAGGCTGCGCCGAGAGGAGCGCGAGGAGATCGCCCGCGTGCTGAAGGCCCGGGACGACGAGCTGGGGATCATGTTGCGGGGCCAGTCGGTGGGGCTGTGCCTCCGCAAGGGCACGGTGGAGCCCCTCCTGGAGGAGGACACCAAGCTGGACGCCCGCCGGCTGCGGAAGCTGGCCTTCTCGGAGGTGGACTTGGCCACGTTCAAGGTCCGCAACCAGGAGGTCAACACCCGGGTGCGCCGCCTCATCGACGAGGCGAAGCGGCGCGAAGCGCACATCCAAGACCGCACCGAGGAGAGGATCAAGAAGCTCTTCGAGCCCGACGAGCTCCCGCCGGGCGTGATCCAGCTGGTGAAGGTCTACATCGCCGAGAAGCGCAAGGTCGCAGTGGGGGACAAGATGGCCGGGCGCCACGGCAACAAGGGGATCGTCGCCAGGATCGCGCCCGAGGAGGACATGCCCTACCTCCCCGACGGTGCCCCGGTGGACATCGTGCTGAACCCGCTGGGCGTCCCCTCCCGCATGAACGTGGGCCAGGTCCTGGAGACGCATCTGGGGTGGGCGGCACAGAACCTGGGCTTCGAGGCGCAGACGCCGGTCTTCCAAGGCGCATCCGAGGACGAGATCGCGTTCTTCCTCAAGCTTGCGGGCCTGAAGCGGGCCGCCGAGACGCTGGGAGCCGAAGCGGAGTGGCCCTTCGACCAGGAGCGTTGCGCCAAGGTGCCGGAGCTGGTCGGAGCGCACCCTAACGCTGGCAAGATCGCCGAGGCCGCGTCGTTCGCCGGCAACGGGGACGGCGACGCCGATGTCGATGCCGTGGAAACCGTCGTCGGGATCGGCAAGAGCCTGGACGAGTACGTCGGCCTGGGCGGGAAAGAGGGACGTGCGCTGCTCGAGGAGGTGCGCGACTTCGTGCTCGCCGCCGCCGAGGCTGTGGCCCGCAAGCGCAGCATCCCCCTGGCCGAGGCGTTCCCCGCGGCGGCCGCCCTGGCGAATCGCAAGGCCAAGGCTGGCGGCAAGAGCAAGGCCAGTGCCAAGAGCAAGGCCGCCGCCGCCGCTCTGGAAGGGCTGGAAGCCGGCGTGCGCGAGTTCTTGGCCGAGGCCGAGATCCTCCCCAACGGCAAGGTGTGGCTCCGGGACGGCCGCAGCGGCCGGCGCTTCGACTTCCCGGTCACCGTGGGCGCGATCTACATGCTCAAGCTGTCGCACCTGGTGGACGACAAGATTCACTCGCGGAGCATCGGCCCCTACTCGCTGGTGACGCAGCAGCCCCTGGCCGGAAAGGCCCAATTCGGCGGCCAGCGCTTCGGCGAGATGGAGGTGTGGGCGCTGGAGGCGTACGGCGCGGCCCATACCCTTCGCGAGATCCTCACGGTCAAGTCCGACGACGTGATGGGTCGCTCCAAGGTCTACGAAGCGATCGTCAAGGGAGAGAACCTCCCGAAGCCCGGCGTCCCCGAGTCCTTCAACGTTCTCGTCAAGGAGCTCCAGGCCCTGGGCTTGGCCGTAGAGCTCGGCGAGGAGGAGTAGCCAAGTGATCGACTTTCCCCGAGTCAGAGACAACCGGGCATCGGACTTCGACTACATCCAGATCCGGATCGCATCCCCCGAGAAGATCCGGGAGTGGTCCCACGGCGAGGTCACCAAGCCGGAGACGATCAACTACCGGTCCTACAAGCCCGAGTTCATGGGACTGTTCTGCCCGCGCATCTTCGGGCCGGTCAAGGACTGGGAGTGCGCCTGCGGCAAGTACAAGCGCATCCGCTTCCGGGGCATCGTCTGCGACCGGTGCAACGTGGAGGTGACGCTGGCCAGGGTTCGGCGCGAGCGGATGGGGCACATCGACCTGGCGGTCCCGATCTGCCACATCTGGTTCTTCAAGACCCTGCCCAGCCAGCTCGGCTACCTGCTGGGGATCACCCTGAAGGAGCTGGAGCGGATCGTCTACTACGCCTCCCACGTGGTCACCCACCCCGGGAAGCAGAACGTGGAGTACCTGGACCTCCTGGACGAAGACGAGCTCTACGACCTGCGGGTCAAGGCGAAGGAGGAGCGGGACGACAAGTTCAAGGTGGAGATCGGCGCCGAGGCCGTCCGCACGCTCCTCAGGAAGCTGGACTCGGACGAGGTGGACGTGGGGCAGCGCAACAAGGATGGCCGAGGGCTGGACCGCCTCTCCGAGTGGTTGCGCGTGGAGATCGCCACCGAGACCTCCCAGCAGCGGAAGAAGAAGAAGCTGCGCCGCCTGAAGGTGGTGGACGCCCTCCGCAACTCGGGCGACACCCCCGACAAGCGGAACAAGCCCGAGTGGATGGTGCTGGACGTGATTCCCGTGATCCCGCCGGACCTTCGCCCCCTCGTCCCCCTGGACGGTGGACGCTTCGCCACGTCGGACCTGAACGACCTCTACCGGCGGGTGATCAACCGCAACAACCGCCTCAAGAAGCTCATGGAGATGCGGGCGCCCGAGGTCATCCTGCGCAACGAGAAGCGGATGCTCCAAGAGTCGGTGGACGCCCTCTTCGACAACGGTCGGCGCGCCAAGGCGATCCGGGGCCGGGGCAAGCGCCCCCTCAAGTCCCTCTCCGACATGCTCAAGGGGAAGCAGGGCCGCTTCCGCCAGAACCTTCTGGGCAAGCGGGTGGACTACTCGGGCCGCTCCGTCATCGTCGTCGGCCCGGAGCTGAAGCTCCACCAGTGCGGCCTCCCCAAGTCGATGGCGGTCGAACTCTTCAAGCCCTTCGTCATCTACGAGCTGGAGCGGCGGGGCGAGGCCGAGACCGTCAAGAGGGCCAAGAAGCTGGTGGAGGACAACGACCCCCGGGTCTACGGCGTGCTGGAAGACATCATCCGCGACCACCCGGTGCTCCTCAACCGTGCCCCCACCCTCCACCGGATCGGGATCCAGGGCTTCGAGCCGGTGCTGGTGGAAGGGAAGGCGATCCGCATCCATCCCCTCGTCTGCTCGGCGTTCAACGCCGACTTCGACGGCGACCAGATGGCGGTGCACCTGCCCCTCTCTTTCGAGGCGCAGCTGGAGGCCCGGGTGCTCATGCTCTCCAGCAACAATGTCCTGCTGCCCTCCAACGGGCGACCGGTGGCTTCGCCCACCCAGGACATGGTGGTCGGCTGCTACTACCTCACCAACCCTCCGCTGGAGGTCGCCGAGCTGGAAGCGCAGCTGGCGAAGGGAGCCCCCGACCCGTCCGGCAAGGCGACGAAGGAGCACAAGGCGGCGGAGGCGCGGATGACCGAGCTCTACGCCGACGCGCCGCGCTTCTCCGGCTGGGGCGAGGTGGAGGTGGCCCTCCTCCAGGGACGGGCCAACTTCCGCACGCCCTGCTGGTACTTGATCCCCCCGGAGAGCGGCGCCGACGGGCCCGCCCCCGGTACCGACGAGCCCGCCCCCGGTACCGCCGCGCCGGCCCCCGGTCGCGAGTCCGGATGGGTGCGGACCACGGCCGGGCGCGTGCTCTTCAACTCCATCGTCCCCAAGGCGATCGGCTTCCTGAACAAGACCTTCGCCAAGAAGCAGCTGGGCGACCTGGTGTTCCAGTGCTTCACCGACGCAGGGCTGGCCGACACGGTCCGCTTCCTGGACCACCTGAAGGACTTCGGGTTCCGCTACGCCACCTTCGGGGGCATCTCGGTGGGCGTGGACGATTTGGAGGTGCCGCCCAAGAAGGCCGAGATCCTCCACGAGGCAGCCGAGGAAGCCAGCCGCTTCCAGAAGGCGTACGCCGCGGGCCACATCTCCTTCGGCGAACGCTACAACAAGATCATCGACGCCTGGACCCACGCCAACAACGACGTAGCCGACGCCATGGTGCGCCACCTAGAGCGCTCCAAGGGCGGCTTCAACCCGGTCTTCATGATGATGACATCGGGAGCCCGTGGGAACCGAGACCAGATGCGCCAGCTCGCCGGAATGCGGGGCCTCATGGCCAAGCCGCAGAAGAAGCTCACCGGCGGAATCGGCGAGATCATCGAGAGTCCGATCCGCTCCAACTTCCGCGAGGGCCTCACGGTGGTGGAGTACTTCATCTCCACCCACGGCGCCCGGAAGGGCCTGGCCGACACAGCGCTCAAGACCGCCGACGCCGGCTACCTCACCCGGCGCCTGGTGGACGTGGCCCAGGACGTGACGATCGCCGAGGACGACTGCGGCACCATTCTGGGCCTGGAGATGAGCGCCCTCAAAGAAGGCGAGGACATCATCGAACCTCTCGCCGACCGCATCGCCGGGAACGTGGCGCTGGAGGACGTCTACGACCCGATCCACGGCGACCTGATCCTCACCGCCAACAAGCTCATCGAGGAGGCCGCCGCCACGGCGATCGAGAACGCGGGGATCCAGAAGGTCAAGATCCGCTCCGTCCTCACCTGCGAGAGCAGGCGCGGGATCTGCCGCCAATGCTACGGCCGGAACTTGGCGACAATGGCTCCCGTGGACACCGGCGAGGCCGTGGGGATCCTGGCGGCCCAGTCGATCGGCGAGCCGGGCACCCAGCTCACGCTGCGCACCTTCCACATCGGCGGCGCCACCGCCCGCATCGCGGCCCAGGGCCAGAAGACCTCCAAGATCGCGGGCATCGTGGACTTGGAGCGGGTCACCACGGTCAAGGACCGGAACGGACAGCGGATCGTGACCTCCCGCGAGGGCAAGATCCTGCTCAAGAACCGGGACGGGCTGTTGCGGAGCCGCCAGTCGGTTCCCTACGGCGCCGCCATCGCCGTGGAGGAAGGAAAGAGGATCACCTCTGGAGACACGCTCTTCGCGTGGGACCCCTACTCGGAGCCAATCGTCGCCGACGCCGAGGGGGTGCTGGTGTTTCGCGACATCGCGGAGGAGCAGACCGTCCGAGAGGAGTACGACGAGTCCACGGGCCGCCGGCAGATGATGATCATCGAGGACCGGGACAAGAAGCTCCACCCGCGCATCCAGATCTGGTCCTCGGGACCGGAGCCGGACGGCGACCCCGACTCGAACCCAGCGTCGGCGGCGGGAGAGGACCACGGCTTCGTCGCCAAGGAGTTCGCCATCCCCGTGGGCGCCCAGCTCCTCGTGGCCGACGGCGAGAAGGTCTTGCCCGGCGACCAGATCGCCAAGATCAGCCGGGAGGTCTACAAGACCCGCGACATCACCGGCGGCCTGCCTCGGGTGGCGGAGCTCTTCGAGGCGCGGGTGCCCAAGGACCCGGCCGTGATCACCGAGATCGACGGCGTCGTCTCCTTCGGCGACATCAAGCGCGGCAAGCGAGCGGTGGTGGTGACGCCCCGGGACCGGGAGAAGCGCATGTACCGCACCGCGCCGGGGACCTCGGTGGAGAAGCGGAGCTACGACATCTCGGTGGGCAAGCACCTGCGCGTCCACCACGGCGACCAGGTTCGGGCCGGCGACAGGCTGTCGGAGGGGCCGATCAACCCCCACGACATCCTGCGCATCAAGGGTCCCCGCGCCGTCCAGGAGTACCTCCTCAACGAGATCCAGGAGGTGTACCGGCTCCAGGGCGTGAAGATCAACGACAAGCACATCGGCGTGATCGTCCGCCAGATGCTCCAGAAGGTTCGGGTCGTGGACCCGGGCGACACCCTGCTTCTCGAGGGCGACCACGTGGACGGGTCCGAGCTGCGCCGGATTAACGAGGAGGTCCTCAAGCGCAACGAAGGTGCGCTGGCGGAAGGGCGGAAGCCCGAGCGGGCCGCCCGGGTCGAGCCGATCCTGCTGGGGATCACGAAGGCGAGCCTCACCACCAAGTCCTTCGTCTCCGCGGCCTCCTTCCAGGAGACCACCCGGGTTCTCACCGACGCCGCCGTTCGGGGCGCCAAGGACGACCTGAAGGGGCTGAAGGAGAACATCATCATCGGCCACCTCATCCCCGCGGGCACCGGCGTGCACCGCTGGCAGGACGTGGAGTTCGCCGTGCAGCAGGACTTCTACGACGAGGAGATCCTGCCCCTCACCGCCCCCGGGGAGATCCTCCCCGGCCTGAGCGACCCTCTGCCGGTCTTCTCCGAAGAAGACGAGATGGCGGACCGGACGGCCGATACGGGGGACCGGACGGCGGCCTTGGAAGACGCGGCAACCGAGGAACCGGAGGAGGTGGCGGCGAAGACCGAGTAACCACCGACTACCCCCGGACCGACGGCCCCAACTGCCTACCACGGCTCCACCGCCGGCGACGGGCTCCACCGCCTGCGCCTACGGTTCCCACCGCCCAGGTGTTGACGCCGGTTCGGGATGCTTCTACGTTTCCTAGTCTGTTCAGGAAATTCCCTCGCGAGCGGAATCTCCCGGACGCCGGGCGCGCTTGGCACCCCCCTCCCAAGCGCGCCTTTGTTCGCCCTTGGGGTACGAACCACGAACCACCGACGAGCTCCACCGAGAACGGAATCCCGCTTCATGCCGACGGTAAACCAACTGGTGCGGAAGGGCCGCGAGCGGCTGGTCAAGAAGAACAAGTCGCCCGCGCTCCAGAGGAACCCCCAGAAGCGGGGGGTCTGCACCCGCGTGTACACCACGACCCCGAAGAAGCCCAACTCGGCGCTGCGGAAGGTAGCCCGGGTCCGGCTCACCAACGGGTACGAGGTCACCGCCTACATCGGCGGCGAGGGACACAACCTCCAGGAGCACTCTATCGTCCTGATCCGAGGGGGCCGGGTGAAGGACCTGCCGGGAGTGCGGTACCACATCGTTCGAGGGACCCTCGACACTTCCGGCGTGGACGGCCGCAAGCAGGGGCGGTCCAAGTACGGAGCGAAGCGGCCCAAGTAGGCCGCCAAAGGGGAACCTCAGGAGAACCAGTCCCATGAGCCGTCGTTCCACAGCGATTCGTCGCCCGATACCCGAGGACCCCCGCTTCGCCTCCCAGGTGGTTCAGAAGTTCGTGAACGGCCTGATGATGGACGGCAAGAAGTCCCTGGCCGAGCGGATCTTCTACGAGGCGATGGAGATCGTCGAGAGCAAGGCGGGACAGCCTCCGGTGACCGTCTTCCAGCAGGCCCTGTCGAACGCCAAGCCAGCCCTGGAGGTGAAGAGCCGCCGGGTTGGGGGCGCCACCTACCAGGTCCCCATTGAGGTGCGCCCGGAGAGACGCCAGGCGCTGGCGATCAAGTGGCTCATCGGCTTCGCCCGGAGCCGAGGAGAGCGGACGATGGCCCAGCGCTTGGCGGCGGAGGTCCTGGCCGCCAGTCGGGGCGAGGGCGCGACGGTCAAGAAGAAGGACGACACCCACAGAATGGCCGAAGCCAACAAGGCGTTCGCCCACTACCGCTGGTAGGCGACCACGCTGCGAGATCGGACGAATGCCCAGAGTCACGCCGCTT
>OZ251577.1:2892500-3871965 GCA_965243805.1 Longimicrobiales bacterium
TCGGGCCGTCGAGGCCCTGTGGGACGTGACGGTCCTGGACGTCCGAACGATGCGCTACGCTGGCAAGGCCAAGCGCGCCCTCTTGGGCCGGATGGCCAAGAACTGGACGCCGGGGCGGCGGCCCAGCTTCAAGAAGGCGGTGGTTCAGCTGGTGGAGGGCGACGAAATCGAGTTCTACGAATCGGGTTGATCCATGGCGCTCAAGAAATTCAAGCCCGTCACCCCTGGGAGCCGCTTCCGGTCGGTCACGGCCAAGGAAGCGGTCACGCGGAAGGGACCCGAGAAGTCCCTCACCGAGCCGCTCAAGAGGACGGGCGGCCGCAACCACCACGGGCGCATCACAGTTCGCAGGCGAGGCGGCGGGAACAAGCGCCGCTACCGGAGGATCGACTTCCGTCGCGACAAGCACGGCGTCGCCGGCCGGGTGGCGGAGATCGAGTACGATCCCAACCGCTCCGCCTTCATCGCCCTCGTCCACTACGACGACGGCGAGAAGCGCTACGTCCTGCACGTCAGGGGCATGGCGCCGGGCGACGTGGTGGAGTCGGGTCCGGATGCGGACATCCGCCCCGGAAACGCCCTGCCGCTGGAGCGGATCCCCCTGGGAACCACGGTCCACAACGTGGAGATGAAGCCCGGCAAGGGCGGCCAGATGGCTCGCTCCGCGGGTGCCGGCGTCCAGGTCGTGGCCAAGGAGGGCGACTACGTGACGTTGCGGCTGCCCTCCACCGAGGTCCGACGGATCCACAAGCGCTGCTATGCCACCGTGGGGCAGGTGGGCAACGTGGACCACAACCTGCGGAGCCTGGGCAAGGCCGGCGCCAGCCGTTGGCGGGGTCGTCGTCCCAAGGTCCGCGGCGTGGCCATGAACCCCGTCGACCACCCCCTGGGCGGCGGAGAAGGCAAGGCGTCGGGAGGCCGCCCGCCCACGACGCCGTGGGGGAAGCCCGAAGGGACGAAGACCCGCAACAAGCGGAAGGCGTCCAACAAGTTCATCGTCCGAGGACGCAAGCGCGGCAAGGCGACGCGCTGATCACCGCAACCAAGATGATCACCCGAAACCAGCTGATCACCGAAACCAACGGAAGGTCGGACCGAAGAGAATGCCGCGAAGCTTGAAGAAGGGTCCCTTCATCGACGAGAAGCTCCTCCGCAAGGTGGAGGCCATGAACTCGATGAACACCAGGTCCGTGATCCGCACGTGGTCCCGAGCGTCCACGATCTCGCCGGAGTTCGTGGGCCACACGATCGGCGTCCACAACGGCAACAAGTTCATCCCGGTCTACATCACCGAGAACATGGTCGGCCACAAGCTCGGCGAGTTTTCCCCGACGCGTCTCTTCCGAGGCCACGGCGGCAAGCTGGCCGACAAGCGGTCGCGTAGGTAGAGGAGGGGGAAGCCGTCATGGAAGCCGTCGCCGTCGCCAGGCAGGTGCGCATGAGTCCCCGGAAGGTTCGGCTGGTGGTCGACCAGATCCGGGGTCTGTCCGTCAATGAAGCCGCGTCCGTCCTCGACTTCTCCAAGAAGGCCGCCTCCGTGCCAGTCAAGAAGACGCTCCGCTCCGCCGTCGCCAACGCCGAAGACAAGGCGGATCGGGACGGCGAGAGCGTGGACGTGGACGACTTGGTCGTGCGCCGAGTCTTCGTGGACGAAGGCCCCACCTACAAGCGATGGCGGGCGGCCGCCCAGGGACGAGCCGTCCCCCGCCGCCGCCGGACCAGCCATATCACCGTGGCCGTCGGGCCGAAGGAGTAGCGGCATGGGCCAGAAGACTCACCCCCACGGGCTCCGCCTGGGCATCGTCGCGGACTGGCGCTCCCGCTGGTACGCCGAACGGGACTTCCCCCAGTTCCTGAAGGAGGACGACACCGTTCGCCGCTACCTCTTCCAGCGGCTCCAGCACGCCGCCATCGCCGGCGTCGAGATCGACCGCAAGCCGTCCAAGCTGGTGGTGACGGTGCACACGGCCAGGCCCGGCGTCGTCATCGGCAAGCGCGGCTCCGAAGTGGACAAGCTGCGCGACGAGCTGGCGGTGCTGGCCAAGAGCGACGTCTCGGTCAACGTGGAGGAGATCAAGCGTCCCGAGCTGAACGCGCGGCTGGTGGCCGAGAACGTGGCGCACCAGATCCGCCAGCGCATCTCGTTCCGGCGGGCGATGAAGCGCGCGGTCCAGTCCGCAATGCGCGCCGGCGCCGAGGGGATCCGCATCCAGTGCGCCGGACGCCTGGGCGGCGCCGAGATCGCGCGCACCGAAGGGTACAACGAAGGACGGGTGCCGCTGCACACGCTGCGGGCCGACATCGACTACGCGCACCTGGATGCCCGCACCACCTACGGCACCGTCGGGGTCAAGTGCTGGATCTTCAAGGGCGAAGTGATCGAAGACCGTTTCGGCCGCACCTACTCGGCCGGACCAGGCAGCTGACGAGGAGAGGAGCGAGCGATGCTGGCGCCGAAGCGGGTCAAGCGCAGGAAGACCCACAAGGGCAAGATGCGAGGCAAGGCGTACCGGGGGTCCAAGGTCTCCTTCGGGGAGTACGGCTTGCAGTCCACCGAGGCGGGCTGGATCACCAACCGGCAGATCGAGTCGGCCCGGGTGGCGATCACCCGTCACGTCAAGCGGAGCGGCAAGGTCTGGATACGCATCTTCCCCGACAAGCCCGTCACGAAGAAGCCGGCGGAGACCCGGATGGGGAAGGGGAAGGGCAACCCGGAGCAGTGGGTCGCCGTGGTCAAGCCAGGACGGATGATGTTCGAGCTGGAGGGGGTGCCCGCCGAGACCGCCCGCCGCGCCATGGACCTGGCGTCCTTCAAGCTGCCCGTGAAGACCCGGTTCGTGGTCCGGGAATCACAACTCTAGCCCTGCGATTCGGAGCGACAAGGTGAAGGCAGAAGACGTGCGGGAACTGGACGACGCCGAGCTGAACCACCGGCTGGGCGAGCTGAAGTTGGAGCAGTTCCGGCTCCGCTTCCGCAGCGCCACCATGGAGCTGGAGAACCCGAGGCTGTTGCGGACGGTCCGGCGCGACATTGCCCGGATCAAGACGATCCTCCACGAGCGCAGCCGGGAGCGCGACCGGAGAGCGGCGGAGGCGAGCCGATGAGCGATCAGCCCGAGCGCCGTCGGCGCAAGGTTCGGACGGGCGTCGTGGTGGGCGACAAGACCCAGAAGACGGTGACGGTCCTGGTGGAGCGGCGCTTCGCCCACCCCCTGTACGGCAAGCAGCTCTCCCGCACCCGCAGGTACCACGCCCACGACGAAGCGAACGAGTACCGAACCGGCGACGTGGTTCGGATCATGGAGACGCGCCCGCTCTCCAAGACCAAGCGCTGGCGCGTCGTGGAACTGATCGCAAGGCCCGCCTGACCGATGGTGCAACAGGAATCGATCCTCAAGATCGCCGACAACACGGGCGCCAAGCGCGCGCTGTGCATCCGGGTCCTGGGAGGCTCGGGCCGCCGCTATGCCCGGGTCGGCGACCGGGTGGTTGTGACGATCAAGGACGCCGTGCCCAACGCGGCCGTGAAGAAGGGCGAGGTCACGGAGGCCGTCGTCGTCCGCACCGCCAAGGAGGTCCGACGGCGAGACGGCAGCTACATCCGCTTCGACGACAACGCCGCCGTGCTGATCAACGCCCAGAAGGAGCCCCGGGGCACCCGCATCTTCGGACCCGTGGGCCGGGAGCTGCGCGAGAAGCGGTACATGAGGATCGTCTCCCTTGCTCCCGAGGTGCTGTAGAGCCATGCCGACCAAGAAGATCAAGATCGTGCGGGGCGACCGGGTCAGGGTGATCCGCGGCAACCACCGCGACGCTGAGGGCTCCGTGCTTCGAGTCATCCGCAAGTCGGACCAGGTGGTCGTTCAGGGCGTCAACATGCGCAAGCGCCACACCCGCCCGTCCCAAGCCAACCCGGAAGGCGGCATCGTCACCTCCGAGGCGCCGATTCACGTCTCCAACGTGATGCTGGTGGAGCCCTCGAGCGGCGACGCGGGCCGGGTTCGCACCCGTTTGGAAGCCGGAGGCTTGAAGGAGCGGGTCTCGGTGCGGAGCGGCAATCCGATCCCCAAGCCCGACCGCAACGCCTGATCGGGCGAGGCGGAGCCAAGACTCGAGGAGCACTGCATGGAACCGCGTCTCTTGACTCACTACAAGGAGGTCGCCAGGCCGGCGCTGAAGGAGCAGTTCGGCTTCGCCAACCCCCACCAGATCCCCACGGTCGTGAAGGTGACGGTCAATGTGGGGATGGGGGAGGGCAGCCGGGACCGGAAGCTGATCCAGTCGGTTGCCGAGGAGCTGGCGTTGATCGCCGGTCAGAAGGCGGTGGTGACGAAGGCCCGCAAGTCGATCTCCAACTTCCGGCTTCGGGAAGGGATGCCCGTGGGGGCTTCGGTGACGTTGCGCCGACGCCGCATGTGGGAGTTCCTCGACCGCTTCGTGACGGTGGCCGTGCCCCGCATTCGCGACTTCCGGGGCATGAACACCCGATCCTTCGACGGGCGCGGCAACTATACCGTGGGGGTGAGGGAGCAGATCATCTTCCCCGAAGTGGACTACGACAAGGTGGCGCGCATCCACGGCCTGGACGTCTCCGTGGTGACCTCCACAGACAAGGACGCGGAGGCGTACGCGCTGCTTCGCCAGCTGGGCTTCCCCTTCCGGGGGGAAGTGCCCGTGCTCGTGGGCGCGGCGGCCTGACCCAGGGACTGAACCGACGATGATGACCGACCCAATCGCCGACATGCTCACGCGGATCCGGAACGCAGGCTACGCCGGACACCGCTGGGCGGACGTGCCGCTCTCCAAGCTCAAGGTGGAGGTGGCCCGGCTGCTGAAGGAGAACGCCTTCGTGTACGACTACAAGGTGCTCAACGACGGCCGCCACGGACTCCTGCGCGTGTACCTGAAGTACTACGACGGGAGGCCCGTCATCCGCCGCCTGGCCCGGGTGTCCAAGCCCGGTCGCCGCCGGTACGTGGGCGCCGACGACGTGCCCCGCATCCGCAACGGCATGGGCATGGCGATCCTCTCCACCTCCCGGGGCCTCATGTCCGACCGCGCCGCCCGCGCCGCTCGCGTCGGCGGCGAAGTCCTGGCAGAAGTCTGGTAGAGAGAGGGGGGAGACGATCTCATGTCGCGCATAGGAAGGCAGCCGGTCCCGGTGCCGCCTGGGGTGGTGGTGACCTTGGAGGGCGGACGGCTGGCGGCGAAGGGTCCTCAAGGCGAGCTGGAGCTGCAGGTCCGCTCCCCGATTGCCGTGGGATGGCAGGGCGAGGAGGGGAAGACCCTGCTGGTGACGCGGCCCACCGACCAGAAGGAGCACAGAGCCCTGCACGGGCTGACCCGTTCCCTGGTGGCCAACATGGTCAAGGGCGTTGCCGAGGGCTTCACCAAGACGCTGGAGATCGTCGGGGTCGGCTACCGCGCCGAGCCGAAGGGCAAGGGACTCCTCCTGCGTCTCGGGTTCTCACACACCATCGAGTATCCGGCGCCGCCGGGGATCCGCTTCGAGGTCCCCAACCAGACCACAATCGTCGTCAAGGGGCCGGACAAGCAGCAGGTGGGCCACGTCGCCGCCGTGATCCGCTCCTTCCGGCCGCCGGAGCCCTACAAGGGCAAGGGCGTGCGCTATCGGGGAGAGCAGGTGCGGCGGAAGGCCGGAAAGACGGCGGGCAAGTAGCGGCCATGCCGGCAACGAAACGGAGCAGTTCGCGATGATCAAGTCAGGAAAGCTGGGAAGGAGCCGGCGGCTCCGTCGTCGCCGTCGCCACGTGCGCATCCGCAAGAAGGTTCACGGCACCGGCGACCGGCCCCGCCTAGTGGTGCACCGGTCGCTCCGGAATATCGCGGGCCAAGTCGTGGACGACGACGCCGGGCGCACCATGGTTGGGTTCTCCACGCTCTCGCCCGCCTTTCGTGAGGCCGCCCCAGCCGACGGGGACGGGAGCGGCGGCAAGGTCGGGGCGGCGCGCACGGCGGGCAAGATGCTGGCGGAGCAGGCTCGGGAACGGGGCGTCGTCCGGGTCGTCTTCGACCGGGGCGGCTTCCGCTATCACGGTCGGGTCAAGGCGTTCGCCGAAGGCGCCCGGGAAGGGGGACTGGAGTTCTGATGGCGCGAGAGAAGAAGCAGTCCCGACAGTCTCGGGAGGGCTCGGAGCAGGTCGAGAACGTCATCCACATCAACCGGGTGGCGAAGGTGGTGAAGGGCGGGCGACGCTTCTCCTTCACGGCTCTGGTCTCCGTCGGCGACCAGGCGGGTCGGGTCGGAATCGCCCACGCCAAGGCGAACGAGGTGGCCGAGGCGATCCGCAAGGCGTTCGAGCGCGCCCGGCGAAACATCATGGAGGTGCCGGTCGTCAACGGGACCATACCCCACGAGATCGTAGGCCGTTGGGGAGCGGGCCGGGTGCTCCTGCGTCCGGCGGCCCCTGGAACCGGCGTGATCGCTGGCGGTCCGGTGCGAGCCGTGCTGGAAGCCGCCGGGATCACCGACGTGCTGACCAAGAGCCTGGGCACCAACAACCCCATCAACGTGGTGCGCGCCACGATCGACGCCCTGGAGAACTTGGTCACCGCCTACGACGTGGCGACGGAGCGCGGGATCACCCTCGAGGAGCTGGGAGTGGCGACCGATGGCTGACAAGCTGCGGATCAAGCAGGTGCGAAGCGCCGTGGGACGGCAGAAGGTGCAGCGGCGCACCTTGGCGGCGCTGGGCATCAAGCGGCACCAGCACAGCGTCGTCCACGACGACACGCCGGCGATCCGCGGGATGATCGCCAAGGTGGACTACCTGGTTCAGGTTGAGGAGGTGGAGTGAGCCGATGATCGAACTGCACGACCTTCCTTCTCCGCACCCGCGACGCCCACGCAAGCGCGTCGGCAGAGGGCCCGGATCCGGCAAGGGCAAGACCTCGGGCCGGGGCGAGAAGGGCCAGAACTCCCGTTCCGGCGGCGGAGTGCCCGCTTGGTTCGAGGGCGGTCAGATGCCGCTTCAGCGTCGCATCCCCAAGCGCGGCTTCAAGAACCGGAACCGCCGGGAGTACCAAGTCGTCAACGTCGGCGAGCTGGGCCGAGTGTCGTCGGGAGCCGTCACCCCCGAGAGCTTGCGGGCGGCAGGGCTGATCCGCTCTCTCCGGCGTCCGGTGAAGCTCCTGGGCGAGGGCGAGATCGAGTCCCCGGTCGAGTGCTCGGTGCACGCGGCCAGCGCGTCGGCCCGCAGCAAGATCGAGGCGGCCGGAGGGTCCGTGACCCTTCTGGCGACCGGCGGGGCTCGCCCAGAGCCGAGCGACGGCGGACGCCCAGCGCCGGGTGACGACGGGCGCACCGAGCCCAGCGACGGCGGAGAAGACGACTAGCGGGGCCCGGAGCCCCGAGGAAAGGTCGGCCCGACGATGGCGAACCCGATACCCAACCTGCTCCGCGCCCCGGAGCTGAAGAAGAAGATCCTCTTCACGCTCTTCATCATGCTGGTGTACCGGATCGGGTCCCACATCACCGTCCCCGGAGTCAACTTCGCGGCGCTCCAGCAGCAGTTCGGCCAGCTGGCCCAGACAGCCCTGGGCGTGTACGACATGTTCGTGGGCGGTGGGCTCAGCCGAGCGACGATCCTGGCCCTGGGGATCATGCCCTACATCTCGGCCAGCATCATGTTCCAGCTCCTCGCCGCCGTCTTCCCCACCGTCGAGAAGCTTCAGAAGGAGGGGGAGGAGGGGCGGAAGAAGCTCACCCAGTGGACCCGCTACACCACCGTTCTGCTCTGCGTCGTGCAGGCGTACGCCTACGCGTCGTTCCTCCAAGGGCTGGGCGGGGTCGTTCGGGACCCGGGGATGGGGTTCGTGTTCTCCACCGTGATCGTCCTAACCGTGGGCGGCGTCTTCGTCATGTGGCTGGGGGAGCAGATCACGGAGCGGGGCGTGGGCAACGGCATGTCGCTGATGATCTTCTTCTCGATCATCCAGGGATTCCCCCAGGCGATCGCCCGGACGTGGGAGGCCGCCAGGCTGGGGGAGATCGACGCCGTCAAGGTCGTCCTCCTCCTGCTGGTGGTGGTGGGGATCACCGCGGGCGTGGTGGCGATGACCATGTCTTCGCGCAAGATCCCGGTCCAGATACCCCGGAAGGTCGTGGGCAGGGGGCGGATCCAGGAGGGGCAGAAGAGCTTCATCCCGCTGCGGATCAACTCTGCCGGCGTCATGCCGATCATCTTCGCCCAGTCCTTCATCGTGGTGCCGGGCACCCTCGCCGCCTTCAGCTCGGTGCCCCTGATCCAGGACGTGGCGTTGGTCTTCCAGCCGGGGAACTGGGCCTACTACCTCACCTACGCCGTCCTGATCATCTTCTTCACCTACTTCTACACGGCGATCATCTTCAATCCGGTGGACCTGTCCGAGAACCTGAAGAAGCAGGGAGCCTTCGTTCCCGGCGTGAAGCCCGGGGCTCGGACGGCCGAATACATCGACCGGATCCTGACCCGGGTCACCTTGCCCGGCTCCGTGTACTTGGCGCTGATCGCGCTGGTTCCCTACTGGATCTTCGACGCCTTCGGCATCCAGACGTTCTTCTTTGGAGGCACGAGCCTGCTGATCGTGGTCGGCGTGGGGCTGGACACGGTGCAGCAGGCGCAGCAGCACCTCCTCCTCCGCCACTACGACGGCTTCATGAAGAAAGGCCGCGTGAAGATGCGGGGCCGCCAGCGCTACATGTAGCGAGGAGTCCGAGGCAGGCGAATGGAGGATGTGGGGACGGCGGGGGCCGTCGTAGTGCTGCTGGGACCTCCCGGCGTGGGCAAGGGAACTCAAGGCGTTCGGTTGGCCGAGAGCCGGAAGTGGGCCCACGTCTCCACGGGCGATCTGCTCCGGGCCGCGCGCAAGGCGGGCAGCGAGCTGGGCCGCCGGGCGCAGACGCACATGGATCGGGGCGAGCTGGTGCCCGACGACGTGATCGTCGGTCTGGTGAGGGAGCGCTTGAAGGCCCTCCCCCGCGGCCAGGGCGTGGTCTTCGACGGCTTCCCCCGAACCGCAGTCCAAGCGGAGGCGCTGGACGGTGCCCTGGCCGCCGAGGGGCGCCGGGTGAGCCGGACGGTGCTGCTGGACGCCCCCGAGGAGCTGCTGGTCAGGCGCATCGCCGGTCGGCGGTCGTCGCCCGGCGGGCGCGTCTACAACGTCTACTTTGATCCCCCGAAGCGCGAAGGCTTCTGCGACGAGACCGGCGAGCCGCTGGTTCACCGGGGCGACGACCAGCCCGACACGGTGCGCTCGCGCCTCGCCGTCTACCGGAAGGAGACGGCGCCTCTGGCCGACTTCTACCGGCTCCGGGGAGTGCTGGTTCGTGTGGACGGGGAAGGGGAGATCGACGCCATCCAGGACGCGGTCAGGACGGCGGTGCAGGAAGGCGCAGGGCCTTGATCCAGCTGAAGTCCAACCCCGAGATCGAGGCGATCGCCCGCAGCGGCGAGGTCGTCAGCGCCCTCTTTAAGGAGATCGAGGCGCGTGTGGAGCCGGGGGTCGCCACCAAGTCCCTCGACCGCTTCGTCGGCGAGTTCGTCCGCTCCCACGACGGCGCCATCCCCGCCTTCAAGGGGCTGTACGGCTTTCCGGGGAACGCCTGCATCAGCATCAACGAGGAGGTGGTGCACGGGATTCCTTCGCGTCGCAAGCTTCGGGAAGGCGACATCGTGTCCGTTGACGTGGGGGTCCGCCGGGACGGCTGGTGCGCCGATTCGGCGTACACCTTCGCCGTGGGAGAGATCGGGCCCACGGCGTCGCGCCTCCTGGAGGTCACCCGGGAGGCCCTCCGCGCCTCGGTGGCGGCGGCCCGGCCCAAGAACCGGGTGGGAGATATCGGCGCGGCCGTGGTGCGCACGGTGCAGGGAACCGGGTTCGGGATCGTCCGCGACCTAGTGGGACACGGCATCGGTCGGGAGATCCACGAGGAGCCGCAGGTCGCCAACGTGGGACGCCCCGGCGTCGGTCCCCCTCTGGCGGCCGGGATGGTGCTGGCGATCGAGCCGATGCTGTCGGCCGGAAGCGACGCGATCCGAACCCGAGCCGACAAGTGGACGGTCGCCACCTTCGACGGAGCCCTTTCCGCCCACTTCGAGCACACCGTCGCCGTGACCCAGGAGGGACCGATCGTGCTGACCGGCGGCGGCATCTGGGAGGCGACGGAGCCGGTTCCGGGCGCTGGTGCCGTCGAGTGCGCCGGCTCCCCTGCCGCTTCCGCTGGCTCCCCAGCTGCTTCCACCGCCTCCCCTACCCCTTCGCCCTAGCAGGCGTTACATTCCAAAGCTATGCCGCCAACAAACGGCCGCCCACAAACGAGGAGCGTGGCCCGTGAAGGTCCGAACCAGCGTGAAGCCCATGTGCGAGTACTGTCGCGTCGTCCGACGGAAGGGCGTCGTGCGGATCATCTGCAGCCGGAACCCGCGCCACAAGCAGCGCCAGGGATGAGAACGCCAGGGACGAGAACGCCAGTGCCAGGGATGAGAACGCCAGGGATGACGAGAGGTCGATAGCGGATGGCGCGGATCGCAGGCGTGGACCTGCCTAGAGGAAAGCGCATCGAGGTGGCCCTGACCTACCTGTACGGAATCGGCCGAACCCGGGCGCGGCAGATTCTGGAGGCCACCGGCATCAACCCGGAGCTGCGCACCCACGAGCTGACCGACGAGGACGCCAGTCGCCTTCGCCGGGAGATCGAGCAGAACCACAAGGTCGAGGGCGCGCTTCGGACCGAGGTGTCGATGAACATCAAGCGCCTCATGGACATCGGCTGCTACCGGGGACTCCGGCACCGCAGGGGACTGCCCGTGCGGGGCCAGCGGACCCACACCAACGCCCGCACCAAGAAGGGCCCTCGCCGGGCGATCGCTGGCAAGAAGAAGGCGCCCAAGAAGTAGCGACGATCCCCCCCGGCGACACGCGAACCCGGAGCGGCGACCGCCGCCCATTTTTCGAGGAAGACAGCCCTTGGCCAAGCCCAAGACCAGCAGAGCGAAGAAGGTCAAGAAGGATGTGGGAGCGGAGGCCGTCGCCCACATCAAGGCGACGTTCAACAACACCCTGGTCACGATCGCCGACGACGCCGGAAACGTGCTGACGTGGGCCTCGGCGGGGACCGCGGGCTTCAAGGGCTCCAAGAAGTCCACGCCCTTCGCGGCCACGATGGCAGCCGAGAAGGCCGGTCGCGAAGCGCTCTCCATGGGCGTGCGACGCTTGGTCGTGCGCGTTCGGGGGCCGGGATCGGGCCGGGAGTCGGCGATCCAGGCGCTGGCCGCCGCCGGCCTCCACATCAAGTCGATCCACGACGTGACGCCCCTTCCCCACAACGGGTGCCGTCCGCCCAAGAAGCGCCGCGTCTAGGGGCGCGGGGTTCCAGAGAGAAAGAGAGAACGGAGAGCCGTTCATGGCACGATACACGGGTCCGGTTTGCAAGCGGTGCCGCCGGGAGGGGCAGAAGCTCTTCTTCAAGGGTGCCAAGTGCTACACGGAGAAGTGTCCAGTGGAGCGCCGCCAGTACGCGCCCGGGCAGCACGGCCCAGCGTCGGCGCGGCGTCGCAAGCACTCCGAGTACTCCCTTCAGCTTCGGGAGAAGCAGAAGGTCAAGCGCGTGTACGGCCTGCACGAGAAGCAGTTCCGCAACCTGTTCGAGTACGCCGCGGGCAGGCCGGGCGTGACGGGCGACAACTTGGTGATCGCCCTCGAGAGCCGGCTGGACAACGTGGTCTTCCGCCTGGGGCTGACCGTCAGCCGGCGGCAGGCGCGTCAGCTTGTACGGCACCGTCACGTGAGCGTCAACGGGAAGGTGGTGGACATCCCCAGCTACCGGCTCTCGGCGGGGGACGAGGTGGCGGTGCGGGAGAAGTCCCGGGAGTTGGACTTGGTGGCCGCCAGTCTGGGAGCGCGCTCGCGCCCTCGACTGATGGAGTGGCTCTCCCTGGACGAGAAGAAGAAGGTAGGCAGGGTTGTTCGGCAGCCGGTCAGGGGCGACATCCCGCTGGCGGCGCAGGAACAGCTGATCGTCGAACTCTATTCCAAGTGATCGGGCTGGAGGACTAGCGTGGATATCGATCTGACGGGTCTCGTGTTGCCGGAGCGCATCGAGATCGCCGACGCGTCGGAGGACGGCAAGTCCGCCGAGTTCGTCATGGAGCCTCTCGAGCGGGGCTTCGGCCACACATTGGGGAACTCGGTTCGCCGAGTCCTGCTTTCGTCGCTCCGGGGAGCGGCGGTTTGGGCGTTCCGCATGGACGGGGTTCAGCACGAGCATCAGACCATACCGTCCGTCGTCGAAGACGTGCACCAGGTGATCCAGAACCTCAAGTCGCTGGTGGTGTCGCTGGACCCCTACGTGGACGAGGCGACGCTGACGATTTCGACGAAGGAGGCCGGGCCGGTGACGGCCGCGGACCTCTTGTCGTCGAGGACCGTCGAGGTGCTCAACCCGGACCACCACATCCTGACTCTGCAGGGCGAGGGCGAGTTCAACGCCGAACTGCGGGTGAACAAGGGCCGTGGCTTCGTCCTGGCCGACCAGCACCCCCTGCCGGCCAAGGCTCCGGTGGACTTGGTGCGGATCGACGCGATCTACAACCCGGTGCGACGGGCCAACTTCATCGTCCAGGAGACGCGGGTCGGGCAGCGAACCGACTTCGACCGGCTCATCGTCACCGTGGATACCGACGGCTCCGTCGAGCCCGAGTGGGCGATCCGCTATGCGGCCGAGCTCGTTCGGCAGCACCTGAAGTATATGATGTACTTCCCACAGGGCGGGCCGCCGGTGGTCAAGAAGCCCGAACCCACGCTGGTGCCCCCGGAGATGGCGCGCCTGGTCCAGCAGGACGTGGACGACCTCACCGAGCTCAGCGTCCGATCCCGGAACTCCCTCCACAAGAAGCAGATACGGACAGTGCGCCAGCTGGTGAGCCACACCGAGAGCGAGATGCTGGACATCAACAACTTCGGCCGCAAGTCGCTGGACGAGATCACCGTGTTCCTCCGCCAGCACGGCCTTCGCTTCGGGACGAAGATGGAGGAGCTGGCCGACGGCAGACTCTACCTCGTGGAAGGTTCGGCCGAGGATGCTCCGGCGGCCGAGATCGAAGTCGGGACCGATGCGGCAGCGGAGACCGAGGCCACAACCGGGACCGAAGTCGCAAGCGGTGCCGAGGCCGGCAACGGTGCCGACGCCGCCAGCGAGACCGAGGCCGCCGCCCAGGCCGAGAACTCGGCCGAAGCCGCTCCCAAGGACGAGTAGGAGGGAAGCGCGATGCGTCACCGGAAGAAGGGTCGGAACCTGTCCCGGTCGCCCAGTCATCGGAAGGCGCTGTTGCGCAACATGGCGGCGTCGCTCTTCCGCCACGGGCGGATCACCACCACCACGGCCCGGGCGAAGGAGCTTCGGCCCTATGCCGAGCGGTTGGTCACCTTGGCGCGGCGGGGCGATCTTCATGCGCGGAGGCTGGCGGCTCGGCAGATCGGCGAGCGAGAGGTGCTGGCGAAGCTCTTCGACGAGATCGGACCTCGCTACGCCGAGCGCCCCGGCGGCTACACGCGCATTCTCAAGCTGGGCGTCCGCAAGGGAGATGCGGCGGAAATGGCGCTGATCGAGCTTGTGGAATAGAATCTCCCGAACCCGCTGCGGTTTCGGCGTCGTCGTGACCGTGGCTCCCAAGGACTTCAATCGGACAAGGTAGAGGGCAGATGGAAGCGCATTCCAAATCCAGGGCCGGCGCCGTCAACCCCGGCATGCCGCTGATGGTGCTCAGCTTCCTGGTCGTGGCGGGCTTCCTCTGGTGGCTCTCGCGCACGGCCGAACCCACCGAGTCTCCCGCCGACGCGCCCGACGCGGAGATGGAGACCGGCATCGGGGTGCCGCTGGCGGAGTTCTTCGCCGATGCGAGCGCCTACATGGGCCAGGAGATCACGCTGACGGAGGTTCCCGTCACGAGCCTGCTGGGGCCTCACGCCTTCTGGACGGCGTTGGGGGAAGCCTTCGGCAACCCGTACCTGGTCCACCTCTCGGATGCCGTCCGAGCTGACTCGGTGGAGGTGACGCCAGGCGTCCCGGTGACGATCACCGGCACGGTCCACGCCATGTCGGATTCGATTCTCGGGGACTGGGAGGCGGCGGGAGCGTTTCCCCAGGAGTCGGACCGCTTCCAAGCCGAGTTCGCCGAGAGCTTCTTGGAGGTTGCGACTGTCGTCCAGGTCGACTCCGAAGACCCTGCCGAGGGCGCCGACGCGCCTTCCTCCTGACCCCGGGAACCCCGGTCCCCGCGCCTACGACGTCGATGAAGAGGTCCCGCGGATCGCCTTCCGGCATGGCCGGCGGGCGGGAAGCGAGCATCGCCGAACTGGCCTCTGGAGACGTGGTCTTCGGGGTGGTCGGCCTGGGGTACGTGGGGTTGCCCCTCGCCGTAGAGGCGGCCAAGGCCGGCATCCGGGTGATCGGCTTCGACACCGCGCCGGAGGTGGCGGCCGGCGTCGACCAGGGTCGGAGCCACATCCCCGACGTGAGCCGTCGCGAGATGGAGGAGGCTCGCCGAAGCGGAGGACTGGAAGCCACCACGGAGATGTCCAGGCTGGGCGAGTGCGACGTGATCTCCATCTGCGTGCCCACGCCTCTCTCCAAGACCCGAGACCCGGACATCTCTTCGGTGCTGACCGCCGCCGAAGCCGTGGGCAACCGGCTCTCCAAGGGACAGCTGATCGTCTTGGAGTCCACCACGTACCCCGGAACGACCCGCGACGCCGTCCTGCCGATCCTCTCCCGAGACGGCCTGCTCCCCGGCGTGGACTTCTTTCTCTGCTTCTCGCCGGAGCGGGTGGACCCGGCCAACGACACCTGGAAGACCCGCAACATTCCGAAGGTCGTCGGCGGGGTCACGCCCGAGTGCACCCGCGCCGCGGAGGGCTTCTACTCCCGCTTCGTGGACCGCATGGTTCCGGTCTCGTCGCTGGAAGCCGCCGAGATGGCCAAGATCTTGGAGAACACCTTCCGAGCGGTGAACGTGGGTCTGGTGAACGAGATGGCGATCATCGCCGACCGACTGGGGCTGAACATCTGGGAGGTGATCGACGCGGCCGCCACCAAGCCCTTCGGCTTCATGAAGTTCACGCCGGGCCCGGGGCTGGGCGGCCACTGTCTTCCGGTGGATCCCCACTACCTGTCGTGGAAGATGCGGACGATGGACTACCGCACCCGCTTCATCGAAGTGGCGTCGGAGATCAACTGGGGGATGCCGGCGTTCGTGGCGGGCAAGGTTCGCCAGGCGCTCAACGGCGTGCGCAAGGCGGTCAACGGGTCGCGCATTCTGATCGTGGGCGTGGCCTACAAGAAGGACGTGGGCGACGTGAGGGAGTCGCCGGCTTTGGAGATCGTGAAGATTCTGGAGGAGGACGGCGCCCGGGTTCAGTATCACGACCCCTACGTGCCCGAGTGGCGGATCGACCCGGGCCCCGTGCGGATGTCCGTGCAGCTGGCCGACGCGACGGTCAAGGGCGCCGACGCCGTGGTGATCGTCGCCGACCACTCCTGCTTCGACTACGAACGGATCTTCCGGCTGTCGCGTGTTCTGGTGGATGCCCGAAACGCCACAGCTTCCGTGGCCGCGTCCGCCGCCGTGTCCGCGCCGCAACGATGGATCGTCAAGGGCGGCGCCGTCGCCGATGTGCCGGGGGCCGCCCGGAAGGCGGTGGCTTCCGCCAGCCTCTGACGAGCCGGGTGAAGGTGCTCGTCACCGGGTCCGGGGGACTGCTCGGACACGCCCTCTTGCGCGCGTTGCGCCGTCGCGGGGTGCGGACCGAGGCCCTGACCCGCCGAGAGTTGGACGTGACGCGGGTGGCCGCCGTGCGGCGCGTGATCGGGAGGACGGCGCCGGACGTGGTGTTCCACTGCGCCGCCTACACAGCCGTGGATCGAGCCGAGTCGGAGCCCGGTCGGGCGTTTGCGGTGAACGAGGACGGGGCCGCCCACGTGGCGGAGGCGGCGGAGGCGGCGGAGGCACTGATCGTCTACCCGTCGACGGACTACGTCTTCTCGGGCGACTCGGCGGTTCCTTACCGCCCGGCGGACGCGACGGGGCCTCGCAGCGTGTACGGCCAGTCGAAGTTGGCCGGCGAGGAGGCGGTGCGACGATCGGGCGCGCGGCACCTGATCGCTCGCACCAGCTGGCTGTTCGGGGCTGGGGGGCGCAACTTCGTGGACGCCGTGCTGGCCCGCGCCGACCGGGGCGAGAGCGTGCGAGTCGTGGACGACCAGACTGGGCGGCCCACGTGGACGGAGGAGCTGGCGCGGGCCTTGGTCGAACTCGCGTGTGCGGGACGGGAGGGCCTGCATCACGTGGCCTGCGCCGGCCGGGCCACTTGGCGGGAGCTGGCGCAGGAGGCGTTGCGGCTCGGAGGCGTTGCGGGCCCGGCCGGCCCGGCGGGGATGGCGGGGCCGGCAGAGGTGAAGGCCGTGAGCACGGCAGAGTTCGGCGCGGCGGCGCCACGTCCTCGGTGGTCGGTGCTGGACATATCGGCCACCCAGGCGGTGCTGGAACGGCCCATGTCCGGCTGGCGGGAGGCGCTGGCCGCTTACTTGGCCGGGAAGCGGTCGGTCGGCGACGGCCAGGGAGGCGTGGAGGCCGTGAGGGGCGCGGCACCGTGAAGGGCGTGGTGCTGGCCGGCGGGCTGGGCAGCCGCCTGCGTCCGATGACCGTGGTCACCAACAAGCACCTCCTGCCGGTGTACGATCGGCCGATGATCTACTACCCGTTGCAGCAGTTGGCGCACGCGGGCGTACGGGAGATCATGGTGGTCACGGGGGGGCGTTGCGCCGGGGACTTCCTTCGACTGCTGGGCAACGGAAAGGCGTTCGGGCTGGATCACCTCAACTACGCCTACCAAGACGGCCACGGCGGGATCGCGGAGGCCCTTGGGTTGGCGGAGCACTTCGCCGACTCGGAGCCGGTGGTGGTGGTGCTGGGGGACAACATTTTCCAGGATTCCCTGGCACCGGCGGTCTCCGCCTACCGCGCCCGCGGCGAGGGAGCGATGGTGCTGCTCAAGGACGTGCCGGACCCGCAGCGCTTCGGCGTGGCGGAGCTGGCGGGAGGCCAAGTGAGGAAGATCGTGGAGAAGCCCCAAGCGCCGCCCTCCAACTTGGCGGTAACGGGGTGCTACTTCTACGACGGTCAGGTGTTCGACATGATCCGCGGCTGGAGAGGTCGGCCCGCGACGAGCTGGAGATCACGGACGTCAACAACCTCTACGTGGAGGCGGGTGCCATGTCCCACAGAACCCTGTCGGGGTGGTGGACCGACGCAGGAACCGTGGCTTCCCTCTACCGGGCGACGCGCTTGGTGGCCGAGACCGACGCCCCGGTGCTGCGCCAGGCCCGGCCCGCAGACCTAGGGGAGAGTCCAGGGGAGAGTCCAGGGGGGAGCGCACAGTGAAGCTGCTGGTCACAGGCGGCGCCGGCTTCGTGGGCTCCAACTTGGTGCGGCTCCTTCTCGCCGAGACGAGCTACCGAGTGGTCAACTTGGATGTCCTGACCTACGCCGGGAACCTGGACAACCTGCGGGAGCTGGCCGGCGACCGACGGCACCGCTTCGTCCACGGCGACATCTGCGACGCGGGACTGGTGCGGGAGCTGGCCGCCGACGCCGACGCGATCGTGAACGTGGCCGCCGAGTCCCATGTGGACCGCTCCATTGCCAGCGCAGCGCCGTTCGTGCGGACCAACGTGCTGGGAACCCAGACCCTTCTGGCGGCGGCCCTTGAAGCCGAAACATCCCGCTTCGTCCAGGTGTCCACCGACGAGGTGTACGGCACGCTGGGCGACGACGGGCGCTTCACGGAGGAGACGCCCCTGGCGCCCCGCTCCCCGTACTCGGCGAGCAAGGCCGGCGGTGACCTCCTGGCCCTGGCGTACCACGAGACCCACGGGCTGGACGTGGTGGTCACCCGCTGCTCCAACAACTACGGCCCACGCCAGTTCCCCGAGAAGCTGGTGCCGCTGTCGATCACCAACGCGATCCGCGGAACCCCTCTTCCCCTCTACGGCGACGGCCTTCACGTGCGGGATTGGATTCACGTGCGCGACCACTGCCGGGGCATACTCGCCGCGTTGGAACGGGGCCGCGCCGGCGAGACGTACAACTTCGGGGCCGAGTCGGAGCGCACCAATTCGTGGATGGTGCACCGGATCGTGAAGGAGACGGGGGCGTCGCAAGACCTGGTGACGATGGTGGCCGACAGGCCGGGGCACGACCGCCGCTACGCCGTGGACCCGTCGAAGGCGAGGAGGGAGCTGGAATGGGTGCCGCAGGTGGAGCTGGACGCGGGCCTTCGGGAAACGGCGGCGTGGTACAGGGACAACGAGTGGTGGTGGCGCAGGATCGAATCGGGAGAGTACGCCGACGCCGGGTCCCGCTGGACCCGCAAGCCAATAGATCGAGGAGCCGCATGAAGATCGCCATCGTGGGCACGGGCTACGTGGGACTGACCACGGGCGCATGTCTGGCGCACACGGGCCACGAAGTGGTGTGCGCCGACATCGTGGAGGAGAAGATCGCCACCCTGCAGGAGGGGCGTGTCCCCTTCTACGAGCCCGGTCTGGAAGAAATCGTCCGCAACAACCTGGAGGCGGGGCGGCTTCGCTTCACCACCGACGTGGCGTCGGCGGTTCGGTGCTCCTACGTGGTGTTCATCGCCGTGGGAACGCCGCCCAACGAAGACGGCTCCGCCGACCTGCAACATGTCCTGGATGCGGCGCGGGCCATCGGGCGGGCGATGGACGGAGAGCGGGTCGTGGTCACCAAGAGCACCGTGCCCGTGGGAACGGTGGCACGGGTTCTCCAGGCGGTGAAGGCCGAGACCAGCCATGTGGCCCACGTCTGCTCCAACCCCGAGTTCCTGCGGGAGGGCGCGGCGGTGCGCGACTTCATGCGTCCCGACCGGGTCGTGGTCGGCGTGGACGACCCGGACGCCGCCAAGGTGATGCGGGAGCTGTACGCGCCCTTCGCAGGGCCGGACCGGGAGGTGGTGGTCATGGACTCGGCGTCGGCGGAGATCACCAAGTACGCAGCCAACGCCATGCTGGCGACTCGGATCAGCTTCATGAACGCGATCGCCGCGCTGTGCGAGCGGGTGGGTGCCGACGTGGACATGGTCCGGCGTGGGATCGGCACCGACCGGCGGATCGGCCCCACCCACCTCTCCCCCGGCGCAGGCTACGGAGGGTCGTGCTTCCCGAAGGACGTGAAGGCGCTGGCCCGCACCATGCGGGAAGCGGGGCTCGACCCGGCGATCGTGGAGGCGGTGGACGGCTTCAACGAACGCCAGAAGGGGGTCCTCCTGGAGAAGGCCGTGGCCCGCTTCAGCGAAGAGATGCGCGGCTTGGTCTTCGCGGTGTGGGGCTTGGCGTTCAAGCCGGACACGGACGACATGCGGGAGGCGTCCAGCTTGGTGACGATCCGAGGGTTACGGGAACGGGGTGCCAAGGTGGTGGTGCACGATCCGGCGGCAGTGGACGAGGCGAGGCGCCGTCTGGGCGACGCGGTCGAGTACCGAAGCCGCGACTACGACGTTCTCGAAGGGGCCGACGCGCTGGTCGTGCACACCGAGTGGCAGCAGTACCGGCGGCCCGACTTCGCGCGGATGCGGCGGCTGATGCGGTCGCCCGTCGTCTTCGACGGACGCAACCTGTACGATCCCGGCAAGATGGAGAAGCGAGGGTTCGAGTACTACTCGGTGGGCCGGGCCCCGGTCGTACCGGCGGGAGCCCAGGGAGCGGCGCGGTGAGGGTGCTGATCACGGGGGCGGCAGGCTTCCTCGGCTCGCACCTCTCGGACCGCTTCCTCGCGGACGGCTGGGAGGTGGTGGGAGTCGACAACTTCGTCACCGGTTCGCGGGAGAATGTGGCCCACCTGACCGACGAGCCGCGCTTCACGCTGATGGAGCACGACGTCTGCGATCCCTTCGATGCGGAGGAGCCGCTGGACGGGGTCCTCCACTTCGCGTCGCCCGCGAGTCCGGTGGACTACTTCGAGTTGCCGATCGAGACCATGAGGGTGGGTGCTCAGGGGACCCACAACGCCCTCGAGGCGGCTCGACGCCACGGCGCGCGCTTCCTGCTGGCCTCCACCTCCGAAGTCTACGGCGACCCCAAGGTCCATCCCCAGCGGGAAGAGTACTGGGGCAACGTGAACCCCGTCGGTCCCCGAGGCGTCTACGACGAGGCCAAGCGGTACGCCGAGGCGATGGCCATGGCCTACCACCGTGCCCACGGCGTGGAGATCCGGATCGCCCGAATCTTCAACACCTACGGCCCCCGAATCCGGCCGGCGGACGGCAGAGTGGTCTCCAACTTCATCGTCCAGAGTCTGCTGGGCGAGCCTCTGACCGTCTACGGCGACGGATCCCAGACCCGTTCGTTCTGCTACGTGGCCGACCAGATCGACGGGATCGTCCGGCTCTTCCACTCCAGCTGGGTTGGGCCCGTCAACATCGGGAACCCGGACGAGTTCACGATCTTGGAGTTGGCGCGCATCGTGGGAGAAGAGACGGGCAACGCTTCGCCTCTCTCCCGCCTGCCGCTTCCGTCAGACGATCCTGCGGTGCGGTGCCCGGACATCTCCACGGCGCGCAGGGAGCTGGGGTGGACGCCCAAGGTCGGGTTGCGCGCGGGCCTGCGCATGACGATCCCGTACTTTCGCGGGTTGATGAAGGCCGGACGCGACGTCCGGTCGCGAACGCTGCACGGCGCCGCAGGGAGTTCCGGCGAGCATCCGGCCTGAAGGGCCGTTCCGTTAGATTCCGCCAATGAAACTGCGGAGAGATCGGCTGAAACTGGGGAGAGATCAGCGACGCGCAGCGGGTCACGGGGGGCTGCCTGTCGTGGCTGGGGGCGGCCGGCGCCTGCCTGGAGCGCTCTTCCTGGCTGGGACGGCGTGCGCTCTGGCAGCGGCGTGCGGCCCGAGCCCGGGACAGACCACGGCTGCGGCGCGGGGAGACCGTGCGTTCGCCCAGGGCGACCACGAGCAGGCGCTCGCCGAGTACCTCCTTGCGGTCCGGGAGGACGCTACCGCCGAGAACTTGGCGCGGGCGGCCCACGTCTACGTCTTGCTGGAGCGGATCGACGAAGCCCAGGCGCACTACCGGGCGGCGATCGCCGCGGAGGGAGCCTACGCAGACCAGGCGGCGGCCGACCTCTTGGCGCTCGCCAAGGACCTGAACGGGGAAGGGGACAGCTACGGCGCCGCGTACGCTCGGGAGGTGGCCGCCGCCTTCCAGCCGGGCGTGGGGGTGGACGAGCTGGCGGCGCCCCTGGCCCGCCACTACCAGCAAGCGGGCGAGCACGTCCGCGCCCTGGCTCTGTGGACTCGGGGAACCGGCGCCGAGGACCCAGACGAGCTCTACGCCACGGGGCGCGCGTACCAGGAAATCGGCGACTGCACGCGAGCGCTCGCGTACTACCAGCGGCTTCGGGAGCTGGCGTCGCGACGGGTGGCGGAGGTGCGTTCCAACGAGGGAACCTGCCACTACGAGCTGGCCCTGGAGCGGGAGGAGGACGGGGACCCGGACGGAGTCGTCCGCCATCTGACTGCGTTTCTGGAAGACTTCGGCGAGCCCAGGAGCTTGCGACCCCAGGCGTACTACAAGCTGGGCGGGGCGTACGAGGAGCTGGGGATGTGCCAGGAGGCCGTGGACGCGTACCGGATGGTGACGCGGGTGGTGGTGGCGGGATCCAGCGACTTGACGCGGAGGGCGCAGAGCCGGGAGAATGCGATCCGGTTCGGCGAGGGAGATGCGCCTTGCTGAGGGCGAGCGCCTCTCGTGGCCGGGAGCGGGGAGTGCTCGCGGGACTCGCTGCGGGGCTTGTTGCCGGACTGGTCGGGGCTGGGTGCTCCTCGGCGCCGCCCTTTGCCGGATGGACGGAGGAGCAGCTCTTTGAGCATGGGCAGGAGGCCTTCGAGGCGGAGGACTGGGACGAGGCCCGGCGAACCTTCGAGCGGCTGGTGCTGACCTTCCCCGGCTTCGACCAGACGGTGGCGGCGCGGCACTACCTGGCCCGATCGTTCTTCGCGGACGAGGAGTACCTGAGCGCGGTGTCCGAGTACACTCGGATCGTCCAGGTTCACCCCGACGACGAACGCGCGCCGGAGGCGTGGATGGGACTGTGCCGGTCGTACGCCGCCATGTCGCCCCATCCCCAGCGGGACCAGCAGTACACCGCCCAGGCGCGCACCACCTGCCAGAACGTGGCATCGGACTTCCCGGGCACGCCGGTCGGGGACTCGGCGGCGACCCTCGCCTTCGAGATGCACGGCAAGCTGGCGGACAAGGCGTACGGCGAAGGCTACTTCTACTTCCAGAGGGACATCCTGGAGTCGGCGGAGCTGGTGTTCTTGGACCTGGTGGACTCGTTCGCGGGCACGGGCGCCGCGCCGCAGGCGATGGCTCGGCTGATCGACATCTACGAGGAGTGGGGCTGGACGGAGCAGCGCGAGGAGTTCACGGCCAGGCTGCGCGACACCTACCCTGACTCGCCGGAGGCCAGGGCGCTTGATCAGGTCGCGGCGGAGGACACCACTGCGTCTGTCTGGAGCCGAGGCCCTCCCGGTGCCCGCGCGGGGGAAATCGACACGGCGGGGCCATGGGCGGCACCCGTCCCTGGAGGCCGCCGTTGGACGACGGGCCGCGCGTAGGGGTTTTCGGCGGCGCCTTTGATCCGCCTCACCTGGGGCACTTGGCTGTCGCCCGGGCGGCGGCGGAAGGCGCCTCGCTGGATCGGGTTCTGTGGGTGCCCGCCGCGGTCCCGCCGCACAAGCAGGGCCGGGTGTTCGCGCCCGCCGACGCGCGACGACGCATGGTGGAGGCGGCGATCCGCGACGAGCCCGACTTCGAGCTGTGCGACCTGGAGCTGGAGCGGGGAGGCGTCTCCTACACCGTGGACACGCTGCGGGCGTTGCGCTCCGTCGCGCCCGACTGGCGGCTCTTCCTGATCGTGGGGGCCGACTTGCTGCCCCAGTTCCCGTCGTGGAAGGCGCCGGAGGAGATCCTCGAGCTGGCCGTCTTGGTGACGGCGGCCCGAGGCGGAACGGTGCCTCGAGGCGGGACGGTGCCCGTCCATGCTGCCGGGGAGATGGAGCTGCGGCCCCAGATCGTTCCCATGCCCCGGGTTGACGTGTCCTCGTCGGCGGTTCGGAGGAGGGTGGCGGAAAAGGCCCGGAAGCGGGTGGCGGAAAAAAAGTCCCATTCGGCCATGTTGCCGTCCCAAGTCACGTCCATAATTGAAACTGAAGGGCTCTACAGGCGCCGGACCGCCGGGTTCGGACGAGCGAGCGGCCCCCGGAGGCGAACGCCCTCCTGCACGGGAGGGGTTCGAAGCGCAGAATGATCAAAGGCATCGTCAAGAAGATCGTGGGCTCCCGCCACGGCCGAGAGGTCAGGCGGCTGGACCCCCTCGTCTCCCGGATCAACGAGCTCTGCGCCGACTTGGCGGAGCTGCCGGAGGACGCCCTGCGGGCCAAGACCGACGAGTTCCGTGGGCGGATCGGCGAGAGCGTCCAGGACGTCCTGGCGGAGACCGAAGCGGTTCGGGAGCGGAAACGTTCCAGCGAGGACCCGGACGAGCGCGAGGCGCTGAGTCTGGAGGTCGGCAAGCTGGAGGCGCGCTACGGAGAGGCCCTGGCCGACGCCCTGGAAGCGATCCTGCCCGAGGCGTTCGCCGTGGTGAAGGAGGCGTGTCGTCGGCTGATGGAACGGCAGGTGCGGGTCACGGGACAGCTGCTGGAGTGGGACATGGTCCCCTACGACGTGCAGCTGATCGGCGCGATCCAGCTCCACAGAGGGCGCGTGGCGGAGATGGCCACCGGGGAGGGGAAGACGCTGGTGGCCACCATGCCCCTCTACCTGAACGCCCTGGCGGGGCGGGGCGCGCATCTGGTCACGGTGAACTCGTACCTGGCGCAACGTGACGCCGAGTGGATGGGGGCGATCTACGGCCTGCTGGGCCTGACGGTGGGGTGCATCGACCTTCACGAGCCGGGGTCGCCACAGCGGCGCGCGGCCTACAACGCCGACATCACCTACGGGACGAATAACGAGTTCGGCTTCGACTACCTGCGCGACAACATGGTCCACTCCCTGGAGCAGCGGGTCCAGCGCAGGCACCACTACGCCATCATCGACGAGGTGGACTCGATCCTGGTCGACGAAGCCCGGACGCCGCTGATCATCTCCGGGCCGGTGAGCCGGGACACCTCCACGCCCTTCAAGAAGATGGCGCCGGTGGTGGGGGCGCTCTTCCGCAAGCAGTCCCGCAACGTCGGAACAATGATCGCCGAGGCGGAGAAGTTGCTGGCGGAGGAGGGCGAGGAGCAGGAGTACGAAGCCGGCCAGAAGCTGCTGGCGGCCAAGCGGGGCGCGCCCAAGCACAAGCGGCTGATGAAGCTCTTCGCCGACACGCCGTCGGTGGTGAAGCTGGTGGAGAAGGTGGAGGGCGACTACATGCGGGATAAGCGTCTCCACGAGATCGACGAGATGCTCTTCTTCGCCATGGACGAGAAGGGGAACGCGGTTCACCTCTCGGACCAGGGGCTGGACGAGCTCTCGCCAGGGGAGCCGGACGCCTTCGTGGTGCCCGACCTGTCGGTGGTCATGGGCGAGATCCAGGAGGAAGAGGGCCTCTCGATGGAAGAGAGGCGGGCTCGCATCTCGGAGCTGGAGGCCGAGTACGCCGAGAAGTCCCAGCAGATCCACGTGATCCACCAGCTCCTCAAGGCGTACACCCTCTTCCACAAGGACGAGCGCTACATCATCGGCGACGACGGGGCCGTCGTCATCGTGGACGAGTTCACGGGGCGGCAGATGCCGGGGCGGCGCTGGAGCGACGGGCTTCACCAAGCCGTGGAGGCCAAGGAGGGGGTGGAGGTGAGGGGCGAGACCCAGACCCTGGCCACGATCACGATCCAGAACTACTTCCGGATGTACGACAAGCTGGCGGGGATGACGGGCACCGCCGAGACGGAAGAGACCGAGTTCCACCAGATCTACGGGCTCGACGTGGGGGTGATCCCCACCAACCGGCCGATCGCTCGGGACGACCGAGACGACCTGATCTTCCGCACCAAGCGAGAGAAGTACGCGGCGATCATGGACGAGATCGAGCGGCTCAACCGCCTCGAACTGCCCGTGCTGGTGGGGACCACCAACGTGGAGGTCTCCGAGACCCTGTCGCGGATGCTCCGGCGGCGGCGGTTGGAGCACAACGTCCTGAACGCCAAGCAGCACAAGCGCGAGTCGGAGATTGTGGCCGAGGCCGGGCGTCCCGGGGCCGTGACGATCGCCACGAACATGGCCGGGCGGGGCACCGACATCAAGCTGGGCGAAGGCGTCACCGAGCCGCGCACTGTGGAGTGGGCCCGAGCGCGGGAGCTGGAGCTGGAGTCGGTCGCATCCACCGACCCCAACCGCTGGGAGGAGCTGGACGGCAAGCCCGACGATCACGTGATCGAGGAGGGCGGGCTCCACATCCTCGGGTCGGAGCGGCACGAGGCCCGACGGATCGACCGGCAGCTGCGCGGGCGGGCGGGCCGGCAGGGGGACCCGGGAGCGTCCCAGTTCTTCCTCTCGCTGGAAGACGACCTGATGCGGCTCTTCGGCGGGATGGAGAGGATCGCCAAGGCGATGGACCGGATGGGGGCCGAGGAGGGCGAGGTGATCACCCATCCGCTGGTCACCAAGTCGATCGGGCGCGCCCAGAAGCGGGTGGAGGGGAACAACTTCGAGGCCCGGAAGCGGCTGCTGGACTACGACGACGTGATGAACCAGCAGCGCGAGGTGATCTACGATCTGCGGCTCTTCGCCTTGGAGGGCGGCGAGGACCTGAAGAGCGAGCTCTGGGAGATGATCCGCCACACCATGGACGCGGCGTTCGAGAGCCACCTGCCCGACTCCGAGCTGGAAGAGGGGATCGACGTGGGAGGGTTGCGGCAGCGGATGCTGCTGGACCTTCACACCGCGCTGCCCCCTCTGGAGAACGAAGGCGAGCCGGGGGAGCTGGAGCGGGAGGCTGTGCTGGGGGAGGCCGAGAGCGCGGTGCGCGAGTCCTTCGACCGCAAGATCGAGTCCTTCGGCGAGCTGCGGGAGCAGGTGATGGGGTTCGTCATGCTGTCCACGATCGACGGCAAGTGGAAGGACCACCTCTACGACCTGGACCACCTGAAGGCGTCGATCGGCTTCCGCGGGTGGGGTCAGAAGGACCCGCTGGTGGAGTACAAGAAGGAGGCCTACGAGATGTTCGTGGGGCTCATGGACGACATCCGGCGGACCGTGACCCAGCAGTTCTTCCGGGTGCGGCTCGAGCAGCGGCCCGCCATGCGCCAGCCGGGGGCGGGACAGCAGCAGCAGCGGCGGTTGTCGTACTCCGGGCCGTCGGAGACGCCAGGACGGGGAGCGGCGGCGGCAGGCTCGGGTCCGGACGACGGGGTTCGGCGAGGGACGGGGAAGGCCGGCTCCTGGTCGCCGGGGCGGCAGGGCTCCCGTGCTCGTCCGGCGGCTCGCGCCGTGGACTCCATGGGGATGGCGGTGCCCGGCGTGCCGGTCGGACGCGGCAACGGGTCGGGCGCCGCCGGACCCGACGTGCGGCGGCTGGCCACGAACCGGGGAGAAGCGAAGTCCAGCGGGCCTGTGACGGTTGCGAAGGCGCCGGGGCGGAACGCGCCCTGTCCCTGCGGCAGCGGACGGAAGTACAAGAAGTGTTGCGGGGCAGTGGCGTAGGGGGCCCGGCCCGGCCGCCGGAAGCTCGGCCCCGGGAGCGGCTTCGGCGGTACGGCCCGGGTCCCCTCTCCGAGCAGGAGCTTCTGGCGCTGGTGATCGGCTCCGGCACAGGCTCCACGGCGGCGTGGGAGCTGGCGGAGCAGGTGCTGGAGCTGACGGACGGGCGGCTGCGGGAGTTGGCCCGAGTCGACCTGGGACGTCTGACCGGGATCGTCGGGATCGGTCCCGTCCAGGCGGCGCGGATCGTGGCGTCCGTCGAGCTGGGAAGACGAGTGGCGTCGGCCCGCTCGGCGCCCGAGGGGCCAGTCACGGGTCCCCAGGATGTGCACGAGATCTTCGCGCCGACGCTGGCCCACCTGGAGCACGAGGAGTTCCACGTGCTGCTCCTGAACTCCCAGAACGGGCCGATCTGCCAGCGGCAGGTGACTCGCGGGATCCTGGACGCGTCGCTGATCCATCCCCGCGAGGTCTTTCGGGACGCCATCGTGCTGCGCGCGGCCGCGCTGATCCTGGTGCACAACCACCCCTCCGGGAACCCGGAGCCGTCGTCGGAGGACGTGCGCGTGACCCGTCAGCTGGCGGCGGCCGGCGACCAGCTGGGGATCCCGGTGCTGGACCACATCATCGTGGCGGGCTCCAGCTTCTCGTCGCTGGCGGGAAGCGGATGCTTGCGGATGGCGGAAGAGGCGGCGTAGGGCGGTGCCGAACGTAGGGCGGTGCTGAACTCTGGCGAGGTGCGGGACACCGTCGTCGTTGCCTTTGCCGCGTCGCCCGCGCCAAGTTGACTCCCATGCGCTTCTTCAACACGACCGGCCCGATAAAGCCGGACCGCCACTACCACATCCCGCCGCTGGACCGCCTTCATCTGGACGAAATCCGCCGGCTTGTGGCAGAGGAACGCTACTTTGTCCTTCACGCGCCCCGCCAATCCGGTAAGACTTCGGCCCTCTTGGCGTTCCAGGACCTGCTGAACGCCGAAGGCGATTACCGGTGCGTCTACGTCAACGTGGAGGGTGCCCAGGCGGCACGGGAAGACGTAGCGCGCGCAATCAGGGTCGTCTTGGGACAGACGGCGCGGCGTGCAAGACTTGCTGGCGACGAATTTCTGGCGGGTGCTTGGTCGCGGATATGGGCGGAACACGGCGACGGGGCGCTAGGCGAGGCGCTGGCGGACTGGGCCGAGGCATCCTCCAAGCCGCTGGTGCTGCTGATCGACGAGATCGACGCGTTGGTGGGCGACTCTTTGCTGTCGGTGTTGCGGCAGCTGCGTGCAGGCTACGACATGCGTCCCGACGGCTTCCCGCAGAGCGTGGTGCTGTGCGGCGTGCGCGATGTGCGGGACTACCGCATCCGCTCGGGCTCGGCCGGCACCATGGTCGCCGGCGGCAGCGCGTTCAACGTCAAGGCGGCGTCGCTGCGCCTGGGCGACTTCTGCCAGGACGAGGTGCTTGCCTTGCTGGGCCAGCATACGGAAGAGACCGGCCAGGCGTTCGCGGACGCGGCGCTGGACGCCATGTGGGCGCAGACCCGGGGCCAGCCGTGGCTGGTCAACGCGCTGGCCTACGAGATGTGCTTCAAGAACCAGGGCGGCACGGACCGGTCGAAGACGGTGACCGAGGCGGATGTGACGGAGGCGGATGTGACGGAGGCCGATGTCCTGGAAGCTCGCGAGGCGCTGATCGCACGCCGCGAGACGCACCTGGACCAATTGGCGGACAAGCTGCAAGAGGAGCGGGTGCGGCGGGTGGTAGCGCCGTTGCTGGCGGGTGGCGGCCAGACGGAGTTCACGGGACGCGACCTTGATTATGTGCGGGACTTGGGGCTGGTGGCCCAGGACATGCCGCTTCGCATCGCGAATCCGATTTACGCCGAAGTGGTGCCTCGTGAGCTGACGTGGACGGCGCAGGAGAGCATGGTGCAGGACCCGGCGTGGTACGTGGACGCATCGGGCGGCCTGGAGCTGGACAAGCTGCTGGGCGCGTTCCAGGAGTTCTTCCGGGAGCATTCGGAGCACTGGGTGGAACGCTTCCAGTACAAGGAGGCGGGGCCGCAGCTGCTCTTGCAGGCGTTCCTGCAGAGGGTGGTCAACAGCGGAGGGCGGATCGAGCGCGAGTATGGGCTAGGGCGGGGACGAACGGACCTGCTGGTGCTGTGGCCGGCGGAGCCGGGCAAGCCAGCGCAGAAGTTCGTGGTCGAGTGCAAGGTCGTGCACAAGGGACTGGAACGAACGGTGGCGGAAGGGGTGGAGCAGACCGCCGGGTACATGGATCGTTGCGGGGTGGCGGAGGGCCACTTGGTCGTGTTCGACCGGCGCGAAGGGCGCAGCTGGGACGAAAAGGTGTTCAGGCTGGACCGTACGGCTACGAGCGGGGCCGAGGTCGTCGTCTGGGGGATGTGAGAAGTGCCGAATCAAGGGTGTTCAACACCTCCGGTGCCGCAGCATCACCAGAAGAACTCGAGCTGCACACCACGCCAGTCCCTATGTGATCGGAAATACCCGCGAGCCATGATCGGAAGCTGGCGTTGTCTGGCACACAGAGGCCCGTGTCCGCGTAGTGGAACGAGTCCAGCGTCATCGTGTCGGCCAGCTCCACCGGCAGGGGGCCGTTCAGCCCGGCGTTGTCGTTCAGCCGCAGCTTGGTCAGCTTCGACAGTTCGCCCAGCTCCTTGGGGACCTTCCCCGTCAGACCGTTGTCGTCCAGCCGCAGATGCTTCAGGCTGTCCAGGCCGCCCAGCTCCTCGGGGATCTCGCCGGTCAGTCCGTTGTCGAACAGGTACAGGTACTTGAGCTTCGCCAAGTCGCCGAACTCGGCCGGGATCTGGCCCGTCAGGCGGTTCTGCAACATGCCCAGCTCCTCCAGGTTGGCCAGCTGTCCGAGCTCCTTGGGGATCTCGCCGGTCAGGCGGTTGCGGTTCAGCCTCAGGAACCACAAGTGCGGCAGGTTGCCCAGCTCCTTGGGGATCTCGCCTGTCAGGCTGTTGGTGCCCAGGTGCAGGAACCGCAGCTTCGTCAGCTGGCCCAGTTCCTTGGGGACCTTGCCCGTCAGGCCGTTGACCTGGAGTCGCAGGGTTTCTAGGCTGTCCAGGTTGGCCAGTTCCTTGGGGAGTTCGCCCGCCAGGCGGTTGTAGGGCAGGTGCAGCTGCGAGACCCGTCCCGTCGTCGAGTCGGTGACCACGCCGAACCACTGTCCCAGGCTCAGCGTGTCGTCCATCCAGTTCGTGTTGTACTTCCAGTTCGCTCCGCCCGTGGCGTTGTACAGTGCTTCGAGGGCGGCGCGCTCGCAGCCGATCGTGCCGTCGTGGTCTTCGATGGCGTCGAGCCACGTCTCGAAGTCGTTGTCGGCCGGCACGCAGAGGCCCGTGTCCGAGTAGTGGAACGAGTCCAGCGTCATGGTGTCGGCCAGCTCCACCGGCAGGGGGCCGTTCAGCCCGGCGTTGTCGTTCAGCCGCAGCTTGGTCAGCTTCGACAGCTCGCCCAGCTCCTTGGGGACCTTGCCCGTCAGACCGTTGTCGTCCAGCCGCAGATGCTTCAGGCTGTCCAGGCCGCCCAGCTCCTCGGGGATCTCGCCGGTCAAGCCGTTGTCGAACAGGTACAGGTACTTGAGCTTCGCCAGGTCGCCGAACTCGGCCGGGATCTGGCCCGTCAGGCGGTTCTGCAACATGCCCAGCTCCTCCAGGTTGGCCAGCTGTCCGAGCTCCTTGGGGATCTCGCCGGTCAGGCGGTTGCGGTTCAGTCTCAGGAACCACAGGTGCGGCAGGTTGCCCAGCTCCTTGGGGATCTCGCCTGTCAGGCTGTTGGTGCCCAGATGCAGGAGCCGCAGCTTCGTCAGCTGGCCCAGTTCCTTGGGGACCTTGCCCGTCAGGCCGTTGACCTGGAGTCGCAGGCGTTCGAGGCTGTCCAGGTTGCCCAGTTCCTTGGGGAGTTCGCCGGCTAGGCGGTTGTAGGGCAGGTGCAGTTGCGAGACCCGTCCCGTCGTCGAGTCGGTGACCACGCCGAACCACTGTCCCAGGCTCAGCGTGTCGTCCATCCAGTTCGTGCTGTACTTCCAGTTCGCTCCGCCCGTGGCGTTGTACAGTGCTTCGAGGGCGGCGCGCTCGCAGCCGATCGTGCCGTCGTGGTCTTCGATGGCGTCGAGCCACGTCTCGAAGTCGTTGTCGGCCGGCACGCAGAGGCCCGTGTCCGAGTAGTGGAACGAGTCCAGCGTCATGGTGTCGGCCAGCTCCACCGGCAGGGGGCCGTTCAGCCCGGCGTTGTCGTTCAGCCAGAGCGAAGTCAGGCGCGTCAGGTTGCCCAAGTCCGGCGGTACCGAACCCGTTAGCCGGTTATCGTCCAGAAACAGGTCCGTCAAGCTCGTCAGGTCGCCTAGTGCCGCGGGGATCGAGTCCGTCAGTCGATTACCGCTCAGCCGGAGGCCACGCAAGCCGGACAGCTGGCCCAGCTCGGCAGGGATCGAGCCCGTCAGATCGTTCTCGTACAGGAACAGCGTGGACAAGCTCGACAGGTTGCCCAACTCCTTGGGAATCGAACCGGTTAGGTCGTTGCCGCTCAACCAGAGGTTCCTCAAGCTGGACAGGTCGCCCAGCTTCGACGGGATCGAGCCCGTCAGGTCGTTCTCGTCCAGGTACAGGTCTGTCAAGACCGACAGGTTGCCCAGCTCCGACGGAATAGAGTCCGTCAGGCTGTTGCTGCCCAGCCGCAGATTCCAGAGCTTTGACAGGTCCCCCAGTTGCGGGGGGATCGCGCCCTTCAGGCCGTTGCTTCCGAGGTCGATGGACGTGACTCGTCCTGTCGAATCGGTGGTGACGCCGTGCCATTTTCCCAGCGGTTCGGCCGTCTTCCAGTTGGTGTTGTTCGTCCAGCTCGCTCCGCCGGTGGAATCGTACAGTGCCGCCAGTGCTGTGCGGTCGTCGGCCGTCGAGTGCACCACCGTCACGCCGAAGCTGACCGACGCCGACAAGCCCGCCGAACTCCGGGCCGTGACCGTCACTTCGGCAGTGCCAGCGGCGACCGGCTTGACCGACACCGTGCTGCCCGCCACGATCGCCAGGGCCACGCCTTCCGAACTGGACTTGGCCGCGAAGGTCAAGTTCGCGACCGTTGGGGCGACGAACCATTCGGCTGAGGGGAAGTGGAGGCTGGGTCCGTCCACTAGGAGCGACTGGTTGGAGGCCGCGCCGTCTAGGTCAACGGCACGGAGCGCGGGTTCGGGACCAGCGGGACCGGCATCGCAGGAAGCGATGCCGATTGCTGTTGCGGCCAGGACCGCCAGGAAGATCCGAGGCGATATCTTCCTTCCAGGACCAGTTAGCCGGAGATGTGACCAGATATGCCGAGGTGAGTCGCTACGTGCGTAGTAGCTTCTGTTGCCGTCGGGAGTCATCTCCTACGACGGTCTCAACGCCCGGGTTCGGCGTCGCGGGTCGCCTTGGCGATCAGCTCGTCGCTCGTCTCGCACTCCACCACCAGCCGGCCCAGCCGCGCCAGCCGTGAGCGGTCCGTCACGCCGGCAAGCACATCCGCCAGCCGCTCCGCCGCATCGGTGCCGAACTTCCACCTGGCTGTGTCAACATACGCCCGACGCAGCCCTTGGGCCTCCCCGAGCTTCTTGCCCCGGGCCTCGCCGAGCTCCTGGCCTCGGGCCTCGCCGAGTCTCTGGCCGCGCGCTTCGCCGAGCTCCTGGCCCCGCGCCTCCCCACGCGCTAGGGCGTGCTTCTCCAATGCCGCGAAACGGTTCCCGTACACCCTGCCCACCTCCTTCAGCGTGTCCAACTGTTCGATGATCTCCGCTGGCACCCCCCAATCTATCATCTGACGCCGAAGCCACGCGAGCCACGCCGCCCGCAACTCCGGCGTGTCCAGCTGCTCGTCCAGCGCCGTCAGCGCCTGAGCGATCCGCTCCGGGTCCAGCTCAGAGCACAGTGCCAGGCCCGCCCGGACGCGCCCCACCTTCCGCAGGTCGAGTGACGCTACCTTCGCCGCCTCCGCCTCCTCGTCCAGCAGCACTACCCGCTGGCCGTAGATGAACGGCCTCAACTCCTCCGGCACGAGCTTCTCCAACCCGCACGCCTTGCTCAACGCCGCCTTCCACCGGCCCTCGAAGCTCTTCACCACCACGAACAGCACCGCGCTCTCCTCCCCCTCGGCCCCGACGCCCCGGCCCTCCGTCAGGCTCTGGTAGCACAGTGCCGTCTCGAGTAGCGCGCGGGTCGCCATCCCCTTGTCCTCCGTCGACTGGAGCTCGAAGAGGACGACGAGCCAGAGCGGGCGGCTGCGGAAGCGCACCCTCCACGCCATGTCGACCAGGCGGACCGTCTCGCTCTCGGCGTCGACGAACTCGGTGGGCATCTGTTCGAGGGTGTCGAAGTCGAGGTCGTCGATCCAGGTACCGCCGACGGACGGGCCGACGAACTCGACGACGACCTCCTCCACGACTTCTGCGAACGAGTAGAACTGCTTGTACACCCGGTCCTTCTCGCCGTGCTTCGGCTGGTGGTCGGACTGCTTGGGCTGGTCGGATTGCTTGGCCTGATCGATCTGCTTCGGCTGGTCGGACATGGGCGGCCTCCATTCCTTTCCCGAGTGGGGGTGGGGTTGCTGCGTCTGGGGTGGACGCTGGAGGCCCCGTCCGGGAAAAATCCAGTACGGTGGGCGGGGCGCGTACCCGATAAGGTTCCTCAGAGCGCCTGCCAGACTTCTGCCAAGTTGGTGTTCTCCGGGTCGTAGCCGGGGGCGAAGCCGCGGAAGGTGGCGTCGGACACGTCCAGCGCCCGTATTCGGTCGAGGGCGAAGTGCTTCCAGCCGGTGGGGGCGGTTCGGCTGGCCCCCTCCACCTGCCACGCCAGGAGGAGCGAGTTGCCGGAGGAAGCGACCCCCACTGCGTGGGGCAGGACCAGCCGCAGCGTCAGGTCGGTGCCGTAGACCAAGCGCACCTCTTTCCGCTTGGCGACGGCGCGGGTGAGCTGGGCGCGAAGGTCGGCCATCCGTTCCTCGGCCACCTGCTCCTTCGCAAGCCGCTTCCGCTCTGCCAACTCGCGCTCAATCGGGTCGTCGGAGCTCAGTACGGGTCCGCTCTTCTTGCTCGGCTTATCCATCAGGTCTTGCTCGGCCCGTCCATCAGGGTTCGTGGCCGAGGGCTTCCGGGTCCGCCTCCGCCACAGCCATGATTCCGCCTTCCAGGTTCCGCACGTCGTCGTAGCCGTGGGCGTGCAGGAAGTGCGCCACCTCCAGGCTGCGGACGCCGCTGTGACAGTACACCACCACCGGGCGGTTGCGGGGAATCTCCGTCAGCCGTTCCGGGAGTTGGCCCATCGGCACCAGGACCGCTCCCAGCCCGCCAAGGTTCATGGCGTCCCACTCCAGCGGTTCGCGCACATCCAGCAGGAAGGGAGGCGCGGAGCCGCGCATGACCGTCGCCAAGTCGCCCGCCTCCAGTCGCGCCACGCCGTCCTGATCGCCGTTCCGATCGCCGTTCCGATTGGTGTTCTGGTCGCCCTCCGAGACCGCCGCCGCCGTCGCCGTGCCGCAAAACAGGTCGCAGTCCACCGGCGCCGTGATCGTGGGCGCATCGCCGCAGACCGGACATTCACGGTCGCGCCGGACTTCGATCTCGCGCCAGCGGAAGGCAAGCGCATCGAAGAGCTGGAGGCGGCCGGACACGGGCTGGCCCACGCCCAACAGGAGCTTGATGGCCTCCATCGCCTGGGCGGCGCCGATCACGCCGGGCAACGCCCCAAAGACGCCGGCCTCGGCACAGCTGGGGACCATCCCCGGCGGCGGCGGCTCGCGGAAGAGGCAACGGTAGCAGGGGCCGTCCTCCAGCCCGAAGACCGCCAGCTGGCCCTCCCAGCGGTAGACGGAACCGTAGACGTTGGGCCGGCCCGACAGAACGCAGGCGTCGTTGACTAGGTAGCGGGTGTGGAAGTTGTCGCTGCCGTCCACCACCACATCGTAGCTGGGTACGATCTCCATCGCATTGTCGGATGTGAGCCGGGCCGGCCAGCTCTCCACGCGCACATGCGGGTTGATCTCGGAGAGGGTCGCCCTGGCCGAGTCCACCTTGAGCCCGCCCAGGTCCGAGGTGCCGTGGAGGACTTGCCGTTGCAGGTTGGTGACGTCCACCACGTCCGGGTCCACCACGCCCAGCGTGCCCACGCCGGCAGCGGCCAAGTACAGCGCCGCGGGCGAGCCCAGCCCCCCTGCGCCCACCAGCAGCACGCGAGCCGCCTTGAGGCGCTCCTGTCCCTCCCGTCCCACTTCGGGGAGGACCAAGTGGCGCGCGTAGCGGACCGTCTCGGCGCGGTCGAGCGGCAGCGGCGCGCCGGTCGTGGCTGTGAACATAGCCCTGCAAGCTACCCGGGCGAGCCGCCTTCGCCAAACAACCCGGCACCGGTCTGGGATGCGCCCGCCCGGCCTGGGCGCTCCCGGCCCGGCGGCGCACCCTCGCGCGGCGCCCGCTCGCCGCCCGCCGCCGAGTGCTCCCGGATCACCGCCATGAACGCTTCGCCGTAGCGCTCCAGCTTCGTCTCGCCTACGCCGGTGATGTCGGCGAACTCGGCCACGGTGGCAGGTCGCTGCTCCACCATCTCGCGCAGACTGGCGTCGGGAAAGACGATGTAGGGCGGGACCCCCTGCTCCCTCGCCAGCTGGGTTCGAAGCCGCCGGAGGGCTTCCCACAGCGCGTCGCTCCACTTCGCCGGGTCGCCGGTCGGGTCCGAGGGGCGCGGCGCGGTCCGCTTGCGCGGCTTCGGCGTCCCCCTGACCAGCAGGTCGCGCCGCATGTGCACGTCGACCTCGCCCCGAAGCACCGGTCGGCTGGCCTCGGTCAGGCTCAGCGTCCCATACCCCTCCATGTCCACCTTGAGGAAGCCCCGCGCCACCAGCTGCCTGAAGACGGAGCGCCACTCGTAGGCGCCGATCTCCCGGCCGATGCCGTAGGTCGAAAGCCGGTGGTGACCGAAGCGGCGGATGCGCTCCGCCTCGCTCCCCCGCAGCACGTCGATGACGTACGCGCCGCCGAAGCGCTGGCCAGTGCGTTGCACGCACGAGAGGGCCTTCTGCGCGGCCTCGGTGGCGTTCCACGTCTCCACCGGGCGCAAGCAGTTGTCGCAGTTGCCGCACCGGTCGGGCGCCGTCTCGCCGAAGTAGGAAAGCAGCGTGCGACGCCGGCAGGTCGTGAGCTCGCAGTAGCCCAGCAGCGCGTCCAGCTTGCGCACCTCCAGTCGTTTGCGCGCGCCCCCGGCCTCCGAGTTCTCCACCATGTGCCGCAGCATGACCACGTCTTGCAGGCCGTACGCCATCCACGCGTCGGCGGGGTCCCCGTCCCGTCCCCCGCGTCCAGTCTCCTGATAGTACGCCTCGATGCTCTTGGGAAGGTCCAGATGGGCCACGAAGCGCACGTCGGGCTTGTCGATGCCCATCCCGAACGCAATCGTCGCCACCATCACCACGCCCTCCTCGCGGATGAAGCGGTCCTGGTTGGTCTGGCGCTCCCGCTTGCCCAGGCCCGCGTGGTAGGGGAGTGCGTCGACGCCGGCCCCGCGCAGCCACTCGGCCGTGTTGTCCACCCCCTTCCGCGACAGGCGGTACACGATCCCCGAGCGTCCCGGATGGTGCTCGCGGAGGAAGGCGTGGAACTGCTTGCGCGGGTTGTTCTTCGGGACCACCGAGTAGCGGATGTTGGGGCGGTCGAACCCGCTCACGAAGAGGGGCGCGCCTTCCAGTCCCAGCCGGTCCACGATCTCGCGGCGAGTGGGTTCGTCGGCGGTGGCGGTCAGGGCGATTCGGGGTATCCCGGGGAAGCGTTCCCGCAACGCCGAAAGGCGCAGGTACTCGGGGCGGAAGTCGTGTCCCCACTGGGAGACGCAGTGAGCTTCGTCAATGGCGAAGAGAGCCAAGGGGATGTTGGACAACTGCTCGAGGGTTCGGTCCCCGAGCAAGCGTTCCGGTGCCACGTAGAGAAGGTCGAGGCGACCCGCCGCCAGCGCCGACTCCACTTTCCGCACCTCGTGGTAGGGCATGCTGGAGTTGAGGCCGGCAGCCCGGACGCCCGCCTGCCGAAGGGCCTCGACCTGGTCCCGCATGAGCGCGATCAGCGGCGAAACGACCACGCCCGTTCCGTCGCGGACGATCGACGGTATCTGGTAGCAGAGAGACTTGCCGCCGCCGGTGGGCATGAGGACCAAGCTGTCGCCGCCCGCCACCGTGTGGCGCACAATCTCCTCCTGCTGGCCCCGGAACTCGGCGTAACCAAAGACCCGGGCCAGGACGCCGCGGATGGGATCGTCGGTCATGGACGGCCGGGGGACGAGAAGGCCGGACGGGTTGCCGCCAGCTGGACCAGCGCGCCGCACGCGCCCCCGGCCGCGCCGGCCAGTAGCCCGGCGAAGAGCAGCGCGAGGGCGATGAAGGTGCCGCCCGAAAGGCCGCCCAGCACCCCCCCGGCTAGGCGGGCCACCTCGCCCACCGGGCCGCGAGCCGCGCCTGCCAGCAGGAGCACGGCCCAGCCAGCCACGCCGGCCAGTGCCGAGGTGGCGGCCGGGCCACGCAGGCGGCGGGCGGAGACGCTGCCGCGGTGGAGACGCCAGCCCTGCCAGCCGCCCACCACGGTGCCGGACAGAGGCAGCGCGACCCAGCCGCCCAGCCATGTGCCCGCCGCCACGGCAGCGGTCCCAACGAGGAGCGGGGTCACGGCCTTGGTTCCTCGCGCCAACGGGTCACTGCTCCGGTTCCTCGCGCCGGCGGGCCGCGGGCGGCGGCGCCAGCGTCAAGACCGCGCGAGCGTGGCCCGCGTCCCGCAGCTTGGCCTCGCTACGGGGGAAGCGCAGCTCCTCCAGCTCGCCCGCAACCCAGTGCGCGAGTCGGTCGTCGTACTCTCGGCTGACCGGGTTGCCCGACTGTCCGCCCGGGTACGTCCCCCGTGCCGACACTTGGTCCCCCAGCTCGACCACCATCCGCCAGCTGGCGCCGTGCGACCCCGCACCCGACACGGGGTTGAGGAGGCCGGGTCCGCTGGCCGTGGGCAGGTCCAGGCGAGAGAGGGCGGGCAGGCGCAGCAGGTGGTGGACGTTGTGTCGCCCGAAGTTGCGCCAAGCCCAGCCGCCGTCGTCCTCGTGGCCGTGCTCGCGGCGCAACTCTTCCAGCGCCCCTGCCAGCGCATCCGCCACCACGGCGTTCCGGTCCTCGATGCCAGGGGTGCGCCGATCGTCCCACCAGGGGCTGTCGGGCTGGCCCAGCAGCTGCCACAGGACGTCTTCCCGGGGCGTGACTGGGCGCCCATTGCCATCGCCGTCGGGACCGGCCAGCTCGTCCCACACGCCGTCTTCCAGCGCCTCCATCGCCGTCTCGAAGAGCACGGCTCGCTCGTCGGACCGGTCGTAGCGCCCGTCCCACTCTTCCAGCAGGCGAGCGGCCTCGGCCACATTCGGCGCCACCCCTCCCTGCGCCGCCATCTCGTCGACCGCCCCCAGGAACGCCGCTCGAAAGACCCGGGCGCGGACGCCGGCAGGGTAGGTCTGGTACGCCTCCATCTCCGCGACGCCGTGGCGCTCCTGGCCGCGCAGGAGTTCGTTGATCGTGAGCGCGCGCCACGGCTCCGGCCAGTCGGCGCCCAGGTAGGCAGGCTCGGCTTCCGGGTCGTGTGGTTGCTGGTTGGCCGACGCCAAGTACCCTTGCGGCGGGTTCTTGGCAATGGGGAAGCGCGCCGCTCGCCCCAGCCAGTCGGAAGCGCGGGAGGTCCCGTCCTGCACTCGGTCGCCCCGCACGCCATCGGGCCGCAGCGGAAAGTATCCCGCGCTCTGGATCGCGATGCTGCCGTCCCGTCCCGCCACCAGCCCGTTCTGCGCGGGCGCGTGCCACCCGGACATGGCGTCCAGCCACTCGTCCACTGTCCGCGCCCTGGCGGCTGCAAGCAGGAAGCGGAGCTCTCTCTGGCCTTCGAGAACGGTCCAGCGCATCGACATGGGCTTGCCGTCCACCTGGACGAGAGGGCCTCGATGAGTGCTCCGCACCGTGTCCGACCGGAGCACGGTCCCGTCGCGTCCCCGGAAGTGCTCCACCCGGGCGGCCAGCGGCGTCCACTCGCCGTCCAGCAGATAGCGGGCCGGTGCCACCGAGTCGTCCAGCTGCTCCCGGTAGTAGTCGAGCACATCGGCCCCTGTGTTGGTGAACGTCCACGCCACGTCGCGGTTGAAGCCGATGACGACCCCCGGCACGCCCGCCAACGTGACCCCGTACACATCCAGCTCGCCCGGGACCACCAAGTGCACCTCGTACCAGATGCTGGGCAGGGTAAGCGAGAGATGCGGGTCGCCGGCCAGGATCGCATGGCCGGAGGCGGATCGGGACGCGGCCACCGCCCAACTGTTGCTTCCCAGGGCGTTTCCCAGGGCGCCCCTGCCTTCAGCACGGCTCCGTCCGCCGGTGGAGACCGCCGACTCCTGGCCTGCCGGCGAAGGCTGGATCACCGGCGGAGGCAGGTACCCGCCCACCCACCGCGCTCCCCGGTACGGCACGATCGGCTCGCGGATCGGAGCGTCGACCGGAAAGAGGGCGTCGGCGGCCTCCGGCCCGACCCGGCCGGCCACCCGATCCTTAAGAAGCTCCACCGGCGAGAACGCCAGAATCCACCCCATGCGCTTCAAGAGGTAGAAGGTGTGCACGGGTTCCCAAGGCGCGGGGCGGATGCCCAGCAGGTGGTGCTCGAAGGGCCGCTCTCCCAGCGACAGGCCGGCGATGAAGGCGTTGACGCCGTCCGCATAGGCCCGCATGGCGTCGGCCAGCGGCGGGTCGTCTTCCTGGAGGCGGGCGAAGTCCTGCCGGGCCGCCTGCGCCAACCCCAGCCGCCGAACCTCCACGTCGATCTCGACCAGCGCCTCGCCAGCCACTTCCGACAGCGTGCCAGCGGTCGCCCGGGTCTGCATCTCCATCTGGAAGAGCCGGTCGCGGGCGACCACATAGCCCAGCGCTCGGTAGAGGTCGGAGCTGTTGGATGCGAACACATGGGGCACCCGCCGATCGTCGTAAACGACCCGCACGCTTCCAGCCAAGCCGGGCACCGTGGCGGCAGCGGAGTCGGGCAGCTCGGCGGTATAGGCCACGCCCCAAAGCCCGTGGACCGGGTCGAGCAGGGGACCCAAGGCGGGCACGGGTCCCAAGCGCCGGGCCGCCGGCAGGAGCGCGAGCCCCAGCACCGCCGACCAGAGGATCAGCCGCGGCCCCGCCCTCACGTCGCCAGCGGCCCCGGATGTGCTCTGAACGGTTGCCTGGTCATGTACGTCGCCGTCCGCCACAGCCACTCCAACGGCCCGAAGCGGAACCGCCGGAGCCACCAAGGGGACCAAGCCAGCTGCAACCCCCAGACCGCCAGCACGACCCCTACTTGGCCCAGCGGACTCACCCGACCGAACATGCCGAGTCCGTGTCCGTAGAAGAACAGCGAGCACAGAACGCTCTGGGAGATGTAGTTGGTGAGCGCCATCCTGCCGACCGCGGCCAGTCGTTGCTGAAGCCGGGGCAGACGACGCCCCTGGACCACCAGCATCACCACCGACACATAGCCCAGGAAGACGCCCAGCGAGCCCACGTAGTTGAAGAGCGTTCCCTGGAACATGGAGTGCTCCAAGGAGAAGTCGGCCCGAACGTTGTAGACGATCCCAGCCGCCACCAGCGGCAGTCCCAAGCCCAGTCCGACGACCGCCGTCCGTCTGTAGAACGCAATCGAGCGACGACCTGTGAGCACGCCCAGTCGGTACAGACCCATCCCCACCAGCATCAACCCGCCCGCGCGCCAGAGGAAGTAGACCAGGAAGACCATCGTCTGGAGCCCGAACGCTTCCGCCGCTCGGTACGGCATCTGCTCCAACCAGCCGCCCCGGAACGCCTCGGCTTCCGCCTCCAACGCCGCCGGCGGGGGCGCCCAATCCGCCTGCATCGCCGCCTGCTCCGCTTCGGGCCACACCGGAACCGACAGACCGACTCCCAGCCAGAGCGGGATCACGACCGCCACCATGGCCGCGCCCAGGACCAGCTGCCGCTGGGGGCGAACGTTGCGCAGGGGGTACAGCAGGAAGCCGCAAAGGGCGTAGGCGACCAGAATGTCGCCGTGCCAGATCAGATAGGCGTGAGCCATCCCGAAGACGAGAAGCCAGAGCTGCCGCCGATAGTGAAGGCTGGCCGCCGGAGCGCCCCGCTGGGCCATGCGGTCGGCGGTCATTGCCATCCCGGCCCCGAAGAGCGCCGAGAAGATTGAAATGAACTTGGTGTCGGCCAGGAGCGCGGTGCTGGCCCAAACCCAGAACCCCGATCCCTCCAGGCCGCCGCCGACCGACGGATTCAGGTAGGCGGCGGAAGCCGTGGCGAACCCTCGGATGTTCACGACGAGGATGCCCAGCACCGCGAAGCCCCGAAGCACGTCCAAGGCGACGATGCGGTCGGAGTCGGCTACGGGGGTCGGCGGTTGCTGCGCCATCGCGGACGCCATAGGAGGGCCGGAGTGATCGGGGTTAGGGGAGAATGGGGAGAACGGGCGTGTTCGACGGCGCACGCGGTACTGTTCGTCGGAGCGGGCAAGTTGGCGGACCGTGAGGTGCTGCGCAAGCGGGCACGCGGGACCCGAAACTGCTTTGTCGATAGCCCGCACCGTCAAACAGCGCTATGATTAGGCACTAGTCCAACCGGCATTCGGTCAAGTCAGGCGCCTGCCATCCATGCGTCGCCACGCTCCAGCCCAACAGCAAGGTCCGATGAACTCTACCTCCCCCCCCCCCCCGTTTCTTCCTGGGCCCCTGGGCTCGCGGCTCCGGCCATGACCTTCGGTCGCGTGGCGGCTCGGGCCGCCGGAGTCGTCGGAATCATGCTGGCGGGCCTCGTCGGACTCGCTGGCGACTTGGCGGCCCAGGCCCCGACGGTGACCGGGTTGTCGGTCAACACGCCAAGCGCTGACAGCAAGTCCGTTGGCGATGCCAGCGTGTTCTTCCCCAGCGAGACGATCCGAGTCACAGTGGTGTTCAGCGATTCGGTGGACGTGACGGGCACGCCGCACGTCGTGCTGGGGATCGCGACCTGCCCGGGCGGCGGCTGCATCGCGACGTTCGTCCCGGACACGACAGGCACGGGCTCGGAGACGCTGGTGTTCGAGTACAGGGTCCGGGGAGGCGATGTCGACAACGACGGGATCAGCATCGCGGCGGACGCGCTGAAGCTGAACGGCGGCGGGATCAACGCGACCAGCGGCGGTGCTGCTGCGGACCTGGACTTGGGGACGCATGCGTTCTCGGACAACGCGAACCGCAAAGTGGGCATCGGAACCGACGACTCAACGTTCGGGGCTTACATAACCGGTATTTCGCTAAACAGCCCACCGAGCGGCGACACCTTCATACTCGGCGATACGATCGTGCTCACGTTGACGTACAACAAGACACAAGCGTGGACCGGGCAGTTGTGGACCACCGTCATGAAGGGCGCGCTGACGATCGGAGACAGCATCACGGAGGCGGACTACGTCTCGGGACATCCGGGCAGCACCTGGGTTTACCGCCATGTCGTACAGGCGAACGACGTGGACGCCGACGGGATAAGCGTCGTGGGCCAGGTGGTGAAGTACGGAACCCTTAACGGTTGGTCGGACCGGCACGCGAACCGCCAGGCGATCGTGAACTCCGCCAACCACAAGGTGGACGGCACCCGGCCGCGGTCGGTGGTCGGCTTGACGCTGAACGACGCGCCGGCGGACTCGACCTACGTGCCAGACGACGTGATCGAGGCGACGCTGGAGTTCAACGGGGCGGTGGACGTGACGGGCACGCCGCAGCTGGCGCTGGGGCTGAACACGGGGACGGTGCAGGCGGACTACGCGTCGGGATCGGGAACGGCGGAGCTGGTGTTCCGCTACACGGTGGCGGCGGGGGACCAGGACTACGACGGGATCAGCGTCGTGGCGAACGCGCTGACGTTGAACGGGGGTACGATCACGACGTCGGGCTCGACGACGGAGAACGCTTTGCTGCCGCTGGGCAGCGCGGCGATTACGAACAGTCCGGCTCACCGCGTGGCGGAGAGCCGGGCGTGGCCGGCCGAGTTGTCGTTCAATACGCCGATCGCGGCGAGCACGTACGAGCTGGACGACACGATCGTGGCGACGGTGACGTTCACCAGGACGTTGAACGTGGATGTGACGGGCGGCACGCCGCAGCTGGGCTTGGGGATCGGCGCGAACACGCGCCAGGCGGTCTACGTGTCGGGGACGGGCACGGCGTCGCTGGTATTCCGGTACGTGGTGCAGTCGACGGACACGGACGCGGACGGGATCAGCGTCGCGGACGCCGCGCTGGCGGCGAACGGCGGGACGATCACGGTGTCGGGCTCGGGGGCGGCCGCCGTGCTGTGGCTGGCCGCGCACTCGTTCACGGACGACGCGAACTACAAGACGTCGGGCACGCGGACGGCGGCGGCGGTGAGCGGCGTGTCGATCGCGAGTTCGCCGCTGGACCAGACGTACGCCGCGAGCGAGCAGATCGAGGTGGACGTGACGTTCAACCGTCCGGTGGACGTGGTGACGACGGGCGGGACGCCGCAGCTGGCGCTGGACATCGGCGCGAACACGCGTCCGGCGGAGTACGCGAGCGGCACGGGCACGCGCACGTTGAGGTTCAGCTACACGGCGGTGGCCGCGGACATCGACAACGACGGGATCGAGGTGGCTGCGGGCGCTTTGACGCTGAACTCGGGCGCGATCAACGACGGGCGGGACGCCTCGCTGGCGGCGGCGCTGGGGCTGGGCACGCACGCGCTGACGACGCCGCAGGCGGGCCACAAGGTGAACGGCACGATTGCGCCGGCGAGTGTGAACACTGTGTTGATCACGAGCGAACCGGCGACAGGGGACACGTACGGTCTGGGCGAGCGGATCACGTTCTACGTGGGGTTCGACCGCACGGTGGCGGTGACTGGCGCGCCGCAGCTGGAGCTCGAAATGACCGGCCGCTTGCGCCAGGCGCGGTACGTCAGGCGTGTGGGCGGGACGCTGCTGCTGTTCGAGTACTGGGTACAGGGCGCGGGCTCGGGCGGTGCGGGACCGGGCGGCGAGGACCAGACGACGGCCGGGATATCGGTGAGTTCGGGCGCGCTGACTCTGAACGGCGGAACGATCAAGAACGTGATGCACCCGGAGCGCGGGTTCAGCGCGTTGTTGTCGCTGACCCCGCACGAGCTCAGTGCACAGGCCGACCACAAGGTGGACGGCAGGATCGAGGTGGTGCCGGTGGTGATGAGCGCTCGCGTGGCGAGCACGCCGCGGGGGTCGTCATACCGAGCGGGCGAGCACATCGAGGTCGAGGTGACGTTCAGCCGCGCGGTGGCGGTGACGGGCGTCCCGCGGCTGGCGCTGGTGATCGGCAACGCTCGGCGGATGGCTGCGTACGTGTCGGGGAGCGGCACTGGACGCCTGCTGTTCCAGTACCGGGTGGTGCCGGCGGACTCGGACTCGGACGGCTTCAGCGTGCCGGAGGACGCCCTGGAGGTGGGCGCAGGCGCGGCGATCGTGATCGCGGGCGGTTCGGCGGTGGCGAACGTGGCGCTGGGGAGCGCCGCGCTGGAGAACGTGGAGGGCCAGGGCGTGACCGGCGGCGGGGGCACGGACCCGTACTTCGGCGCTGCCGAGTACGAGTTCGAGCTGTTGGAGGACGTGGCGGGCCCGCTGGTGGTGGGCGAGGTGGCGGCGGAGGACCCGTTCGGCGGCGAGGTGACGTACGAGCTGGGCGACGGCAGCGAGGGTTTGTTCGAGGTGGACGCCCGGAGCGGCGAGGTGACGTACGTGGGCGAGGGCGCCGACGCGGAGGCGCGGTCCAACTACGTGATGGAGGTGCGGGCGCTGGCGGGCGACGGCCGCGTGGGCCGCGCGGTGGTGCGCGTGCTGGTGGTGAACGTGAACGACCCGCCGGCGTTCGTGATGGAGCGCTTCGAGTTCGGTCTGTCGGAGAACGCCGTCGGCCCGTTGGCGGTGGGCGTGGCTGAGGCGGTGGACCTGGACGAGGGCGACACGCTGAAGTACGCGCTAGAGTCCGACGGCGGCGCGGGCGAGTTGTTCGAGCTGGACGCTGCGACGGGCGAGGTGACGTACGTGGGCGCGGGCGAGGACTACGAGGCCGAGGACGGTGCCAAGTCGTGGGAGCTGAGGGTGAGCGCGACGGACCTGGCCGGACTGCGCGACGAGGCGGTGGTGGCGGTGCTGTTGCGCGACGAGAACGAGGCGCCCGCGTTTGCGGACACGGCGTATGCGTTCGGTCTGGCGGAGAACAAGGCGGGTCCGTTGCTGCTGGGGAAGGTTGCGGCTGTGGACCCGGACGCTGGCGACCGAGCACGGTACGCGCTGGCGGAGGGCGACGCGGAGCGGTTCGAGGTGGTGGCGGCCAGCGGCGTGGTGCGTTACGTGGGCGGCGGCGAAGACGCGGAGGCCGAGCCGGGCCGCTGGGAGCTGGTGGTGCGCGCCACCGACGGCGGCGGCCTGACCGCGGATGTGCGGGTCGAGGTGATGGTGATGGACGAGAACGAGCCCCCTGTGTTCGGCGCCGAGCGCTACGAGTGGGAGCTGGACGAGGGGCTGCCCGGACCGGTGGCGCTGGGGATGGTTGCGGCTGTGGACGCCGACGCTGCGGACACGGTGAGGTACATGCTGGCCGGCGCCGAGTCGGAGCGGTTCGAGGTGGACGCCGCGACGGGCGAGGTGCGCTACGCGGGACCGGGCGAGGACTACGAGACCGGCCCGACGAGCTGGGAGTTCACGGTGGTGGCGGTGGACCGGACCGGACTCTCGGCGACGACGACGGCGATGGTGACGTTGCTGGACGTGAACGAGGCGCCCGTGTTCGCCGACTCGGCGTACGCTTACGAGCTGTCGGAGAACGCGCCCGGCCCGATGGCGCTGGGGATGGTGGAGGCCACCGACGAGGACGAGGGCGATGTGCTCAAGTACAGCTTGGCTGACGGCGATGCCGGGCGGTTCGAGGTGGACGGCGCAACGGGCGAGGTGCGCTACGTCGGCGCGGGCGAGGACTACGAGTCCGGCCCGCCCGAGTACGTGCTGACGGTGCAGGCGACGGACGCGGGCGGCTTGGCGGACACGGCGAGCGTGACGGTGGCGGTGCTGAACGAGAACGAGGCGCCTGCGTTCGCGGACACGGCGTACGCGTTCGAGCTGTCGGAGAACGCTCGCGGACCCGTGCTGCTGGGCCAGACGGAGGCGACGGACCCCGACGAGGGCGACGCGCTGACGTACAGCTTGGCTAATGGCGACGCCGGCCGGTTCCAAGTGGACGCTTCGAGCGGCGAAGTGCGCTACGTGGGACCCGGCGAGGACTACGAGGCGGGCCCGGCATCGTTCGCGCTGACGGTGCGGGTAGAGGACGCCGGCGGGCTGGCGGACGAGGCGAGTGCGACGGTGGAGCTGCTGGACGAGAACGAGGGTCCCGAGGCGGTGGGCGCGATGGCGCCGAAGATGCTGGAGGCGTACGGCGCTGCTGCGGAGGAGGATCTGGTGCCGTACTTCCGGGACCCGGACGGCGACGCGCTGAGTTACGTGGCCGAGTCCTCGTCGCCGGGCGTTGCGATCGCGTCGGTGACGGCGGGCGGACGGCTGTCGATCGCGCCGCAGGCGCTGGGCGTTGCGACGGTGACGGTGACGGCGAGCGACCCGGGCGGCTTGACGGCGACGCAGCAGGTGCAGGTGACGGTGGAGCCGTCGCGGTCGGAGCGCGCACGCACGCTGCAGATGGCGCTGACGGCGTTCGGCCGCTCGCTGGGTGCCGAGACGGTGGACGTGATCGGCGGCCGGCTGGGCCTCGAGTCGTCTTCGGGCGGCTCGCACGTGAGTCTGGGCGGCCGCTCGCTGGGCTGCGGTTCGTTCGGCAGCGGCCTCGGCGGTCCCGGCGGCCAGCAGTGCGGCATCGGGAGCTTGGCGCGGAGCGCGTCGAGCCTGCTGGGGATGCAGTTCACGGCTCCCCGTGCTGCCGGCGCGGGCTTGGGCGGCGGTGCCGGCGGCGCGCACCTCGACATGGCTGCGCTGCTGTTCGGCGGCGACGACGCCATGGGCGGCCCCGGCGCCATGGGCGCCACGGGCGGCTTCGGCGGTGGCGGCGGCGCGTACACGGGCCAGCAGGAAGGCGCGGACCGAATCGAGCGGGGCAACATCGGGTTCGACCCGCTGTCGGGCGGCGACCTGCTCACCCGCAGCTCGTTCCAACTGTCGTTCGGCGGCAACGACGCTGGTAGCCCGGCTTCGACCGCCGCTGGCGGCCCGGCTTCGGCCACGGATGCCGACGCCTCTGCCTCCAGCTCCGACGCGGCGGGCGCGCCCGATGACGCCGCGCCCCAGGCATCCCCCTCCCGCTCGGGCTGGACGCTGTGGGGCCAAGCGAACGGCAGCGAGTTCGAGAGCGCGCCGAACGACGGGCTCCTGCTCGAGGGCGGCACGCGCTCGATCTACGCCGGACTGGACTACCGGTTCGGCTCGGGGCTGCTGCTGGGGCTGGCGGGCTCGCGCAGCGCGCTCGACTCAGAGTTCACGAGCAGGCACAACGGGACGGGCACGGTGGACGCCCGCCTAACTAGCCTCTATCCCTACCTGCACTGGTCGCCCCGCCAAGGGCTGGGACTGTGGGGCTTGGTGGGCGCGGGCCGGGGCTCGGCGGACCTGACGGAAGCGGTGGGCGGGCAGTTCAGCACCGACATCCGGATGCGCATGGCAGCGGTCGGCGCGCGCCAGGAGCTGATCGGCCCGCTGGCGTTGCGTGCAGACGCCTTCACGGTGCGCATTGAGTCGGACGCCGCGGTGGACTTGGCGGGCGTCACGGCGGTGGCGCAGCGGGTGCGGTTTGCACCGGAGCTGAGCGGCCAGTGGGCGGTGGGCGAGGGCGCTGCGCTGCAGGGCCGGCTCGATCTCGGTGGCCGCTGGGACGGCGGCGACGCGGAGAGTGGTCTGGGCGCGGAGGCGGGCGCGACGCTGGGGTTCGCGCACATGGCCACCGGGTTGAGCGTGGAGACGCGCGGCCGCGCGCTGGTGGCGCACCAGACGAGCGCGTTCCGGGAGTGGGGCGCCGGGTTCGCGGTGCGGTTGCAGCCGGGCCGGGATCAGGGCGGGCTGTCGTTCTCGGTCGAGCCGACATGGGGCGACGGGCTGGGCGGTGCCCAGTCGCTGTGGCAGGCCCAGGCCGGGTTCGCACCGTACCAGCCCGCTCCGCTGGGCGACCCAACGGCGCCCCAAGCCGCCGCCACGCCCGGCTGGACGCCGGACCGGCTGGCGCTGGAACTGGGCTGGGGCGTGGTCTTGCCCGGCGGCGCGCAGGTGACGCCGTTCGGCCGGTGGAGCCGCGACGGCGCCTCCGGCTACCGGCTCAACGCCGGCACGCGCTGGGCACTGCTGGGCAACGAGCCCGACGCCCGCTCGGACCCTGGTGCCAGCGCACGCACGACCCGGAACCTGCGGTTCGCCATCGACCTCTTCGGCGAGCAGGCCGCCAGCGGCCTACAGCCCACGGAGCGCCGGATCGGCCTCCAGGGCACGATCGGGTTCAGGTAGGGGGCCGTCGCGCCGTGCGATGGTCCCCGCCCTGCGCCCCCGCCGCCCCGCACCACATCCCCACCGCTGGCGTTAGCTTCCGACGTTGCGATGCGCCCGTAGCTCAGTTGGATAGAGCGTCGGCCTTCTAAGCCGGGGGTCCCAGGTTCGAGTCCTGGCGGGCGCATTAGCTTAGCCCTGGCGGGCGCGTCTTTTTGGGAAGAAGGGGCCACAGGATGATCAGACCGAAGACTCGGCCAGCGAACGTTGCGGCAGGGGTCGCGTGCGGATTCGCCCTCGCCGCGACGACGGCGACCTGCGGACCGGCCGCCGGGGAGGGCGGCGATGCCTCCGCTAGCGACGACGCCTCCCGGGGCGATGCCCAGAACGTCCAGGCCGTCGCCTTCACCAACGTGAACGTGCTCCCCATGACCTCGGAGAGTGCGGAGACCTCGGAGAGCGCGTTGCTGGCCCACACCGTCGTCGTGGTGGGCGAGACGATCCGCCAAGTGGGGCCGGTCGCCGAGGTGGAAGTGCCCCCCGGAGCGACAGTGGTGGACGGTGCCGGACGCTGGCTCATGCCCGGATTGGCGGAGATGCACGCTCACGTGCCTCCCGGCGACAGCCCGCCCCGAGACGCCGTCGAAGACATCCTCTTCCTCTACGTTGCCAACGGCATCACCACGATCCGCGGAATGCTGGGCTCCGCCTACCAGATCCCCCTGGCCGCCGAGCTGGAGCGGGGCGAGCTCCTGGGGCCCAACTTCTACGTCGGGGCGCCCTCGATCAACGGAAGCTCCGCGCCTACCCCCGCCGACGCCGAACGTCTCGTCCGAGCCCACAAGGAAGCAGGCTACCACCTGCAGAAGATTCACCCCGGCGTCTCTCGGGAGACCTGGGACCGGATGGTGGCGGTTGCCGCTCAGGTTGACATCACCTTCGGCGGCCACGTTCCAGCCGATGTGGGGCTCCTCCACGCCATCGAGACAGGAATCTCCACTGTAGACCACCTGGACGGCTACGTGCAGGCGATCGCCTCCGACGAAGTCCAGGCCCAGGTCGGAGCCGGGACGATCCGCCTGGGCGGCTTGGCCCGCGGTGTGGACGACGAGAAGCTGGCCGAGATCGTGCAGCAGACGATCGACCGGGACGTGTACGTGGTCCCCACCATGTATCTGTGGGAGAACCTCTACGGTGCCCCGGATGTGGACGCCATGCTCGCCCAGCCGGAGATGAAGTACGTCTCCGCCCGACAGCACGCCCAGTGGCGTCGCCAAGCCGCGGGCGGGCCGAGAGGCACGCCGGAAGAGGTGGAAGCGTACCTGGAGCTGCGCAAGCGCATCCTCAAGGCGCTATCCGACGCCGGAGCCGGCATTCTCATGGGAACGGACTCGCCGCAGCTCTTCAACGTGCCCGGATTCGCGCTGCACAGGGAACTGGCGGTGATGTCGGAGGCCAGGATGTCCAACTACGAGATCCTGCGAAGCGGGACCGCCGCCGTGGGGAAGTACGTGGCTGACCATCTGAAGCTCGACGGCGCCTTCGGGACCGTGACGCCGGGACAGCGGGCCGACTTGCTTCTCCTGAACGCTAACCCGTTGGACGACTTGGCCAACCTGATGGACCGAACCGGAGTCATGGTCAGGGGACGCTGGATCGGCAACGAGGAGATCGAGGACAGGCTGGCCGCACTGGCGGCCAAGCACGGAGCCAGCTGAAGCGGAAGTATGGCTACGCCAGTGCCGCCAGCTCCTCTGCCATCTCCCGCAAGCCAATCGCCTCCACTCCGCCGCCCATGGGGTAGCGATCGTCGCCGCCGTGCACGAGGAACGCCCGGTCCATGGGCACATCCTCCAACGCGATCCGGAAGCCCTTGGGCACCGTGGGCGCGGTGCTACGCTTGATCTCCACCGCCCATCTCCGGTTCCCAGGCAACTCCAGGACCAAGTCGATCTCCGCGCCCGTGGCCGTCCGGTAGAAGCTGGCCCGGGTCCATTCGGGCACCGCCGACAGCAGACTCTCCACGACGAACCCGTCCCAGCTGGCACCGGCAACGGGATGGCCCAGCAGCTCGTCGGCGTCGGGGATGCGGAGAAGCGCATGGACCAGCCCGCTGTCCCGCACGTACACCTTGGGCGACCTGACCAGTCGCTTGCGCACGTTGGCTCGAAGCGGAGGCAGGCGTCGGACCAGCAGCAGATCGACCATCAGGTCCAGGTAGCGGGCGACGGTCTTTCCGTCCACGCCCAGGCTGCGGGCCAGCTGCGCGGCGTTCCACAGACCGCCTTGGGAGTGGGCGAGCATCGTCCAGAAGCGCCGCAACGTGACCGCCGGAACGCGGGGTCCGAGCTCGGGGATGTCCCGCTCCAAGTAGGTGCGAAGGAAGTTCTCCCTCCACAGCCTGCTCGCACGCTCGTCCGCGGCAAGGAACGAGCGCGGGAAGCCGCCTCTGACCCACAAGCGCATCGCATCCGACGGCTCCACCTCCCGCACGTCCAAGGGCGTCAGCTCCAAGTGCCCGATCCGCCCCGCCAAGCTCTCTCCCGACTGCCGAAGCAGTTCCATCGACGCAGAACCCAGGACCAGGAACTGCCCCGAGGGTTCGCCCTGCCGGATCCGCTCGTCGATGATTCCCCGAAGTACTGGGAAGAGCTCGGGAACGCGGTGGATTTCGTCCAGAACCACGAGCCGGCCGCGAACCGTCTCCAAGTAGCCGGCGGCGTCGGACATCCGCTCCAGGTGCGCGGGGTTCTCCAGGTCCAAGTACAAGCCCGGTGCGTCGCGGAAGCCGTCGCCCGACACGATCCGGGCCAGCGTCGTCTTGCCGACCTGACGCGGCCCCAGCAGCGCAACCGCTGGAAACAGATCGAGGTATTCCAGCAGCTGCCCGTGCGCTCGCCGAGGGATGTACGGAATCTTCATCCCTGCAATCTTGGCACGACATACCATAATTGCAAGGTTACTGGGCGCACGACGCTGTGCAGCGACCTTCGGGCACCGGGCGCCTGCTCGCGCAGCTGCCGATCCGTGAGCTACCCCCGAGCCGGGAAGGGGACCGGCATAGCCGGAAAGTCGAAGGCGCGGGGGAAGTCGGCCTCGACCTCCTTCTGCTTGCCGCTCCAGGTCTCCACGTCGATCCGGTAGACGGCGGTCCGCTTCAGCTCGTCGTCGGTGGTGGGCCGGTAGTCCGCGCCGGGCTTCAGGTGAGGGGCGTACTTGTCCAGCAGCATCTGCAGAGCGGCCTTCGCCTCCGCTGGGTCCTGGACCACCTGGCCCGTTCCGAACGCCGTCACCCCCGCATACTCGACCGAGAACTCCAGCGCCTCGGGGGCGGGCAGGAGACGTCCCATGGCGACGGCGCCAAAGGTGACTCGGACCGGAACGTCCAGGTTCGTTCGCGTGCGGCCCGTCCGGTGGGTGTGCAGGTAGATCCGTCTTCCGCCCCCGGCGTCGTCGTAGACGAAGAGATTGGAGTTGAGGAATGGCTGGCCGTCCTCGCCGACAGTGGCCAGAAAACCGTAGGGCGCACGACGCATGAAGGCGGCTGCCCAGGCGTCGTCCTTCCCTCGGTCGCGACGGCGGACGGCGCTGCGGGGATCGTCGCGGCCTGCGTTGTCGTGTCCGGGCTTCGGTGGCTTCAAGGGCTGATTCCAGATGTGGGTTGCCAGCACTGAAGGACTGCAATGCTGACGGCTTGCCAGTGCTGAAGGTTGCCAGCACTGAATGAAGGTTTGCCAACACTGCGGAGTGGCTAGAAGATACAGTGAACACCAGACCCCCTGCCGATCAGCCGATCAATGGAGCCCTGCCTATGGATCGTCGCCAGTCCTTCAAGAGCATCTACCTGCGACGCGACCTCGCCCGGCGAACACTACGACGAGCGGTACGACGAGCGGTAGCCAACAAGCCACGGGTCAGCCCGGCCCTTGCGCTCTTCGTCGCCGCGTCGGCGTGCATCGGCGATTCGGACCCGGGCCGCGTCGGGAACCAGGGCCCTCCCGCCGACCGTCTTCTGCTGGACGGCGGCACGGTGGTGACGATGGACGTGGCAGGAACCGTCATCGAGGGCGGTGCGGTCTTGGTGGAGGGCGACCGAATCGCCGCGCTGCTGGACGCGACCGCGCCTCGGCCCCAGGGCGTCCGAACGATCGACGCTACCGGCCACCTGGTGATCCCGGGGCTGGTCAACACTCACGGACACGCCGCCATGTCCCTCCTCCGCGGGCTCGCCGACGATCTGCCGCTGATGACGTGGCTGGAGCAGCACATCTTCCCGGTGGAGGCGGAGCTGGTGGCGCCCGACTTCGTGTACTGGGGCACGCTACTGGCTTCGGCCGAGATGCTGCGGAACGGCACCACCACCTTCGCCGACATGTACTACTTCCGCGACGATGTGGCCCGTGCGGTCGTCGAGGCGGGGATTCGGGCCGTGACGGGTCCTGGGATCATCGGCTTTCCCGCCCCCGACTTCCCCACGCCCGAGGCTTCGTTGCAGGACGCCGCCGCTTTCCTGGAGGCGTACCGGGACCACCCGCTGATCGTCCCCGGAGTGTCGGCCCACGCCCTCTACACCACGCCGCTGGAAGCCGTGGCGCAGGCGGCGCAGCTGGCGGTAGAACACGACGCCGTCTTCCAGATTCACGCGGCCGAGGACCCCACCGAGGACGCCACGGCCCGAGCAGCGACGGGGATGGGAGTGGTGGAGGCTCTGGGTTCGGTCGGCGTGCTGCGTCCCGGGACCGTGCTCGCCCACGCCGTCTACCTCTCCGACGAGGAGATCGCCCAGATCGCGGCCTCGGGCGCCGGGATCGCCCACAACCCGCAGAGCAACATGAAGCTGGGGATTGGCCAAGCGGCCCGGGTGTCCGACGCCCTCGCCGCGGGCATCCCGGTGGGGCTGGGAACCGACGGGCCGGCCAGCAACAACGACCTGGACCTCTTCGACGAGATGGACGCCGCCGCCAAGCTCCACAAGTTCGTCTCGGGCGACCCGTCCGTGCTCCCGGCCGAGACCGTCTTCCGGATGGCGACGGCGGGCGGCGCCCGTGCGCTCAACCTGCACGACCGGATCGGGTCGCTGGAACCGGGAAAGCTGGCCGACGTAGTGCTGCTGGACGTTGGGCGGCCCGGCCTGACCCCCCTGTACCGCGTGTATTCGCACCTAGTCTACGCAGCCCGTGGGAGCGACGTGACCACCGTGCTGGTCAACGGGCGCGTGGTGGTGGAGAACGGGCAGGTCGTCACGCTTGACGAGGCCGAGGTCATGGAGCGCGCTCGTGGCTTCGGGAGCCAGATACGGGAGGTGGTGGAACGGGTCGCCAGGGAGGCTGGAGAGGCCGGAGAGGCGGGAAGGGCGGGAGAGGCCGGATCGGAATAAGCCCAGCCGCTGCCGACTCCCAGGGGATCGACTGCCGAAGGACCCGCCCCCCGGGGACTGGCGCACCGCTCCGCCGCCGTTCATATTGCCGCGCTCTGCGAAACGCAACCCCAGACGGACGCATCGCCATGCGGCGTCGCACATCCGCCATGCCGAGAACCTCGCGCACGCTGACCCCCGGCCTCGCGCTGATCCCGGGCCGCACACTGATCCCGGGCCTCGCACTGGCCCTCGCCCTTGCCTTCGGCTCCGTGCTGGCCCCATCCCAGGCCCAGGCCCAGTCGGGCACGTCCTACATCTACCTGATCGATACCTCCGGCTCCATGGAGGGATTGCCGGCGGGCAGCGGCAACGCGGTCATCTTCCCCAGGGTCAAGGAGGAGCTCCTGCGACACTTGGCGGAGATGGAAGCGGGCGAACAGGTGGAGATCCTCACCTTCGACGAGGGGGTCCAGGTCCGAGCCGTCTTCGACATGGCGTCGCCCGATCAGCGGCAGGAGGCGGCCCGCTTCGTGGAGGAGCTGGAGGCCCAGGGCCAGAGCACGTGGGTGTACCGCAGCATCCTGAACGCTGCCCGCGACCGACGCGCCGGCTCCGACGCCGCTTCACCGGCCGTCTTCTACGTCTTCACCGACGGCGTGGATAACGACCCGAACGGGGACTCGATGCGGGAGATGCTGGAAGCGTTCGGCGAGCTTCGGCGCGAGAACGACTACTTGGTGTACGTGACGCTGGGCGTCGACCTGCCGGCGTCGGACAGCACTGCCTTCGAGGAGCACGACTGGGGACACCTGCGGAAGCAGCCCTCCGGCGTGCTGCGCCTGGACGTCGTCCATGTGCGGCCCCCGCACCTCAACTTCGGCTTTGTGGACGGCGAGCTGTCGGACTCCCGGTCGCTGGTGCTGCGGTCCACGGGAGCCGATTCCGGCGTCGTCCGCATGAGGATCGTCGCAACGTTCCTGGAGATTGAAGAAGCGGGAGGCGTGGTGCAGGTAGAATCCACCACGACTGACGACGACACTTCCATTCAGATTCACCTGCGGATCGTCAACCGGGAGTCGGTGCCCGAAGGGGTCTTTACAGGCGATCTCCGGTTGCGCGCCGACCAGCCCCACGTACAGCTGCTGCCCGATCGGCTGACCGCGACCTTCAGCACCGTTCCGTTGCCCACGGCGACTGTGGGCGTGGGGGAAGCGGGAATCGACTTCGGCGAATGGCGGATCGGCGACGCGGAGCTGCCCGAAGCGCGCATCCAGGTGGAGTTCGACGTCGACGCCCGGTCGGAGCAGGCGGGCTTCTATGTGGAGGTCACGTCCGACTCGATCACGTCCGTCGCTCCGGCTGTCGCGTGGAACGCCCGGCCGGCCGGCGAGGAGCAGTTGCTGACCTCCACGGAGCGCGACAACGCACTGGTGTTCTCGTGGCCCGAAGCACCGACGGAAGACGGGCTGCTGACCGGCGAGGTCCGGTTGGAGCCCGAGGACTTGCAGCTCGAACTGCAACTCCAGGGCGCTGGACTCTCGCCCAACGTCACCGGGAGCTTGGTCGTACCCTGGCGCCTTCAAGTCCGCCCCGCTCCGCTGCCCTGGTGGCAGCTGGCGCTGTACTGGCTCCTGGCTCTAGTGGTCCTTCTCTTGGTGCTGATGTGCGTGCTCGGTGTGGTCCACGGTCGTTCCCCCTTCGCCGGGACGCGGCTCTTCTTGGTGAGCCTGGGCGCGGCCGCTCCACGCCTGCACGGCAAGCTGGTCTACCAGCCGCCGGGCCAAGAGTCCCAGGAAGTGCCGCTCTCCGGGTCCCGAACGGTCCGAGTCGGCGCCGACAGCGAACACCTGCCCGAGCTGCCCGACCAAGTGGAGTTCTCCGCCCGCTACCGCAAGAAGAAGGAGCGGGTGGTCGCCAGGTGCACCTACGGAAATGTGGAGCACAGGCCGGACGGCGAGTACGACACCCAGCCGCTCGGCGGCCAAGTCCTGAAGCGGTTCGACGTTCTCGTCATGAGCGACAAGACCGAACTGACGTTCATCGACCGCTGATCCTCCGAGCTGATCCTCCGAAGCTGATCGTCCCGGAATGTTGACACGCCCCGCCGTAGGCCAGAGCTTCATTGCCCGCCAAGAGCCGCTCCCACCCCCGAGCAAGCCGCCTCCCCCAACAAGCTGCTAATCCATGCCCTTCAAGGTTCGCAAGTCGCTGGTCATCGGACTGGGCGGCACGGGTCGCGACGCCGTGCTGCACGCCAAGCGCCACTGCCTGGAAGTCTACGGCGAGGTCCCGCCCACCACGCGGTTCCTCGTCATCGACACCACCGCCGCCGACGAACTGCAGCTGGAGGACCGGGATATCGCCCTGGACCGCCACGAGTTCATGCCGCTCACGGTGCACGGCCCGGACACCCTGGTTCGCTACAACGAAGACATCAGGAGTTGGTTCCCCAGCGACGTCTCGCCACGGGCCGTCACAGCCGGCGCAGGCCAGATCCGGGCGCTGGGCCGCCTCGCCCTCCACGCCAACGCCAAGGTCCGGGACTCCTTGAACGGCTTGGTGAACGAGATCAACGAGTGGGAGACCACGCGGCAGGACAAGTTCGAGATATTCGACGACGGCAAGACACTCTTCGCGAGCGTTGTCGGCTCGCTGGCGGGCGGCACGGGCTCGGGGATGTTCCTGGACATCGCCTTCCTCTTGCGGGCCTGCGACAACATCAAGCCGTCGGACAAGCTGACGGCCTACCTGCTCCTGCCCGGCGCCTTCGTGGGGAAGCCGGCCACCCGCAACGTGGAACCCAACTCCTACGCGGCGATCCGCGAGTTGGACTACTACATGGACCTGAAGAGCGCGCCGGACCCGGCGACCTTCGGCTTCGGCGGACGCCCGATCGAGATCGCGCCGCAACCCTACAACTTCGTCTACTTGGTCAACAACGTCACCCAAGCCGGCACCGTGTACCGCAAGGTGCGCCACCTCACCGAGTTTCTCGGGCGTGGCATCTTCATGTCCCTCGGAGCCAGCGGGAAGACGGCGGGCGACATCTGGGACAACCTGGCGCATCAGCTCACAGACCAGCAGAAGATTCGCGGCAAGTCCGCCCACTACAGCAGCTTCGGCCTGAGCGAGCTGGTGTACGAACCCGACACGTTCATCCGCCGCTACGCCCTCGAGTCCGCAAAGCAGCTGGTGCGGGCGCTCTTCCTGGGACCGCAGCTCGACGCCAGCGAGGCCGTCGAGGAGTTCGCTCGACAGCACAGGCTGCGGGAGGAGGGAGACGAGCACAACGAGGTGATCACCGGATTGGTGCCCAACGCCCACCCGCGCAAGCTGCCGGTTCACGAGAAGCACGACAAGGCGTCCGTGACCGAGATGATCACTCGCGCACCCTCCTACGTGAGGCAGGAGCAGCGCAGAGCGGAGCAGGAGAGCGAACGCAACTTTGTCGTCATGACCGACGATACCGCCGACGCGGTGCACGACCTTGTCCGGGAACGCCTGGACTCGGAAAACGGGCTGGCTTGGTGCGCCGGCTTCCTGCGAACCCTCCGAGGCCGCTTGGACGGACTTCGCGACGAAATGACCAGCGAAGAGGAGGAGATGCGCGAGCGGATCCGCAAGGAAGAATCCTACCTTGACGACCTGCGGACCGAGAAGGACGACACCCGCGACGGCATCTTCAACCGTCGCCGATGGAGCGACTTGGCCGAGCGGGTGGAGGAGACGCTGCGGCGACATGCGCGGGCGGAGATCGAGAGGGTGCAGCGCACCCAGGCCGCGCGCTTCTTCGGAGCCGTCATCGAGGAGATCGACAAGGAGGTCCGTCGCGTCGAAGCCCTAGAGCAGCTGGCGGGCAACCTGATCGAGAAGTTGGAGCGGGACCTGGAGGACCTGCGCCTCGACACCCGCCAAGCGCAGCCTTTCGCGAAGGTCTTCGAGCCGCCTGCCGATGTTGTTCCGAGGGCCGGAGCCGCCGAGTTCGTCAAGTGGCTCTCCAGTGTGCGACACCTGACGATCGCCGGCTTGAGCAAGCTGTCGCCCCGAAAGGTGGAGAGGCTCCTGCTCGACTTCGCCGAGTCGCAGCCCGAGGTGGAGGCGTCCCGAGCCAACACCATCGAAGGCGTGCTCTCCGCGCTCTCCGAGGAGGAGCGCCGGGCGGCGATCCGCGAGCTGGCGACGATGGCCGAGCCCCTCTGGTCGTACGACCGGGGGCACGTCACCGGTACGAAGAAGACGACCGAGCTCTTCCTCGTGGGAACGGCCAGCGACACCGAGTCGATCTTGCAGGACCCCGCCCTCTTGCGGGAGGTCGCGCCGGAGAGAACGACCAGCGTGTCCGTGGTGGGGACGGGCGACACTAGGCGGATCACCTGTCTCAAGATCGAAGCCGCCGTGCCGGCGTTCGTGCTGGACCGGATGGAGTCCTGGCGGCACCGCTTCCGGGACCCGGACAGGCCGTTCAACTACCACACCGCCGACGCCTACCAGTCCGTTCCCGACCTGTTCCCCGGTACCGCCGACGACGAGAACTTCCAGGCGTGGGCGCTGGCCCTGGCATCGCCGTTCGACTTGGTGGAGAGAAGGAATCAGTTCTACTACTTCCGTTCTCAGTCCGGCGAGGTCACGCTGGGACGGGGTCGGGCGGCGGCGATGGAGGCTCTCCTGAAGGAGCCCAAGCTGATCAAGGAGACGTATGAGCGGGTCTCGGATCAGCTTCGGGAGATGGGAACGGAGGAGGTCGGCCAGCAGGCGGAGGCGTGGGTGGAGGAGAAGTCGGCGGAGTACCAGCGCAAGCACCTGAAGCCGGGCATTCAGCGGCTGATCGAGAGGGAGCTGGAAGAGGTCATGCGCTGGGTCGAGTCGCAGGACCGGCTGGAATAGCACGGTCCGAGCGCAAATGAAGGTTCGGTCGTCGCTGGTCCTGTCGGTGGGGGACGACCTGAACCGCCTCGCCTGCCACGTCCAGGACGCGGTGGAGCGGCGCCTGCCTCGGCTCGCGCCCGTGGTCGCCTTCGTCAACATTCGGCCCGACGGCACGGTCGTTCGACGCCAGGACGGCGAGTCGCGGGTGGTGGGCAAGCTCGATGGATTGGCGGGCGCCGACGATCCAGGCTCCCAGGCCGCCCACGATGCGACCAGCCCCGGCAGCGCCTACGCCCGCAACTATGCCGCGCTGGCGGACAAGCAAGGCGACCTGCTCTCCACGCTGCGACCGATCGTCGCGGAGGTGCGCAGCCAGCAGAACTTGGTGCGGCTGCAGCGAGACCACGGCATGGAGGACACCGGTGGTCTCTTCGTGTACGTCCTCGCCGACTCCTTCAGACCCCTGGGCTCGGTCCTGCCCCTGGCGTTGCTGACTGCGCTCCGAGAGCGACCAGGGCACCTGGGCAGCGGCTTCGAGCTGTCGCTGAGCGTCCTCTACTTCCTGCCCGGCCTTTTCCTGGCCTCCGACGCCGACGAGGAGCGTGCGGCGATGGCCTGCGCCCTGGCCCGCAGCCATGCGACGTTCAGCGAGATCGAGGGCGATCTGTACACGGGCGGGCCGCCTCGGCGGCGAGTTCCGTGCCGTGTGTGGGTGGCGGGCTCCGTCGACCGGCAGGGGGCGGTGGCCCAGTTCACTTCCATCGAGAAGCCCACGGCTTACTTCCTTACTCGGCTGATCGACGGCAGCCTGGGCGACGACCGAAGGTGGGACAACGAGCTGGGACATGTGGTCGGCCAGCGGCGGTCGTTCCTGTCGTCGTTCGGCTTTGCCGATCTGTACTTTCCGCGTGCCTACCTGACCGAGTTTGCCCTGGCGTCGGCGCGACGCCGGCTGCATCGCCGCCTCTCCCACGGCGGCGAGCCCGATACCGAAACCCTCTCCGCCGAAGTGCAAGGCTGGATCGGAGAGGCCAGGATCGACGGCGTTCTGGACCGGCTGAAGAGTCCCAAGGAAGGGAAGCTGGTGCTTCACGCCATGCCTCCGGCGTCGGGCGCACTCGGCTCGGGGCCGCGCACCTCCGGGCCGCGCGCCCAGTTGGAAGGCCCGGGCCGAGCCGTCGTCCTGCAAGAGCCGGACCAGCCCCTGGTGGACCCCGACAAGCTGGTGGCGAACGAGTACGCGCAGGCCGTGGCAACCAAGGTGGAGGCCGATCCCCGCTGGGGCGCTCTGGTTCGGAAGGCCGGCGACCGGCTGTTCGACGCTTGCCTCAAGGAGTTCAGGGACGCGCTCGCCCAGCGTCTGGACGATCCGAAAGGCGGACTGGCCGCGGGACGCGTCTTCTGCGACCATGTGGCCGGGACGGGGCGGGGCCTCACCTCGGCGCTGGTGGGCGCGGACGTGCGCAACCTGGATTCCCTTGCGTTCGACGTGCAGTGCCGCTTGGCCCAGGAGGCCGGGATGCCGGGAGCGGGGGATGCGGAACGGCTGAAGCGGCTCAAGGTGCTGGAGATTCCCGGAAAGGAAGAGGCGATCTCCAACGCGCGCGGAGAGATCGAAGCGGCGAGAAAGACCTTAAAGCAGCTCTCCGCCCCCGGGACGGCCGCGCCCGTGGCGGCCCAACAAAAGACTCGGCGGAAGTCGAAGAAGGACCCGCCGGAGGAGCGGCCAGAGGACGGCCGCATTGTCGAGGTCCAGAACCGGATCGCCGCCCTGGAAGGCGACGTGGAGGAGTATCAGCGGGAACTGGCGACCCTGCGAGACGAGTGCGCCCGCGAAGAGCACAACGTCAGCGAGCAGCGGAGGATGGCTCGCGACCCGTCTCGTCGGCACCTCCTGCTGGCCAGAATGTCGGAGGCCGAGGCGGTAGACCGGGACCTGGACCAGCTGAAGCTCAAAATGGCCACGGAGTGCTGCAGAAGCGCCAACAAAGAGTACCAAGGGGCATCCGCCGCACTGCAAGAGGCGTTGCGCGACATCGGCCTCTACGCGGGCGGGTCGGGCGTGCTCTTCTTGGGCGTTTACGCATTGATGAGCCTGACCGACTCGGTGGACTTCACCTTCGATGTGGCATGGAAGGTGTTCCTGGCGGGGGTGGTGCTGTGGCTGGTTGTGCGGGGTGGGACTGTGTGGCGGTTGTGGAGGGCGGAACGCAAAGCGTGGCGCGAACGGGTGGAAGCGCGGGAGGCCGTGTCGAACATGGCCCGCCGACTCTGGAACCGGCAGATCCGCGGCCTGCGCAGACGGTTCGCCTTCTTGGTGCACGCCGAGGCGATACGCGTCCTGGACCGGTTGCGCGACGAGGTCCAGGCCGAGGGTGCTCGCATCAAGGAGCTGGAGAAGAGGGTGCAAGGGTACGGCGAGTCGGTGGAGAAGAAGGCGGCCGCGATGGCCGAGATCGCTCCCGACCGGGAACCCGACTATCACCGGCAGTCGGTGCTGACCACCCGGCAAGCCGAGACGCTGGTCAACCACAGCAAGGCGCTGGACAGCGAGCTGCGGGACGCCGTGGACGCCGTGGCCCGCTCCGCAGTGGTGCAGGAAGCCCGGGAGCAGGAAGCCCCAGAGGACGGGTCCGCCACCGACCCGGGACCGTCTACCAGCGACCTGGGGCCGTCGGTGAACGACGCCGAGGCGGCCTTCCTGCACGCCGTGGAGAAGCTCCTCGACGGCGAGGACGCGGCAACGGTGTTGGACCGGTGGCTGGCCGACGAGAAATCCGAGGACGTCCGCAAGCTCTGGCGCGGTGTGCAGCACGCGGCCCGAGCCCAGCTGGGACTTCACCCCGACGGCAGCCAGGGCGTGGTTCGGAACCTCTTCCTGGTGCCCAGGAAGTCGTCGAAGGCGCTGAGAGCCCACCTGGATCAGAACGTGGTGGCCGACGGCCGCCCCAAGTGGAGCACGACGGGCCGGGACTACGTGGGGGTGTGCAAGACGGTGACGGCCTTTCCCACATTCCAAGTGGCCGAACTGACCATGGCCAAGTCGGACCTCGACGCCCACTGGAAGCACGTCTGCGCCCGCTCCGGCGTGCCGCCGTTCAGCCTGCCGGCCCACGAGGCGCTAGCCCATGTGGAGGACGAAGACGCCTTGGTCGTGCTCCAGGCGGCGATCGCCTACCTGAATGCGGAAGGCGGGCGCAAGGTTGGCCGGATCCGTCGCCTGATCGCTTCGCGAGGGTCCGCGCCCCAGGGCCCGCGGACGCCCAAGGAATGGCTCGCCGAGTTCGAGAACGCCGAGGAACTGCCGTCGGAGACGGTGGAGGAGTTGGCGGAGCAGCTGCGAGCGCGCACCCAGAGCGGTGGGGACGACGCCGATCGCCTCCGTCGCTTCAAGGAGCAAGTCCCCGAGCAACACCGGCTCATGCTGGAGTTCCTGATGGAGCGCCGGCACTGATCGAATCGGGCCGGAGGTTGCGGATTGCCTTCTCCCCATGCGCACGTTCCGCTTCCTAAGGGGCTGGCTGCGCGGCCAGTCGTCCCACGCCGAGTGGGCTCGCGGGGAAGGGGAGGCTGTGGGCGCGGGGGGAAGCGCTTGGCCGCCCGCCGCGCCCGGAGTGCGTGCCGAGGCCCGGACGATCGTCGGCGCTCCGCACTCGGGTGATCCGCCGATCCGAGCCCGCTGGTACGCCTGGGACGGCGCGACGGGGCCTCTGCCGGGCTGGCTCCTGTTGCACGGTGCTGCGATCCAAGGGCCCGATCACCCGGCCCTGGTGCGGCTGGCGACCGCACTGGCGTCCTCGGGTGCCGTCGCCATGATCCCCGAAGTGGCGGAGTGGAGCCGCCTCGACCTGGACCCGGCCCCCGCCGATTCCGTGGTGAAGCGCGCCGCCGAGTACATGGCCGAGGACCCGGCGACGCTCCCTGGCGGCGTCGTGCTCGCCGGCTTTTCCTTCGGGTGTTCCCAGGCGATCCGACTGGCGGCGGAGCTGGGCGCCACGGGCCTGCTGCGAGGCGTGGTCGGCTTCGGCGGCTACTGCGACCTGCTGGCCGCCGTTCGCTTCGGCCTCACCGGCGTCTACCATCACGACGGAGAACCGCGTCGCGCCGAGCCCGACCCCTACGGCCGATGGGTGCTGGCCGCCAACTATCTCCACCGCACCCCGGGTTGCGAAGACGCAGAGGAAGCATCCGCCGCCCTGAGGACTCTGGCGCGAGAGGCCGGGGAACGGGGTATCATGGCCTGGGAACCGTTCTACGACGCCATGAAGTCGGAGCTAGCGGCGGAGCTGTCGCCCACGAACCGGGAGCTCTTCCGCCTCTTCGCGCCCCCCGCGGGCGTCGCTCCGGACCATGAAGCCGCCGAGCGGATCGCCCCCCTGATCGCCGCGACGGCTTTGCGCGTGCACCCCCAACTGGAGCTTCCTCCAGGACTCGACGCGACGGCGCTCCCCCCAGTGAGACTGGTCCACGGCCGCGACGATCCTCTGGTCCCCTTCACCGAGACCCTGGCGCTGGAACGTCGGCTTCGGACAGCCGCCCCGAACCTCGACCTCAAGACGACCGTCACCAGCCTCTTCGGCCACGCCCGCGAGACCGCGCCATGGCTGTCCAGGCCCGTGGAGTCCGTCCGCTTCCTGACCGCTCTCCACGATCTCCTGGCACTGGCGGGATAGTGGATCGGGCGCGTTCGGGACCCTACGGCCAGGTAGCCGTCTCTCCGTCGGCACTCGAGCGCCATGCCGGCTAGCCCGGCAGCTTCGTTGTTGCTACACTTCACGGAAGCAAACCGGCAACGCCCACCTTGGAGAACCGTGGCCCTCACCGCCGCCCTTCAGTCGCAGATCGCTAACCTTGCCAACGAGCACTGGGCTTCTCACGTCCGAGATCGTGGGTTCGCCGACCTTGTATCCGGCAAGGAACCGGGTCACCGAATGGCTGACTACGTTGACGACAGGACAACCGCGCTTCTGAAGATCCATTTGGACACGCGCTACGAGGGTACCAAGACCGGTAAGGTCAAGAAGCGTTCCATGGGAGACATCTGGGCATACTCTGGCGGAATCTATAACCCTATCAACATAAAATCCGGCCTGCAGAACATGAAGGGCCAGCCCAACATCGTCTCCATGCAGAAGCTACTCAACTATGTTTTCAACAAATGGATCGATTCGTACTACTTGTTGATCATCAAGTTCGACCTATCCGAGCTCACTCACGTGGCTCACCTTGTCGACCTGCTTGAATGGACCGATTTCGTAACGTACGATGCAGGCCCCGGCCAGATCATGCTTCGAGAGCAGGAGTTCTACGATGCAGTGAATTCGGGTCATGTCCCGCCCAAACGTAGTGTTCCTGAGAAAGCAGAAATCCTGTTTCGGCTGTTTGAGCGCAAAATGACGGACTTGTTTCTCAATCGTCAGCAGCGCCTGGAACGTCAAAGATCCATGTTGGACGAGTTCATGCAGTCGGACTTCGTCGTCGATCAAGCCACTTTGCGCTTTGTGCCATGATCAGACAACGTAAGCACGAACGACGGCTAAAGCGGCAACGCGGACAATACATGACGCCGCTGTCGCTGGCGACCCGGGTTGTGTCTACCGTACCGCTGCATGAGTATGACCGCATTCTTGAGCCAGCGTGTGGGGACGGCGCGTTTCTGTCGGCTCTGACCGCAAGTATGGCCGCCCAACAGCACCCGACGGAGCTCGTGGGCGTGGAAGTGGACGAGCAGCTAATGCACCAAGCCTGTAGTGTCGTATTGGGCAATGATCGCGATTTGGGAGGGAGTAGCGCTCATATGTGCAGAGCGGATTTCTTCCGTGCATATCTTCGGGGCACAGTGCAGGACTCGTGTGGTGGCACCGCAACGTTTGCACCTGCTAGCTTCGACCTAGTTATTGGCAATCCACCGTTCGGTGCAACGTTTGACAGTGAGATCGAGGACCTGCTTGACCGACGCCTAGGGAAGCGTCTTGGGATGAAGATCAAGAAGGAAACGTACGCCTTCTTTGTTGTCGCGTGCGTAGACCTGTTACGGCCCGGCGGACGGCTGACATTCATCTGCAGTGATACACTGATGACAATACCAACCATGAAGGGCCTACGCAATCTATTGATGTGCCAGGGCGACGTGACACTCACCGACATTGGTGTGTTTTCTGATGAGACGGCGTATCCGGTAGTATTGCTTGATTTCGTCAAGACAAACTCGCCGGGGCTCGTGATTCGCGACGACGAAGTGCTTGATCGGGAACTGATCCTGGGCACGCCGAACTTGTCGTGGGGAGTCAGCAAGGAGACAGCACGGTTTTTCGGCGGCCCCTTGTTGGGCGACAGCTTCGTGGGCACCAGCGGCATGACCACTGGCAACAATTCGCTCTTCGTGCGGCAAGTTGGAGGGGATCGGGTGGTGGAAGAGCCGTACGAGTTTCAGTTCTATCGTGCCCGGATTACGGTTGAACACGAGCTTGCGCGCGCGCGGCTTGGTCGGTTGCCGGCGAAGCGGATTGCGGCATTGAAGGCCGCGGAGGAGGCGGGGACAACGGAGCGACGAGTTCGCGTTGTGCGCAGGAAGCAACCGCTTGTCGTGCCTTTGCCGGACTCACGGTACATGCCGTACAACAAGGCGAACGGAAGGATCGTGTATTCGGAGCCGACACACTACATCTACTGGGAAGGCGATGGAGATGCGGTGCTGACCTACAAGCGGACGGGAAACTGGTACTTGCGAGGCATTGGTGGGCGGCGGTTCTTTGGAAGAGAGGGAATCACCTGGCAACTGGTGGCATCGCGTTTCATACCGAGGTTCTTGCCCGAGGGATACATATTGGACAGTGGGGCTCCTTGCGCCTTCTTGGATCGGCAAGGCAACAGGGACGACCTCTACTTTGTGCTCGGATGGTTGTTGTCGGACACAGCAAATCGGATCCTCAAGACGACGATCAATCACACGCGCAACATCCAGAGCAAGGACTTTGAGAGGATGCCGTATCCATGGTGGGTGGACCGGCCGCGGAGAAACGAGGTGATCGAGAAGGTTCGGTCGCTGGTGAGGCAGGCGGGCGCAGGAAGAGTGTGGAGCCGCGAAGACGGATCGGTACGGGAGGTAGGACGGCTGTTTGAATGGGAGGACGGTGAGTATCGGGCAGACAGTGGGTTCGGATTGGTTTCGAGCGGCGCGGAGAGACGAGCACCAGCGGGCCTCTTTGGTCAGGTTGAGTAGGTGGCCGTCAGCGGCCACGACAGCGCATGCGTAACCCGGTTTTCGCGTCCAGTTCGCGGCAAGACGAGCCCGTGGAGTCGCGAGGGAGACGCGAATGGGCACTGTTGACAAGTCTGTCAACACCCGCGACCATTCATGGATGACGATAGGGAAGCTGATTCGCGAACGGCGCAAGGCGGCCGGGCATTCATTGCGGGCATTGGCCTCGCGTGTCGATGTGGACCCGTCCTACCTTTCGCGGGTGGAAACGGGGAAGTCGCCCGCTTCGGACGGGCTGATCTCGGATGTGTCGTCAGCGTTGGCCCTGGACGCCGCGGAGCTCTTCCTCACGGACGGCCGGATCCCTCCAAAGTGGCAACTGGCGGTCATGGAAGCGCCAGCGACCGCCGCTCGGGTGCTCCGGCAGGCCGTGGCCGGACTCGCACTGGCGACCGACGGGAAGCCGGCTGCCGCGACAACCGCCATCGAGGCCGAGGACTTCCCCTTTGAGCACCTGAGCCGAGTCGCCGAAGCCGAGAGCTGGCGCAAGGAAATAAACCGGCCCGTGTATCATGTGCACAAGTGGTGGGCGCAACGCTTGGGCTCCGTCTTCCGCGGGATACTCATCGGCTGCTTCGCGCCGCGCGATGCGGACGTGATGAAGCTCTTCTACGAGCGGTCGCGCATTCGCGAAGACGCCATCGTCTTCGATCCGTTCATGGGAAGCGGAACGACGGTGGGCGAGGCGTTGAAGCTGGGCGCCCGTGCCATTGGCCGGGACATCAACCCGGTCTCTACCTTCATTGTCCGCAACGCGACCCGCCCTCATTCCCGACAGCGTCTTGTCGACGAATTCACGAACGTCATGGAGCGTGCGCGAAGCCGCCTGCTGTCCTATTACAGCGCGGACGACGGAAGGCAACCGGTCGTCGTTCAGTACTACTTCTGGGTCAAGCACGTCCCGTGCCCCGAATGTTCGAGCCGGGTCGACCTGTTTCGCAGCTATGTGTTCTCCAAGCACACGTACGCGAGCAAGCACCCGAAAGCTAGGGTCGTCTGTCCATCTTGCGGCCAGCTCAATGAGCGGTTGCATACTGTAAGCCGCACCGCCTGCGATCACTGCGGCCATGACTTTGATGCTAGCTGCGGACCGGCCCGCGGCATGTACGCGCACTGCCCAGCGTGCCAGCACCGGTTTCGCATTGCGCATCGGAGTCGTTCCTTGGGAGCACCGCCCTCCTACCGAATGTTCGCCAAGGTGTGGATCGACGATGCCGCCCGACGGCACTACCGGCCCGTTGACGACGGCGACCATGCGTCCTTTGCTCGCGCCGTTGCCGCACTAGAGAAACGGCACGGCCTCTGGCCCCGCGTTGCCATCCAGGCCGGACATAACACCAACCAAGTTCTGAACAACGGCTACACGCATTGGCATCACATGTTCAACGACCGACAACTGCTTGTCCTGGGAGAACTAGGCCGGGCCGTTGCGGCGATCGAGCACGAAGCGACTCGCGACATGCTGCTCTGCGCCTTCTCGGGGCTGCTCGAATTCAACAACATGTTCGCGTCGTTCAAGGGCGAAGGCACTGGTGCCGTTCGACACATGTTTTCGCATCACGTCCTAAAGCCCGAGCGGATGCCGTTCGAGACGAACCCTTTGACTGCCAACGGCTCCGGCACGTTTGAGGGCATCTTTCGCCGACGGGTGCTTCGGGCGCTGGACTATGCCCGTGTTCCCTTCGAGATTCGGGTCGCAAAGGAAACCAGAGGCCCGAACGCCAAGGTCGCCGGCCTGTCCCTGCCCATAGGGGTGGACGCTGCCGATTCGGCACTCGAGTTCTCTCGTGGTCGACGACTCTGGCTCTCCACAGGCGACTCGGCTGCCACGCCCATACCAACCGGCACCGTGGACGTTGTAGTCACCGATCCCCCGTTCTTCGACAACGTCAACTACTCGGAACTCGCTGACTTCTTCTGGGTTTGGCAACGCCACCTCGCAAGCAATCTCCTGGGCGCCGAACGGACGACCACGCGCTCCGACGACGAAGTTCAGCACCGTGACGAGGACGAATTTGCGCGGCGGTTAGGTCGGGTGTGGGCCGAGTGCCGTCGCGTTTTGGCCCCCAACGGGTTGCTCGTATTCACCTACCATCACTCCCGACCTGCGGGTTGGGCCGCTCTCCTGGCTGCCCTGGCCGACGGAGGGTTTGTGGTCACGGCCTGCCATCCCATCAAGTCGGAGCTGTCCCTCGCGACGCCCAAATCCCAGGCGAAGGAGCCGATTGACGTGGATGTCGTCTTTGTGTGCCGGAGACGAGAAGATCATCCGCTTCCAGTGGATGTGGACGTCAGTCAGGACTCGGACGAACTCCTAGCAGATGCGGCGGCGGCGGCTCGTCGCCAGGTGCAGCGATTCACACAGGCCGGCCGTTCGATGGGCCGCGGGGACGTAAGGGTAGCGTTGACGGCACAAGTGGTTAAGCGACTGTCGTGGAGGACGCGGACGGCGGCCGGGGCATGGATGCATGACGCAGTCGCGGTCATCGAAAACGAGACGAGGAGCATAATGAGATTGCAGAAAACATGGGAGCTTCAGAGGGCGAGGGCCGAGTTGGGGGACGAGGGCGGTTCGTCAGCCCAGCTGTCCCTTGTCTAGTGGCGCGACAGACCACGGAAGCTTGAACCAGCCTCTCGTCTGCGTGACACGGGACCGTACGGGCACCGGAAACGGATCGAGTGCTTCGAATGGGTTCGCATCGGTGCAGTCGCGGGCATCGCGGTAATGGCGTCCCGCCACGCTCCGCGATAGCGTAGAGAACCGGTCCGACAGATTCTCGGACAAATTCCGGGTACATTCTGACGGCGCACCCCGCTGACGCACGACTGCCAGGATCCCCCATGTCCAACCCCGATCGCCCCCGACCGACGAGTACTCCGCCCACGCTGCGCCTCACCGCCACGGCCCGTGGTATCGGCTTCGCCTTCGCGCCCGCCCTGGCCCTCGCCCCCGCGCCCGCCCTGGCCCTGGCCCTGACGCTGGCACCGGTCCTGGCCCTGGCCCCCTCCGCGTCTCCCCTCCAGGCCCAGGTCACCACCCAGCAGCTGGACGGCCTTCGGCCCCGCAACATCGGCCCGGCGGTCATGAGCGGGAGGATCGTGGACCTAGCCGTGGTGGAGTCGGACCCGATCAAGTTCTACGTGGCGTCGGCCACCGGGGGCGTCTTCAAGACGGGGGACAACGGGATCACGCTGGTTCCCGTCTTCGAGAACGAGGGCACGCACTCCGTCGGCGCGATCGCGGTTCACCAGGTGGACACGGCCGTGGTGTGGGTCGGCACCGGCGAGCGCGCCAGCCGCCAGAGCTCGTCGTGGGGCGACGGGGTCTACAGGAGCGACGACGGCGGCGCCAGCTGGACCCATGTCGGCCTGCGGGACAGCAAGCACGTGGGGCGGATCGCCCTTCACCCGACCGATCCTGAACTGGTCTACGTGGCGGCGATGGGTCACCTGTGGGGACCGAACGAGGAGCGCGGTCTGTACCGAAGCGCCGACGGGGGCGCGAGCTGGACGCGCATCCTCTACGTGGACGAGAACACGGGGGTGGTGGACGTGGCTCTGGACCCGGACGAGCCGAGCATCGTCTACGCGGCCACCTACCAGCGGCGACGGCGGCCTTGGGGGTTCCATGGCGGCGGTCCCGGCGGCGCTCTCTACCGAAGCCAGGACGGCGGCGACACCTGGGAGCGGCTCTCCGGCGCTGGGGCGGCCCGAGGGTTGCCGGAGGGAGACCTGGGGCGGATCGGCATCTCGATCTACCGCAGCGACCCGAGGATCGTGTACGCGAGCGTCGAGCAGGGCTGGCGCTACAACGCCTCCACAGCCTACACGGAGCGGCGCGCCGGCATCTACCGCTCCGAGGACAGGGGCGAGACGTGGACGCACATGAGCGACTGGAACCCGCGTCCCATGTACGCCAGCCAGATCCTCGTGGACCCCAGCGACGACCAGCGCGTGTACATGGTCAACAGCTACTCGTTCTCCGACGACGGCGGGAAGACCTTCACCGTGCCCCCGCAGAGCCTTCACGGAGACGACCGGCTGGTCTGGGTCAACCCCGCCGATTCGCGCCACGTCATGAAGGCCGACGATGGCGGGCTGGGCATCTCCTACGACCGGGGGCTGACGTGGCTGTACATCTCGGACTTGCCCGTCAGCCAGTACTACAGGGTCGCGGTGGACATGGCGCGGCCGTACAACGTCTACGGTGGGTTGCAGGACAACGGCTCGTGGATGGGTCCCAGCGAGACGCTACGCAGCGCGGGCATCCTCAACAGCGACTGGCGGCGACTGGGCGGCGGCGACGGCTTCGTCAACATCCCGGACACGACCAGCAACGCCATCGTGTACACCGAGTCCCAGTACCTGGGGCTCTCCCGCTTCGACCTGCGCACCGGCGAGCGGACGGCGATCCGGCCCGGCGATCCGCAAGGACACATCGCGGCGCGTCGCAACTGGGAGACGTGGAAAGAGATCGGCGCACCCGAGGAGCAGCGGCTGGGCAACGCGATGGCGCCGGCGAACTGGGACGGGCCGTTCATCCTCTCGCCCCACGACGCCTCCACCCTCTACGCCGGTACGGACGTGCTGTGGAAGTCCACCGACCGGGGCGACTCGTGGCGGTCGCTGGGCGCTCTCACCTCCGGCGTGGACCGGCGCTCTCTTCCGATCATGGGGCAGATGCCCGAGGAGACGCTGCCCTCCTTGGACGACGGCATCCCCTACTACCCGACGATCTCGGCGGTGGCGGAGAGTCCGCTGGCCCCAGGGCTGCTGTACGCCGGAACCGCCGACGGGCGACTCCACGTGTCCCGAGACGACGGCGGGCAATGGGACGACGTGACCGGCGCGTTCCCCGGCCTGCCGACGGGCGCGTGGGTCGCCGGGTTGGAGCCCTCTCGGCACGCGGAGGGAACGGTGTACGCCGTCTGGAACAACTACCGGAACGACGACTACGCCAACTACCTCTACCGCTCCGACGACTACGGCGAGAGTTGGACGCCGCTGGCGGGGGGTCTGCCGCCGGAGCGGGTCCTGCGCACCGTGCGAGAGGACCTGCGCAACCCGTCGGTCCTGTACCTGGGCGCGGAGATCGGCCTTTTCTACACGATCGACGGCGGGAAGAGTTGGACCGAACTGCGGAGCGGGATGCCCACGCTGGCGTTCAACGACATCGCGCTCCAGCCCCGGGAGAACGACTTGGTGCTGGGCACCCACGGGCGGGGCGTGTGGATACTCGACCAGATCAACGCGCTGCAGGAGCTCTCCCCGGAGGTGATGGCGCGGCCCGCCCACCTCTTCACCACGGAGCCGGCGGTGCAGTGGCGCCGAGAGGGCAGGGGCGTTCACGCCGGTGACGTCCACTACGCTGGCGAGAACCCGCCCGCGGGCGCGATCCTGGACTACTGGCTGGCGCGGGAGGCCGACAGCGGCTCGGTGACGCTGGCAGTGGAGAACGCAGCCGGCGCCCAGGTCGCGGTCCTGGAGGGCGGACGGCGGCAGGGCATGAACCGGGTGGTGTGGAACCTGCGGCACCAGCCGGCTGCGGGCGGTGGGGACCGGCGCGGCAACGACCGAGCGCGGCCCGGCCCCTTGGTCGTGCCGGGAACGTTCACCGTGCGGCTGCGGGCGGCGGGGGTGGAGTCGGCGCAGCCCGTGGAGGTGCGGGAAGACCCGCGCATCGGCGCGTCGCCGGGCGTTCGCGCAGCCTGGACCGCCGGCTTGCTGGCGCTGGCCGAAGCGCGGGCGCGGGCGGTCGCAGGAGCGGAGCGCGCGCGGGCGGCCCTCCAAGAGCTGGGCCAGGACCCGGAGGGCCCCGAAGCTGCCAAGCTGCGGGACCTGGAGCGCGAGTTCGATGAGCTGGCGAGCCGGATCGGCCGGCTGGCCGGCGATGTGGGTGGGGTCGTGGCTACGATCACCCAGGACCAGCGAAGCCGTCGCGCATTCTACATGGAGATGCTCGAAACGCTGGAGGCCGAGTTGGCGGACGCGGGCGGCTGACGGGCGACGCGGCTCGCTGATCGGCGACGTGACTCGCTAGTCGGCGATGCGACTAGCTGATCGGCGACGCGCCTTGCTGTTCGCCAACCGGTCCCTCGGAGTAGATTTCCCACTCGCGCACAGCTGACTACTCGCGCACAGTTGATCCGGAAGGAAATCCGCACATGAATACCAAGACTCGCACCCGCCGTCTCCCGCTCGGCCGTCTCCCGCTCGGCCGTCTCCCGCTCGGCCGTCACTCGCTGGCCCGCCTAGCCGCCGCCCTCGTCGTCGCCATCGGCTGGGGAGCGATCCCCCTACGGGCCGCCGCACAGGCCCCGGAGCTTGCCGACCCGCTCCCGCCGGACCCCGAAGTTGTGGTCGGCACGCTGGACAACGGCCTTCGCTACTTCATCCACGAGAACCGGCGTCCCGAGAACCGGGCGCTGCTGCGGCTGGTGGTCGACGTGGGCTCCATCGTGGAGGACGAAGACCAGCTGGGGCTCGCTCACTTCGTGGAGCACATGGCGTTCAACGGCACGCGCAACTTCGAGAAGTCGGCCCTGGTGGACTACCTGGAGTCGATCGGCATGGAGTTCGGTCCCCACGTCAACGCATACACCAGCTTCGACGAGACGGTGTACATGCTGCAGGTGCCCATGGACGATCCCGAGGCTCTGGCCAACGGCTTCCAGATCCTGCAGGACTGGGCGGCGGGCCAGCTATTCGACCCGGAAGAAGTGGACAAGGAACGGGGCGTCGTCGTGGAGGAGTGGCGCGGCAGGCGCGGTGCCGCGGCCCGCATCCAGGACCAGCAGGTGCCCGTCTTGTTCGAGGGCTCGCTCTACGCCGAGCGCCTTCCCATCGGCAAGCCGGAAGTGCTGGAGTCCGCGCCGCCGGAGGTGCTGCGCCGCTTCTTCGAGGACTGGTACCGCCCTGGGCTGATGGGCGTAGTGGCGGTGGGCGACTTCGACGGAGCGCGGATCGAAGAGATGGTGAAGGAGTACTTCGGTGGGTTGCGCGACCCGGAGAGCCCGCGTCCCCGCACGTTCGCCCAGGTGCCCCTTGATCACCCGGCGCGAGTTGCCGTGGCCACCGACCCGGAGATGCCCCAGAGCCAGGTCGCGCTCCTCTACAAGCAGCCGCCCGCGAGCGTGAGCACGGTGGGGGACTTCCGCCGCACGCTGGTGCAGGACCTGTACTCGGGAATGCTCAACGCCCGCCTGGACGAACTTCGCCTGCAGACCGACCCGCCGTTCGTCTTCGCGGCCACGGGCCGAGGCTCGTTCGTGCGCGCCATGCAGGCGTACCAGCTGGTCGCGTTCGTCACCGAAGACGGCATTGAGCGCGGCATGGACGCCCTGCTGACCGAGGCCGAGCGCGTGGCCCGCCACGGCTTCGCCGCCACCGAGCTGGAGCGCCAGAAGATCGAGGTCGCACGGGAGTACGAGCGCCAGGTCGCCGCCAAGGAGACCCGCGAGTCCGCCGCGTTGGCCGCCCGCTACATCCGCGTCTTCCTGGAGGACGGCGCGTATCCGAGCATCGAGACCGAGGCGGCGCTGGCCGCCGCCCTCCTGCCCGGCGTGACCCTGGACGAGACCAACGCGCTGGCGTCGGAGGGCATCACGGAGCAGGGCCGCGTCGTATTGGTGAGCGGGCCGGAGAAGGAGGGGCTCGACACGCCCTCGGCAGAGGTCCTGGCCGGGCTCTTCGACGCCGTTGCCGCCAAGGACGTGGCAGCCTACGAAGACGCGGCGGTGGACGCTCCGCTCCTGCCGGAGGAGCCGACGGGCTCGGCGGTGGCGTCGGAAGAGACGGTGGAGGAGGTGGGCGTGACGGTGTGGACGCTGGAGAACGGCGTGCGCGTGGCGCTCAAGCCCACCGACTTCAAGGACGACGAGATTCGCTTCGCCGCCACGAGCCCGGGCGGCACTTCGCTGGCCGCCGACCAGGTGTTCGAGAGCGCCGACGTGGCAGCGGGGCTGGTGGGCGACGGCGGCGTGGGAGAGTTCGACCAGACGGCGTTGCAGAAGAAGCTGGCGGGCACGGTCGTGTCGGTCAGCCCCCTGATCTCGGCGCTCTCGGAAGGGTTCGACGGCTCGGCGTCGCCGCAGGACCTGGAGACGGCCCTTCAGCTGGTGTACCTGTACTTCACCGCTCCCCGCAAGGACGAAGCGGCGCTGGGGTCGTTCAAGGCGCTTTGGGAGGGAATCTTCGCCAACGCCTCTTCCAACCCGGACATGGTCTTCAGCGACACGGTGACCACCACCATGACCCAGGACCATCCCAGAGCGAGGGGGCTTCCCGATCCCGAGGAGATCGAGAAGATCGACTTGGACGCGGCGTTCGAGTTCTACCGGGAACGCTTCGCCGACGCCGGCGACTTCACCTTCTACTTCGCGGGAGCCTTCGAGCTGGACGAGGTACGGCCCCTGGTGGAGAAGTACCTGGGCGGGTTGCCGAGCACGGGCCGCGAGGAGAGCTGGCGCGACATGGGGATCGACCCTCCCTCTGGCGTGGTAGAGAAGGTCGTGCGCATGGGCGTGGAGCCCCAGAGCCGCACCCAGATCATCTTCGCCGGCGATGCCGAGTACTCGCTGCGGGAGTGGGCCGCGGTCCGCGCACTAGCCGACGTGCTGCAGATCCGCCTCCGCGAGCTGCTGCGGGAGGACCTGGGCGGCACCTACGGAGTGAGCGTGTCGGGCAGCGTGACCTACCGGCCCGACCAGGAGTACCGGGTGGGCATCGGCTTCGGCTCGGCCCCGGAGCGCGCGGAGGAGCTGTCCGCCGTCGTCTTCGAGGAGATTGCACGGATCAAGAACAGCGGCCCCGACGCCGAGACCGTGGCCAAGGTGCGCGAGACCCAGCGTCGCTCCAAGGAGACCAGCCTCCGCCAGAACGACTACTGGGTCAGCCAGATGCGCAGCTTCGACCGGCAGGACCGCGACTACACGGAGATCCCCAGCTACGACCTGATCGAGGGATGGTCCGCCGCCGACGTGCAAGCCGCCGCCCAGCGCTACCTGCGCCTGGACCAGTACGCCAAATTCGTGCTGCTGCCGGAAGGGCTTGTGCCGTGAGGGCGGGGGTGCCTGGCCGAGTCCGGCTCATCCTAGCCCATCCCGACGGCCTGCTGTGAACCGCGTCCGGCTGAAGAACTTCCGCTGCTTCCGCGAGGAGCAGGAGGCCGTGGTTGCGCCTCTGACGTTGCTCGTCGGCGAGAACAGCACGGGCAAGACGTCGTTCATGGCGGCCGTCCGGACACTATGGGACGTTCTGTACGGACCTCACGACCCCGACTTCAAGGAGGATCCCTACGACCTGGGCAGTTATGACGACATCGCCCACTTTCGTGGCGGAAGAGGCGGACGGGCTGAATCGTTTGAGATCGGGTTCGATTTCCTGCACCACGACGCGGAGACGCAGGCCGAACGGCGTTGCCGCTTAGGTGCTGTCTTTGGAAGGAGGAGCGCGGCCCCCTTCCTGCTTCGGCGGCGGTTCGCCAATCTTGACACGAATGCATGGATGGAACTGGCCGTTTCCGGTGATGAGAACAATGGATCGTTGCGGCTTCAATGCGGTGCTGGAGAAAGCGTGTGGGAGACTGATCTAACGGCGTCGTTGGGTCACCACTACTTGCCCTTAGGCATGGTCTCGGGGCTTCTAAGCATGGAGGATTCGATCTTGGGCAATCGTCTGGGGGTCAAGGGCGGCCGCAAGATTAGTGGTCTGGACGAACCCGCTGCGGATGACAAGAAGCAGATACAAGACCTGCAACGGTTGTGGAGACAAGTCTCGTTAGGACCTAGCTACCGTCCCTATGCGGGCGCGCCGGTTCGCTCCAAGCCCCGACGAACTTACGATCCCTCTCGCTTTGCCATGGATCCCGAAGGCGCTTACGTGCCCATGTATCTTTCGCACTTGAACGCTCGTAAGGCGAAGAGCGAGTGGAACAAGTTGAAGCAGTCCCTCGAAGAGTTCGGCAAGGACTCGGGACTCTTCGACGAAATCGGCATCAGGAGGCTCGGCAAGTTGGAAAGCGAACCCTTCCAACTTCAGATTCGCAAGTTCGGTCGGCCGGCCAAGGGTCCGCATCGCAACATCATTGATGTCGGCTACGGCGTTAGCCAACTGCTTCCAGTGGTCACCGAGCTCCTGCGAAATCAGTCCGCGCCCGTGTTCCTCTTGCAGCAGCCGGAAGTGCATCTCCATCCGAGTGCCCAAGCGGCTCTCGGGAGCTTGTTTTGCCGTGTTGCCGGACCCGAGCGGCAGCTGATCGTGGAGACGCACAGCGACAACATGATGGACCGCATCCGCATGGACGTCCGCGACGGCGTGTCCCAGTTGAAGCCGAGCGACGTTTCCATCCTCTTCTTCGAGCGTCGCAATCTGGGCGTCCAGATACACTCTCTGCGGATAGACGAACAGGGCAACGTTTGCGACGCCCCAATATCCTATCGGCGGTTCTTCATGGAAGAAGTCCACAGGTCGCTAGGATTGTAGATCGGTGTGCGCGATCCTCGACGCCAGTGCTGTTGCAGATGTGTTCCGGCCAGAGGCTACCGGTGCCGCGGGCGCATTCTACGAGTGGATCACGATGGGTCGGGGGAGTTTGGTTGTCGGAGGGAGGTTGCGAGAGGAGTTGTGGACCGCATCGGAGGATTTTCGGAAGTGGTACCCGGAAGCGGTCCGCAACGGCCGAGTTCGCCGAGTGGACGACGACAGGGTGAGCGCAGTCACCGCAGAGGTGGCGACTACTGGCCATTGCCGCTCCAACGACCAGCACGTTATCGCACTGGCGCAGGTCAGCGGCGCTCGGCTCCTGTACGCCAACGACGGGAAGTTGCAAACGGATTTTGGTAATCGGATGCTGATCAGCCGGCCTCGCGGGAAAGTGTATTCGACCAAGAAGTATCCCGAACTTCGTCCGAGCCACAAGCAACTGCTGCGACGCAACACGTGCAGGCCAGCCTGACCGAAGTGTAGCTGATCTCGCCGTCAGAAGTAGGCGGCGGCCTCCTCACGAAGCCAAGCTCGCCAACGCGGCCTCCACGTCCAAGGGCCCGCCCTGTCCTTCCAACGCCCGCGCCAGCATCCCGGTGGCGTTGGCCACGGCGAAGCTGGTTCCGTTCAGGTTGCGCTCGCGTGGGACGCCGGGAATGGGGCGCGGGTAGGGGCTCGCGGCAATGGTGGCGTGCGTTGGGTCCTCGCCGCCCCGAACCTCCACGCACTGCCGGGAGACCTCCGGGTCCGAGACCACGCCCACGGCGGCCGGAAGCGAGCCCGGCCACCACTGCTGTCCGTCGGCTTCGGCGGCTGCCACGACCAAGCCGCCGCTAGCCGCCAGGCGGTTCACCGCCTCGGCCAATACGTCGCGATGCTCCTCGCGGAGCGTCCCCAGGCTCATGTTCACCAGCTGGACGCCTTGCTCCGCCGACCAGTCGATGGCGGCGACGAGGGCGCGAATGCTGGTCTTGAGCCCGTCCGCAAAGACGCGCACAGCGACGATCTCTGCGTCCGGGGCCTTCTCCTGGATTGCGGCGAAGACCGCCGTGCCGTGACCCAGCCGGTCCACGAAGTCGTGCGACACGCCTCCCGACATCTCGATCCGCGCACCCCCGGCCACACTCTTCACATGGGGATGGTCCGGGTTGACCCCGCTGTCGACCACCGCCACCGAAACGCCAGCACCGGTCCGCTCCTGAAGTCCAGGCGACTTCAGGCAGACCAGCCGTGCCTCCCGAGCCGCCGGCACCAGGGCTAGCGGTCCCGGTCGAGAGCGGGCCAGTCGAGAGCGGGCCGCGCCGGATGGTGCCTGGACAGGCGAAGCGTGGTCGTGGGAGTGCGGCATAGGCCCCATGGCCGGGGGAGGGAGGGGGGGAACTTGCACAAGAAGCTGAAGCTAACCGCCCCCTGCGGGTTGCCGCCGGTCCCGTCGGGGCCGAAACTTGACGGTTGCACGCTCCGAGTGCCCAACCGTACCCGACGCCAGGAGGCGCCGCCGAATGCCATCTTCCATCCGATCTGCCCTCCGATTCCTCGCGCCCGCCGGTGCAGCCGCCCTACTGGCGGTCTCGACGACGGCAGACCGAGCGCCCGCCCAGCAGCGCTCTCTGGAGCACGAAGACGTGCTGCACTGGAACACGATCGCGAGCCCCTCCCTTTCGCCGGACGGCGCGTGGCTGGCCTTCGTCCTGGACGCCATGGAGGGCGACCCGGTGCTGACGATCCGTGCCGCCCAGGGAGGCGGAGGCGGCGTCGAAGCGGTGGTGCGCGGTGCCGCCCCGGTCTTCAGCTCCGATTCCCGCTACCTCGCGTACCGGGTTCCGCCGGTGGAAGCGGTCGTGGACTCGATCAAGCGGGAGGGGAAGAAGGGCGACGATCTGCCCAAGGACTCGCTGGCGGTGGTGGAGCTGGCGGCTCTCTTCCAAGGCGATGTCCAGGGCGAGGAGCCCCGGCTGGATGCGATCCGCATGTTGGGACCGGTCGAGGGCTTCGAGGTGGCGCCGGAAGGCGGCTGGATGGCGTACGAGCCGGTGGACGCGGAGGACGTTCAGGGCTCGGAGGAGGAGCCCGACGCCGAGGAAGCGGAGGAGCCCGGCGCAGAGCCTGCCGCGGAGGAGCCTGCCGCAGTGGAGCCCGGCGCGGAACCTGCCGAGACGGAGAACGAGGACAACGACGAGGACAGGGACAAGGAAGAGGGGTCGCCCCTGGTCCTCCGCGACTTGGCCACGGGAGACGAGACCCGGTACGAGCACGTGACTGAGTACGAGTTCGCCGAGGAGAGCGCGGTCATAGCCTTCGCCACCTCGACCGAGGACGGGAGTGCCGACGGCGTGCATGTGGTGACGCTCGACGATGGGGTCCGCCGGACGGTCATGGAGGGCGAGGGCCGGTACGAGCAGCTGGCGGTTGCCCAGAACGGCGAGCGGGTGGCGTTCCTCTCCGACCGGGACGACTACGAAGCCGACCAGCCCGAGTTCGTCCTGTACCAGGGAAGCGCGCCGGGCTGGCAGGGCGATGCAATGGCGGATTCGGACAGTCAGGGTCTGCCGGAGGGCTGGTGGGTCGGCCGGGACGGCGACGTGACGTTCTCCGAGGGCGGCGGCCGCATCGCGTTCGGCGCCGCGCCACGGCCGGAGCCGGAAGAGGAGGACGACACCCTGGAGGAAGACAAGGTCGTCTTGGACGTGTGGAACTGGCGCGACCCGTACCTTCAGCCGATGCAGCTGGTGCGCGCCGAGGAGGAGCGGAAGCGCACCTACGCGGCCGTGGTTTCAGTGGACGGCGGGCCGGTGGCCCAGCTCGGTTCGCCCGACGTGCCCACGGTTCGCTTCGCGGCGGAGGGCGACGCGACCCACGCGCTGGGCGTCACCGACGCGCCCTACCGTCAGCAGCTGTCCTGGGACGGGCGCTACAACGACCTCTACGCGCTCGACATGAGCACGGGCGAACGGAGGCGCGTCGTCCAGAGGGTGAAGGGCTTCGGCGGCGGATCGATCTCTCCGGCGGGGAAGTACGCCGCTTGGTGGGACGGCGCCGAGCGTCACTGGATGGTGGCGCGTCTAGACGGCGGCTCGGTTGCCGGCGGGACCGGCTCGGTTGCTGGCGAGACCGGCTCGGTTACGGGCGGGGCCGAGGGCCAAGCAATGGCGGCGAGCGCCCAAGTACCGCATCCGGTTTGGAACGAGCTGGACGACCACCCGGACCTGCCGCCCCCCTACGGCGCCGCAGGCTGGACCGAGGGCGACGCGGCATTCCTCTTCTACGACCGCTTCGACGTGTGGCGGTTCGACCCCGAAGCGGGAACCGCGACCAACCTCACCGAGGGCGCCGGTCGCAACGCCGGCCTCCGCTTCCGCTACGCTCGCACCGAACCGGAACTGGATCACATCCCCGAAGGCGAAGCCCTCTGGCAGGCGTTCCACTACGCCAACAAGCAGGGCGGCTTCTACCGGGGGCGCACCGACCGCGCCGCGGCGCCCCGGCAAGTCGTCCTGTCGGACCACGCCTACCGTCTCCGGGGCAAGGCCGAAGACGCCGACCGGTGGCTCGTCACGCGAGAGGACTTCCGCGAGTTCCCGGACTTGCGGGTGGCGGACCGGATCGTGGACGGCGACGGGCTCACGGAGATGGTCAAGGTGTCCGACGCCAACCCGCAGCAGGCGGAGCACGTCTGGGGGAGCGCCGAGATCGTCGAATGGAACTCCAACGACGGCGTTCCCCTGCAAGGCATCCTCTACAAGCCCGATGGATTCGACCCGACCCGGAAGCACCCCATGATGGTGTACTTCTACGAGCGCATGTCGGACGGCATCCACAACTACCGTTCGCCGCGCCCAGGCGGCTCTTCGGTCTCGGTGCCCTTCTACGTGAGCCGCGGGTACGTGGTCTTCATCCCGGACATCCCCTACGAGATCGGCTACCCCGGGGAGAGCGCCCTGGACGCGGTGGTGCCCGGCGTGCTGCGCGTGGTGGCGGAGGGCTTCGTGGACAGGGAGAAGATCGGCGTGCAGGGGCATTCATGGGGCGGCTACCAGATCGCCTACATGATCACCAAGACGAACCTCTTCGCGGCGGCGGAGGCGGGGGCGCCCGTCAGCAACATGACCAGCGCTTACGGAGGCATCCGCTGGCAGTCGGGGATGAGCCGCATGTTCCAGTACGAGCGCACCCAGAGCCGGATCGGCGGGACGCTGTGGGAGTCCACCGCCGAGTACCTGCACAACTCGCCGCTGTTCTACGCCGACAAGATCGATACGCCGCTCCTCATGATGCACAACGACGAGGACGGGGCGGTGCCGTGGTACCAGGGGATCGAGATGTTCGTCGCCATGCGGCGCCTGCAGAAGCCCGTGTGGATGCTCAACTACAACGGCGAGGCCCACGGGTTGCGCAAGGAAGCCAACCGCAAGGACTGGGCCGTGCGGATGCAGCAGTTCTTCGACCACTACCTGAAGGATGCGCCGGCCCCGGTCTGGATGGAGGAAGGGATACCGGCAGTGGAGAAGGGCAAGACGCTGGGGACGGAGCCGGCCAGGCGCAAGGTGTCGTAGCGGCGACGTGTCGTAGCGGCGACGCCGGGTCGGCCAGCCCGGCAGCGGCGGCGGCCTCAGGAAGGGGCGTGGTTGCGCGCCCGTCGCGGCTTGGAGGCGAAGATGCGCCCGAACGACGAGTGAGGGGTGCGCTGGGCCGCCGTCGCAAGCTCGTCGAAGCTGGGCAGCTCGCAGTACGTCTCGGCCTCGCCGTGCCCGACCACCCCCTTGCCTTCCGAGGTCAGCCAAGCGTGGAGCTCCAGCTCCGCATCGGGCCGCCGAAAGCCGAACGACAACCGACTTGCCACGCCTCTCCGACGGAGCATCCACTGGGCCGCCAGCGCTTGCGGCAGACACACGGCCTCGAAGGGCACGCCGGCCGCCACCCTCCGCACGATGCGCCCGACCTTGCGGGGAAGGGGCTGCACAGCCGGGGGAATGCGTCGGTCCGGCGAGGGCACGGCCGAGGTGGTCCGCTCGCCCTCGGAAGTCTTGATCCAGTGCCGCCACCGACGCCACGGCACGTAGTGGATCAGCACCCGGGCGGTTGCGAGGAAGAACGCTGCCTCCAGCGCCATGCCCTTGGTGGCGAACGGCACCCGCACGAACGTCCGTAGCGCGGCGACCCGAGGACGGTTGGCAAAGGGAGCGAGGCGCACTGCGGCCACCGCCGCGAGCTCCCCCACCGCCGGACGGACGCCCCGCCGGAGCAGGAGCGCCGAGGCCTTGTGCCAAGCCTTGTCCGCCGTCCCCTTCAGAGTGGGAGCGCCCCAAGCGCGACCCGTCCTGCTCGCGACGAAGGCCGCCCGGCGCCCTGCCGACAGCGGCGTCGCCACATGAAGGTGCTCGCGGCAGAGCAGTGCCACCGACTCCAGGGCGGCTTCCAGCCCGGCGCCGCGGAACCGCTGCCGGAGCTGATCCAGGGTCGCCGGGTCCGCGGCCGCCAGACGGAGGGCGACGGCCGCGTCGCACAGCCACTTCAGCCGGCGCCATCCGTGGCGGAGGCCGTGGCAGGCGTTGAACAAGCAGTCGTCCGCGGCTCCGAGTGTTGCGAAGGACGCCGACCCGAGCCGAACCGTTTCGCGGCGCGCCCACAGCTCTTCGAAGGGGGTATCCAGGAAGAACGGGTTGGAGACCATCTGACGGTGAAGCTCCACGGGCCCGTCCGGTCCGATCACGACCCGGTGCTTGAGGTACCGCTGGAACGCGGTGCCAGGGCCACCCTCCTCCTCCTTGGGCGGACGGCTCCAACCGGCGCCGAGCAACGCTCTCTCCGCCCGCCAGATCGCTTGCCGGGGCACCAAGAGGTCCACATCCACCGACGCGCGCATCCACGGATGGCCGTAGAGGCGCTGGCTGAGCGTCGTGCCCTTGAGAACGAGGTGCTCCACGCCGACGTCGCCCAAGGTGTCGCTGGCTTGCATGAGGCTCCTGAGCAACCGCCCGGCCCGGTCGAGACGCCGCCGGCCCAGCCGCTGCAGGTCGCCTGCGGACATGTTCGCCAGGGCGGGCCGGCCCTCCATTCCGTGCACGAAGAGCTCCACCACGCCGTGGTACCGGGCAAGCCTTGTCACTGCCTCCCAATCGTCAATGCGCCGCAGGCACTGCTCCTCCGCCTCCGGGTCACCAACTTCGGCGACACCGTGAACCCGCCGGAGGACCCGAGTCAGGGCGAGCCTCAGTCCAGCCAGCAACCCTTTGAGCGGGTCGGAGGCGGGCCCAGCGCGGCCCCCTCCCCGTGCGCGGTTCCTTTGCGGTTGCCCCCGTGCGCGGTTTCTGTGCGGCTGCATGACTTGTCGACGACCTTCCTTGGCACAGCTTCGCTTCCCCTAGCTTACAGTTCCAAGATAATGTCGCGCCGACCGCCCGACGGCAGTAGCTTGGACCCATGCCCATCTACGAGTACACGTGCCTCGCCTGCGGACGCGACTTCGAGCTTCTGGTTCGGAGTGCTGCCGCCGCGCCCGCCTGCCCCTCCTGCAAGAGCGAAGAGCTGGAGCGCCGGCTGTCGCTGCCCCGGGTCAGGTCGTCCACCACTCGCGGAATGGCGATGCGGGCGGCCAAGCAGCGCGACGCCTCCCAGGCCCGGGATCGAATGCACGAGCGGATCCGCTACGAGCAAAGCCACGATCGCCATGGTTAGCGTCGTCCGCCATGGTTAGCGTCGGCGTTCGCGCCCCAGGCACGCCAGGACCGTGACCTCGCCGCCCGCAGCTCCGCCGGCCGGCGGTGCGGGCTTGGTTCGGCGCCTCGGACTGGCGGGGCTCGCGGCCACGGGCATCTGCGCCATGCTGGGCGCGGCCGTCAACATCGTGCCCATCATGTTGCAGCGGAACGTGCCGGGGATCGGCCCTCACGTCCTGTCGGCCTATGTCCTGGGCGCGGTTCCAGCGCTCTTGGCCGCGCTGGCCTACGCCAGCTTGGCGTCGGCGATGCCCCGAGCCGGCGGCAGCTACGTCTACGTGAGCCGCTCCCTCAGTCCCTACTGGGGCTTCGTGGCCAGCTTCTCCCAGTGGTTCGGCCTCTCGATCGCCATCGGCGTCGTCTCCTACGTGCTCGTTCCCTTCCTTCGCGACATCGCCGCCGCCCTGGAGTGGCCCGTGGTGGCCGCAGCGCTGGAGCAGGGCCCGGTCCGGGTCGGGATCGCGCTGGCCTTCCTGTGGGCGTTCGTCCTCGTCAACCTGCGGGGCCTGGGGGCGTACCAGTGGACGTTGCTGCCGATGATGTTTCTCATGTTCGCGCTGGGAAGCGTCGCAATCGTGGCCGGCTTTGCCCACGACCACGGCGACTTCGCGGCGGCGCTGATGGCGGCTGAGGGGAGGACCGTCCCGCCGGAACCCGACGCCCCGCTGCGCCCGGGCGCGTTCCTGGCCGCCTCGGCGCTGCTCTTCTCCAGCTTCATCGGCTTCGACTCCATCGCCCAGGCTGGGGGCGAGGCCAAGCGGCCACAGCGCAACCTGCCCCTGGCCGTCGCCCTGGCCGTGGCGACGGTGGGGACCTTCTACCTGCTCTTCACCGCCGCCGTCTACCACGCCGTGCCCTGGAGTTTCATCGCCGCCGAGGCGCAACATCGGGACCTGACGGCGCCGGGCCTCCTGGGGTACCTGCTCCCCGTGGGCTGGACCCTTGCGATCGTGGGCGGAGCGGCGGTCGCCCTCGTGAACGACCTGCCCGCCATGCTGCTGGCCGTTTCGCGCCTCGTCTTCGCGTGGGGAGAGGACGGCGTGTTCCCCCGGAAGGCGGCTTCGGTCCATCCCCGCCGCCGGACACCCCACGTGGCAATCTTGGCGAGCGGCGCCATGGCGTCGGTGGGCATCCTGGGAAGCCACTTTGCAGGGGACTTCTTCTTGGGGATCGACATTCTGGTCACGTCGATGCTGGTGAACTTCGCCCTCGTGTGCCTCTCGCTGCTGGCGCTCCGCCGGCGCAACCCGGAGCTGGCGGCCGGATTGAGGGTGCTGTCGAAGCCGGTGGCGCGGAACGCGGCGGGCGCAGTGGGGACGGCGGTCATGGGCGTGTTCCTGGCGGTCCACCTGTGGAAGGACCTGACCGCCGCCGTGGACGCTTGGTACTTCCGCTCCACGCCGGTGTGGCTGGCGGTCATGACGTTGGCGTCGGCGATCTACTTCCGTGAGACTTCGGCCCTGCGCAGGCGGGGCGCCGACACGAAGAAGCTGTTCCGTGCGCTTCCGCCCGAGCACGGCCGAGCGCCCGAGCACGACGGACCACCCAAGCACAGCGGAGCACCCGAGCACGGCGGACCACCATGACCGGGGAGGCCGCCCCGCGCACCGTGCCCCGAGTGTCCCTGGCGCCGGGGCTCCAGGTCTCGCGGGTCGTTGTCGGCCTGTGGCAGGTGGCGGACCAGGAGCGGCGGCGAGGAAGGCCCCTCGACCCCAAGGCCGGCGCCCGTGCCATGGCCGAGTACGCCCGCGCCGGCTTCACCACCTTCGACATGGCGGATCACTATGGGTCGGCGGAGCTCGTGGCCGGCGAGTTGGTTCGGCGAGAGGTCCAGCAGCAGGCTCGGCCGCAGGTCCAGCGAGAGGTCCAGCGAGAGGCCCGGCGGCACGCGCAAGGGCCGCCCGGCGGCGACCCGCTCCCGGTCCAGTTGCTGACCAAGTGGGTGCCCGCGCCGGGTCGCATCGCCCGGCAGGCAGTTGCCGACGCGGTGGACCGGGCCCGAGAGCGCATGGGCGTGGACGCCATCGACCTCCTCCAGTTTCACGCCTGGAACTACGCCGACCCCAGCTGGCTCGACGCTCTCTTCTACTTGGCCGAACAACGAGAAGCCGGCGCGATCCGCCACCTGGGGGTGACCAACTTCGACGCCGTGCACCTGGACATGGCGCTCCGCAGCGGGGTTCCCATCGCCACCAACCAAGTGTGCTGCTCGCTTCTGGACCGGAGGGCGCTGGGAGCGACCAGCCGCGTCTGCCGAATGCACGACGTGAAGCTGCTGGCGTACGGCGTCCTGGCCGGAGGGCTCCTGACTGGGCGATGGCTGGGGCGCGCGGCCCCGCAGGGCGACGAGTCCACCTGGTCCCAGACCAAGTACATGCGCTTCGTCCGCGAGGCGGGGGGATGGGATCGGGTGCAGGCGCTTCTGCGCGTCGTTCGCCGGGTTGCCGACCGGCTGGGCGTGTCGATGGCTGGCGTGGCCTGCCGCTACGTGCTGGACCAGCCGGCGGTCGCGAGCGTGATCGTGGGCGCGAGGTTGGGCGAGCGATCTCACGCCGAGGACAATGCGCGGCTGTTCGGCTGGTCCCTGGACGACGACGCCCGGGCCGAGCTCGAGGCCGCGGCCGACCGCCTGAACCCGATTCCTGGCGACTGCGGCGACGAGTACCGCCGACCGCCCTTCCTGACGGCATCGGGCGACCTGAGCCACCACGTCCAGCTCCCCCTCCCGGCGCCGTACCCCGTGGCTCGCACCGACCCGTCCGTCGAACACGTCTCCACCGGCACGCCCTGGGAGCGGATCGCCGGCTACAGCCGCGCCGTGCGGAGAGGCGACCGGATCTGGGTGTCGGGCACGACCGCCAGCCACCGAGACCGGCGGATCGGGGGAGACGACGCGGCCGCCCAGACTCACTTCGTGGTCGACAAGATCGAAGGGACGCTTCAGTCGCTGGGCGCGAATCTGGCCGACGTGGTGCGGACCCGCGTCTTTATCTCCGACGAAGCCGACTGGGAGGCCGTGGCCAGGGTGCACGGCGTCCGTTTCGGCCCCGTGTCGCCCGCCAACACTCTGGTTCGGGCGGGGCTGGTGGGAGACGGGCTCCTGGTGGAGATCGAAGCCGAAGCCGTGGCGGGCCGTTGAAGTTCGTTCTCTTCGATCTGCTGTCGGCGCTGATCGATTCCTGGTCGCTGTGGAACGAGATCGCCGGCGACGAAGAGCGCGGACGGACTTGGCGCATGAACTACTTGGCCCGCACCTACGACGCCGGCGCGTACGTGCCCTACCTGGAGCTGGTGGCGGTCTCGGCCCAGGCGACCGGCCTTCCCAAGACGAGCGCCAACGAGCTTGATGCCCGGTGGGACGAGCTGCAGCCTTGGCCGGAAGCGGAGCGCACGCTTCGGGCGCTGTCCCGAAAGGCCACGCTGGGTGTGGCGACCAACTGCTCCGACGCGCTTGGCCGGAGGGCGGCGAGGCGGCTGGAGGTACCGTTCGCGGCCGTGGTCACCGCCGAGTCTGCTGGGTGCTACAAGCCCTGCCGCCGCATCTACGAGGCCGGTGCGGAGGCATTGGGCGCGTTGCCGGAAGACGTGCTCTTCGTGGCCGGTTCGCCCTTCGACGTGCGCGGGGCCGCGGACGCCGGCATGAGCGTCGCTTGGCACAACCGGGCGGGGCTGGTCGACGACGGGGCCCAGGAGCGTGCGGTGGCGGTCTTGCGAGACCTGGACGAACTCCCCGACCTTCGCCTGCCGGGGCGTTGTACCGCTTGACGCGGACCGCTGGACGGATTCTGTTGGAACCCCCCTCGGGACGCAGCAGCAAGTCCCCTTCGACCACCCGCCACAACAGGTTCCGACGATGCGTTGCCACTTCGCCTCCCCTCTGGTCCTCGTCTCGGTGCTGGCCGTCGCAGGTTGCGGAAGCGACTCTACCGACGCCGTCTACGACGCCGAGATGCCCGCCGACGCCGCAACATCCACCGACGCTGCGCCTTCCCCCGACTCCGACTCCGGCATGATCACAACCGATTCCGGCCTTCGCTACGAGGTGCTGCGGGAAGGCGACGGCCCCAGCCCAACGACGAGCCAGCGCGTTACGGTGCACTACCGGGGCACCTTCCCCGACGGCGGCGAGTTCGACTCCTCCTACGAACGAGGCGAACCCACCGAGTTCGCGGTGAACGGCGTGGTCTCGGGGTTTGCCGAAGCGCTCATGCTGATGAAGGTGGGAGGCCACCTGCGGGCGCATGTCCCCAGCGAGCTGGCATATGGCGAGGAAGGGGCCGGCTCCGTCATCGGCCCGAATCAGGACCTGGTCTTCGAGATCGAACTGCTGGCCGTGCGCTAGGCTGCTGGGGGTGCGCTAGGCTGCGGGCGTGCGCTAGGCTCCGTCCGGCAAGGTCCGCCCAGTGTGCGGCCTCGCGATTCCGCCGCGAAACCGGTAGCCGACCAGCTCGTCGCGCGTTCTCGCTAGCCCGAGAGCGAGCGGGCCGCGGAAGTTGGTGGGGCGACGGGCGAAGACGGGCGTGCGCATCCACCATTCCTGCACGTACCAAGCCCCGTCTTGTGCCTGGGCCAGCACGATCTCGCCGCCCTGCTCCGGTGCCGCCGGCCCGTCCGTCAGGTGGCGGAACTCCACGCTAGCGACCCGCGCGGCCGACCGGCTGAGCACGAACGCGCCCTCGATGGCGACGCCGGTCATCTCCGGCGCGGAGCGGAAGAGGAGCAGAAGCGTGTCGGGTTCCTCCGTCTCCAGCGCGAAGCAGTGGTTCGCATGGAACCAGGGCGACACCAGCAGTCCGGGGAACGGGGCGAAGTAGCGAACCCGCCGGCCTCCGAGATCTTCCGCCCACCCTGTATTCTCGAGCGTGGCCGAGTCAACGAAGGCGAAGGGAGCGCCTTCCCGCATGACTACAGTGTCCGCGACCAATTCCTGGACGTTGAGCTTTCGGTCCATCTCGCCACTGTATGTAACGACTTGGAAGACCGCCTCGCCGTCGGCGGTGCCGAGTGTGGTTCTAGCCAGCGTCGCCTGCACCAGCTGCCATGCGTCCCCGAGTACGCTGCCCGCCGCTCCCGACGAGATCGAGCACACCGGCTCGGCGGATACGGTCACTCCGGGCAGTTCGATCGGCTCGGAGGTGAGCCGCACCTCCATCTCCCGGCCGGTCTCCTCGACGAGCTGCTCGTGCCGTCGAAGTCCGATCCGCTCCACAACGATGGTGTAAGGTGCCGGGCCAGCCGCCGAGAGCGCGAACCGCCCGGAATCGCGGCTCAACCGACGGTCCCGCACAACCCCCTCGCCGTCCAGCAGCGCGACCATCGCTTCCGCCACCGGGTCGCCCGTCGCCGCGTCGAGCAGCCGCCCACTGACGAGCTGGCCCTGGCCCGCCGCGGGAGCCGCCCACCCGATCAGCAGGGTGCCGGCGCAGATCACCCGTCGCGCCGCTCCGCATCCAAGCCTGACCACTAGTTGACGATCACGTGCGAGGAAGAGCCGAGTTCTCATCGGTCGTCCTCTTTCTCCTGGGGGAGTCGGTGGGGCATCCAAGCTTGAATGGCTAGGCTTGGACGGCGCTTCTCCGATACGTACACGCCGCACGCGCAAGTGTTCCCCGCTCCCAGGCGACAGCTTCCAGGGGCGGTTCTTCGGGGGACGGCTCCTATGGGCCCGGTCTGCTCAGTCGGACTTCGCGCGACGATCCGGCGTTCCCGCCACCCAGTACAAAGCCAAGCCCGCAGCCACCAAGGCGAGTCCGGCCCACGCCTCTTCGGGGCGATTGCGGAGCAGGTAACCCAGGGTCCAGGTCGTCAGGCCCATGTAGACGATCGGCGTGAAGGGGAAGCCCCAGGCTCGGTAGGGGCGGTCCAGATGGGGTTCCCGGCGGCGGAGGACGAAGACGCCGGCCACCGCGACCAAGCTGTTCAGCGCCAAGATGAATCCGGAGAACACCAGAACCGTCTCGAACGAAGCCGTGACCACGAAGAGCAAGGCGACGCCGGCTTGCACCAGTACGGCCGTCGCGGGAATGCCGTGCCGGTTTGTGCGCGCAAGGAAGCGAAAGGGGGGATGGTCGTCGCCGATCGCTTGCAGGACCCGCGGACCGGCCATGATCATGGCGCTCACGGTCGAGACGAGCAGCACGGCCAGCGCCACGCCCGCCACAACAGCGCCCCGGTCGCCGAACAGATGCGACGCGGCCACATAGCCCACCTCGACCTTGCCCCGCATTTCGGCGATCGGCGCGGCCCGAAGAAAGGCGTAGTTGAGGGCCGTGTACAGGGTTGCGACGAGCAGCGTGCCGCCGGCGAGGACCCGGGGCAGCGTGCGCCGAGGGTCGCGAAGTTCGCCGGAGAGGTAAGTGGCAGCGTTCCAGCCGGTGTAGGCGTAGGAGACGTAGATCAGCGAGACCGCGAAGGCGCCGCCGAAGACGATCCGCCCGTCGCCCGGGACCGGAACGAGAGAGACGGGCTGGGGATCGGGAGCGAGGGCGACAGCGGCCAGGCAGAAGACTGCGATCAGCCCCACCTTGACGGTCGTGAAGCTCCGCTGAAGGAGGCTGGAACGGTGGTAGGTGGTGGCGTGGACGCTGGCCAGCACGATCACCAGTCCCGACGCCAGCCAAGTCGGCGACAACGCGGGGAACGCCGACGCCAAATACGTCCCGAAGGTGATGGCGGCCAGCGCCGTGGGGGCGGCGAAGCCGATGGTGGCGGACACCCAGCCCGACACGAACCCAGCCGCCGGGTGGTAGACCCGCGAGAGGAAGGCGTACTCGCCGCCGGAGCGAGGGATCGCAGCGCCCAGCTCGGCGTAGGACACGGCGCCGCAGAACGCCGCCGCGCCCCCCACGACCCAAAGGAGAAGCAGCGGGAAGGTGGACTGGATCTCCACGAGCTGGAAGCCCAGACTGGTGAAGACGCCCGTACCGATCATGTTCGCCACCACCACCGAGCCGGCGGCGTAGGGACCGTAGCCCCGGAACGCGGCGCTCATGGCCGGCGCCGTGCCAGCGGGGCATCTTGCCAGCCATGAAGAAGAGGTCGCCTGCGCCGATTCGTCCGTCGCGACCGCTGGCCGGTCGCCTGCCCGTGGTGGGCGTGATGGGGTCGGGTACGCGCACCCACGACGGGCTGGCTGCGCCCCTGGGACGGGGCTTGGCCCGAATGGGCGTGCACCTCCTGACGGGGGGCGGGGGCGGTGTGATGACGGCGGTCTCCCGAGCCTTCGCTCGGGTGGAGGACCGGGCAGGCCTGGTCGTGGGCGTGTTGCCGGGTGGGGCTGGCGACGGGAGCGGAAGTGGCGGCGAGAGCGGAGGAACCGAGCAGGGCGGCCCCCCTCCGCCGGGCTACCCCAACCCGTGGGTGGAGCTTGCGATCTGCACCCACTTGGCCGCCCGAGGCGCCGCCGGCGACACGCCCGACTCGCGAAACCACGTCAACGTCCTGTCGTCGGATGTGGTGGTGGCTCTTCCGGGCGGCGCAGGCACGGCCTCGGAAGTGGAGCTGGCGCTTCGCTACGGGCGTCCGCTGGTGGTTCTGGGCGCGGCGGAAGAGGCCGCGGAGCGGGCCACCCCTGGCGCCGGCAGAGTCCACGCGACGAGCGACGTATCCCGGGCCCTCTCGTTGGTGCGGTGGCTTCTGCACGAGGCCACGGGCCAGCCGGCGGCTTCGCGGCAGCCGGCGGCTTCGGGTCAACCAGCGGCTTCGGGTCAGCCAGCGGCGGCGGGTCAGCCAGCCGCTTCGGGTCCTGCCAGCTCGTCCAGCCACGACTGAATGGCGCGCTGATAGTAGAGCGGGTTGAAGAGCGTCCATTCGCCCAAGCTCTCGGGGACCCGGTAGGCGCGAGCCGCTTCTTCCGCCGTGATCCCGCGCTGGGCGGCAGCCCGTCCGGCCTCTTCCACGGAATCGATCAGCGCCACGTAGTCGCCCAGCGCTCCAGCGTCGGCAAGAGGGCCGTGGCCGGGGACGAAGACGGAGGAGGGCAGGCTCTGGAGCGCCCGCACGGACCGAGAGAGGCGCGACGGCCGTGCGTCCATGTAGTTGGGAAACATGGCGTTCCACACTAGGTCGCCGCACCAGACCGGGCCCTCACCGCCGTCCAGCTCCACCGTCGCGTCGCTGACCGTGTGCCCGCTCCGGGGGGTCACCGCGACGCGACGGTCTCCCAGGTCGATCTCGGTCGGACCGTCCGCCGCCAGCGTCACCACGTCGGCCCACGCCGTGGCGGCCCCGTCCTCGTCGTCGCCGGGCCCGCCGCCGCCGGCTCGGCCTTGCCGGTTCTCGACCACTTGGTCTCGGGTCGCCGCGGTGGCGAGCAGCGCAGGTGCCTCACGGACCTGAGGTTCGTCGCGGTTGGGACCCCCGGTCGGTGCGCCCGAGAACCCTCCCGGTCCCGCCGAATGGTCGCCGTGGTGGTGGCTCACCACCACATGGGTCGGCCACCGTCCCGTCAACTCCCGTGCGCGCTCGGCGACCCACCGGGCACCCGCCGGCGTGGCGAACGCCTCCACCACCAACGTGCCCGACGAGCCGGCTACGATGCCGCCGTTGCACACGGTGGTGTAGTCTCCGTCCAGAGGCGTGGAAACGACGGCGAAGACGCCCGGCCCCACCTCTTCGATTCGGGCGAAGGGCGCCTGGGCCACGACCCGGAGCGGAATCGAGCCCAGCGAGCGCCATCTGCGGAGCGCCTTGAACGGCAGGAACGGCGAGGCCGCCGCCAAGTACGAGGCGCAGCATCCTGCGGTCGCGACGAAGTGCCGCCGAGTCTGGGTCATCGTCGTCCTCCGGCGAAGTGCATGTACAAGTTTGACAGGATCCGCCCGCACAGGAAGGACAGCGCCGCCGCCGTCACTCCGGGCAGCTCGAGCCCCCAACCCACGATGGCGAAGACGGTCGCCAGGGCAGCCACTTCCAGGACGGTTGCGACCGTAATCTGGGTCGTGCGTCGTCGTAGCACCAGAAGGGCGCGCTGGTACGAGAGCCAGACGGCCAACGCCGGCGCGGGAACCAGGATCATCGCTGGGACCTGGGCGTAGCTCGCCAGCTCGGGAGTCAGGCCGGAGACGGTCTCGAACCAGACGCCGAACAGGGGAGTGATCGCCACCAGCGCCAAACCCGCCGTCGACGCCAGCGCGAGCCCGAGCGCGAAGCGGCCGACTGCGGGCCGGGCCTCCCTGCTCTCGCCCAGAAGCGCGATCGCGGCCTCCTGGTAGCTGATTCCCAGCGCGCGGAAGAGAAACGAGAGCGCGTGGACCACGGGGAAGACGGCCAGCGACTCCAAGGGCGCCGGGGCTCGTCCCATGAAGAAGGTGAGCATGGGTTGGGCCGCCAGCCCGATCAGCGAAGTCAGAGCCAGGGGGAAGTAGAAGCGCAGTATCCACGGGTAGCCGAGGGACGATGTGCCGTCGTCCGGGGCGGTGCGCCGAGCCAGGAGTCGTCGGACGGTGGATGCGGCCAGCCAACGAGCCGCGACCGCCTCCGCGCAGACGCCGATCGTGAGGCTGGCGGCGCCCACCCACGCGCCGGGCAAGCCGGAGAAGAGGGTCAGAAGCGCACCGGACGTAGCCACGACCGACAGCCGAAAGAGGGTGCCCCCAGCCACTTGGCGCGTCTTGCCCGAGCGGATCATGAGACCGTGGAAGAACCGGCGGTAGCCGATGGCGGCAGCCCAGGGCAGGTAGATCCACAAGCATCCGTACGTCAGCGAGGCGACCTCCGCCGGCAGCCGCAGGAGCCCCAGCGCGACGGCGTCGAACGCCCAGGGGACCAGCAAGACGCACAGCAGGAGGGTGGCGAAGGCGTTGACGCCCATGCTGAACGCGCGAAGGCGCCGAAAGCTGTCGCGGTCCCGGACGAGCGCCGTCGAAGCGCTCATGAGCATCATGACCGGCGCCTCGACAAGGATCGCGATGGCGAACGCCACCCCATGAGCCGCCAAGTTGATCTTCGGGTCCGGCAAGCGCGCGATCGCGGCGGCCACGAACGGCCCCTCCATCGCCATCATGATCCAGGTGGCGGCCAGCGGCGACCAGAACCGGGCGATCCGCCCCGGAGCCAAGGCCGAAGCGGCAGGCGCCTCGGCAACGGTGCTGCTCATCTCCCGCCTTCGGTGTCGGTAGCTTGGTGGGATGGCCCGCTTCGCCGCAGACCCCTCGGACCCGTCAAAGGTCGCCAACACTACGACAGCCTGGAACCGACCGGCTCGTCCGTCTTCGCCAGCTCCCGTCTTCGCCAGCTCCCGTCTCGCCAGCTCCCGTCTCGCCAGCCCCCGTCTCGCCATGCGCCCCGACATCAAGTCCCGCTTCTTCTCCAGCGACAGCTCCTGGGGGAGCCGCCGTCCCCGAGGGTGGGGCGGACTCTGGCTTGGGGTCGCGCGAGCGTTGCCGCCGAGCTGGCCATGGGGCCGGTTCGCCCTTTTGGCCCGGCGGCTCGCCCGTTGGCGGCTGGAGGGCCCTGTCGACGTGCGAGCGTGGGGGTTCAAGTTGCGGCTGATGCCCAGCGGCTCCGTGTCGGAAGGACGGCTGCTCTTCCTGCCCCGTGGCTGGGATCGTGTCGAGCGCGAGGTGCTGGCGAAGCGACTGGGGCCGGGGGCCGTCTTCGTGGACGTGGGCGCCAACGCCGGCGGGTACGCCTTCTGGGCCGCGTCGCTGGGCGGGAAGACGGGACGAGTGGTCGCCTTCGAGCCGGACCCGGTGCTGGCCAGGCAACTTCGCTGGAACGTGGCGGCCAACGAGGCGGGCGACCGCATCTCGGTGGTGGAAGCGGCCGTGTCGGCGACGCCCGGGAGAGGAACGCTGGTCTCTGGGGTCGGCAATTCGGGAGAGAACCGACTGGCGGAGCGCAGGAACGCGGCCGAGGGGCTGACGGTTCGTGTCGTCTCGCTGGCCGACGCCGTCCAGGCGGCCGAGCTGGAGCGGATCGACTGCCTCAAGGTGGACGTGGAGGGCCGGGAGGCCGACGTCCTGAAGCCCTTTCTTGCAGTCGCGCCCCCGCGCCTCTGGCCTCGCACGCTGGTCGTGGAGTTGGGCGGTGCGCCGCCCCCAGGCGCGGGGGTCGGGAAGCGGCGGGAGCCGGACGGCGGACCGGATCTGGAGCACTGGATCGTCGCGCAGGGCTACCGCTTGGTCCTCCGTACAAAGCTCAATGGAGTGTTTCGTCTGGACCGACCCGCGACGCACGGAGGAGACGGGTTGGACGTCGGGACGGCCCCCGCAACCCCTGTTCCACGCCGATCGGCTTCGGTAGCATTGAGTTGAGTGCGACAAAGCGTGGAGCGAATCGAATGAGGTCGAATGATCGATCTGCGTAGCGATACGGTCACCCGGCCCACGCCCGAGATGCGGGCGGCGATGGCCAGGGCTCCCGTCGGCGACGATGTGTACGGGGACGACCCCACCGTCCGTCGTCTGGAAGAAGCGACGGCGGCGATCCTGGGCAAGGAAGACGCGGTGTACATGCCCACCGGGTCGATGGCCAACCAAGTGGCGATCCGAGCCCACACCGAATCCGGCGACCGGGTGCTCATGGACGGCGGCGCTCACGTGGTGCGCTCCGAAGGGGGTGCGCCCGCGGCGCTGTCGGGGGTCACCGCCCACAGGATCGCCGGCGACAGGGGGATCTTCGATGCCGCGCAAGTGCGGGAAGCGCTGGGCGTCCACCATGCGGGCTCGCCGTCCACGCTGACGCCCCCGCCGACCCTCCTCTGCGTGGAGAACACCCACAACGGCGGCGGGGGAAGCATCTGGCCGCTGGACCAGCTGGACGAGGTGGCGGCAACGGCCCGCTCGGCAGGGTTGCGTTGCCACATGGACGGTGCTCGCATCTGGAACGCAACCGCCACCAGCGGTGTGGCCGAGGCCCGTTACGCACGCGACTTCGATTCCGTGTCGGTGTGCTTCTCCAAGGGCCTGGGCGCCCCCATGGGCTCGGCTCTCGCCGGAACGGCGGCCTTCACCGCCCGAGCGCGACGCTTCAAGCAGCTCTTTGGAGGCGGCTTCCGGCAGGCGGGGATCGTCGCTGCGGGAGCGCTCCACGCCCTGGAGCATCACCGCGGAGAGCTGGCCGACGATCATGCCAAGGCCCAGGCGCTCGCCACCGGTCTCGCGGCGCTCCCCGGCGTGGAGCTGACGCGAGCGCATGTAGAGACCAACATCCTGCGCTTTCGGGTTCCGTTGTCCGCTCTCCAATTCGTGGACGCCTGCATCGAGCGGAGCGTGGCGATGCTGGTGGCCGGTGCCCGTCACGTGCGGGCGGTGGTCCATCGGGACGTGTCGATGGCCGACGCGAAACGGGCGGCCGACGTCGTTGGCGGCGTCCTGGCCGATCAGGGATGAGGTCCACCAAGACCGCTGTCGGAGCCGTGGTCCTCCCAATCCTCCTGCTCGGCTTTGTTGCGGCAGAGTACTCCCGGGCTCGCTACAGCCGCGGCTGGGCCGGCGGCATCAGGCTAGGCTTGCGGGCGTTGGAGCCCGGGGCCATTGAGCTGATGATGAACTTCCCGCCTGAACTGCACGAAAGCTCGGGCGTGGTTGCAAGCCGCCAGAACGCGGGCCTATTCTGGACCCACAACGACTCGGGAAACCGTCCGGTCGTCTATGGAGTCCAGTTCGGCGGCTCGGAGGAGGGGATCGTCACCCGGATCAACCTGGACGGCGCATCTGCCGTGGACTGGGAGGACATCGCCCTTGGGCCGTGCCCGTGGAGCGTGTCGAGTTCCTGCCTCTACGTCGCCGACATCGGCGACAACTTCCGTCGCCGTTCTTCGGTGGCTGTGATCGTGTTCGAGGAGCCCGTTCTGAGTCCGGCCGACGGCAAGGCGCCACCGGTCGAGTGGTCCGAGGTCGAACTCCGCTACCCCGACGGCACCGCCAACGCGGAAGGGCTCGCCGTGACGGATGCGGGCGACCTCCTGATCGTGACGATAGAGCCTCGCAACAGAGGGCGGGTCTTCAAGCTGTCGCGGGACGAGGTGGTCGAGGCGTTGCAGAAGAGACCCGCCATGCTGCGACCTGTGGGGGGCGTGCAAGCCCGTTGGGGCGGGGTCACGGCTGCGGTATGGAGTGGAGGCGAGCTCATTGTGCGCTCCCAGACCGAAGTCTTCCGCTGGCGACAGGAGCGCGACGCCTGGACGCTGGCTGGGCGACCGTGCTTTGTCGGCCACGCAGGCAGGGGTGGGGAGGGGCTTGACCTGGCCGCGCCGGGCGTGTTCTACCTCACGCGGGAAGGCAGGGGCGAAAACCCCGCGCGGCTGAATTTGGCCGTGTGCGCCACCTGACGGGCGAGGACGCCGAGTAGCGCGACCGGGGCCGCTGGCCAGCCGAGCCACGGTGCCGCCACCCCGGCCGCCGCGCCGGCTATGGCCAGGTGGAGCCACCGGCGGCGGCTCGGCGGGACTCTCCAGGGTGCCTGCCCTGCGCGAGCCGGTGCGGAGAAGAGGAGATTGACCGCCTCGACGAGGACGTAGCCAGCGGTGACCAGCGCCAGGAAAAGAAGGGTCGCGGGCGCAGCCGGGTGGTTCGGCCCGTCAACGAGCCGCGCCAGCAGGACGGTCGTCCCCGCCCCTGCGATCAGCGCCTCGGCCAGCAGCCGAACGGGCAGCAGCAGCCTCGTCCGTCGGTCGTCACCGGCGTGGACGGTGCCGCCCAGCAGTGCTGTCGTCATCGCCAGGACGCCGGCGATCAGTGCCAGCCCGGGCGGCGGCGGTTCGGGGCGGGTCTCGGTGACGAAGGGGAGGATCAGCGCGATTCCGTAGGCGGCGAAGACTGCCCCCGCCCCCACTCTCCACTTCCGCCGTAGAGGCGGTCCCGTCTCCCAGACCAGGAAGCCCGCGGCGAGGACCAGGAACGCGACCGCCGCCAGCGGTGTCGCCGTGTGCCAGAGGGCGTCGCGTGCGCTCAGTGCGCCGTTCGGGATCAGCACGAGGGGGACCAGGTAGGCACCTGCGGCAATCGACTTGGTCCAGAAGAAGAGGAGGCGCGGGAGCGCCGCGCCTGCGACGGCGGTGCTGCCGGAGCCATAGGGTCGGCTCATGACCAGGGTGACGATCAGCCAACTCCCGACGGCCAGCGGCGCGCCGCCCATCACCCAGCCGAACGACACGGGGTATTGGTCGTTGGCGTAGAGCACCATCGGGCTGAAGGACAGCGCGGCTCCGGTGGCGAGCCCGCCGATTGCCAGTGCGGCGAGGCCGACCAGGCGCCTGTCGCGACGGACGCCGATCCAGCCTGTCGCCGTGCCGAGCAGGACGGCCAGGAGGCCCCCGGCCGCGGCCATGGAGAGCCGGTAGGGGTGGTTCGGGAAGGGAAGGGCCTCGCCCGTGCCCGGAAAGAGTCCGGCGCGGGCGCAGAGCACGACGGTGGCGACGAGGAGGGCGTAGCCCAGAACCACAGCTTGTTCCTGACGGCGGTGCGCGAAGTCCATTGTTGACGTTCTCCCTGTGGAGTCGTTGTTCGGTGTCGGTGTTGGAGTCGTTGTTCGATGCCGATGAGAATGACAAAGTACTTGACATTACAAAGTAACGATACGCGAGCATAACGCAAGAGGGTCCGCGGCTGCGCGAAGCCGTGGTCCACCGCGTCGTTGCGCCATGGGCCACGCGTCGTTGCGCCATGGGCCGCCTGTCGTCAGAGTGGCCCCACTGGCCAGTCCCGCCTTCGAGGAGAGCCCCTGATGACTCCATGTCTCGCCGTTCCGCCCCGCTCGGGCACCCGCCCCTTGGCACCCGTCGCCGCTTTCATACTGGCGCTCGCCACCGCCAACGCGGCCTTACCTTCGCCCCTGGACGGGCAACGCCCCCGCAGCGAATCGGCCCCGACGACCGCCCCCGCGACTGCCCCCGCGGCCGCCCCCGACGAGACCCTCCTGGCTGGCCTCGAACTTCGCCCTCTCGGCCCGGCGTTCATGTCCGGCCGCATCGCCGACATCGCCGTCGATCCCACGGACCGCAGCACCTGGTACGTCGCCACGGCCTCGTCCAACGTCTGGAAGACCGAGAATCGAGGCACCACCTGGACCCCGGTCTTCGACGACTACCCGTCCTACTCCACCGGCGCCGTCGCCGTCGACCCCAACGACTCCAATGTGATCTGGCTGGGCACCGGCGAGAACACGAGCCAGCGGAGCGTCGGCTGGGGCGACGGCGTCTACAAGAGCCTGGACGGCGGCCGCACTTGGGCGAACATGGGCCTGCGAACGTCGGAGCATGTGGGCAAGATCGCCATCGACCCTCGGGACTCGGACGTGGCCTACGTGGCGGCGATGGGCGGCCTCTGGGCGCCGGGCGGCGAGCGCGGCCTCTTCAAGACCACCGACGGCGGCGCCACCTGGACCCCCGTGCTGCAGATCAGCGATAACACGGGCGTCGCCGACGTGCACCTGGACCCGCGCGACCCGGAGGTCCTCTACGCGGTGGCATACCAGCGGCGCAGGCATGTGGGCGTGCTGGTGGCAGGCGGCCCCGAGTCGGGCGTCTGGAAGAGCACCGACGGCGGCGAGACGTGGCGGGACGTAACCCAGGGCCTGCCCGCGGGCGACTTGGGCAGGATCGCGCTGGCAGTGTCGCCCGTGAACCCGGACGTCCTCTACGCGCTGGTGGCGGCCGCCGAGGACCGAAGCGGCTTCTACCGCTCACCGGACCGGGCCGAGTCCTGGACCCGCATGTCCGACTACATCGTCGTGGACCCCCAGTACTACGGCGAGCTCTACCCCGATCCCCACCGCATGGACCGGGTCTACGCCGTGGACGTGCAGCTCCACGTCACCGACGACGGCGGGCGCACCTTCACGCCCGTCAACAGCCGCTTCAAGCACGTGGACAACCACGCCGTGGTCTTCGATCCCGCCGACCCCGAGTACCTGCTGCTGGGCACCGACGGCGGCATCTACGAGTCCTTCGACCGGGGCGACACCTGGCGTTACTTGGCGAACCTGCCGATCACCCAGTTCTACCGAGTCGGCGTGGACGACGCCGCGCCCTTCTACACCGTCTACGGTGGCACTCAGGACAACTCGTCGGTGGGAGGGCCGTCGAGGACCGCCAACATCCACGGCATCCGGAACAGCGACTGGTTCGTCACCCATGGGGGCGACGGCTTCCAGGTGCGAGTGGAGCCCGGCAACCCGAACATCCTCTACACCCAATCCCAGTACGCGGGGATCGTCCGCTACGACCGGGCCAGCGGCGAGACGATCGACATCCAGCCCCAGCCCGAGCCCGGCGAAGGGGCTCTCCGCTGGCACTGGGACGCGCCCCTGGTGATCAGTCCCCACGACTCGCACCGCGTCTGGTTCGCAGCTCAGACACTCTTCCGCTCCGACGACCGAGCCAACCGCTGGACCGCCGTCAGCGGAGACCTGAGCCGGGGGCTGGACCGCAATCAGCGGCCCGTGATGGGGCGGATCTGGCCGCCGGAGGCGGTCTGGAAGAACGTGTTCACCTCCCCCTACGGCACAATCGTCGCGTTGGACGAGTCGCCGCTCGTTGAAGGGCTCCTCTACGTGGGCACCGACGACGGACTGGTGCAGGTCAGCGAGGACGGCGGCGGCGCATGGCGGCGGCAGGAGGAGTTCCCAGGCGTCCCCGCAATGGCCTATGTGGCCGACGTGGTGGCCTCGCGCCACGCCCCGGACCGGGTCTACGCCGTCTTCAACAACCACAAGGAGGGGGACTTCCGACCGTACGTGGCCCGGAGCGAGGACCGGGGAGCGACGTGGCTGAACATGGCGGGGAACCTGCCGGACGGGCAGGCGGCATGGACGCTGGTCGAGGACCATGTGGACCCGAACCTGCTCTTCCTGGGCACCGAGTTCGGGCTGTACGCAACCTTGGCCGGCACGGTGGCGGGCGGGCGCCTCTCCTGGGTGCGGCTCAAGGGAGGTCTGCCCACGATCGCGGTGCGGGACCTGGAGATCCAGCGGCGCGAGAACGACCTGGTACTGGCGACGTTCGGCAGGGGGTTCTACGTGCTGGACGACTACTCGCCGCTGCGCTTCATGGGCGAGGCCCTAGCGGGCGACGAGGCCATGGCGGAAGGCGACGCCATGGCGCGAGGAGACGCCTACCTCTTCCCGGTGAAGGACGCATGGGCCTACATCCCGAGCCGACCCATGGGCGGACAGGAGAAGGGAACGATGGGCGACGCCTTCTTCGCAGCCCCCAACCCGCCGTTCGGCGCCGTCTTCACCTACTACTTGGCGGGGGATTTGGAGTCGGCGAAGGAGCGCCGCCAGCGAGAGGAGCGGGAGCGGCTCGCTCGGGGGGAGGAGATCGCGTACCCGGAGCAGGCGGTGCTGGTGGCCGAGGACCTGGAGCGGCCGCCAAAGGTGCTGCTGGTGGTCTCCGACGAGGCGGGCAACGTGGTGCGCCGGGTGCCCGCTCCCCGGCGGGCCGGACTCCACCGAGTGGCCTGGAACCTGCGCTACGCCTCCACCGCGCCGCCCCGTCCCGACGGCAGGGAGGCCGACGGCCCCATGGTCGCGCCCGGCCTCTTCTCGGTCCGTCCCGTAGTCATTCGAGGCGGCGCACACAAGGAGCTGGCGCCGCCACGGTCGTTCCGGGTCGAGTCCCTGGGCACGGCCACTCTGCCCGCTGCCGACCGGGACGCCCTCCTCGCCTTCCAGCGGGAGGTGGCGGCCCTCCAGCGCGCCGCTCTAGCCGTGGACCGGGCCGCCCGGGAGACCACCGACCGGCTCCAACTCCTCCGTCGCGCTGTCCGGGCGGCGCCGGGCCTGGACGCGGCCGTCTACGAGACGCGCATCACCGCCTTTGAGGCCCGGCTCTTCGACCTTCGGCGCGTCCTCTCCCGGGACCGCACGGCCCTCGACCGGGCCGAGTTCGCGCCCCCGTCGATCGTGGACCGGATCGGGCGCATCGCGCGGGCCGGCTTCACGGCCACCTCGGCGCCCACCGCGACCCACCGGGCCAGCCGGGCGGTGGCGTCGGATCAGCTGGCCGGCGTGTCGGAAGCGTTGCGCGCGCTGGTGGAGGACGAGTTGGCCGCACTGGAGGCGGAGCTGGAGGCTGCCAGCGTCCCGTGGACTCCTGGCCGGCCGATTCCCCGCTGGCCGCCTGGATGACCGATGACGCGGCCCGGCGCGGCCGTCGCCGGGTAAGAGGCGAAGCGCGAGCGTTCTTGGGGTTGCCCACAGGTTTAGGCTTGCCTAAATCTGCTGGTCGGTTTAGGCTTGCCTAAACTGTCACGAACCCGCCGGAAGGAACGTTCTCTCCATGCCCGATCCAGCCCTAGCCCTCCTGACCTTCGCCGCATTGACGGTTCTCGGTGCCGCGCTCCTGTGGCCGATGCACGGGATCGTCGCCCGGCTTCGGCGCTTGGCGGCGCTGAACGGTCGGGTTCGGCTGGAGGACGTCTTGAAGCAGCTTCACAAGCTGGAGTACGACCAGTTGCCGGCGACGGCCGAGAGCGTTGCGGGGGGCGTCCAGATCTCCCGCCACCAAGCGATCCGTCTCCTCCAACGCCTTGAAGAGACGGGCTTTGCGACGGTGAGCGGCACGGTCTTTGCTTTGACTCCGGCGGGACGCGCCTACGCGCTCCGGATCGTGCGAACCCACAGGCTCTGGGAGCGCTTTCTGGCCGACCGGACTGGCACCCCGCCCCAGGAATGGCATGGGCGCGCCGACGCCCGCGAGCACACCCTCTCCAACTCTGCCACGGAGGAGCTGGCCGCCTCGCTCGGCCACCCCGTCTACGACCCCCACGGCGACCCCATCCCCACCGCCGACGGCCAGATGCCGGAGCCGGCGGGCTTTCCCCTCTCGTCGCTGGCCGCCGGAGACCGCGCGGTGATCACTCACCTGGAGGACGAGCCCGCGGCGATCTTCGCTCAGCTGGTGGCGTTGGGGCTGGGCGTTCGCACGCCAGTGGAGCGGCTGGACGGACCTGCGGGCCGGGTCCGCTTCCGCGCCGGGGGAGAGGAGCACGACGTGCCCGCCGCAGTGGCCAGGAACGTGACCGTGCAGCCCGCCGCCGAGCGCTGGGCACCGCCGATCTGGACCCGGACGCTGGCCGAAGTGGTGCCGGGCGATTCGGCGAGGGTGGTGGGCATCTCCCCGGGGTGCCGGGGTCCGGCCCGCCGTCGCTTGGTTGACCTGGGAATCGTTCCGGGCACGGTAGTCCGCGCCCAGCTCCGCAGCGCCGCCGGCGACCCGGTGGCGTACGACGTGCGGGGCGCGCTGATCGCGTTGCGCCGAGAGCAGGCGGCCCTGGTCGGCGTGGAGGCCGCGCCCGTTCACGCCGGAGCGGGGCGGTGAACGGGGCAGGGGGGGTTGTGCCCCGCCCGGCGCAGCTTCGCGCCGCCCCCGGGAGCCCCCGCGCCGCCCCCGGGAGCCCCCGTGCCGCCCCCGGGAGCCCCCGCGCCCGCAACTTGGTCCGCTTGGGGCTGAGTCCCGACCGCTGGGACCACTTGGTCGCGCTGGCCGGCAACCCCAACGTGGGCAAGACCACCGTCTTCAATGCTCTGACCGGGTTGCGCCAGCACACAGGGAACTGGCCCGGCAAGACGGTCGTCCGGGCGGAGGGGACCTTCGCCCATGGAGACAGGCGCGTGAAGGTGGTGGACCTGCCGGGTGCCTACTCCCTGCACGCCGGCAGCGCCGACGAAGAAGTCGCCCGCGACTTCCTCCTCTTCGGCCGCCCCGACGTGACGGTGGTCGTGGTCGACGCCATGCGCCTCGAGCGGAACCTGAACCTGGCGCTCCAGATCATGGAGATCACGGACCGGGTCGTCGTCTGCCTCAACTTGGTGGACGAAGCTCGCCGGCACGGAGTGTCGGTGGACGCGGCGCAGCTGGAGCACGAACTGGGCGTCCCAGTGGTGCCGACCGTGGCCCGCCAAGGCGAAGGCGTCTCCGCGCTGCTTGATGCAGCGGTCGCCGTGGCCTCCGGCGAAAAGCGAACCTCGCCCTACCGCACGAGCGATCATCCCTCGGGAGTGCAGGCGGCGGTGGATGCGGTCCAGCCGCTGGTGGCCGCCGAGTTCCCGAGTCTGCCCAGCCCGCGCTGGGTGGCACTCCGGCTGCTGAACGCCGACGACGGCGTGGCCGAGGCGGTCCGCACCGGAACGATCGGCGAGATCCAGGACGGGTCACCGAACGGGGAGCCCCCTCTCGCGAACGCCCCCGCCCACATGCAGGACCGGCAGGACCGCCACGACCGCCAAGCCCCCCCCGGAGGCCGCGCCCGCATCTTGGAGGCGGCGACGCGCCAGCGCTGGAAGCTGGGAGCCGGCTTCCACGACCTGCTGGCAGAGAACCTGTACCGAGAGGCGGAGCGGATCGCCGGTGCCGTCGTCGGTCGGGAACCGACCAAGTCCAGTCTCGACTTCGACAGGAAGCTGGACCGATGGCTCACCAGTCGGGTGGCCGGCTTCCCCCTCATGCTCCTGATCCTGGCCGCGGTCTTCTGGTTGACGATCTCCGGCGCCAATCTTCCGTCAGCGATGCTGGCGACGCTGCTCGTGGACGGGCTCCACCCCACGCTCAAGGAGTTCGGCTCGTGGGCCGGAATGCCCTGGTGGCTGTCGGGCTTCCTCTTCGACGGCGTCTATCTGGCCACGGCCTGGGTCGTAAGCGTGATGCTTCCGCCGATGGCGATCTTCTTCCCCCTCTTCACCTTGTTGGAGGACTTCGGGTACCTGCCTCGAGTCGCCTTCAACCTGGACTCCCTCTTCCGGCGGGCGGGCGCCCACGGCAAGCAGGCCCTCACCATGAGCATGGGCTTCGGCTGCAACGCCGCGGGCGTGGTCGCCACTCGCGTCATCGACAGTCCTCGGGAGCGGCTGATCGCCGTCGTCACCAACAACTTCTCCCTCTGCAACGGACGCTGGCCGACCCAAATCCTCGTCGCCAGCATCTTCATCGGTGCGCTGGCTCCGCCCCATCTGGCCGGCGTGGTCTCTGCCGGTTCGGTGGTCGGAGTCGCGTTGCTGGGGATCGCCTTCATGTTCCTGGTCTCCTGGGGGCTTTCCCGCACGGCGTTGCGCGGCGAGGCCACCACCTTCTCCCTGGAGCTGCCGCCGTACCGGCCGCCGCGCATCCTCCAGACGCTCTACACCTCGGTCGTCGACCGCACCCTGATCATCCTCTGGCGGGCTGTGCTCTTCGCGGTTCCCGCCGGCGCGGCGATCTGGCTCCTCTCCAACATCTCCGTCGGCGGCGCGTCCCTGGCGGAGCACGGGATCGCCCTGCTGGACCCATTCGGCCTCCTGATCGGCCTCAACGGCGTGATCCTCCTGGCCTACGTGATCGCGATTCCCGCCAACGAGATCGTGATTCCCACGGTCCTCATGCTCACCGTCCTGACACTGGGAGCGCCGGAGCTGGGCGCCGGAGCCGGGGTCATGTTCGAAGGCGACTCGGCCGCAGAGGTGGAGGGGCTGCTTCGGCGCGGAGGCTGGACCCTGCTGACCGGCGTCAACCTCATGCTCTTCAGTCTTCTTCACAATCCGTGCTCCACTACGATCTACACCATCTACAAGGAGACTAGAAGCGGCCGCTGGACAGCGCTTTCGGCCCTGCTGCCGCTGGTCCTGGGATTTGCGACCTGCTTCTTGGTGGCCCAAGCATGGCGCTTGGCCGGAGCTCCCTGAACCGGCGGACCTGCCGCCCAGCCCTGTCCTTTCCGGCGGAGCCGCCGGTCAGCTCTCCACTTCCGGCGGACCTGCCGCCTCCAGCATCTCCTCCACGCGGCACAGCTTGACCCGAGGGCGGCCCCGAGCCTTGCCGGCACGGGTCTCGCAGCCGTCCAGACGACGCCATCCGGCCTTGTCCACCCAGCGCACCCCTCGGCGCAACAGCAGCTCTTCCACACCCAAGCCCTGGCCAGTGCCCATGTTGCTGCCGGTGCCCACGCCCTCGCTGGCGCCCACGCCCTGGCCAGCGCTGCCGGTGCCCACGCCCCCGTCGCCCGGCGCCGCACAACCGGCGAAGACGCCCGCGTCCCGGTCTTCCACCATGGCGCGAACCGTCTCCGCCGCGTCGGCCTTGTTGGTGCCGATCACGCCGCTGGGCCCTCGCTTGGCCCACCCCACCACGTACTCGCCCGCCGCTGGCCGCCCGTCCGCGCCCACCACCCGACCGCCGTCGTTGGGGATCACGCCCCTCCCCGAGTCGAACGGAACGCCCGGCAGCGCAACCCCCCGGTAGCCGACCGAGCGCAGCGCCATCCCGCACGGAAAGGTCTCGAACTCGCCCGTCCCCACCGCGCGCAGCCAGCCGTCGGCTCCCTCCTCCAGCCGGGTTCTCTCCGCGCGCACGCCCGTCGCGCGTCCCTCTTGTCCCACGATCTCCACTGGCGACACGAAGAACCGGAAGCGCACGAGCCGGTCGTCCGCCCCAGGGGTCGTCTCGGCGTAGCTCCGTAGAGTGGCGAGGTTCCGGGTCCGCACCCTGTCCTCGGCAGCCATCGCCTCGCTCGCCGGGTCCAGCTCCAGTTCGCGAGCCTCCGCCAACGCCGAGACGCCCTCCAGTGTGCCGAACTCCCGCAGCTCCGGGTTGGTGAACGCGGCCTGTGCGGGTCCGCGCCTCCCCAGCAGCGTCACCTCCCGCACCCGGCTTCGCCGCAGCGCCTCCAGGGCGTGGTCGGCGATGTCGGTCTCCGCCAGACGGTCCGTCGAGCGCACCAGAATCCGAGCCACGTCCAGCGCCACGTTGCCGTTCCCCACCACCACCACTCGCCGGCAATCCAGCGCGAACCCGGCGTCCCGGTACTCGGGGTGACCGTTGTACCATCCGACGAAGGCGGCGGCGCTGCGGCTCCCCGTCAACTCCTCGCCGGGGATGCCCAACGGCCGCTCCCCCTGCGCACCCACCGCATACACGATCTGGTCGTAGGCCGCGCGCAGCTCGTCCGCGTGCACGTCCGCTCCCAGCTCCACGCCGCCGAAGTAGCGGAGCTCGTCCCGCTCCAGCAGGCGCTGGTAGACCTTCGCCACCGACTTGATCGCCGGGTGGTCCGGCGCCACGCCGTCGCGCACCAGCCCGAAGGGCGCGGGCAGTCGGTTGAAGACGTCCACCGACACGCGACCGCCTTCCTTGAGAAGGGCCTCGACCGCGAAGAACCCAGCGGGTCCGGCTCCGACGACCGCGACCCTGACGGTCCGCTCGCTCACTTGACGGCCCACTCGTTCACCTGACGGCCCGCTTGCTCACCTGACGGTCCGCTCGCTCAACGGTTGACCTTGCCAAAGCGCATCGACAACCTTCCAAGACGCCGGCGCAACGCAGGCGACGACGCCCAGCGCAACCGCCCGGAGTCCCGGTGCGGCCGCGCGGACGAGTTCGAGAAACAAGGAGACAAGGAATAATGAATATCGAAACCAACCGGCTGCCGCGCCTTCTGTTGCCGCGCCTCCCGCTGGCCGGCCTTCCGCGCCTTCCCCTAGCGGCGGCGCTGGCGGCCACCTTCGCGGTCGGGTGCGGCGGCTCCAACCCGGAGAATAGCTCCAGCGCAGACGACGCCCCCGCCGCGACCGAAGCCCCCGACGCCGACGCCGCGCCGACCACCGCCTCGTCGACCCGGCCGATCGACCCGGCGCTGCTCCCGGAGGGGGTCACCACCGAGATGGTGGAGGAGGGGCGCACCCTCTTCGCCGGCGGCGGGATCTGCTACACCTGCCACCTGGTCGACGGGACCGGCGGCCCCCTCGCCCCGGACCTGACCGACGACGTCTGGATCAATGTGGATGGAGAGTACGCCTCCATCGTGGAGCTGGTGAAGACGGGCGTGCCGCAACCGAAGGAGCATCCCGGCGCCATGCTGCCCAGAGCGGGAATGCCCCTAACCGACGAGCAGGTGGCGGCCGTGGCCGCGTACTCCTACCTGCTGAGTCGGACGCAGCCCGGCAGCTAGTCCCGGAACAGATCGTTCTGCGCGCCCCCGTCCCTGCGGAAGCCTGCGGTCGAGAGCGAAGGCAGGCTCCCGTCGAGCCCCACTCGACGAGCGGCCACCCGGAAGAGCGCCAGCATCTGCTCCGCGTATGGACCTTCGCCCCGGAAGCGGGCGTGGAACGCCGGATCGTTGAGTCTGCCGCCCCGAGCTTCCCGGATCCGGGCCAGCACCCTCTCTTTCCGCTCCGGGAAGCGCGCCTCCAGCCACCGCTGGAAGTGGTCGGCCACGCCGCCAGGAAGTCGCAGCATGAGGAAGAGAGCACTCCCGGCGCCCGCCTCTGCCGCGGCTTGGAGGATCGCCGGCACCTCCTGGTCCGTGAGCCCCGGGATCACCGGAGCCACGTTCACCCCCACGGGAACGCCCGCCTCCGACAGCTTCCGGATCGCCTCCAACCGCCTGCCCGGCGCCGACGTTCGAGGCTCCATGACCCGATGCAGATCGTTCCGCAGGGTCGTGACCGACACGGAGACGTGAACGCAGGCGTGGGCGGCCAGCTCCGACAGCACGTCCAGGTCGCGAGTCGCCAAGTGGTTCTTGGTGACGATCCCCACCGGGTTTCGGAAGTCCCGGAGGACTTGGAGGCATCCTCGGGTCAGCCGGAACCGCCGCTCCGCCGGCTGATACGGATCGGTGACCCCCGACATGCACACGACCTGCGGTTGCCACGACGGGGCCGACAGCGCCTCCCGCAGCAGCTCGGGCGCCCGGCGCTTGACCAGGATCTTGCGCTCGAAGTCCAATCCCGACGAGAACCCCAACTGCTCGTGGGTCGGACGGGCGTAGCAGTACACGCAGCCGTGCTCGCATCCCCGGTAGGGGTTGACGGAGGCGTCGAAGGGAACGTCCGGACTCCGATTCCAGGCCACCACCGACCTGGAGGCGTCGTCGATGAACTCCGTTCCAAGAGCACCGTCGTTCCGGTGCTCCGGGCACACCTCCACATGAGTGCTTTCGTAACGGTTCGGAGGGTCGTAGGGTACGGCTCGACCACGAACAGGCAGGTATCGCATCCGATCATGTTCGGCTTCCATTCGGCTACGCGCAAGAGGGCCACGGCTACGCGCAAGAGAGCCAGATGACGATCGACGAACTTGAGCGCCGGCTCGCCACTCTGTCGGACCGCACCCTGCGATACCACTACATCATCCAGTTGGGGCGTCGCCTGCCGCCGATGGCGCCGGACCTGAAGACGGACGAAACCCAGGTTCGAGGCTGCATGAGCCCGGCGTGGCTCTCCGGTGCGCTCCAAGGCGACCCGCCGGTTCTCCGCTTCGTAGGAGACTCGGAGTCAGTGATCGTGAAAGGACTCTTCGCGATTCTGGCCGAAGTCTACAACGGGAAGACCCCCGAGCAGGCCCTGGCCGTGGACCTCTCGGACGTCTTCGAGCGCCTCCGGCTGGGCGAGGCACTGAGTCCCAACCGCAGGAACGGCTTCTACTCGATGGTGGAGAAGATCAGACGCGAGGCCGCTTCTCTGGCCTGAGGCCCCCCTCGGAGGGAGACGACGCCTCGTCGGAGTGGACGGTGCCTTGGATGGCGAACGCCCTCAGACCACCTCGATCTCATAGCCGATCCGCCAGTTGCTCATGTTCTCCGGGTCGTCGGAGCCCTCGTCGCCGGGCTGGATGAGCCCGACCTGCCCCGCGATGGGACCCGAGAACTCCCTCCGGTAGGAGTCGAGCTGGTCGTTCTTCGAGAGCTGGTCCAGTTCTTCGCCCTGGAGCTCGACCACCAAGTGGTCGGTCACTTCGCCCTCGAAGAGCACCTTGTCCAGGTCCTTGAGCCGATTCCACCGGGGGTGGTCCGAGATGGGGTAGTGCCCCTTGGCCGGCAGCCTGGTCTCTTGGACTTGGCCGCCGTGGTTCGAGGTCCACACCTTCGCATGGAAGACGAATTCGCCCTTGGACTTGAAGAACGGCTCCAGATTGTCTAGGATCTGAAGCCACCGAAGGGTTACCCTCACCCGCACGCCGTCCGTTCCAGCCATTCCACGGTCTCCCTAGATGATCACAACCTTCCAGGCGCTCCCGGAAGCCGGTCGCCGACAAGATAAGCCGAAGAGCGGCCCCCCGTCCAGCCCCGACGGACCGATGCGCATCCCTGCCCTGCTGGCCCGCCTCGGTTGGGGTGCCCCCATCCGATGACGCCGACGGAGGACGGATCGGCGCGGTCGGGGCTCCCGGCGGAGGGGCCGGCCGATCGGGGGTCGTACTGGGAAATCGTCGCGATCCCCATCCGACGGTATCGCCTAGTCCTGCTGTTCGCCGTCCTGTACTGCGGTGTGCAGGTGTCGCAGGCGTACTTGGCGACCCAGACATACTCTTCGGGGGCCGTCTTCCGGCCTCGGGACGCAAGCAGGGGTCTCCCTGCCAATCTGGCACGACTGGCAAACCTCACGGGCGTAGTGCAGCTGACCGCGAATCAAGGAAACTACTCTGCCCAGTTCTTTATGGCAGTCATGAGGTCCCGACACGTGCTCGACGCAATCGTGTCCAGGGAGTACACGCTGTCCGACGGCCGAACAACGACGTTGCCCGACTTGTTCGAGGTGTTTCCACGAGGCAGCGAGGCAAGGCGGCTACGGGCAGCCCGGCAGCGGATAAACAGGTCGCTGAGGATCCAGCACATCAGGGATGCGGGCATGGTCAGCTTCCAAGTCGTGACTCCGTGGCCCGAGGTGTCCTACGCAGTGGCCCAGGTCCTGCTGGAGGAGATTAACTCATTCCACTCCAACATCGCTCGGAGCGACGCCAGGCGAGAAATGGACTTTATCGGCGAGCAGCTCAAGCAAAGCAAGGCCGATGTGCAGGCTTGGGAGGACTCGTTGCAGACTTTCTATGCGTCCAACCGAGGTATCGACGGGCACAGCGAGCTGAGCTTCCAGCAAGGCAGGATCGAAGCAGAGCTAGATCAACGCCGTACGTTGGACGCGCAACTGAGGACGAGCTACCTCCAAGCGGGCATCAGCGCGGCGCGAGAGGTCTCCGCCCTCCTGGTGCTGGCTTATCCCCGGCTTCCCGCGCTCAGCACGCGACCCGAATTTGACATTCGCCCCATCTTGCGCTGGCTCATGGTCGGCACGATCGCGGGCACGATGCTTGCTGTGGGGTTCGAGTGGCTCCGGCGGCTTTGGGACTACCAGAACCCCCTGGTCGTGGCGATCCGGGAGGCTTGGCCGAGACTCACTTCCCTGGCGTTCCTGCGCGCGATCTTTTGGTCGCGGTGAGGCTGTTCCGCACACGAAGGAGCAACGTTTCCATGACGATCCGAGTACGGTTGTGTCCCCGAGTACGGTTGCGTCCGTCGCGCCCGAACCTGCTCGCGGCTTGTACGCTTGCCGCGTGCTTGACCGCTGCGGTGCCGCCCAGTGCGGCTGCAATGCCTCAGGAGGAAGCCGAGTTGTTCAGGCAGATCAGGTCGATGTCCAACAACGAGGTCGTCCGCCGTCTCGGCGAATCGGGGTTGACCAGAGCGGAGGTTCGCGACCGGCTTCGCAGTGCCGGCTACGACCCCTACTTGGCGGACGAGTACTTTGACGCCCTGACGCGGAGATCGGAAGTGCCGGGCGAAGTGGGGGTGGAGTCGTTGGACGCCCTGCAACGGATCGGCTTGATCGGCGACGGCCCGGCGGAGAACCTCGCTCGGCCTCCATTCGACGACTTGCCCACCAGCAGCGAAGAGGATTCGCTGGCAATGGAGCTGGGTCCGCCGGTCTTCGGCAAGGGCGTGTTCTACTACCAGACGCCGCGCTTCGCCCCCTTTCTGTCAGGGCCGGTAGGAGACGACTACGTGCTTGGCCCCGGCGATGCGATCTCGCTCGTACTGACGGGGGATCTGGAGAGGCTCTACGAGCGGCTCAACGTTTCCCGAAGCGGCGAGGTGTTCATCCCTGCCGTTGGCTTGGTGCCCGTGCAGGGACGCACTCTGGGAGAGGTGCGGGACATGCTTTACGTGCGCCTAGGCCAAGTATACAGCGGCATTCGCCGGGAAGCTGGAGAGACAACCCGGTTTTCGGTGTCGCTGGCCGTCCTCAGGGCGATTCAGGTGCGCGTGCTCGGTGCCGTCGAGCGGCCCGGCGCATACCAGATCAGCTCGATTGGAACGTTTCTGGAAGCGCTGTACTTCGCCGGAGGACCCACCGACGAAGGCACGTACCGCAGACTGCTGCTCAATCGCAACGGCGAGGATCCGGTCGAGATCGATCTCTACCCGTACCTGAACTCGGGGAACACGTCCGGCGACCCCAGAATGCAGAACGGAGATGTGGTCTTCGTGCCTGCAGTGGGAAAGCAGGCGACGATCCAAGGCCCCGTGCGCAGGGAGGCGGTCTTCGAGCTGAAGGAGGGCGAGGGGTTGCACGACCTGATCCGGTTCGCCGGCGGCTTGCTCCCGGAAGCGAGCCTGGCAACCGCCAACGTGAGTCGAATACTGCCGCCGTCCCAGAGATCGCAAGGCACAGAGCGAATCGTCGTGGACGTGCCGCTGAACTCCGTGCTCTCGGGCGACCACACCTTCGACATTCTCGCGGGTGACGTGGTGAGCGTCTCTCCCGTGTCGCCGATCGTTCGCAACACCGTTACCGTCAGCGGCAGCGTGCACCGTCCTGGAGTGTACGAGCTGCAGCCGGAGATGACCGTGAGGGATGTCCTGGAGCGGGCCGGCGGAGTCTTGCCCTCTGTGCGCATGGACCGTATTCGGCTGTTGCGTGTCGACCCTGCTTTGGGCCGCTACTACATGGTCAGCAGTCAGGTGGAGCCCGATGCCGCTTTGGCGGAAAACGACCTCGTGGAGGTGTTCGCCTACGGCAGCTTCATCGGGGAGGATTCCATAACTGTGGTCGGTCGCGTCAGAAACCCCGGACGGTACGCCCTGGCTTCTGGAATGACGGTGAGCGACCTGATTCTCTCTGCTGGCGGCCTCTTGTCGAATGCGGATCCGCGGGTGGCAGAAGTAGTCCGGATGGCAATGACTGACGGTAGGAACGAGGCGACCAGTGCACACGTGAGCATCGCATCCACATTCGTCGGGTCGGAGCTGCCATCGACCGGGTCCGAGAGCGAGCTCCAAGACGACGTCCAAGACGAGATCCACGACTCCGACTACCCTCTTCAAGCCGACGACCGGGTCTTTGTGCGCGTGTCCACCGAGCGCAGGGAGACCGGCACCGTAGCCGTCCTGGGAGAGGTGTTGCGTCCGGGAGAGTACGCATTGCTGCGGACCGACGAGAGGCTGTCCAGTCTGATCGCACGCGCCGGCGGGCTGACGGCGGAAGCGAACCCGACCGGATTGCAGTTGAGAAGGAGAGGGATCTTTGTCGGCGTGGACTTCTCTCTGGATGGGACAAGGGGGGGTACCGGCTCGGAGGACCCCGTGATTCACACGGGAGACACCATCGTGTTGCCTGTGCTGGACAACACTGTGGCGGTGACCGGGAGCGTGAACTTTCCCAGCCGCACGGTGTACCGGCCAGGGTTGAGCGTGGAGGATGTGCTGTCGGCGGCGGGAGGGGCGACCGATGACGCCGACTTGAACCGAACCAGCGTCTTCTATCCCGATGGGAACCGAAGCACGGTCCAAAGGTTTCTGGGATTTCGACGCTATCCGGCTCTGGAGCCGGGAAGCACCGTCTTCGTGCCGCTCAAGGAGGCGGAGGCCGGAACCAACTGGGCGCAGGCGCTGGGCACCACGGCGACCATCCTGCAGGCCGTGGCCGTCAACATTCTTGCGATACGAAGTTTGACGGATCAGACCACCTCGACCCAGGACACCAACCGGGACGACCAGACGCCGCCAGCCGGTTAACCAGCAGACGTTGCCACCCGGTCAGACGCCGCTACCCGGTTCGAGCGACCGCTAGGCCGATCCCGCTTGAAGTGGCGGAGCAGTCGTGCGAGCACCGAACGCGCACTGGGGATCGGCGATCCCCTCTGCCGGTTTAGCGCGCCGATGCGAAAGGCGACGCTCCACTGCCGGAACAAGGTTCGGTAGGCTGCGCCCAAGGAGGTGGCGGGGTCGTAGATGTGGGTTGCCTCCGACGAGACGCCGTTGAGTTCGACGACCTTGAAGCGGCCTGCCCGGATGTCGTCGACCGATGCTCCCCGGAGATCGTACCGGCCGAAGTAGAAGCCCGGCACCTTGCGGCTCATCGCTTCCACCGCCGCGGCGAGGGCGGGCGTCTCCAGGTGGCTGCCGTCCCGGAACTCCGACCCCCAGCAGTGGTTGCCTCGCTCTTCGAGCACGACCCGCTCGCCGGCGGCGGGCACCCGTTCCATGCCGACGCCCAGCTCCCGTGCAAAGACTCGGAACTGGCAGCGGAGCCGCCGGTCGGCGAGGATCAGCCTCGCGATGGAGGTGTGGCCGTCTCCCACGACGGCGGGTTGCCGCTTCTCGGTGATCCCGAGTATCCGGCCTTGGTCGTGTCCCGGGATCCGGTAGTAAAAGACGCCCAACTCCACTCCGGGCACGTGTTCCTGGAGAACCACCGGAGCCCGGACCCGACGAAGCCGTTCTGCGAGGGCGGCCCGGTCGTGCGCAATGGAGACCCCGGTGCCGCGTTCCCCCACGTCGGGCTTGACCACCACGGGCCAGCCGCCTAGCTCCCGCACCCACTCGTCCAGCTGAGGCGCCCGTTCGTCCAACTGGGGTGCCCTTTCGTCCGACTGGGCGGCGGCTTCTGGCCCAGCGGGCAGAACTCTGGTCTTCGCCACTTGGGCGGTGGACTCGGGCGCACCGAGGGCGAAGAGGATCGCCGACTTGGATTCGCCCACAAGTCCTCCGTCGGGGGGGATGCCGGGGTTCGCGGCGGCCCACAGGGTGAGAGACCGGTAGCGAAGCGCGAGCCAGGCCACCCATGGGACGACCGGAAGGTAGAAGAGCCAGGGAGGCCAGAACTCCCAGCGCCGCACTCTGCACCAGCGGCCGGCGAGCCGTTGTCGTCCCTGCCGAGTGGCCAGCGCCAGGAGGACGCGAAAGACGATCAGGACGACGAGGGCCGTGCCCGCCAGCCAAGCCAGGGCTCGGTCGCGGAAGACGCCGAGCCACTCCTGGACGGCGGCTCCGAAGAGCACGGAGGCGCCCACCAGCAGGGGGGTCCAAAGGGCGGCCGCCACCAGCGTCCAGAGGACGAACCGGGGGAAGGGAAGGCGCACCACGCCGGCCGCCGTGTAGGTGGGCAGGCGAGTGCCGGGAACGAAGCGCCCGGTCAGGATGAGAGCGGCGCTGCGCTCCTCGAACCAACGGCACGCGCGCTCCAGGTCCTCGGGGCGGAGGAGCCATCGGAAGGGGGCGACCCGCGTAACTGGCCGCCCCAAGCGACCGGCCCCGTACAGCATGAAGTCGCCCAAGACGATCCCGACGAAGCAGGCGGCGGTGGCGGCCAGCCAGGGCAGCGAGCCCTGGGCCACGAGGAGGCCGGCGCCGATGCACGTCAGGTCCTCCGACACGAAGGTGGCGGCAACGAGCAGCAGGATCATCGCCGCCAGCGCGAGACCCTCCACGGGGGGAGCGGCGGCGGGGTTGAACGGCGTCGCTGCCGCGCGAACGCGGTCTGGTGCCGCACTGGCGCGGATGGTCGCCTGGCCGGCTTCCGCCCGGTCGAGGAAGTCCAGGATCGGTCCGGCCACCACTTCGGGCCGCGTAAACGTCAGGAAGTGGTCGCCGGCCAGCATGACCAGCTCGGACTGGGGCACGATCCGGTGGTGCTCCCGGGCGGCCGCGGCGGGCACCAGGAGGTCGCGGCTGCCGTGGACGACGAGCATGGGGCCGGGGTAGCTCGCCAGAATCCCCCGCAGCGGCCGCTGGTCGGTGTCGTAGAAGCTGCGCGCGTAGGCGCGGCCGAAGAAGGCGTCGTCGAGGAGACCGAAGTGGGGAAGGAGCCCTTCCGCGGCGGCCAAGACGAAGAGCTGCAGCCCGTGGACGGCGTGGTTGAGGTGGTAGCTCCCCAGCAGCTCGAGCTCCTGCACTCCGACGGACGACAGAAGGGTCAGCGACGCGAGGCGGCCGGGGTCGGCGCGGTGCATCTCCAGTGCCACGCCGCCGCCCAGAGAGAAGCCCACAGCGTGGACGGGGCCCACGTCCAGGGAGTCCAACATCTGCAGGACCATCGCCGCCTGGGCCCGAATCGAGTAGTCGGGGAGCCGGGGACTCGATGCGCCGAAGCCTGGAAGGTCGGGCGCCAGAGTGCGGTAGCTCGCGGCGATCTCGGGTGCGATCCGCCGAAACGATGCGCCGTTGCCCGGGCTGCCGTGGAGCAGCAGGACGGGCGTGCGACCCTCAACCGACATGCGCGCTACCGGCCACTCGCGATAGGCGATCCGCACGGGGCCTCGCCGGGACCGCGGCGCCCCCTCCACCGACTGGAGCTGCTGGTCGGCGGCGGGCGCAGCTTCGGGCCGTTGCCGGCGCACCAAGTGGGATGCGCCCAGGAGCGCCAGGTAGAGCAGCAGCAGGTGCCGAGCGCGGATCACGGCCGAGCGCGAATCACGCTACGGGCTCGAAGCTCCGCAGCATCGCCCGGCGGAGGGCGGCGGCCAGCTCCTTTCGGTCGTCGGCGAGTACGGGCGAGTCGCCGAAGCGAACGCGACAGCGAATCTCCTTCAGGGCGCACACCCCCGCCAAGTGGGGCAGGAAGGCCATCTCGCCCCACCAGCACACCCGGTCTCGTGCGCCGCCGCCGGACACCCCGTACCAGATCGTGGCCCAGTGCACCGGGGCGCGATGAAGGGCCGCGTCGGCCAGAAGCGACGACTTGAAGGGCAAGATATCGGCGCCGCTGGTGCTGGTGGCTTCGGGGAAGACGGCCACGCCGTCGCCCCGCTCCAGGGCGCGTCTCATCCCCGCCAGGGCGTGCACCGTGTCCCTTCGCTGGGTCCGGTCGATGTACACGGTTCCGCCGACCGTCGCCGCCAAGCCCAAGAGCGGCCACCGGCGCACCTCCGCCTTGGAGACGAACACCACGGGCAGCGCCGACGCCAGCACGGGGATGTCCAGGTAGCTCAAGTGGTTGGAGACGACCAGCGCGCCTGGAGGAGGCGCGGAGCCGCCCTCGGTGGAGAGGCGAACGCCCAACGTGCGCAGGACGCCACGTCCCCAGAGCCGAGTCACCGCCCGCCGGATTCGGGCCCGCCGAGCCGCCGAGCGTGGTCCCCGTCCCGGAACGAACGCCCAGGCGATCACGATGAGCCCGGCCATTGCGACCGTCCACGCCAGCACGACCGCAACCTTGACGGCGGTCCGCGGCCAGTCCCGAAGGCGGGGACGGTACGGTTGCGCTTCGCTACCGAAAGAAGCTCTGGTAGACATGGCGGCCCAGCCTCTGAATGTCCAGCAGGACCAGGAAGTCGATCGTCCCGAACTCCCGATCGATGGCGGGAGGTCCGCATATCTTCGCGCCCAAGTTCAGGTAGCTCTGGAAGAGGGGCGGGACGTCCATGGAGCCGCCCGCCGCGTCCTCGTAGTCGTGCAGCCCGCACTCCAAGCCCGGGAGCGGCCACGCCCGCACGGTGGGGTGCAGGTGTCCATCCGCCACCAGCTGGGAGTGAACTTGGTTCCCCAACCGCCCGTCCTGGGTGGTCAGGGAGCAGCAACCGAAGAGGTATCGCTTGTCGGTGCACGTGAGGTAGCGCGCCAGCCCCTGCCAGAGCAGGTGAAGCACCCGGCGGCTCCTGTGTTCCTTGTCGATGCACGCCCGCCCCACCTCCACCAAGCGCTCCACGACGGGCAGGGGGAAGCCGGAGACGTCGAACTCCCTGGCCGAGTAGAACCCGCAGTTCGCCGCGGCCATGGCGGCGGTCTGCATCCGGTAGGTCCCGACGGCGGTTCCTGTGCGCTCGTCCATGATCAGGAGGTGGTGCATCGACTCGTCCAGGTCGTCGGCGTCCAGTCCCGAATCGAACGACGACTCCAGTCCCTCGCCGAGCTCCAGGTTGAAGACCCGAAAGCGGAGACTCTGCACCGCGCGAAGCTGCTCGGTGCGGCGAACGAAGGTGAGGCGGTAGCGCCCCTTGACGATGTCGTCGGGCGGCAGGACCTCTTCGGCGACGGGGAAGGCGGCAGCCCTTCGGCCTGCTGGTGGTGCCGCTGGTGCTGGGTCGCTCTCGGGATGGGTCAACGGAGCCTCCGAACTTGGCTGGGGTCGACTCGCAAGAAGGTAGTGGGACCCTGCCGGACAAGCCGCCCGGTTGCCCCCACCGGGACTCCGGCCAGATCCGCCAGGGGACGGCCCACGGCTTGGCCTGCGGGGCCCGTCACGACGATGCCTTCGACGACGCCGTCAGTCCTCCGGACGGCCAGAAGGGGCGGCACGCCGCCTCGGAGACAGAGAGCCGCGCACTCTCGGTGAACGATCCCCGAGCCTGGGTTCATCACCCCCAGGTGGCACTTGGTGCCGACGATCTCGCCCTCCAGGTAGTGCTCGCCCAGCTCCACCGCGCGGCTAGGGCTGCCGTCGGCGTCGCGGCTGGGGGCTTCGTCGGGGTCGCGGCCTCGGCTCCCGTCGGCGTTGGTGCCAAGCGTGTCGACAGCCGGGAGCAGCGAGCCGGGAACCACCTCGATCATCGCCTGGCCGCCACGAAACGCCAGGGAGCCGTCCAGCGCCGTCCAGCGGCCGACCGTCCCCTGGACCAGCTCGTCGGCGCCCGATTTGCCGGGGCCGACCAGAAGGTAGCGGGTCGCGACGGCCCCCCGGGGGACGATCAGCGACGGATAGGGGTCTGCCGCCACGAAGCCCTCGAAGGAGCGGACCACGCCGAACTCGAACGCCGACGCCGGCAGCGTCCGGTGGCCTCTGGCGGCGAAGACGGCAACGGCGGCAACGACGAGCCCGGCGGCGACACCCATGGCCCAGCGGCCCGTGACGAGGCTGACGTGGCGGCTGGCCGAGCGGATCATGGGCTGGCGAACTCGCCGTCCGAGTCCGACGCCACGCCAAGATCGGCCGTTCGCGCGGGCCGTCCCAGCGGGTTTGCCACAGGGTTCACCCAGACGACGCCGCTGCGGACCTCCACGTCGTAGGTGGGAAGGCGGTCGGTGAAGGGAGGCGGCGCGCATCCGGTGACTGGATCGTACTGGAAGCCGTGCCACGGGCAGGTGATGCAGCCGTCCACGATCCGCCCTTCGCCGATGGGACCCATCTGATGACGGCAGACGTTGGACACGCACGACACCACCGAGCCGTTCCGAAAGACGGCCACCCGCTCCTTGGCCAGGGACACGACCTTGGCGCGTCCCTCCGGGATATCGGCGACTGGGACGGCGCGCACGAAGCCGTCCTCCGCGACCGACGTGCTTCCCCGGCTTCCCCGGCTTTCCCGGCTTCCCCGGCTTCCCCGCTCCCGAAGCCGCTCCCGCGCACCCGTCGCCGCGTGCAGGACGAAGACCGCGGCGCTCGCGCCCCCGGCCATCGCCCACAGGTAGGCTCGCCCTTCCTCCTGCAGCGCGCCCAGCGCCACATGGCCTGCCACCGCCGCGTATGCCGCATAGACGAGCATGTGCAGCGCCTTCCACGCGGTCGGCGTCAGGTTGGCCAGCCAGAAGTCGTGGCTCGTCGCCGCCATCGCGAAGAGCACGAGGAGCCCGACGGCGCCCAGGAGCTGGAAGGACGCGCCGCCGGACAGAAGGCTCGCCAGCGGCTCCAGATCGCCCAGAAAGTGGAACTGGTAGAAGGCGAGCCCGCCGTGGACGAGGGCGACCAGGAACGTGGCCACGCCCAGGTGCCGCCGGTTCCGCAGGATGGGCAGGAAGCGCGGCGAGACCCGCGCCAAGGGGCCGACGAGCAGCACGCACGTCAGCAGCACGAACGCCAGGCTGCCGGACGCCCTTGCCAGCAGCGTCTCCACCGTGACGTGGGGCTGGGTCGCGACGGTCGCGGCGGTGAACACCGCCAAGTAGACCGTCGCCAGTGCCGCCACCGCCAGGTCGTACTTCACCTTGGCGGGCGACCATCCCACGGCGCGGTACGCCAAGCTCACCGGGGCCCCTCCGGTAGCACCGTGCGCCCGAGCCGAAGGTTGCGGGCTAGGTCCACGAGCACCAGCTCCGCGCCGCCGCCCAAGCCGCCGGGAAGCGGGACGATGGGACGGCCCGGCGCGATGCTCCCCAGCGTCCGGGGCGGAGCGTCGTTGAACTCCAGGATCAGTCCCGGTTCGGCGGCGTTGAGCTCGGCCGGGAGCGTCGCCCACAGGAACGGAACCTCCGCCTCTCCGCCGCTCGCCTCTCCGCCGCTTGCCTCCCCGTCGTCAGTCGGCCCGGCCTCGAAGTAGCGCACCGTGGCGGCGCCGGCGGCCGTGTGAATCGTCGCCTCCCACGCCGCTCCTGGAGGTGGTTCGGGCGCGGCGATGGGCCGAGGGGACGGCCGTTCGGCGCGGATCGTCCACCCGTACCCCAAGAGCCAGACCGCCAGCGCTCCGCAGACGAGGACGAGCCCCAGGTGCGCCCAGCGGTGGCCGCGCCTCACGACCGCCTCACGACTGCCCAGCCGTCCTCTCGCCGTCGCCCCGTGCGGCCTTCGACGCCCGCGCCCACAGGACCAGAAGGAGGGGCCACAGCGCCGCCGAGCCGGGCACGATCAGCAGGCGAAAGCCCAGGGTCCCGGCCCGGGCCGCCGGGTCCAGCGTCCCGGCGCCGCGCCACGCGAAGAGCACGGCGAAGATCGCCCCGGCAACCGCGTAAAGCCTCACCGCATCGGCCAGCAGTTCGGCAACGGGGAGCGGCACGGCCGTCCTACCTTCCGCCGCCGCTGGCCCGGGTCTGTTCGCCCTCGAAGAGCCGGTCCACGGTGGTCGACTGGTAGGCCGCCGTCGCCCGGGCCACCGCCCAGTACGCCAGGAACGAGAAGACGACGCCGGGAAAGACTTGGTGCACGCCGCCGGTCCAGGGCAGTCGGTTCCACGTCAGCAGCACCGCCAGTCCCACGACGAACGAGACCAACGACGCCGCGCCGTTCCCCCTCCGCCAGTGCAGACCCAAGATCAGCGACGGGCCGAAGCAGGCGCCGTACACCGCGCCCGAGAACGCCGTCAGAGACACGATGTCGGTGGGCGGGTCGAGTGCGATCAGTGCCGTGACGAGGGCGAAGAGGCCCACGTAGATGCGGGTTGACGACAGCACCGAACGGTCTGTTCCGGCCTTTCGGAAGAAGCCGGCCACATCCCGCTGCGCCGTGGACGCCATCACCAGAAGCACGCTGTCCAGAGACGACATGGCGGCTGCCACCATCGCCAGCAGGAGGAACGCGCCCACGCCCTCCGAGAAGACGCCCTCCGCCGTGAGGAGCGTGGGGACCACCAAGTCCGTGTCGGCCAGCCCAGGAACGACGGCGCGGGCGTACAGTCCCACCGGGATGAGCAGGGAGTACACCACCAGGAACGCCAGCGTGGAGATCCAGAGACTCTTTCGCGCCGCCGCTCGGCTCTCCAGCGCGTAGAAGCGGGACAGCTGCCGCGGCTCCACGGCGAACTTGAGGGTGTTGGCGAACGCCACGCCGATCGCCAGAGGGATCACCACGCCCGCGCCAATCTCTCCCACCGCGCCGCCCGTCCCTGTGCCGCCCCCCGCCGCTGCGCCCCCCGCCGACGCGCTCCCCGCCGCCTCCACGCCGCCGCCCCATCGCAGCAGAGGTGCGGTGGACGGGTCGCCCGCAAGCTCCGCCAGAGCGCCGATCCCGCCTGCCGCCTTCGCCGTCCCCCAGAAGAGCAGGATCCCCGCCGCGACCATGACCAGTCCCTGGACGGCGTCGGTCTTCACCACCGAGATGAAGCCGCCCACGGCGGTGTACGCCATCACCACGACGAACACGACGGCGATCGCCGCGTGGTAGGGAATCTCCAGGAAGCTCTCCAGCAGGTAGCCGATCCCCTGGAAGACGGCGGTCATGTACAGGAGCGACGCAAAGATGATGATGACGGCGGCCGCGACCCGAGCCGTCGGGCTGCCGAAGCGGAAGCCGATGAAGTCGGGGATCGTGAGCGATCCGAGGGATTCGGTGAAGGTTCGCAGGCGAGGTGCCACCGCTACCCAGGCGAAGAGGCACAGCCCCACCACGAACGGCACCAGCACGAACCAGGTGACGCCCCACTCGTAAGCCCGCCCGGAAAACCCCACGAACGAGTTGGTGCTGGAGTACGTGGCGAAGAACGACAGGCCGATCGTCAGCGGCCCCATCGCCCTCCCGCCGACGAAGTAGTCCGCGATGCTCCGAGTGCTGCGGTTGCCCGACCAAGCGTGGTAGGCCAGCACGCCCGTGTAGGCCAACAGCAGGAGGTGGACCGGCCAGTACGTCCGAAGGTTGTCGAGGATCGCGTCGATCAAGGGGGGAATCCTAGCCGGCGGGAGAAGGGCTTGGGTTGAAGATGGAGACCACCTCGGCCTTCCGCACCTTGCCCATGGCGTTGCGAGGAAGACGCTCCACCATCTGGAAGTCGCGGGGGACCTTGTACGGCGCCAGGCGCACCTTGCCCCACGCGCGCAACTGATCGGCGGTGGGGTCCGCACCGCTGGCGGCCGTTCGGGCGCTCGGGGTCCACGCCGCGCAGACCCGCTGGCCCCACTCGTCGTCGGGCGCGCCCACCACGGCCACGTCCTGCACGGCCGGGTGCTCCCGGTACAGCTCCTCCACCTCCAGCGCCGAGACCTTGTAGCCCCCGGTCTTGAGGATGTCCACGCTCCGACGCCCCAAGATGCGCCAGCCGCCGTCCTCCAAGCGCGCCTCGTCTCCGGTCAGGTACCACCCGTCCCGGAAGGCGGCGGCGGTTTCCTCCGGCCGTCCCCAGTACCCCTTGAAGACCTGAGGCCCTCTGACCGCCAGCTGGCCCGATTCGCCGACGGCGGGGTGCCCGGTGCCTTCCACCGAGTGCCCGTCTCCGTCCACAAGGTGCCCGTCGCCGTCCACCAAGCGCACCTCCACCTCCGGCAGGGGCTGCCCCACGCCGCCGGGCCGACGTTCTCCCGCCAAGGGGTTGGAGAGCGCCATGCCGATCTCGGTAGCCCCGTAACGCTCCAGCAGGACTTGGCCCGTGATCTCTCGCCAGCGCTGGAAGACGGCCACGGGAAGGGCGGCGGAGCCCGATACCATGAGGCGCAGTTCGCGGGCGCCTCGGGACCACCGCCTCTGGAGGTCCGCCGGCGCCTCTTCCCAGGCGCGGATCAGCCGTCCGTAGGTGGCGGGCACGGCCATGAAGAGCGTGATCCCCCCAGCCGCCAGCCGCTCCCACACCGCAACGGGGGCCGGAGCGCCGAACTCGCACGCGGCGCCGGACCACAGCGCGCAGCACAGTGCATTGACGATCCCGTGGACGTGATGAAGAGGAAGCACGTGGAGGATGCGGTCGTCGCGCGACCAGCCCCATGCGGCGACCATGGAGCGGCACTGGGCGGCCACGTTGGCGTGGGTCGACAGGGCGCCCTTGGGACGGCCGGTGGTGCCGCTGGTGTAGATGATCAGAGCGCCGTCGCCAGGGTCGGGCGTCGGGCACGGGCTGACAGCGCGGCCAGAGGCCGGTAGCCCCAAGGACGACACAGCATCGACCTCGCCCAGCAAGACCGCCTCGGCGCCCCTGGAGTCGGCGGCACGGAGGAGCGCGTCGGCGTGCTCCGGGGCCGGGTCGGCCACGACGATGCACGGCTTCGCGTCGTCCAGCCCGTACTCCAGCTCCCGGCGCGGATGTGAGAGTGCCAGCGGGACGGCGATCCCCCCGGCCCGCCAGACGCCCCACTGCACCGCCACATGCATCCGCCCCGGAGGCACCAGGAAGGCGACCCGTTCTCCTGCCAAGTTCGCGCCCGGAGCGATGCCCGATCTTGCCAGAAAGAGGTCGCGGAAGCGGTCCGCGTGGCACAGCAGATCGCCGTAGCTCCACGCCCCGTCGCCGTCCACGAGGGCCGTTCTGTCGAAGAAGCCTCTCCGGCTGGGTTGCTCCGGCAGGGTGGCGGGTTGTTTCGGCAGGGTGGCGGTGCTAATGGCGCGGCGGCTCTTGGAGAAGGGGAGGCGGCGGCAGTTCAACGAGGGGCGGCACCCAGAAGGCGGCACGGCTCGGGGGCTTGGGCCGCGCAGGGTTGCCCAAGAGGCCCATCGTGGCGTATTCTACGCTGTGTTGCAAGCCGTTCGCGCTAAACGCCTAGCGTGCGCAAGCGGCGGCTTCTGTCCCCGAAACATTGGAGGCACCGACGAACCGTGACCAAGACACGCAAGCCCTGTGCGGTGTTCCTCGTCGTCGTGGCGGCAATCGTCGCCAGCAACATGTGGATCGTGGGCCTCTTGGAGCCCACCGACGGCCTCCTGGTTCGCTCGCCCGGCGGCTACATGGAGTCGTGGCCTTGGATCAACGCCCTCTACGCGGCGCTGTGCGGCTACTACTTCGCTCGCCTCGGGACGGAAGAGCCCACGGGCGCCGTTCGATTCCTTCGAGCGGGCTTCGGGCTGGTGGCCGTCGCATGCGTGCTCAACTTGGCCGTCCTGGACTGGACCGGTCGGGAGAACTTCTGGATTTGGCACTGGGTCGACGGGCTCCTGGTCGTCACCTTCTTGGGCCAAGCCGCAAGGGAGTGGAGGGCGTAAGGCGGCTCCCGGGCCCCAGCGGCTTCGCGGCAAGGGCCGCAGCCGCACTGGCCCTCCGACCGGCCGCCTACCAAACCGTCGCGGCGGACGAAGGAGCCGGCTTCCAAGCCGGGCTCGTCGTCGGGCTGGCGGCGGCGGGTGCGGCGGCAAGCGAAGCCACCTTGGCCCCGGCCGCCTTGGCGTGGCAGGCCGTGGCCAGCATGGCGCACTGGTTCGTCTGGATCCCGACGGCCTTGTGGACCGCCAGGATGCTGGGTGGAAGCGCTCCGTCGGGTGCCGTGGCCCGCGCGCTGGCGTTCGCCAAGGCGCCCGGGATCGTCGCGGGACTGGCGGTCGTGCCCGCGGTCGGTGGGCTGCTCCACGCCGTCACCCTTCCGTGGATGCTGGCCACAGGGGTGGTCGCCGTCCGCGCCACGTTCGGCTTCGGTCCCTGGCGAGCGGCGCTCGTCGCTTTGCCGGGGCTCGTCCTCTACTGGGCCGTGCTGGCGCTGCTCTTCTGACGCGCTCGTCGATGCGCACTGCTCCCAGGGCGGCGTGGAGGCGGCAGGCCGGTGCCGCCGCGACCGTGGCCCTGACCTGTCTTCCGGCCGGAGCGGCACCGGGGAGCACCGCTTCGGCACCGGGGAGCGCCGCTGCCCAGACGCCCTCGGGACGTGCCGCCGCCCAAGCCCCCTCGGGACAGGAACTGGCGGAGGCCCTCGGGTGCGGAGCGTGCCACGCCGGGATGCCCGGAGGAGAGAGCATCCGCCGAGTCTCTCCCGCCCTGGGTTCCAGCGCGACGCCCCTGGCGCCGGCTTACGTCTTCCACTACTTGGCCAGCCCCCGCACCGTGCGGCCCCAGCTCGCCCCAACCCGAATGCCCGCCTACGACCTGGACGAGCGGCAGCGCTTGGCGTTGGCGCTCTTCACCACCAACGAGATCGAGCTGCGGGGCGTGGACGACGCCTTTCGGGCCGCCCAGTCCCGTCATCCCGGAGTCGGCCGGCAGGAAGGACGGACCCTCTTCGCGGCCCTGGGGTGCGGCGGCTGCCACAGTCACCCGGACGCCCCGGAGCACTTTGCCGCCGCGCCGGACCTGGCGCTGGAGGGTCGGCGCGTGCGCCAAGAGTGGCTGAGGTCGTACCTGGCGGCCCCCGTCGCGATCCGCCCAGCAGGTGCTCGCCCCGGTGCCGGAGACCAGATGCCGGACTTTCGCCTCGCCCCCACTGAAGTCGAGGCGTTGGTGCGCTTCCTAACGTCCCAGACGGACCGCTTCCTCAACTCGCAGGCGGCGCCGGAACTCCCCCCCTGGACACCCGCTGCCCTGTCGCCCTTCGCCATGCGGAAGGCGGAAGTCCTCCTTCGAGACCGATGGAGCTGCCTCGGATGCCACCAGTTGGGCGACGACGGCGGACGGATCGGACCTCGCTTGGACGGCGTGGCCCAACGTCTTCGGCCCGACTACCTGCGGGCGATGATCGAGGACCCCTCCCACTTGGTGCCGGAAACGATCATGCCCGGCTCTTTCGAGCAGCGGGACCGCCTCGACCTGATCGCCTCCTACCTCCTCCGCCGCGAGGCTCCGTGGACGGGAAGCGCCCGGGTGAAGGGACTGCCGATGCGCGAGCGCACGACCTCGGCCTCGCTCGACGCCGGCGAGACGATCTACCGCGCCCGATGCGCTCCCTGCCATGGCCAGGAGGGCGGCGGCGACGGTTTCAACGCGCCCTACCTCCCCGTGCCGCCCACGGTCCACCGCGATTCGGCGGCAATCTCCCTTCGGCCCGACGACACGCTGTACGACGGCATCTATGCAGGCGGCTGGATCATGGGAAAGAGCCACCGAATGCCGGCCTTCGGCCCCTCCATGAGCGACAGCGAGTTGAGGGCTGTCGTCGCCTACATCAGGGAGCTGTGCGGCTGTCGGGGACCCTCGTGGTCGCGGGACGGAAGGCGCGGACGGTGACGCCCCAGCCGGTGACGCCCAGCCTGTGGCGCCATGGCCGGTGACGCCGTGCAGCTGAAGCGGGTGTTGCGGGTTCGCGACGGCTTGGCCGTCACGGTGGGGATCGTCATCGGCGCGGGCATCTTGCGCACGCCGGGCCAGATCGCCGACTACCTGGGGAACGGATGGCTGATCCTGGCCGTGTGGACGCTGGGGGGCGTGGTGGCCGCCCTCAGCACGCTGGTCCTGTCGGAGATGGCGGCCGCGCTCCCTCGCGCCGGGGGCAAGTACGTCTATGCGCGGGAGGCGTTCGGACCGGTGGCGGGGTTCGTGGCGGGCTGGTCGGAGCTGCTGGTGACGCGGGCGTTCTCCGGCGCCGCCAAGGCCGTCGTCATCGCCGAGTACTTGGTGATCTTGGTGGGCAGCGGGTCGGTACCGATCCTGGCCGCGGGGGTGGTGGTGGGCTTCGTGGTGGTCCACACCGGGGGACTCAAAGTGGGCACCGCCGTGCAGAACGTGACCACGGTCGCCAAGGTGGCCGTCCTGGCGGCGATCGCGGCGGCGGGACTGGCGGCGGGAGATGGAGGCGGACTGGCGGCGGCCCCCTCCCTGGAGCGGGCGTCGTGGCTGGGCTTCGCCCTGGCCTACCAGTCGGTGGCGTTCGCCTACTACGGCTGGGAGGACGCCGCCAAGATGTCGGAGGAGATCGCGAACCCGGGCCGTGCGCTGCCGCGCATCCTGATCGGAGGCGCCGTGCTCGTGGCGGTCCTGTACCTGGTCGTCAACACCGCCTACCTGGCCGTGCTCTCCCCCAGTGAGATGGCGGGCGCCGAGCTGGTCGCCCAAGACGCGGTGGAGGGCGTGCTGGGCAGCGCGGCGGGCACGTTCATGCTGGTGGCCGCCGTCCTCATCCTGATCAGCTCCAACAACGTGAACTTCCTGGGGATGCCGCGAGTCGCCTTCGGCTTGGCCCGGTCCGGACTGGCGCCCAAGGTCTTCCAGCGGGTCTCCCCCCGAGGGACTCCCACGCCCGGCCTCCTCCTGGCCGGCGCCGTGATCCTCGCCCTCGCCGCCACCGGCGCCTTCGAGTTCCTGATCCGCTTCATGATGCTGGTAGCGATCTCGGTGGACTTGGTCGTCCTGTCGGCGTACTTCCGCCTCCGCCGGAAGCGACCCGATCTGGACCGCCCCATGAGAGTTCCGGGCGGCCCTTGGACCGCGGGCGTCACCGTGGCGCTGTACGTGGCCGTCCTGGGCGTGGTGGTTGGAACCCAGCCCGGCCTCTCCACCGGTGCCGCCGCCATGTTGGCCGTGCTCGCCGTGGCCGGCTGGGCGTTCGGCCAGCGTCGCGGTGCTCGTGGAGCCTCGCCGTGACCTGCCGCCGGCCTCCAGGCCGAACCCCACTCCTCGCGGCGGCGACGGCGGCGACGCTCACGACCCTGGGGGCGTGCGGAGGAGGCGACGGCGGCGCGGGACCCGACCCCGAGCCGCCGCGAGCCGTCTCGATCTCCGTCTCTCCACCCTCCGTCGAGCTGTCGGAAGTGGGCGAGACGGCCGCCTTCCAGGCGACGCTGGTCGACCAGTACGGCAACCCCTTCGCCGGAACCGTGGTCTGGTCCAGCGACGCGCCCCACGTCTTCTCGGTAGACGCCCTCGGCGTGGCTACGGCGGTGGACAACGGCCAGGGCAGCGTGCGCGCAACCCATCAGCAGCTGGCGGCCACGGCCTCCGTCACGGTGGCCCTTCGGCCCGCTGGGCTGGAGGTGGTCTCCGGGGCCGGCCAGCGCGCCTTCGAGTCCCAAGCCCTCTCCCAGCCCGTGGTCGTCCGCCACGCGCGTCCGGGCGGGTCGCCGGTGGCGGGCGTGGCCGTTCGGTTCCAGGTGCTCTCGGGGGGAGGAACGGTGGAGCCGGCCGTCGCAACGACCCGAGACGACGGCTTGGCGTCGGTGCGGTGGGTTCTGGGCGCCGAAGCGCCGCTCCAGAGGCTGGCCGCGTCGGTGGACGGCGGTCCCCGCGTGGAAGCCACCGCCCACTCTGCCGGGCCGCCCGTCTGCGACCGCGCGCCGGAGCTCGTCCCCGCGCTGTCGAGCGCGGCCGGACGCGACCACTGTGCGCAGGTGACCGCAGACGACCTGGCGGCGGCGACCGAGCTGATCCTGACAGGCCCCTGGCGGCTGGACGCCATCCCTCTCGCGCCCACGCTGTCGCGCCTGGAGGCGGGCGACTTGGCGGGCCTGGCGAGCCTCGCGCACCTCGACCTGGGCGGCCACCGACTCACCGAGCTGCCCCCCGGACTGGCCGACGGAGCCCCCAACCTGCTCACCCTGGAGCTCCCCTACAACCTGATTGTCGCCCTCCCCGACCACGCCTTCGCCGGACTGGACCGCCTACAAGTCCTGAACCTGGGCGCCAACCCCCTCTCCCACGCCGCTCCTCGCGCCTTCGCCGGCCTCGATTCCCTGATCGCCCTGGACCTGGGGTTGGCGCGGCTCGCCGCTCTCCCCGACGGCGTGTTCGACGACCTCTCCGCACTGGTCTCGCTGGCGCTCTCTCGCAACCGCCTGACCGCCCTCCCCGACGGCGTCTTCCAGGGCCTGGAACGCCTGACCGCCCTGGACTTGGCCGCCAACCGCCTGGCCGACCTTCCGCCGACAGTCTTCCAAGGCCTGGCACGGCTGGAGCGCCTCCAGCTGGGCGAGAACGCGCTGACCCGCCTGCCGCCCCGGGTATTCAGCGGCCTTTCGGCCCTGAATGTGCTCGACCTAGCCTCCAACCAGCTGACCGACGTCCCCCCGGACGCCTTCCACGGGATGACGGAACTGACCGACCTCCGTCTGGGCGGCAACCTGCTGGACTCCCTGCCGGCTGGGATTTTCCTGGGCGTGGACAAGCTCCAGTCGCTGTCGCTGGCGCCGAACCCAGGCAGCCCCTTCGCGCTGACCGTTGAGCTGGTCCGCACAGACGATCAAGACCCCTTGGCACCGGGGCCGGCGCAGCTTCGCGCTCGCATCGCCCAAGGTGCGCCGTTCCCCACCGACGTTCCCCTCTCGGCCGTCGGGGGCGCCCTCTCCTCCGCGTCGGTGTCGGTCCCGGCCGGCGCCGTGGAGAGCACCGGCGTCACGGCCGTCGACGCCGTCGGCTCCTCGTTCTCCGTGGCCCCTCGCCCCTCGCCGGCGCCCGCCACCCGGTGCACGGGCGAGGTGCCGTGCTTCCACGGCGTGGAGGTCCTGGCCGGGCCACGGCTGGTCCTGGCCAACCCGCCCTCCGCCACCGTGAGCGTGCCGGTCGTCCACCTCACCCAGGCCGTCCAGGACCTGGACGGGAGCGTGCCTCTGGTGGCGGGCCGCCGGGCGCTTCTTCGCGTCTTCGCCCGCAGCGACAGCGCCAACGCCTTCCGACCCACCGCCCGCGCCGCCTTCTTCCACCAGGGCGCGTCCGTCCACGTGGCGCCTCTCCGCGCACCAGCCAGCGGAATCCCCACCGACGTGAACCAGGGCCGCCTCGACGGCTCCTTCAACGCCGTGGTCCCCGCCTCCGTGATGCGACCCGGCCTGGAGGTGGTGGTGGAGCTGGACCCGGACCGCTCCCTTCCCCTGGCTCCCGGCAGCGCGCGTCGAGCTCCCGCCCAGGGACGGCTGGCGTTCGACGTCCGAAGCGTGCCCGCGATCGACCTTGTAATCGTCCCCGTCCACTTCGCCTGGGGCGTCAACTCGCCGGCCAACGCCCGCGTCTCCGAGTACGCCGCGACCATGGCGCAACCCGACTCCGACGCCCTGCGCTTCGTGCGCGCCCTGCTTCCCGCTCCCGGCGTGAACGCAACGGTTCGGGAGCCGTACTTCACCTGGGCCGACACGACCGAGATGGGCGGGCTGGCCCTGCTGGACGAGATCGAGCTTCTCCGCCACATCGACGGCGGAAGCGCCGACACGTACTACCATGGCGTCTTCGCGGCCCCCAGGATCGTGCGGCAGGGCGGCTTCTGGGGCTTTGTCGGGGTGGCCTTCCAACCGGGCCGAAGCGCCATCTCCGTGACCCACCAGTCCGACGGCTCCGAGACTCCGGCGGCGGCGCAGATCGTCGCCCACGAGATCGGCCACAACCTCAACCTGGGCCATGCCCCATGCGGCGGCCCCGACGCGCTCGATCCCGACTACCCGTACCCGGACGGCTCCACTGGGGCGTGGGGATACGAGTTCGGCGGCGGCGGTTGGCCGGAACAGCTGGCCAGTCCCCTCAAGTCGCGAGACCTGATGTCGTACTGCCTGCCGCAATGGGTCAGCGATTACAGCTTCGCCAAGGCTTTCCGGTACCGGCTGGACGCCGAGAGATCGGCCGGTGCGACAGCCGAGAGCTCGGCCCGTGCGACGGCGCCGATCCGCTCCCCGTCTCCTCGCCGGGTTCTGATGCTGTGGGGCGGTGTGCGTGACGGCCGGCCGGCGCTGGAGCCGCCCTTCGCGTGGCGAGCCGCGCCGAAGCTGCCCCAGCGACCGGGGTCGCACCGCTTGGCCGCATACGACCACGACGGGCGGCGGCTCTTCGCCCTCTCCTTCGATCCGAGCCCGACCAGCCGGGGCGACATGAGCTTCCTCTTCGCCGTCCCCTTCGATCCGTCGTGGGAGCGAACCCTGGCGACGGTGGTGCTGACCGGACCCGAGGGCACGGCCCAGGTAGCCGCCGCCGCGTCCTGGAGGCTGGCCGTCTTCACCGACCCGGCCACGGGCCGGATCCGCGGAATCGACCGAGAGTGGCCCGGCCGGCTGCCCGACGATCCACCCGCCGTTGCCCGCTTCCACGTGGCTCGTGGCTTGCCGGAGCCGCCATGACCGCAACCGCCATGACCGCGACTCCGGGTGCCGCCCCTCGGTTCGTGGCTCGCTCGCGGCTCCCGGTGCTCACGTGGCTCCTGGCACCCTCGCGGTTCCTGACCCTCGCGCGGTTCCCGGTGCTCATGTGGCTCGCCGCCTGCGGCGCACCCGACGCGCCCGTCGTCCCGACCGTCCCCGCCGACGCCCAAGCCGACGCCACCGTTCCGCCCCCGGCGGCCAACTCGGCCGCGACCGGCGTGTGCAGCCGCACGCCCCAGGTGCGCGACGCGCTCGTGGCCGCAGCCAACCGACCGAACTGCGCGGACGTGACCGCGGCCGACTTGGCGTCCGTCTTCTGGCTGGACCTGAGCGGTAGCGACGACCCGGCGGCGGAGCCCAAGATCGCGGCTCTTCGCAGCGGCGACTTCCAGGGCCTGACCCGCCTCGAAAGCCTGCTCCTGCGCAATAACCAGTTGGCCGCGCTGCCAGCGGACCTCTTCTCGGGCCTCGCTCGACTGAGCACGCTGGACTTGGCGGAGAACCACCTGGTCGCACTGCCGCCGGGAGCGTTCCAGGGCCTCTCGCAGCTCCGCACGCTTTCCTTGGCGGCGAACCGGCTCGCGAGCCTCCCCGCCGGCATCTTCGCCGAGCTCCGCCAACTCTCCACCCTGGACCTCGCCCTCAACAACCACCTGGAGCACTGGCCCGCCGACGCCGTCCGCGGCCTGTCCAGCCTGGAGCAGCTGTGGATCGGCGACAACCGTTTGCCCGCGCTCCCCAGCGGTGCCTTGGAGAGTCTCCCCGCCCTCCGCTACCTGGACCTCTCGCGCAACGCAATCGAATCGCTCTCCTCAGGCTCCTTCCAGGGCGCATCCGGCCTGCGCCTGCTCTGGCTCGCCGGCAACCCGGGAGCGCCCTTCCACCTGACCGTGACGCTGGAGCGCCTCCCCGACCCGAACCCCGCCTCTCCCCACGAGGCGCGCATCCGCGCCGTCCTCACCGAAGCCGCACCGTTCGACCTGCGCATCCCCCTCGCCGTTGCCGGTGGCTCCCTGTCGGCCCCAGAGGCCACGATCCCCGCCGGCGACGCCGCGAGCCCACCGGTCGCTGTCGTCGGCGCCTCGGGGTCGTCCCTCTCGGTCACCGCGCTGGCTCCGCCCCCTCCCTCCGACGGATGCATGGGAACGGAGTGCTTCACCGGCTTGGAGCTGGCCGCCGGCGACCCTCTGGTGCTGGCCAACCCCAGAGCCGCCAAGGTGCTCGTGCCCGCCGTGCACCTGATCCAGTCCACCCAAAGCCTGGACGGCGAGGTGCCCTTGGTGGCGGGACGTCGCGCCCTCCTCCGGGTCTTCGCCACCAGCGACAGCGCGAACGCCTTTCAGCCCACCGCACGCGCCCGCTTCTTCCTGGACCGCCGCGCCGTGCACGAGACTGCTCTGACGCCTCCCCTTGCGGGCATCCCCACCGTCCTGGCCCGAGGTCGCTTGGCTCGGACCTTCAACGCAACGATCCCGGGATCGGTACTGCAGCCCGGCGTCGAGATGGTGGTCGAACTGGACCCGGAACGCGCGTTGCCCCTGACCCCGGGGAGCGTCCGCCGCGTTCCCGCAACGGGAACGGCACCGCTGAACGTGCGCCGCGCCCGGCCCCTGGAGCTCACCGTGGTGCCGATCCAGTACGCCTGGGACGCCAACGCCCACGTGAACGCGGCGGTGGCGGAGACGGCCCGCGAGCTGGCGACGGGCCGGTTCGACGAGGGGTTGCGCTTCGCCCGCGCGCTCCTCCCCGTGCCGGAGGTCAACGTCCAACTGCGGGAGCCCTACTTCACCGAGGCCGACACCTCCGAGTGGGGAGGGATCGCCCTTCTGGAAGAGATTCAGCTGCTCCGCCACCTGGAGGCGGACGACCAAGAACACTACCATGGGCTGCTTGCCGTCCCCCGATTCGTCCACCGGGAAGGCTTCTGGGGGTTCCTGGGCGTGGCCTTCCAACCCGGCTACACTGGGATCACCGTCTCCCACGGCCGCGACGGAGCGCTCCACCCCGAGCTCGGGCAGACCCTGGCCCACGAACTCGGACACAACATGAGCCTGGGGCATGCGCCGTGCGGCGGTCCGGCGGGCGTGGACGAAGCGTTCCCCTACGAGAACGCCGCCCTAGGACAGTGGGGCTTCGAGTTCGCGGGTCCCGGCTGGCCCTCTCGCCTCATCGACCCGGTCCGCCACGCGGACCTCATGTCCTACTGTCGTCCCTACTGGATCAGCGACTACAACGTCGTCAAGGCGATGCGCTTCCGCGCCGAGCGCACCCCCCTTCCGCAGGCCCAGCGGCCGATCCCGTCCCTCCTGCTCTGGGGCGGCGTGGCAAACGGTCGCTTGCGGCTAGAGCCGGCCCTGGCGTGGGATGCGCGCCCAAAGCTGCCGGAGCGCCCCGGCGGCTACCGGCTGACGGGCCTGGGAGCGGGCGGCGCGGAGCTCTTCTCCCTATCCTTCGAGCCCGACGCCCTGGACCATGGCGGCGGGCGCAGCTTCCTCTTCGCGGTGCCGTTCGAGGCCGCGTGGGCCGAGACGCTGCTGGGCGTGACGCTGCGCGGACCGGAAGGCGTCGCCACAGTGGAGATCGAAGCTTCCCGGCGGCTGGCGGTCTTCACCTACGCCAGGAGCGACGACCAGGGTGCCCCGCGCATTCGTGGAATCTCCCGCGACTGGAGCGGCTCGCTGCCCGACGGCCTGACAGCACCTGGAGCCGTTGAAGTGCGGTTCGGGTGGCTAGGCAGGATCGACTGAGGCTGCGAGTAGTTACTGAGGCTGCGAGTAGTTCTTGACTTGGGGGGGGGGGGGGCATTATAATAGCGACGGCGCACCGCCGAGGTGCCCTTACTCTCATCACGCTTTCTGACGCAGGTCCCGATGATGTCTCCGACAGCCGACTACCCTCGACAGCCAACTCTGGACATCACCCTGACGACTTCGCGCCGTATACAGCGTGGAGGCCGCCGGTCCGCGTGGATTCGCCGCCGGTCCACCTGGATACTCAGAGCGATGGCGGTCTTCGTGGCGGTGGTCGGAGGCATGGCAGGCGACGAGCTGGCGGCGCAGGCGCCGAGGAACGACTCGCTGTACTTGGCCGCGCCCACAACTTTCAGTGACCGCCACGTCTATGGCGACACCATCAAAGTCTATGTGAGGTTCGACGAGGCTGTGGACGTGACGGGTGAGCCGTACGTGGAGGTGCTTATGAGCCCGCCCGTCCCCTTGCTGACGCGAAACGCGTACTACGTTTCGGGATCGGGCACGAGGACGCTGTACTTCCGGTACGTCCCGCACCATCCCGACCAAGACCAAAACGGGGTCTACATCAACCATTGGGGTCTGCATCCGAACGGCGGGACGATCACCGCTTCGGACGACGGCACGGCGGCGGACACGACCCTGCATGAACAAGGTTCTTTCCCGAACAACAAAGTTCTCGCTTCAAATCGAGGTGGCATAGCCGGTGTTTCGATCAACTCTGCGGGAGCGGATAGCACGTTCCACCTCGGCGATACCATTTTAGTCAGCATAACCTGGGTGAGCGATGCCTTTGACCAGCAAACCGAGCCGAGTCTGACCCTCAACATCGGGGACGGTACGCGCACCGCGGTCTGGACTCACGGTGCTACCGACAACCGCAATCGAACTACTGTCTCCAGATACGTGGTGGAGTTCGGGGACCTAGACGCCGACGGGATCAGCATACTGAACGGCGCACTGGTCGGCGGGCAGATCACGACCCACAACTCCAACAATCACCACTCGCGGCACTTCGGACGCTACCAAGTAATAAACTCTCCGACCCACAAGGTGGACGGCAGACCGAGCGAGCCGTATGTGACGGGCCTGGTGCTGAATTCGCCGCATGTGGGCGATACCTACTTCCTCGACGACACGATCCAGGTGACGGCGACGTTCAGCAAGCCAGTGACGGTGACGGGCACGCCGCAGTTGCCGTTGGCGATCGCTTCGGCGACGCGGCAGGCGGACTATGTGTCGGGGACGGGCACGACGAATCTGGTGTTCCGCTATGTCGTGGCGTCCGGCGATTCGGACGCCGACGGACTCAGCGTGTCAGGTCCGCTGGGACTGAACAGCGGGACGATCACGGATACGACCTCGACGCCGGACAACGCGTACCTGACCATCGCTTCTGGTATCAGGATTGCGAACAGCTCGGACCACCGAGTCACAGACAGTTCGACGGGGGTGGTGGGCGTAGCGATTACGAGTTCTCCGGACAGCGCGGACACGTACGTGCTGTCGGAGTACATCGAGGCGACGGTCACGTTCAACAATCTGGTGAACGTGACGGGGACGCCCCAGCTGCGGCTGTGGGTCGGCGGCACGCCTACCGTGCGGCAAATGAACTACGTGGGCGGGACGGGAACGACGGCGCTGACCTTCCGCTACCGCGTGCAGTCGTCGGACACCGACGCCGATGGCGTCAGCATCCCGGACGGAGGGCTGGAGCTGAACTCGGGGACGATCAACGACTCCGGTGGGAACGCGGCGGGCTTGATCCCAGGGACCAACACGGTCGCCAGGATTGCCGACGCACCGGGTCACAAGGTCGACGGTTCGGTGACGCCGGCGCCGGAGGTGGTGGGCGTGTCGGTTGCCAGCGTGCCGGCGGACGGGACGGTGTACGGGTTGAGCGAGTGGATCGAAGTGGAGGTGGCGTTCGACCGGGCGGTGACGGTGAGCACGACGGGCGGCACGCCGCAGTTGGCGCTGGGGATCGGTTCGGAGACGCGGCAGGCGGCGTACGCGAGCGGTACGGGGACGGACACGCTGACGTTCCGGTACCAAGTGGTGCTGGCCGACTTGGACGCGAACGGAATCAGCATCGGCGCGAGCGCGCTTGCGCTGAACGGCGGGACGATCCTGCTTACGGGCGGTACGGCGGCGGCGGCACTGGGGTTGGGCGGCCACACGATCTCGAACGGCGGCCACCGCGTGGACGGGAGCATCGGTCCGCCGGCGGTGGTGGCGTTGGTGTTGAGCGATCCGGTGGTGGGGGACACGTACGAGTTCAAGGACACGATCAAGGTCGTGGTGAGGTTCAACAAGGCGGTGGACGTGACCACCACGGGCGGCACGCCGCAGCTGACGCTGGGCATCACGAACCCGCGGACGGCGCCGTACGTGTCGGGCACGGGCACGACGGAGCTGACGTTCCAGTACGAGGTGATGGCGGTCGACTTGGACAACGACGGGATCAGCATCGGCGCGAGCGCGCTGGCGCTGAACGGCGGGACGATCAAGGTGGCCGGCGGCACGGTGGACGCGGAGCTGAGCTTGGCAGACCACGTGATCACCAACAGCGCGGGACACAAGGTGTATGGCAACTACTACGCGGCTGCAGTGAGCGGCGTGTCGGTTTCCAGCACTCCGCCAGTGGCGAGCACGTATGGGCGGGACGAGGCGATCGAGGTGGAGGTGACGTTTACCCGTGGGGTGAACGTGGTGACGACGGGCGGGACGCCGCAGCTGGCGCTGGAGGTCGGCGCGAACACGCGGCAGGCGGCGTACGTGTCGGGCACGGGCACGAAGGTGCTGACGTTCCGGTACGTGGTGGTGGCTTTGGACGAGGACACGGACGGGATCGAGGTGGGCGCGAGCGCGCTGACGCTGAACTCGGGCGCGATCAACGACGTGCGCCGTACCACGCCGCTGGCGGCGTCGCTGGGGCTGGGCACGCATGCGCTGACGACGCCGCAGGCGGGCCACCAAGTGGACGGCACGATCGCGCCGGCGTCGGTGGCCGGGCTGGGGATCACGAGCAGTCCGGCGAGCGGCGACACGTACGGTCTGGGCGAGCGGATCGAGGCCGCGTTGAACTTCGACCGGCCGGTAGTGGTGACGGGGGTTCCGCAGTTGGAGGTCGAAATGGGCGGCGTCTTGCGCCAGGCGAGGTACGTCAGCGGTTCGGGCGGGACGCTGTTGCGGTTCGAGTACTGGGTGCAGGGTGCGGGTTCGGGTGGCGCGGGCTCGGGCGGCGTGGACCAGAGCACATCCGGGATATCGGTGAGTTCGGGCGCGCTGACGCTGAACGGCGGGACGATCAAGAACGCTGCGGACGGCGTTCGCGACGCGTCGCTGTCGCTGACGGGCCACGAGCTTCCAGACGATTCGGACCACAAGGTGGACGGCGGGGTGGAGGTGGCGCCGGTGGTGATGAGCGCCCGGGTGGCGAGCACGCCGCGCGGGGCGTCGTACCGAGCGGGTGAGCAGATCGAGGTGCGGTTGACGTTCAGCCGGACGGTGGCGGTGACGGGCGTCCCGCGGCTGGCGCTGGTGATCGGCAACGCTCGGCGGATGGCTGCGTACGTGTCGGGGAGCGGCACGAACGAACTGGCGTTCCGGTACCGGGTGGTGCCGGCGGACACGGACCCGGACGGCTTCGACGTACCGGAGGACGCTTTGGAGGTGGGCGCAGGCGCGTCGATCGTGATCGCGGGCGGTTCGGCGGTGGCCAACGTGGCGCTGGGGAGCGCCGCGCTGGAGAACGTGGAGGGCCAGGGCGTGACCGGCGGCGGTGGCACGGAGCCGTACTTCGGTGCTGCCGAGTACGAGTTCGAGCTGGTGGAGGACGTAGCCGGCCCGCTGGTGGTGGGCACCGTGACTGCGGAGGACCCGTTCGGCGGCGAGGTGACGTACGAGCTGGGCGACGGCAGCGAGGGGTTGTTCGAGCTGGACGCCCGGAGCGGCGAGGTGACGTACGTGGGCGAGGGCGCTGACGCGGAGGCGCGTTCCAACTACGTGATGGAGGTGCGCGCGCTGGCGGGCGACGGCCGCGTCGGCCGCGCCGTGGTGCGCGTGCTGGTGGTGAACGTGAACGACCCGCCGGCGTTCGTGATGGAGCGCTTCGAGTTCGGGCTGCCGGAGAACGCCGTCGGCCCGATGGCGGTGGGCGTGGCTCAGGCGGTGGACCTGGACGAGGGCGACACGCTGAAGTACGCGCTGGAGTCGGACGGCGCGGGCGATCTGTTCGAGCTGGACGCTGCGACGGGCGAGGTGACGTACGTCGGCGCGGGCGAGGACTACGAAGCGGAGGACGGTGCCAAGTCGTGGCAGCTGACGGTGAGCGCGACGGACTTGGCCGGACTGCGCGCCGAAGTGGTGGTGGCAGTGCTGCTGCGCGACGAGAACGAGGCGCCCGCGTTCGCGGACACGGCGTATGCGTTCGTGTTGGCGGAGAACGCTGCGGGACCGGTGCTGCTGGGGAAGGTGTCGGCCACGGACCCGGACGCTGGCGACCGAGCACGGTACGCGCTGGCGGAAGGCGACGCGGAGCGGTTCGAGGTTGTGCCTGCCAGCGGCGTGGTGCGGTACGTGGGCGGCGGCGAGGACGCGGAGAGTGGCCCAGGCCGCTGGGAGCTGGTGGTGCGCGCGACGGACGGCGGCGGCCTGACGGCGGACGTGCGGGTCGAGGTGACGGTGATGGACGAGAACGAGCCCCCTGTGTTCGGCGCCGAGCGCTACGAGTGGGAGCTGAACGAGGGCGTGGCCGGACCTGTGGCGCTGGGGATGGTGGCGGCTGTGGACGCCGACGCTGCGGACACGGTGAGGTACATGCTGGCCGGCCCGCAGTCGGAGCGGTTCGAGGTGGACGCCGCGACGGGCGAGGTGCGCTACGCGGGCGAGGGCGAGGACTACGAGACCGGCCCGACGAGCTGGGAGTTCACGGTCGTGGCGGTGGACCGCGCGGGGCTGTCGGCGACGGCGACGGCGACGGTGACGCTGCTGGACGTGAACGAGGCGCCCGTGTTCGCCGACTCGGCGTACGCCTACGAGCTGTCGGAGAACGCGCCCGGCCCGATGGCGCTGGGGATGGTGGAAGCGACGGACGAGGACGAGGGCGACGTGGTGGAGTACAGCTTGGCGGAGGGCGATGCCGGACGCTTCGAGGTGGACGCCGCGAGCGGCGAGGTGCGCTACGTTGGCGCGGGCGAGGACTACGAGGCCGGCCCGCCCGAGTACGTGCTGGCGGTGCGCGCGACGGACGCGGGCGGGTTGGCGGACACGGCAAGCGTGACGGTGACGGTGCTGAACGAGAACGAGGTGCCGGCGTTCGCGGACACGGCGTATGCGTTCGAGCTGTCGGAGAACGCTCGCGGACCGGTGCTGCTTGGCCAGACGGAGGCGACGGACCCGGACGAGGGCGACGCGCTGACGTACAGCTTGGCTAGTGGCGACGCCGGCCGGTTCCAGGTGGACGGCGCGACGGGCGAGGTGCGCTATGTGGGTCCGGGCGAGGACTACGAGGCGGGCCCGACGTCGTTCGCGCTGACGGTGCGGGTAGAGGACGCCGGCGGCTTGTCGGACGAGGCACGTGCGACGGTGGAGCTGCTGGACGAGAACGAGGGCCCGGAGGCGGTGGGGACGATGGCGCCGAAGGTGCTGGAGGCGTACGGCGCTGCCGCGGAGGAGGACCTGGCGCCGTACTTCCGGGACCCGGACGGCGACGCGCTGAGTTACGTGGCCGAGTCCTCGTCGCCGGGCGTTGCCACGGCGTCGGTGACGGGCGGAAGGCTGTCGATCGCGCCGCAGGCGCTGGGCATGGCGACGGTGACGGTGACGGCGAGCGACCCGGGCGGACTGACGGCGACGCAGCAGGTGCAGGTGACGGTGGAGCCGTCGCGGTCGGAGCGTGCACGCACGTTGCAGCTGGCGCTGACGGCGTTCGGCCGCTCGCTGGGCGCCGAGACGGTGGATGCGATCGGCGGACGGCTGGGCCTCGAGTCGTCGTCGGGTGCGTCGGGCGGTTCGCACATGAGTCTGGGCGGCCGCTCGATGGGATGTGGCCCGTTCGGCGGCGGCGGTCCCAGCGGCCCTGGTGCCCCCAGCCCCAGCGGCGAGCAGTGCAGCATCGAGAGCTTGGCGCGGAGCGCGTCCGAGTTCCTGGGGCTGCAGCTGTCGCTACCCGGCTCCGCGCTCGGCTCGGGCGGCAGCCCAGGCGCGTCCGTCGGCGTGGCTTCGCTGTTGTTCGGCGCGCTCGGCTCGGGCGGTGATATGGCTGGCTACGGCGGTGTCACGAGCGGCTACGGCGGCGTCACGAGCGGCCCGGCTGGCGCAGGCGGCATGGGAGGCCACGGCGGTGGCGCATACGGCGGCAACGGCGGGCAGGCGAGCGCGGACCGGCCTGACCGGAGTGGCTTGCAGTTCAACCCCCTGTCGGGGCAGGACCTGCTCAACCGCAGTTCGTTCCAGTTGTCGTTGGGCGGCTCCCGACGCGCGGGCTGGACGCTGTGGGGCCAAGCGAACACCAGCGACTTCGAGAGCGCGCCGAACGCCGGGGTTTCCATGGAGGGCCGAACGCGCTCCATCTATGCCGGGCTCGACTACCGGTTCGCCTCTGGACTACTCCTGGGACTTGCCGGCTCGCGTAGCGGACTGGAGTCGGACTTCACCAGCAGGCACAACGGCATGGGCACGGTGGACGCCCGCCTGACGAGCCTCTACCCCTACCTGCACTGGTCGCCCGCCGACGGCCTGGGACTGTGGGGTTTGGTGGGCGCCGGCCGGGGCGACGCCGACCTGACCGAAGTGGCCGGCGGGCGGTTCAGCACCGACATCCAGATGCGCATGGCGGCGCTGGGGGCTCGCCAAGAGCTGATCGGCGCGCTGGCGCTGAAGGCCGACGCGTTCTCCGTGCGCATCGAATCGGACGCCGCCACCGACTTGGCCGGCGTCACCGCCGTCGCCGAGCGCGTGCGGCTGGCGCCCGAGCTCAGCGGCCGGTGGGCAGTGGGCGACGGCGCGTCGTTGCAGGGACGCCTTGAAGTGGGCGGCCGCTTCGACCGTGGCGATGCCGAAACGGGCTGGGGCGCCGAGGCGGGCGTCGCGCTGGGGTTCACTCACGTGGCGAGCGGATTCAGCGTGGAGGCGCGCGGACGCGGGCTGATCGCGCACCAGACCAGCGCTTTCCGCGAGTGGGGAGCTGGGTTCGCGATGCGATTGCAACCGGGCCGGGACCAGGGCGGACTGTCGTTCTCGCTCGAACCCTCGTGGGGCCAGGCGACGGGCTCCGCGCAGACGCTCTGGCAAGCGCAGGCCGGGTTTGGCCCGCAAAGGGCGACGATGCGCGACCCAACGGCGCCTGCACTTCGCACATCCGGCTGGTCGCCGGACGGGCTGGCGCTGGAGCTCGGTTGGGGCGTGGCCTTGCCCGGCGGCATGCAGGTTAAGCCGTTCGGCAGGTGGAGCCGCGACAGCGTCTATGGCTACCGGCTCAACGCAGGCACGCGCTGGGCCGTGCTGGACCTCCCCGCTGCCGAAGCCGGTGCCCCCGACTCCGGTGACGGCAACGACCCGGACCGACGCCGCGGCCTCTCGCTCATGATCGACCTCTTCGGCGAGCAGGTCGACGGCGGCATCCAGCCCCTGGAGCGCAGGCTAGGCATTCAGGGCGCGATCGGGTTCAGGTAAGGCGGGACCCGCCCCCGCGCCCGGCGGCACCCGCAAGTGGCTGCCGGGCGCGGCACCCTCCATCCAGCGTCCAGCGTCATGCTCCGCGCTGGTGCAGCGGCGGCCGAATACGCGCCTGACACTGATTATCGTCCTATCGCCTGTCCGGAATACGCGACGAATCGGGATCAGCCAAGTCACGCTATCTGGATTTCGGGTAGCCAGAATGTCCCGTGCGATGTCCGGCCTGACGACCTAGCCTGTCCGTCCCGATAGCAGGACTGCGTCCCAAATCAGCTAACGGTAGTCCCATGTAGCTATACGGGTGCCTGCCGCTTGCCGCGACGCTTCAGGGACGCACCCTCCGGCGTCCCCCGCAGCCCGTCCTGGCCCCTTGCCTGCGCCGCTGCCGACCGCCGGAGGCACCGATCCCCGATCACGCCTCTCGGAGCAAGCTCCATGGCCGACGTCAGCCCCCGCGACCGCGACCCCAGTTCCGACCCCGACCCCAGTTTCGTCCCCGACCCGGACGATCGCCACCCGGACAGCCCCGAGGCCGACGTCCCCGACCCGGACGGCCACGCCGTCCAGCCGATCCCCCAGCCGAAGGACAAGAGCGCCAAGCTGGTGTACCGGGACAAGCAGTTTGTCGCCGACTTCTTGGCCAAGCACATCCTCGGCAAGGTCGTGCCGGACGAGATCGCGTCCCGCATCGACCTGGGCAGGCTGCAGCCCGGCCCGACGGAGCACGTGGACCCGAAGATGCGAACGTCTCGCCTCGCCGACCTGGTGTGGCGTGCGCCGTTCGGCGACTCGTGGTTCTACGTCGTCTTCCTCTTCGAGTTCGAGGCGACGCCGAAGTGGCGGATGCCGGTGCGCATCCTGGTCGAGACGGCACTGGCCTACGACTACCTGAGCAAGGACCAGGAGGCGAGCAAGGAGCGCAAGCTGCCGCCGGTGCTGCCGATCGTGGTGGACGTGGGGGGGAGGCCGTGGCCGACGCCGACGCGGCTCGAGGAGTTGCTGGCGGAGGAGGCGCAGGGGTTCCTGTCGTTCGCGCTGGGGCAGGAGTTCGTGCTGGTGTCGGAGGCGGAGGAGGCGCGGGGGTTGGAGCGGGTGGAGACGGCGCGGGAGGCGGCGCTGAAGTTGCGCTACGCGGCGGACAAGGCCGAATATAAGGAAGCGCTGGCGGTGTTGGCGGCGTGGTTGCCTCGGGACAGCGCGGCGCGGGAGGGACTGGTGGCGTGGGTGCGCAGTTCGATGATCGAAGCGGGAGCGACGGAGGCGGAGATGGCGAAGGTGAAGCAGTTGGAGGACCTGGGAAGCCCGGTGGTGGACTCGTGGTGGGCGAGGGAGGGACGGGAGCTCCGCCGCAGGGGCCGGGAAGAGGGCGAGGCGAAGGGTCGACGGGAGGGCCGACAGGAGGGCCGACGGGAAGGTCGACGGGAAGGTCGACGGGAAGCCGAGACGATCGCGCGGGAGGACCAGCGGGCGACACTGGTGCGTCAGGCGAGGCGGAAGTTCGGCGAGGTGGCGGCGGGAGAGCTTGCCGCGTTGCTGGAGGGGGTCTCCGGTCCGGCGCGGCTGACGGAGGTGGCCGACCTGATCATCGACTGCGCGAGCGGCCCGGAACTGTTGGCGCGTGCGGCGGAGACGGCCTGACACCGATCCACGTCCTGCGTCGTGTCCGGAAGCCGCGACGAATTGGGACAGCCAAGCCACGCTATCTGGATTTCGGGTAGCCAGAATGTCCCGTGCGATGTCCGGCCTGACGACCTGGCCTGTCCGTTGCGATCGCGGCACTGCGTCCCAAATCAGCTAACGGTAGTCCCATATAGCTATACGGGCGCCTGCCGCTTGCCGCGACGCTTCAGGGACGCACCCTCCGGCGTCCCCCGCAGCCCGTCCTGGCCCTTGCCTGCGCCGCTGCCGACCGCCGGAGGCGACGATCCCCGATCACGCCTCCCGGAGCAAGTTCCATGGCCGACATCAGCCCCCGCGACCCCAGTTCCGACCGCGACCCCAGTTCCGTCCCCGACCCGGACGTCCCCGATCCGGACGACCGCGACCCGGACGGTCCCGCCGTCCCGCCGATCCCCCAGCCGAAGGACAAGAGCGCCAAGCTGGTGTACCGGGACAAGCAGTTCGTCGCCGACTTCCTGGCCAAGCACATCCTCGGCAAGGTCGTGCCGGACGAGATCGCGTCCCGCATCGACCTGGGCAGGCTGCAGCCCGGCCCGACCGAGCACGTGGACCCCAAGATGCGCACGTCCCGCCTCGCCGACCTGGTGTGGCGTGCGCCGTTCGGCGACTCGTGGTTCTACGTCGTCTTCCTCTTCGAGTTCGAGGCGACGCCGAAGTGGCGGATGCCGGTGCGCATCCTGGTCGAGACGGCGCTGGCCTACGACTACCTGAGCAAGGACCAGGAGGCGAGCAAGGAGCGCAAGCTGCCGCCGGTGCTGCCGATCGTGGTGGACGTGGGGGGGAGGCCGTGGCCGACGCCGACGCGGCTCGAGGAGTTGCTGGCGGAGGAGGCGCAGGGGTTCCTGTCGTTTGCGCTGGGGCAGGAGTTCGTGCTGGTGTCGGAGGCGGAGGAGGCGCGGGGGTTGGAGCGGGTGGAGACGGCGCGGGAGGCGGCGCTGAAGTTGCGCTACGCGGCGGACAGGGCCGAATATAGGGAGGCGCTGGCGATGTTGGAGGCGTGGTTGCCTCGGGACAGCGCGGCGCGGGAGGGACTGGTGGCGTGGGTGCGCAGTTCGATGATCGAAGCGGGAGCGACGGAGGCGGAGATGGCGAAGGTGAAGCAGTTGGAAGACCTGGGAAGCCCGGTGGTGGACTCGTGGTGGGCGAGGGAGGGGCGGGAGCTCCGCCGCAGGGGCCGGGAAGAGGGCGAGGCTAAGGGTCGACGGGAGGGCCGACAGGAAGGCAGGCGGGAAGGCCGACGGGAAGCCGAGACGATCGCGCGGGAGGACCAGCGGGCGACGCTGGTGCGTCAGGCGGGGCGGAAGTTCGGCGAGGCGGCGGCGGGGGAGCTTGCCGCGTTGCTGGAGGGGGTCTCCGGTCCGGAGCGTCTGACGGAGGTGGCCGACCTGATCATCGACTGCGCGAGCGGCCCGGAACTGCTGGCGCGCGCGGCGGAGACTGCCTGACCGGCGCATTGGGGTAGCACCGGGTCCACGCGGCGGGTCACACCTACGGCGCTAAGCCTCTACGGCGTCCGGGCGAGATCGCCGCGAAGGGACTCGAATCTCCTCCACCAGCTCCTGGACGCGCTCTGGCGGCGGAGCCGAAAACCGAGACACGGTCAGCGCAACGGCGAAGTTGATCAACATCCCGACGGTGCCGATCCCTTCCGGCGAGATCCCGAACCACCAGTGATCGGGCGTGTCGGCGCCTGGGTTCACGAAGCGAAAGTAGACGATGTACGCCGCCGTGAAGGTGATCCCTGAGACCATTCCCGCCACCGCGCCTTCCCGGTTCATCCGCTTGGTGAAGGTGCCTAGGATGATCGCCGGGAAGAACGAAGAAGCAGCGAGCCCGAAGGCGAACGCCACTGTCTCCGCCACGAAGCCAGGCGGGTTGATGCCCAAGTAGCCCGCCGCCAGCACGGCCATCGCGGCGCTGATCCGAGCCGCCGCCAGCTCTCCCTTCTCCGAGATGCCGGGTCGCAAGGCGCGCTTGAGCAGGTCGTGGCTGATCGCCGACGACACCACCAGCAACAGTCCCGCCGCGGTGGAGAGCGCCGCCGCCAGTCCGCCCGCCGCCACCAGTCCCACGACCCAGTTGGGCAGCCCCGAGATCTCTGGGTTGGCCAACACCATGATGTCGGGGTTCACCGTCAGCTCGTTTTCGGTGGCGGCCAGTTCGCTCTGGGTGGCGGCCAGCTCGTTCTCCCTAGCGGCCAGCCCGTTCTCGTCTGCACCGCTCGCCTCCTGCGCCGTCCCCACGTACTGAATGCGCCCGTCCCCGTTGTGGTCCTCGAAGGCGACCAGCCCCGTGCCCTCCCACTTGACGAACCACTCCGGCATCTCCGCGTGGGGCTGGTCCGTCACCGTGTCCAGCAGGTTGGTTCGGGCGAAGACCGCAACCGCCGGCGCGGTCGTGTACAGGATCGCGATGAACACCAGCGCCCACCCCACCGAGGTTCGCGCGTCCCGTACCCGGGGCACCGTGTAGAAGCGGACGATGACGTGGGGCAGGCCGGCCGTGCCCACCATGAGCGCGGCCGTGATGAAGAAGACGTCGATCGTCGACTTGGCGCCGTCGGTGTACGGCGCGAACCCTAGCTGGGCGTGGAGCCCGTCCAGCTTGTCCAGCAGGAAGACCCCCGACTCCGGGTCGGCGCCTCCGAAGCCGAGCTGGGGGATCGGCGTGCCCGTCATCATCACCGCAAGGAAGATTGCAGGCGTCATGTACGCGAAGATCAGCACGCAGTACTGGGCGACTTGGGTGTAGGTGATTCCCTTCATCCCGCCCAGGACCGCGTAGAAGAAGACGATCCCCATGCCGATGGCGACGCCGACCCCCACGTCCACCTCCAGGAAGCGGCTGAAGACGATCCCCACGCCACGCATCTGACCGCTCACGTAGGTGAACGAGACGAAGATGGCACACACCACGGCCACGACCCGGGCCAGCTGCGAGTAGTAGCGGTCGCCCACGAAGTCGGGCACCGTGAAGGCGCCGAACTTGCGCAAGTAGGGGGCCAGCAGAAGCGCAAGCAGGACGTACCCGCCTGTCCATCCCATCAGGTACACGGAGCCGTCGTAGCCCAGAAACGAGATCAGCCCCGCCATGGAGATGAATGACGCCGCCGACATCCAGTCCGACGCAGTGGCCATCCCGTTGGCCAAGGGCGAGACGCCTGTGCCCGCCACGTAGAAGTCCTTGGTGGAGCCGGCCCGGGAGCGGATCGCCACCGCGATGTAGATGGCGAAGGAGAGCCCCACCATGACGAACGTCCAAGCGCGCACGTCCATTTGGGTCAGCGGCCGCCCCGCGCCTTGGCCAGTGCCGTCACTCCTCCGACACCCCGAACTCTGCGTCCAGCCGGTTCATCAGGCGCGCGTAGACGAAGATCAGCGCCACAAAGACGTAGATCGACCCCTGCTGGGCGAACCAGAAGCCCAGCTTGAAGCCGGTGCCGGGGATGCGGATGGCGTTCAGCGCGTCGGCCAGCACGATCCCGAAGCCGTAGGAGACGACGAACCAGATCGAGAGCAGGACCAGCAGGCAGCGCAGGTTGCGCCGCCAGTAGGCGCCCAGGTCCCGCTGGTCCCGCTGGTCCGGCTGGCCGTCCACCCTACATCAGCCCTCCGACGACCCCCTCGTCGTCGATCGACATCGCCAGCGCGGCGGGCCGAGCGCCCAGCCCCGGCATCGTCATGATCTCGCCCGTCTTGGCCACCACGAATCCAGCCCCGGCCGACGGCGTCACCTCCCGCACCGTGATCCGGAAGCCCCTGGGCCGTCCCAGCAGCGCCGGGTTGTCGGAGAACGAGTACTGGGTCTTGGCGATGCACACCGGCGCGTCGGCCAGCCCGAAGGATTCCAGGCGCGCCAGCTCGTCCTCCACGCCGGTGAGGAAGTCGACGCCGTCGGCGCCGTAGATCGACTGCGCCACGCTCTCGATCTTCTCCTTGAGGGGGATGGCGTCGGGGTAGAGGGGCTGGAAGTCGGCGGTTCCGTCGTGGGCCAGCTCCCACACCGCGTCGGCCAGTTCCAAGCAGCCCCGACCGCCGCCGCCGTGGGGGTTCGCCTCCACCGCAGCCACGCCTTTCGCCGCGCAGCCGTCCAGCACCGCCTCGACCTCGGCCCGGGTGTCGCTGGCGAAGCGGTTGAGCGCCACCACCGCCGGGACGCCGAACCGCCCCACGTTCTCCACGTGGCCGAAGAGGTTGGCCATCCCGCGCTCCAGCGCCGCCACGTCTTCCTGGGCCAGATCGTCCTTGGACGCGCCGCCGTTCATCTTGAGCGCACGGATCGTGGCCACGATCGCCACCGCGTCGGGCCGCAGCCCGCCCAGTCGGCACTTGATGTCGAAGAACTTCTCGGCTCCCAGGTCGGCGCCGAAGCCCGCCTCCGTGACCACGATGTCGCCCAGCTTCATCCCAGAGCGGGTGGCGATCAGGGAGTTGCAGCCGTGGGCGATGTTGGCGAACGGCCCGCCGTGGACGAACGCCGGCGTGCCGCCCAGCGTCTGCACCATGTTGGGGTGCACCGCGTCCTTGAGCAGGATCGTCATCGGCACGTGGGCGCCGATCTCCCGGGCGCGCACGGGCTCCCGGCTGCGGGTGTAGCCCACGATGATCGTGCCGAGCCGCTCCTGCAGGTCCGCCAAGTCGCGAGCCAGGCAGAACACTGCCATCACCTCCGACGCCGCCGTGATCATGAAGCGGTCCTGCCGGGGGATGCCTCCCAGTGGGCCTCCCAGGCCGATCACCACGTCCCGGAGTGCCCGGTCGTTCATGTCCACCGCGCGGCCCCAGGTGATCCGCCGGTGGTCCAACCCCGCGGAGTTGGGCCGGAAGAGGTGGTTGTCCAGCATCGCCGAAAGCAGCGCGTGGGCCGACGTGATCGCGTGGAAGTCGCCGGTGAAGTGGAGGTTGATCTCCTCCATCGGCACTACCTGAGACCAGCCGCCCCCCGCGGCTCCGCCCTTGATCCCGAAGACGGGTCCTAGGGACGGTTCCCGAATGCAGAGGAGCGGGTTGCGCCCCCGGAGCGTCAGCGCGTCGGCGAGCCCGACCGATGTGGTGGATTTGCCCTCGCCGGCGGCGGTGGGGCTGACGCCGGTGACCAGCACCAGCTTGGGGGAGCGGTCCGGCTTGGAATCGATCACCTCCAGGGGGACCTTGGCCTTGTAGTGGCCGAAGAGCTGGATTTCGTCGGCGGAGAGACCGGCCTTGGCGGCGATCTCGGTGATCGGCTTGATCTTGTGGGCCTGTGCGATGGCGATGTCGGAAAGCATGGAGTTCGCGGGCGGTGAGGAAGTTGGATGAGGGCGGGCTGGAAGGATGCGCCAAAGGGCGGCGGACCGGCGGGCCGGTGGCCAACCCCCGGGTCGTCGTCAATCCAGCTCGAAGGAGTCCTTGTATTCTACGGCCAGCGCCGGATCCTGCGCACCCTTGTCGAGCAGGCAGTTGCCGATCGCCAGGCAGTCGATGTCGGTGCCCATGAAGCAGCGGAAAGCGTCGGCCGGCGAGCACACGATCGGCTCTCCGCGCACGTTGAAGCTGGTGTTGACGAGTACGGGACAGCCCGTGCGGGCCTTGAACGCTTCGATCAGGGCGTAGTAGCGCGGGTTGGTGTCGGTGTGGACGGTCTGCACCCGGGCCGAGTAGTCCACATGGGTCACGGCAGGGACCTGGGAGCGGGGCACGTTGAGCAAGTCGAGTCCGAAGAGGGAGCCCTCCGCCTCCGACATCGCCCGCCGGCGCTCCGGCTGCACGCCGGCCACCAGCAGCATGTAGGGGCTGTCGGCCTCCAGCTCGAACCACTCCCCCACGTCGGGGCGGAGCACGCTGGGCGCGAAGGGCCGGAAGGACTCCCGGAACTTGACCTTCAGGTTCAGCGTCTTCTGCATTGCCGGCGACCGGGGGTCGCCCAAGATCGAACGGTTGCCGAGGGCGCGGGGACCGAACTCCATCCGGCCCTGGAACCAGCCCACGACCTTTCCCTCCACTAGCGCCGTTGCCACCGCGTCGGTCAGCGCGGCGTCGGAGAGCGTCTCGTACCGTCCGCCGGCGGTGTCCAGGGCGTCCTCGATCTCCGCCTGGCTGAACTCGGGTCCCAGGAGCGCGCCGCGCATGGCGTCGGTCCGCTGGCCCGCGCCGCCGGAGCCGCCCGAGTGCCGGGGTTCCCCGAAGAGGCGGTGGCTGGCGGCCAGCGCCGCTCCCAGGGCGCCGCCCGCGTCGCCGGCTGCCGGCTGCACCCAGATCTCGTCGAAGTGCCCGTCGCGCAGCACCTTCCCGTTGGCCACGCAGTTGAGGGCGACCCCCCCGGCCAGGCACAGGCGCGGAATCCCGGTCTCCTTGCGCAGGGAGCGGGTCAGGCGCAACACCGCCTCCTCCACCACGGCCTGGATCGACGCCGCCAAGTCCATGTGCCGCTGCTCCACGGCCTCCTCCGGCGAGCGGGGCGGACCGCCAAAGAGCGCGTCGAAGCGGTCGTTGGTCATCGTCAGCCCGGTGCAGTAGTTGAAGTAGCGCATGTCGAGCCGGAACGAACCGTCGGGCTTCAGGTCGATCAGGTGATCCAGGATCGCCTGCGCGTACTTGGGCTCGCCGTAGGGCGCCAACCCCATGACTTTGTACTCGCCGGAGTTGACGCGGAAGCCGGTGTAGTAGGTGAAGGCGGTGTAGAGCAGCCCGAGGGAGTGGGGAAAGTGAATCTCCCGGATCGTCTCCAGTTCGGTGCCGCGCCCGATCGCCACCGAGGTCGTGGCCCATTCGCCCACCCCGTCCATGGTGAGCACGACGGCCTCGTGAAAGGGCGAGGGGTAGAAGGCGCTGGCCGCGTGGGACTGGTGATGCTCGGCGAAGAGCAGCTTTCGGCTCCACTCTACGTCCGGGTCCAGACTCTCCAGTCGTTCCGCCAGCAGGCTCTTCTGGAAGAGCTTCTCCTTGATCCACACCGGAATCGCCTTGCCGAAGGCCCGAAAGCCTCGCGGCGCAAAGGCGATCGCCGTCTCCACCAGTCGCTCGAACTTGAGGAACGGCTTGTCGTAGAACGCGACTCGGTCCACGTCCGCCGCAGCCACGCCGGCGTAGTCCAGGCACCAGGCGACGGCGTTGGACGGATAGGCGGCGTCGTGCTTCTTGCGAGTGAAGCGCTCTTCCTGCGCTGCCGCGACGATCCGTCCTTGATCCACGAGGACCGCGGCGCTGTCGTGATAGAACGCCGATATGCCGAGGACGCGCACTCTGGACGGCTAGAAGACCGTGTACACCATCGGCGCGACCGCGCTACCCTGGCTCAGCACGATCAGGCCGCCAATCAGGAGGAGCGTGACGATGACCGGAAACAGCCAATACTTCTTCCGGACGCGCAGAAAAGCCCAGAACTCCCGGAGGAAGTCGAGTGTGGTCGTAGCGAACTTCATGGGAAGAATGTAGTCAGAGCAGTGGACGACGGGTACCTCATGGAGCCGTCTCCCGTCGGTCGTTGCACACCTCCGGGCTGTCCTTGATGTAGTCGAGCACCGCCTCCGCGGCCCACTGGTGGCCTGCAGCGTTCCAATGACCGTCGTAGGCCCACTGAGCGTCCGTGAGCTCGTGGCCTTGGCGGAGGATGTAGTCGGCATGGTCGATGACGGGGACCCCGGCGGCGTCTGCAACGGCGGCGATTCGGTCGAACACGCGGGGCGGCCAGTACTCCAGCCTGGTGGTGTGCACGATCAGAACGACCAACTCGGCGCCGTCTCGGTCGGCCCGCTCTCTGAACTGCTCCATCGCGAAGACCGCGTACTCCAGCGCCTCTGCGAAGACGGGGGGCAGGGTGTCCTGGGCCACGACCACGTGGAAGTTCATCCGCGTGGTCGGCTGCCACCCGTCCAGCGACGTCCGGTAGCGAGGACGTCCCGCCAGCACCTCCATCCTTCGGGCGCGGGCGTGGTCCGTGGAGTAGCGGTTGGCCATGATCCCTAGGTAGAAGTCCGCCACGGCGGCGAGGTACGATACCCTGCTCGGTCCGTCCAGGGCGCGGGCCAGCCAAGGATCGGTGGGCCAGCCCACCCAAGGGTCGCCGACCGAATCGGAAAGCAGCCTCGCAGGCTCTGGATGGGGCGGTCGAAGCTCGATCTCTCCGTCGAGTGTCCGTCTGACGCCCGTGTTTCCAGGGAAGCGATCCGGGTCCCACCCGCTGGCCGCCCCACGGAGCACCGGCGAGCCGTCGGTCAGATCGTTGGGGTTCCAGACCAAGACGAGCAGCCTCGGGTGCAGCGGTCGCGCGTAGTGGTCGTAGTACGCCAGCTGTTCGATCGGTCCCGTGCCCTGGCGTCCGAAGGCCGTGGAGATTAGCCCCAAGCCCGGCATCTGGTCCGCCGCGAGTTCTTCCAGTCGGACCTGGACTTTGTGTTCGATCGGCACTTCCAGCGCGTCGACGAAGGAGTCGCCGATGAAGGCGACGTGACAGCTCCGTGCCGCCCGCTCTGGGTCGGGGGGCTCCCGGTCCAGGAAGCCGTATCGGTTCGTCTTGGAGGTGGTCCAGAAGTCCACCCGGTTGGTGTAGCGGACTTCGATGTTCGGCTGCTTCATCATCCCCACGCCGGGCACGATGACCCTCGGCACGACTGGAGCCGTGAAGGGGATCGTGAATCGGAGGTACGCCTCGCCGACCAAGGCGGCTGCAACGACTCCGGCCGTCAGGACCAAAGTGCCGCGCACGACGATCCGCACTCCCCGACGAGACGGGTACCTCATGGAGCCGTCTCCCGTCGGTCGCTGCACACCTCCGGGCTGTCCTTGATGTAGTCGAGCACCGCCTCTGCTGCCCACTGGTGGCCTGGGGCGTTCCAATGGGCGTCGTGGGGCCACTGGGCGTCCTCGAGCTCGTGGCCCTGGCGGAGGATGTAGTCGGCATGGTCGATGACGGGGACACCGCTGGCGTCGGCAACGGCGGCTATTCGGTCGAAGACGCGGGGCGGCCAGTACTCCAGCTTGGCGGTGTGCGCGATCAGAACGACCAACTCGGCGCCGTCTCGGTCGGCCCGTTCCCTGAACTGCTCCATCGCGAAGGCCGCATACTCCAGTGCCTCTGCGAAGACGGGGGGCAGGGTGTCCGAGGGCAAGGCCAAATTGAAGCTCAGCCGCGTGGTCGGCCGCCACCCGTCCAGCGACGTTCGGTAGCGAGGACGTTGTGCCATCGCCTCCATCGCTCGAGCGAGAGTGTGGTCCTTGGAGTAGCGGTTGGCCAAGCTCTGTAGGCGAAAGTCCGCCACGGCGGCGAGGTATGACGCCCTGCTCGGTCCGTCCAGGGCGCGGGCTAGCCAAGGATCGGTGGGCCAGCTCGCCCAAGGATCGCCGACCGAATCGGAAAGCAGCCGCGCAGGCTCTGGATGGGGCGGTCGAAGCTCGATCTCTCCGTCGAGTGTCTCTCTGACGCCTGTGTTTCCGGGGAAGCGGTCCGGGTCCCACCCGCTGGCCACCCCACGGAGGACCGGCGAGCTGTCCGGCAGATCGTTGGGGTTCCAGACCAAGACGAGCAGCCTCGGGTGCAGCGGTCGCGCGTAGTGGTCGTAGTACGCCAGCTGTTCGATCGGTCCCGTGCCCTGGCGTCCGAAGGCCGTGGAGATTAGCCCCAAGCCCGGCATCTGGTCCGCCGCGAGTTCTTCCAGTCGGACCTGGACTTTGTGTTCGATCGGCACTTCCAGCGCGTCGACGAAGGAGTCGCCGATGAAGGCGACGTGGCAGCTCCGTGCCGCCTGCTCCGGGTCGGGGGGCTCCCGGTCCAGGAAGCCGTATCGGTTCGTCCTGGAGGTGGTCCAGAAGTCCACCCGGTTGGTGTAGCGGACTTCGGCGTTCGGCTGCTTCATCATCCCCACGCCGGGCACGATGACCGTCGGCAAGACCGAGGTCATGAAGGGGGCTGTGAAGCGGAGGTACGCCTCGCAGACCAAGGCGGCCGCAACGACTCCGGCCGTCAGGACCAACGTGCGGCGCACGAGTGCGCTCGACCGCACGGCTAGTACTGGTTCTCCATGGAGTCGGGCGACGGGCCGGGCGGCTCTCGGGGGATCCAGTAGCTGTCGGCGGCCGGGTCGCGTCGCAAGCGCAAGACGTCCTTCCGGATCGCGCGCAAGAAGAGTCCCGTCGGCGTGACCGCAACGAAGTAGATCAGCGCCATCACCACCGGGCTGACGACTCGATGGAGGAACATGCCGATCCAGAACCACGCCCTGTTGAGGGGCGACAGCCATTGCGCCTTCGCCAGCGTGACCGCCAGGAGCGCGCCCGCTGCCGCTAGGGGCCACGTCGCCGGCGGTTCGCCGCGGACGACGAGGGGAAAGAGGCCGATCACCGTGAGCAGGAGCGTGAAGACGATCCCGAACCCCCGATTGGACCCCATCTGGACTGGAGGCGCGTAGCTGGAGAGTTCCAGCGGGGACGACTGCCTCATTCGGCCGCCCGAAGCACCACGGGACACACCTTCAGCTCGGCCGTGTGGGTGATCGGGTCGTAGCCGCCGCCGGTGAGGACGTTGACGGGCACGTCGTCGAACGAGAACGAGGTGAACACCGTCCCCTGGGGAGAGCGGGTCGTCGCCTTAACCTTGATCCGCACGCTGCCCCGGACGCTGCTCATCTCCGCCCAGCCGCCGTCGGAGAGGCCCAGGGCGGCCACGTCGGCGGGGTGCACCTCCAGCGATTCCTCCGGCGCCAGGAAGTCGATCCCCGCCGAGCGGCCCGTCTGGGTGCGCGTGTGGTACGACGGCAGCCGGCGCCCGGTGGTGAGCCAGATGGGGAAGGCGTCGGAGACCGTTTCCGCCGGGTCCCGGTAGCGGATCGACGTGAAGATGCCGCGACCGTTCTCGAACCGCTCCTCGTGAAGCCTGGGCGTGCCGGGGTGACCCGCCTCGGGCACGGGCCACATGTACTCGCCGTGCTCGATCCGGTCCCAGTCCAGCCCACGGTAGATCGGCGACAGGGAGCAGAGCTCGTTGAACACCTCCTTGGCGGACTCGAACTCGAAGCCCTGCCAGCCCATGCGCTGGGCCAGGCGCGACACGATCCACCAGTCCGGCTGGGCTTGGCCCGGAGGCGGAACCGCGGCCCGGAGGCGCTGCACGCGCCGCTCCGTGTTGGCGCACACGCCGTCGGTCTCTGCCCAGCCGGTGGCGGGGAAGACCACGTCGGCCAGCTCGGCGGTCTCGGTCATGAAGAGGTCGATCACCACCAGACAGTCGAGGCTCTCCAGGGCGTGGTGGCAGTGGTCCCGGTCCGGGTCCGAGACCAGGGTGTTCTCGCCGTTGATGATCATGGCGCGGATCTCGCCGCCGGCCCGCTCCAGGGCCGTCACCTTGGTCATCCCCTCCGCCAGGTCCGTTTCGCGTCCGTACGCCTGGGCGAACTTGGCTTGGGCCGCCGGGTCCACGACCGGCTGGAAGCCCGGGTAGTTGTTGGGGAGTGCCCCGCTGTCGCCGGCGCCCTGGATGTTGTTCTGCCCCCGCATGGGGTTCACGCCGGTGCCTTCGCGCCCGATGTTGCCCGTCATCAGCGCCAAGTTGCACAGGCTCTGGACGTTGTCCACGCCGCAGATGTGCTCGGTGATCCCCAGCGTGTAGTAGATCGCGCCTCGCTCCGCCCTTCCGTACAGGACGGCGGCCCGCTCGATGTCGGCGGCGGGGGTCTCGCAGATCTCCGACGCCCAGTCGGGCGTGAACGGCTCCAGGTGCTCCAAGAACTCGGTGCCGCCGGTGGTCCGGGCCGCCATGAAGGCTTCGTCCACCAGCCCCTCCCGGGCGATCACGTGGGCCATCGCCAGGAGGAGCGCCACGTCGGAGCCGACGCGGATCGGCAGGTGCAGGTCCGCCATGTCGGCGAGAGGGATGCGCCGGGGGTCGGCCACGATCATCTTGGCGCCTCGGGTCAGCGCCCGCTTCAGCCGGGTGGCCGCCACCGGATGGCACTCGGTCATGTTGGTCCCGATGCAGAAGAAGACGTCGGGCTTGTCCATGTCCACCAGCGGGTTGGACATCGCCCCCCGGCCAATCATTGCCGCCAGACCGGCGACTGTGGGGGCGTGTCAGGCTCGGCTGCAGTTGTCGATGTGGTTGGTCCCCAGCCCGGCGCGGATGAAGCGCTGCATCATGTAGGCGGCTTCGTGGGGGGCGCGTCCCGACGCGATCCCGTACACGGCGTGCCGCCCGTGCTTCTCCACCACCTCGGAGAGCCCCGTCGCCGCTCGGTCCAGCGCCTCGTCCCACTCGGCGGGGCGCAGCGATCCGGTGGTGGCGTCGCGGACGAAGGGCGTGGACAGGCGGTCCGGGTGCTGCACGAAGTCGAAGGCGTACTGGCCCTTTACGCACAGCGCGCCTTCGTTGGCGGGGCCGTCCATCGCCGGCAGGACGCCCACCAGCTTGTCGCCTCGGGTCATCAGCTCCACTGAGCAGCCGACGCCGCAGTAGGTGCACACGGTGCGGGTGGTCTTGGTCTCGCCGGGAAGATGGGCGTTCGCCAGTGCCTTCAGGTCCCCCAGCGCGCCCGTAGGACAGGTCTGGACGCACTGCCCGCAGAAGGTGCACGACGAGTCGTTCAGGAAGCCACCGAACTCGGTGGAGATCTGGGTGTCGAAGCCCCGGTTTGCGACTGTGATCGCGTAGTCGCCCTCCTGCTCGGCGCACACCCGCACGCACCGGTAGCACGAAATGCAGTTCTCGTAGTCGCGCTTGATGAAGGGGTTGTCGTCGTCGGGGCGGCTCTGGCCCGAGCGCGCCCCGGCGAAGCGGCCGGTGCGGGCGTCGTAGCGGTCCAGCAGTTGGGCCGTCTCTTGGGAGGCGTAGCCGTGCAGGGGGTCCACGTCCGCGTCCCGGTTCTCCGACGCCACCATCTCCATGAGGACGCGCCGGTCGGCTTCGACGGCCGGCGTCCGGGTGCGCACGACCATCCCCGCGGCGGCCCGAGTGGTGCACGACGCCACCGGGTTGCGCGCCCCTTCCAGCTCCACCACGCACAGCCGGCAGCCGCCGAAGGGCTCCAGCCGGGGGTCGTAGCAGAGGGAAGGCACGTCGCGCTGCTGACGCTGGGCCACTTCGTAGAGGGTCTCGCCGGGGGCGAAGGCGACGGTTTCGCCGTCCAGCACGAGTGTGAGGCCGTCCGGCACGGGAGTGGGGCTGTCCAGCACGGGGGTCGGGCCGTCCAGCCCGAGGGCGGGGCGCGCCGCCGCCGAACGAACTGCGCTCATGGACTGCCCCCCTCGTTCACATGGCCCCCGATCTGCTTCACATGTTCCTTGACCTGCTCCGGGAAGTACCGCAGGAGACTCTCGGTCAGGAGCGGCGCCGCCTGGCCCAGGCCGCACGCGCTCGTTCGCTTCAAGGTTGCGTTGAGGTCGGCCACTTCGTCAAGCCATTCGCCCAGCCCATCCGGCCCCCGGCCTTCCAGTCGCTCCACCAGGCGGCGCGTCCCGATCCGGCAGGGAAAGCACTTGCCGCAGGACTCGTCGGCGAAGAACTCCATCGCCTCCCGGGTCTCGGCCACCATCTCCCGGGAGTCGTCGTACACAATGATCCCGCCGGCCCCCAGGAAGCTCCCCTTCGCCCGAATCGACGGCTCGTCCAGGGTCGTCTCCAAATCCGCGCCCGCCAGGAAGCCGCCGGAGAGCCCCGCCATGGTGACGGCCTGGATCGACCGCCCGGGGGGAGGTCCGCCCGCCGCGCCCTGGAGCAGCTCCATCAGCGGGTAGCCGATCGGGACCTCGTAGTTGCCGGGCCGCCCCACGTCGCCCGAGACGCTGATCACCTTGGTGCCGGCGTGCTCGCCTCGTCCCAGCGCCTGGTACCAATCCGCGCCGCGCTCCACGATCCGCGCCGCCGCCGACAGGGTCTCCACGTTGTTCACCGCGGTGGGCAGGTTCTCGTACCCGTGGGTGACGGGGTACGGCGGACGGTTGCGGGGGAACGGATGCTTCCCCTCCAGGGAGTTGAGAAGCGACGTCTCCTCGCCGCAGACGTAGGCCCCGGCGCCTCGGCGGACGACCAGCCGGAAGGAGAAGTCGGCGTCCAGGATCCGGTCTCCCAACAGCCCAGCTGCCTCCGCCTCGGCGATCGCTCCCTCCAGGACGTCCAAGGTCTCGGGGTACTCGTAGCGGAGGTAGATGAACCCGCGCGCGGCCCCGGTGGCGTAGGCCGCCAACGCCATCCCCTCCAGCACTCCGTGAGGGTCGTGGTCCATGAGGACCCGATCCTTGAAGCACCCGGGCTCTCCCTCGTCGGCGTTGCACACCACCGTCTTCGGCTCGCCCCGGGCCTCGGCCACCGCCCGCCACTTCCGCCCGGTGGGGAAGCCGGCGCCTCCCCGGCCCGCCAACCCGCTGCGGTCCACCACGTCCAAGACCTGGGCCGGCGTCATCCGGGTCACGGCTTGGGTCAGCGCCGCGTAGCCGCCGTGGCTCCGGTAGCCTCCCAGCGTGGACTGTCCAGGACGCCGGATGTGGGCGAAGACGCACTCCTCCACCCCGTCCGGCGGAGGCGGCGGCAAGGGCGACGGCTCGCTGGTCAGGACGCCGCCGGGCGTGGCCGTCAGCACCGAGCTGCCGTGCACGACGGGCACGGGCACGTCGCAGCGGCCGGGGCAGGGCATGGCGACGGGGTTCCGGCCGGCAGCCTTCATCTCCGCCAAGACGGCCTGGGCTCCCCTGTGCTGGCAGACCGGTCCCGTGCAGACTCGGGGCCGCTCCAGCCCGCCTTCGTCACGGGAGAAGTGGTGGTAGAAGGTGACGGTGCCGTAGAGGTCGGCGATGGGGATCGCCAGCGCTCCCGACACCGCCCGCAGAGCGTCCTCCGACAGGTGGCCGTCTCGCTCGTGGAAGGCGTGGAGGAGCGGCAGAAGCGGCGCAGGCCGATCGATCCAGCGGTCCAGGAGCTCGCGGTTGGTGGCTCTGGGCATTTGCCGGACCGGGGAAGGAAGCGGGGGGCTCGCTGCCGCGGTGCGACAGGGGCTCGTTGCTGCGGGGTGGGAGAGAGGGGAACATATGTTCCGTCCCCGCGAACGCTATTGATACAACTTGGCCGCGTGGCCGCCAAGTGGAAAGTCGGGCGATGGGAGGCGAAGTTGACGCCATGAACACCAGAAGGCGGGCGGCCCGCCTCTCCGTGAGGCGCTGGCGCAACGGGCGGTTCTCCAAGCGCGCCGACCAGGTTGCGGTCGAGGAGCCGATGGAGGTGCGGGTCCAGGTCCCGTCGCCGGAGGGAGTGCGGGAGAGCCCGGTGGCCGTCACCATGCGGACCCCGGGCGACGACTTCGAGCTGGCCGTGGGCTTTCTTCTGACCGAGGGCTTGGTCGCCGGTCCCGACGCCGTGGCGGGGGTCCGCTACTGCCGGGAGGTGGAGCCGCAGGAGTACAACGTGGTGACGGTTTCTCTCCGGGACGCTGCCGGCTTCGACGCCTCGAGCTTGTCGCGCAACTTCTACGTCACCTCTTCCTGCGGCGTGTGCGGCAAGGCGTCTCTGGAAGCGGTGGAGGTGATGGGGTGTCGGCCCGTTGCTGAAGGCGGCTTCGAGATCGACGAGGAGGCGGTGCGGGCGTTGCCCGGTCGGCTCCGCTCGGCCCAGCGCGTCTTCGACCGAACCGGGGGCATCCACGCCGCTGGCCTCTTCGACGTCGGCGGCGAGCTGGCCCTGGTTCGGGAGGATGTGGGCCGCCACAACGCCGTCGACAAGGCGATCGGGGCGCTGGCGCTCGCTGGCGAACTGGGAGGCCACGGGCTTGGGCTGGTGGTGTCGGGACGGTCGTCCTTCGAGATCCTCCAGAAGGCGGCGATGGCCGGCTTCCCCGTGGTGGCGGCCGTGGGGGCGCCTTCCAGCTTGGCGGTGACGTTCGCTCGCCGCTTCAAGATCACCCTGACCGGCTTCACCAACCGGGGCGGCTTCAACGTCTACGCTGGCGGGAGGCGCATCTTGGGGACGGAGGCGGTGGCCCCCGAGGGCGTGGAGAGCGGCCGGTGAGCGTCCGGTTGCTCGGCGCGGTGCTTGCCGGCGGAGAGAGCCGTCGCTTCGGGTCGCCCAAGGCGCACGCTCGGTTGCACGGGCGTCCCCTCTGGCGGCTGGCGGCGGACCGGCTCCGCGCCGTCTGTCCGCGGGTGGTCGTGGTGGCGGACGACTCTCGGACGTTCCTGATGCGCGCCGACGCCGGGGCGGGGAACGGGGTGCGGGAGACGGGAGCTGACCTGGAGACGGTTACCGATGTGGAAGTCGTGCAGGACCGGTCACCGGGGCTGGGACCGCTGGGAGGAGTGGACGCGGCGCTGGCGCTGGCGGCGAACGCGGGGCTGGACGGCGTGCTGGTGTTGGCGGTGGACATGCCTTGGGTCACGGAGGAGGTGCTTCGCCGGTTGGAGGAGGCGTTCGGCGACGGACCGGGCGGCCAGGTGCGCCCCTGCGCTCCCCGGTCCGGCGCTCCGTGGGGCTTCGAGCCGCTCTGCGCCGCCTACCCGGTGGGCGCGCTTGCCGTGCTGGAGGAGGCGCTGGTCGCCGACGTCCGGGAGGCCGGCGCCTTTGCCCGTTCCCTGGGGGTGGCGCCCGTGGAGTGCGGTGCGCCCCCGGAGGCGTTCCGCAGCGTCAATGCGCCCGGCGACCTGCCGCCTCCGACCGTGTGCGTGGTCGGCAACAAGAACTCGGGGAAGACGACGCTGGCGGTTGCGCTGATCGCGGAGCTGGCCCGGCGGGGAAGGCGGGTCATGTCCGCCAAGCACGGCCACCGCTTCCGCCTGGACACGCCGGGGACCGACTCTTGGCGTCACCGCCATGAAGGGACGGCCGAGCGGGTCGTCCTGGCCGGCCCCCGCAAGTTTGCGCTGGTCGGCGACTGGGGGCCGAGGTCGGGACCGTCGGGGCCGTCCGCACCGTCGGGACCGGACGGTGAGGGTCGTGCCGCCGGCCCGTCCGCGGAGCCACCGGACCTGGATCTGCTGGCGAGCCGCTGGCTTGCGGGCGCGGAGATAGTGGTGGCGGAGGGGTTCCGGGGGGCTGGCGCACCGAAGATCCAAGTGCATCGCTCCGCTGTCCAGCCGGAGCCGGCGTTCGCGCCGGAGGAAGCGGGAGCAGCCGGCGTGCTGGCGGTGGTCACGGACCGGGCGGAGCCCCCTTGGCCCGTGCCCGTCTTCGACCCGGAGGCGCAGGAGCTGGCCGTCCGCCTGGCCGACATCGTGGAGGAGGCGCTGCTGTGAGCAAGGTCAAGCGCGCTGTCGCGAGCGAGGACGAGCGCGTGGCTGCGAGCGAGGGCGTGCCCGGTGCCGAGCCAGGCCGCCTTGCGTCTCTCGACGCGTTCCGGGGGTTGGCCGTGGCCGGGATGATCCTCGTCAACAACCCCGGGAGCTGGGCCCACGTCTATGCGCCCCTCCGCCACGCCGAATGGCACGGCGCGACGCCCACCGACCTGGTCTTCCCCTTCTTTCTCCTGGGCGTGGGCGTCTCCATGTCGTTCTCGTTCGCGGCCCGAACGGCGCGGGAAGGCTCGCGAGCCGCGCTCTGGCGCCACGTCCTTCGCCGATCTGCCATCCTCTACCTTCTCGGGTTCTTGATGGCGGCCTACCCCAGCTTCGACTTCGCCACGGTCCGTCTCACCGGCGTGCTGGCCCGGATCGCCTTGGCGTACTTGGCTGCGGCCACGGCGGTCCTGCTCTTGCCGCGCCGAGCCGTCCTCGCCGCGACGGCGATCCTCCTGGCAGGCTACTGGGCACTGCTGGCGCTGGCGCCCGTCCCCGGTTTCGGTCCCGGCGACCTCTCCCCCGAGGGGAACTTGGCCGCCTACCTGGACCGGCTGATCCTGGGCGCCCACATCTGGCAGGGCGGGGGAGGCGTCTACGACCCGGAGGGATTGTTGAGCACCCTGCCCGCCGTCGGCACCGTGCTGATCGGTGTGATCGCGGGGGACTTCCTGCGGACCGGCGGCAAGGGGCCGAATGCCCGAAGCGGGGACGTCAGCCTCGCCATGGCGACGACCGGGGCGGCCCTGATCGCAGTCGGAACGGCGTGGAATGTGGCCTTGCCGATCAACAAGCCCCTCTGGACCAGCTCCTACGTGGCGTGGAGCGCCGGGTGGGGCTTGGTCGTGCTGGCCGCACTGCACTGGACGGTGGATGTGTGCGGATGGCGACGGTGGGCGCGCCCGCTGATCGTCTACGGTGCCAACGCCATCGTGGTCTTCGTGGCGTCGGGGCTGGTGGCGAAGCAGCTCATTCTCTGGTCGCTGTATGGCCGCATCTACGAGAGCGCGTTCGCCTCCTGGGCCGGACCCCTCAACGGCTCGCTGGCCTTCGCCGTCGCCACCGTGCTCCTATGGCTGGCTGTGGCGTGGGCTCTCTACGCGAAGCGAATCCTGATCAAGGTGTAGGGGCGGAGCCGCCTTCCGGGGGTGCTGGGTCGCTGGGGAGCGCCGCTTCGCTCGGGGGTCCTGGGTCGCCGCTGCTGCCTCGGGGGAGTGCGCCGGGCGGTCCCCCGCCGCCTCGCAGGCTTGCGTTGAACTCGGAGACCTCCACGAGACGGTTCAGCGTCCCCTGCATCTCGTCGATCTGCTGCTCCAGCAGGGTGAGTCTGCGCTCGGCGATCTTCGCCGCTTCTTCCGTACCCTTTCCTTCGAAGTAGCGCCCGAGGGCGTCCACGATCGGCTTGAGGGCGTAGCGGGCTGTCAGCCCGGCCACGGGAATCAGGACGATGGAGATGCCCATGATCACGGAGATCAGGGCCACGAAGTCGATGGGGAGCACGCTCATGGCTGGCCTCGGCGGAGTGGAAGCGGGCGTCTCTAGGGGGGACGAGCCCAAAACTCTGACGATGAAGCGAACGTAGGGGTTTCTGAGCGGGCGACGGACGCCCGCCAAACCAACCAGACCAACCAGGGAAGGCAAGAAATGGCGAAGGGGAAGAGGGCGACGACGAAGGGGACGACGAGCCTGCGGCAGGGCGTGCGGATCGGCGCGCGGGGATCGAGGGCGGCGACGGCGCTGCTGGCGGTCGTGGCGGCTGCCGGGGCCCGGCCCGCACCGGCCACGGCGCAGGAAGTACACCGGATCTCGGGCCGCGAGGTGGTCGTCTACAACTTGGCGGGCGCCGTGAAGGTCGTGGCCGGAGAGGGTCCCGACATGGTGGTGGAGGTGACTCGTGGCGGGGACGACGGAGACCGGCTCCGCGTGGAGACTGGGCGGATCGGGGGGCGGGAGTCGCTCCGAGTCGTCTACCCCGACGACCGGATCGTGTACAGGGGCATGGGCCGCTCCGTCTCGACTGTGAGCGTGCGCAGCGACGGCACCTTCTACGGCGGGAGGCGCGGCGGCAACGGAGACCGAGTGCGCATATCGGGCCGAGGCAGCGGACTGGAGGCCCACGCGGACCTGGTGGTACGGGTGCCGCGGGGAGGTGCGGCGGCAGTGCGCTTGGCGGTTGGCCACGGCGTCGCCCGGGGCGTGACCGGCGATGTGGAGTTCGACACGGGGTCGGGTGGGGTGGAGGTGGCCGACGTGACCGGGAACGTGGATGTGGACACGGGTTCCGGCGCGGTGAGGATCTCCGGGGTCGAGGGGATCGTGTCGGCCGACACAGGATCAGGCTCCATCGAGCTGGAGGCAATCTCCGGCGCCTCGCTGGAGGCCGACACTGGATCGGGTCAGGTGGAGGGCCGGAACGTGGAGGTGGAGGAGCTGATCGTGGACACCGGGTCGGGCCGCGTCCGATTCGAGCGGCTGGCCGCCGCCGATGTGGAGTGCGACACGGGCAGCGGCTCGGTGCACCTGGGCCTGGCGACCGATGTGGACCGGCTGGTGGTGGACACGGGGTCGGGCGGGGTAGTGCTGGAGGTGCCCGACGACTTCGGCGCGGAGATGGTGCTGGACACGGGCGCCGGCCGAATCCAGGTGGATGTGCCGGCCAACGTCTCCGTGTCGAAGCGGGACCACTTCCGAGGCACGGTGGGCGACGGCAACGGGCGGGTCTCCGTCGATACCGGCGCCGGGGGGATCCGAATCCGTCGCCAGTGACGCTCGGGCGCCGGCACCGCTACTTGGGTGCCGGCGCCGTTGCGCCGCCAGTGGGGGGCTACCGCCGCTGGATCGGGATCTCCACTTGGTAGCCTTCCCAGCGCAGGACCAGCGTGGCCGCGTCGGCGCCGGCGTCCTCGAAGGAGAAGTCCAGCGTCTCCGTGTGGTCGTGGGCCGAGACCGACACCTCGCCGGAGCCTACGTTGTTGGCGGCCACCTCGTCACCCATGTAGGCGCCCCACCGCTCCACGACGCTGTTGACGTAGATCCGCCAAGAGTTCTCGTCGGGGAGGGCGTAGAGCGAGTACGATCCGGCGTCCACGTCGACGCCGGCCACCGAGGCGGCGAAGGGCAGGTGGATCGAGGTGGCCTCGTTGGCTCCCATCCGCCAGTTCTTCTCGCCGTACGGGTAGCTGTGGTCCTCTCCGCTGCCGCCGATGAAGGTCCGGTCCCGGACCGACGGGGCGCCGTAGCAGACCTTGACCTGGTCGCCGCCCATGTCGACGACCGCCGAGTCGAGGGGGCTGGGCCTCTCGCCCACGGCTTGGTTGCTGCCGGGGCGCACCCAGCAGTTCTGGGCTTCCAGGGACGACGGTGCGGCGACGACCGCGAGGGTCGCGGCCCCAAACGCCAGGACGAACATGAAGCGCTTCTTCATTGGTGCCTCCTTCGAGCCTTGCCACGGCAGGGTCACGAGCCTCTGCCAAGGCGGGGTTCAGAGTGGGAATGCGAAACCCGAAATTTGCCGAAGCTCATCCGCCGAGGCCAGGGGGGGCGCGACGTGCCGAAGCCAGGGGGGCTCGAGGTGCCGAAGTCATGGGGCTCGACGAAGGAGCGGAAGAAACGGCTTGACAGGAAGAAACGGCTTGACCCTTGCGCCGGGAAGCGCATACATTGTTCTGTTCGTCTTGCCGGGAACTTCCTGGCGTCTCCGGTGCGGCTTCAAGAGAGCGTCGCAACCGGACGAGCGTGGAAAATCTTCTGGAACTCATAAGGGGAGAAGAGAAACATGAGAGGTTGGTGGGTACGCTTTGGGATCGCGGCAGCGGGCGCCTTCGTGCTGCTCGCCGGGTCCCTGCCGACGGACGCGGGCGCACAGGCGACGGAGCGGTTCCGTGTCATGGTCACGAACCTGATGCCCGCCGAGGGCTCCGACGACGACTTCGGCAAGGATCTGGCCAAGGAGCTGCGGAAGCTCATCAACGAGTACCCCACGCACCAGCCCGTCGAAGAGGGCGAGATCAAGGACAAGGCGAGGGACTTCGATCTGGACATGGACGAGCTGGACTGCATCCGGTCGCTCCAGCTCGCCACCCAGATGAACGTCCAGGTCGTCTTCTGCGGAGCGTACGTGGAGAACAAGGACGCCAAGGAGTTCTCCCTCTCTGGCGTCAAGTTCGCTGTGCCCGGCGCCACCGAGTTCCTCATCGAAGACCGCACCTGGGGCGAGAGGGACTACGAGATGGCGGCGGCGCAGATCTCGGGGGCGTTCGAGGTCTACGTGACCCAGATCCGCCACGCCCAGTTCTGCGCCGACTACTTCAACTCCAAGGACTGGAACGGGGCCGAGACGAACTGCCGCCAAGCCCTGGACATGAATCCGTCCGACGCTCAATCCCGCCTCTTCTATGCGCACGTCCAGAAGGAGCTGGGCCGGGACCAGGAGGCCTACGACGAGGCGGTGAAGGTGATCGAGACCGATCCCCTGAACGAAAACGCCCTCGAACTGGCCGGGTATCAGGCCGCCGTCCTCGACCGACCGGTGGAAGCGCGGCAGCACTACGAGCGCTATCTACAGCTGGACCCGGACAACGCGCCGGTCAGGATGAGGGTTGCCTACGATCTAGCCACCGCCGGCGACTCCGAAGGCGCCATGCTGCTCATCGAAGAAGGGCTGCAGCTGGACGCCGAAAACGTGGACATGCTGCTGCAACACGCTTCCTTTGCCACCCGGGCCGCTCAGGACCTGCGCACCGGCGTGGCCGCCGACGAGCCGCTCTCGGCCGAAGTCGCCCAACTGTATCAGAAGGCGCTGACCTCCTACGAAGGTGCCTACGCCGTGCAGGGCGAGGAGATGGACGGCGCCCACCTGCGGAACATGGTGGCTGCCTACTTCCAGTTGGAGCAGTTGGACGAGGCCATCCAGATGGCGGAGCGGGGGCTGGAGACCCATCCCGAGGAGACCCAGCTTTGGTCCCTCTACGCCGACATCCTCAAGCGGTCCGATCGCCTGGACGACGCCGTGGCGGCCCTGGGCGAGCTGGCGAGCCGCGACCCCGCCTACCCGAACGTGAAGGCTCGCCAGGGGCAGTGGCTCCTGGATGCAGGACGGGAGGACGACGCCTTTCCCTACCTCCAGGCGGCGGTGGAGCAGGGGGAGCAGCCCGCCGATGGCATCGCCAGGATCCTCTTTGCTGCCGGGCACCGCGGGGGCGTCGCCAAGAACGACTGGCGCTACGCGCTGCGGATGATCGAGATGGCCAAGGGCTTCACGGGGGTGAGCGAGGAAACTGCGGGCATGCTGGACTTCTGGCAGGCCTATTCCCTGTACAACCAAGCGAAGGACCAGCAGGAGCCCCAGACCCTCCAGACGGCCCAGGCGTCGTTGCCCAAGTTCCAGGAGGCTGCCCGCCTCTTCGCTCTGGGCCGAGTCGCCGCCTACGCCGACACCCAGCCGACGATCAAGCTCCAGGTCTTCCGGGACGCGACCCAGCAGTACATCGAGATCCAGTTGACGGTTATCCAGCGGGGGGACTGACCGCCAGAATCCAGCCGGAAGACTCATAGATAGAGGCGTCGCGGGCCCCCGTGGGGGGGCTCGCGGCGCCTTTTTTTGTGCCCCCCTGAGGGGCCCCTGAGGGTCCTCCTGCGCGGGCTCCCCGAGGGCTCTGCTGGGCGGCTCCCCGAGGTCCTCTCGAACTTTCTCCTTGCGGCGGGAACCGGTGTGTATTACAGTGGGACGCTGTGGGATAAAATGGGAGAAAGGACCATGCCCGGACTGCTAGGCCGCCACGACTTCCAGATCGACGCCAAGGGGCGCGTGAGCTTCCCTGCGGCGTTTCGCCGGAGTGTGTCTGGAAATCCGATGGTTCTCCTCCAGTGGCAGAAGACCCACCTGCACCTCTTCCCGGACGAGACGTGGGCCGGAATCGAAAAGAACCTGCTGGACCACCGGAAGGCTCGTAGGGACGGGGGTGCCTACCTGCGGAGGATCACCGCCAACGCCGTGGAGGTGGAGCCCGACTCTGCCGGACGGATACGGATTCCGGCTTGGCACCGGGTCCGGGCGGGCCTCGACGGCGAGGTGGTGTTCGTGGGAGCCGTGGATCGGATTGAGCTGTGGAACCCGGCTCGCTTCGAGAAGCAGCTGGCCTCCGCGGACGCCGCAGACGACGACTTCGTTGCGCAGATATTCTCGTGAGCACGGCCTCCCTGGCGCCGGCGGGAAGGCGAGCGATGTGGCCGGCGACGGTGCGGGGGACGCGACGGGCGACGTGGCGGCAGACATGGCGGGGGACCTGGCGCGGGACAAGACCGCCGGGCATCACCGTCCCGTGCTGGTGGACCAAGTCGTGACTGCCCTGACGGCGGGCCGAGGGCGTCTCTCGGGGGCGTCTCACGGGGGACTTTGCCTGGACGGCACCGTGGGAGACGGCGGCCACGCGGCCGCGCTGCTGGAGCGATGCACCGAGTGCCGCCTGCTGGGCGTGGACCGGGACCCGGACGCGCTGAAGACGGCCCGACGGCGGCTGTCCCGCTTCGCCGAGAGGGTGCGGCTCGCGCCGATCTCCTTTCGGGACGCGGCCCGGGACCCGGAAGTGCAGAGGGAGGGGCTGGCGGGGGCGCTGCTCGACTTGGGCGTCAGCTCGCGGCAGCTGGACGAGCGCGCGCGGGGCTTCACATACCGTCGGGGCGCGCCCCTGGACATGCGCATGGACCCGGGGGCGCCGGAGACGGCGGCGGCGTTTCTGGCCCGAGCGACCCGCGCCGAGCTGGTGGCGGCTCTGCGCCGGGGCGAGGCGCCCCGGCCGGCGGCGTTGGCGCAGCGCGTCGTCCGGCGCCGCCGCAGCCGTCCCTTCCGCACCAGCGACGACCTGGTGGGTGCGCTGGAAGCGACGCTGCGCCGCCGAGCCGCCCCTGCCGAGAAGGCGCGGCTCTTCCAAGCGCTGCGGATGCGCGTCAACGACGAGGTGGCGGCCCTGGAAGAGGCGCTGCCGGCAATCCGGGACGTGCTGCGCCCCGGCGCCGTCCTGGTGGTCGTCTCCTACCACTCGGTGGAGGACCGGATCGTGAAGCGCGCCTTCCGGTCGTGGAGCGATCCCGGCTTCGGCGCGCCCCGTCGTCTGCCTGCGCTGGCCCCGGCCGCCTCGGCGGGCGAGGAGCTGAACCGCAAGCCGGTGGTTCCGGGGACCGCCGAGGTGGCGGCCAACCCGCGAGCTCGGTCGGCTCGGCTCCGGTCGTGGAGGCGGGCCGCATGAGGGAGATTTCCGCATGAAGGGGGAGTTCCGCATGATCCGCCCCCGCGCCGCCGGCAGAATCATCGTCGGCTTGGTCGCTGTGCTCGCCGCCCTGGCTCTCGTGGCGTGGCGCCAGTCCGAGGCCCGAGAGACGATGGCGGAGCTGGAGGATGTGGTCCGGGAGCTGGCGGTTGCCGGCGACGAGATGGAGGAGCTGGTGCGCGTGCTGGCCCGGGTGGAAGGACGCGCCTGGGTCGCGGCAGAGGCGCGGCGTCGTCTGGGACTGCGGCCGCCTGGCGACGGAGAGGTGGTGATCCCGTCGGGAGGAGCCTGGTGACCCGCGCTCGCCGAACATCCGACCCAGGCAGGAAAGTTCGCGCCCGTCGCCGCTTCCTCCTCCTCTTCTGGCTCGTCTTGGGCGGGGTGCTCGTCGCCCGTTCCGCTGAAGTGCAGGTCGCCGAGCACCGAGAGTGGGCGAACGACGCCCTGGGCCAGCACCAGAAGACCCGGGTCGTTCCCGCGCCTCGGGGCCGGATCGTGGACCGCAACGGCGGCGAGCTGGCGATCAGCCATTGGCGCGCCGAGGTGGGAATCGCGCCCAACGAGCTCCAGAACCGCGAGACGGCGGCGGCAGCGCTCGTCGACAACCTGGGTCTGGACGCGCGGGCCGCCCGGCGGGTGACGGCGGCGGAGCGGTCGTGGCATGTAGTCCCAGGCCGCTACTCGATGACCCAAGTCGTCCGGCTCCGGGAGCTGCGCGGCGTCCACGTGAAGGGGGAGCTGCACCGCCTCTACCCGCGGGACGAGCTGGGCCGGGGCCTGCTGGGGTCGGTGCAGGACGGGCGCGGGGCGGGCGGCGTCGAGCAGTCGATGGACGAGGAGCTGTCGGGACGTGCGGGGCGGGAGATCGTCGCGCGGGACAATCAGGGCCGCGAGATCCCCGGCCGCTTGGTGACGGTGGAGGAGCCGGTGCCCGGCCGAGAAGTGGTGCTCACGATCGACATGGACTTGCAGGCCGTCGCCGAGAATGTGCTCCGCGACGCGGTGGAGTCGACCTCGGCCCGAGGCGGCGATCTGGTGGTGACCGATCCCGTCACCGGCGAGATCCTGGCGATGGCTTCGGCGGCCAATGGATCGCCCTCCGCCCTTTCCGCGATCACGACTCCCTACGAGCCCGGCTCCACCGTCAAGCCCTTCACTCTGGCCGCCCTACTGCAACACGGCTTGGCTTCCCTCGCCGACTCGGTGGACACGGGCAACGGTCGGTGGGAGGTGGCGGGGCGCGAGATCACCGACGTCCACGGCGGCGGGTGGATGAGCCTTCACGAGGTGATTCAGCAGTCGTCCAACGTGGGCATCGCCAAGTTCGCGTCGCGCATGACGCACCGGCAGCAGTACACCAACCTTCGCGACTTCGGATTCGGGACGCCGACGGGGATCGCCCTCCCGGGAGAGGCGGCGGGCGTGTTGCGGCGGCCCCAGGAGTGGTCTCGCCAGTCGTCCCACTCCCTGTCGTTCGGCTACGAGCTCTCGGTGACGCCCCTCCAGATGGCGATGGCGTTCGGGGCGTTGGCCAACGGCGGCCTGCTCATGGAGCCGCGCCTGATCAAGGAGGTGCGGGGTCCGAACGGACTGCCCGCGCGCGCTGACCGTCCCCGGGTCGTCCGGCGGGTGCTGCCTGAACGGATCGCCGAGACGCTGACGCCCGTGCTCGTGGACGTGGTGGAGAACGGGACGGGGGCGCAGGCCCGAATGTCGTCGTTCCTGGTCGCCGGCAAGAGCGGCACGACTCGGGCGGTGGGAGACGACGGGCGGTACGAAACGGGCGCCTACCACTCCTCCTTTGGCGCGTACTTCCCGGCGGACAACCCCCAGCTCCTCTTCTTCGTGAAGCTCGACCGGCCCCGGGGGGCGTACTACGGAGGTGCGACGGCGGCGCCGGCGACGCGCACGGCGCTGGAGAGCCTCCTCTCGGCGCGCCGGTCGCCGATCGATCTTCGGGCGCTGGCGCGAGCCCAGCGTCGGTACATCCCGCCGCCGCCCACCACTCCCCTGGTGCGCTTCGCCGCGGCCGCCGGCGATCCCTGGGCGGTCGGCGCGCGCCCGGCCGGCGACTTCGGCGGAGGTGCGCGTGGAGCGGGCGGCTTGACTCGGCGCCGCTCCGACGACCCCCGCGAGCGGGAGATGACGGTTCCGTCGCTGGAAGGGGCCTCGGTGCGGGTGGCTCTGCGGCGGCTCCACGAGATGGGGTTGCGGGTGCGGTTGGAGGGGAGCGGCTCGGTGGCGGGGACGGCTCCGGTGGCGGGCGCGTCGGTCTGGGCAGGGGACACAGTTCGGGTGCGGGGGAGGGCGAAGTGAGCGCGACGATGGCGGGGGTGGTGGCGGCGTTGGAAGGTGCGGGCGTGGTCGTGGGTGGCGTGACGGGGTTGGCCGACGAGAACGGGTTGGCCGGCCTGCGGGTGCGGAGCGTGCAGCAGGACTCTCGGCGAGTGGGGCCGGGCGACCTTTTCGTGGCCTGGGCAGGGACCGCCCACGACGCCCACGTGCACTTATCGGCCGTTGCCGCCGCAGGGGCCGCCGCCGCTCTGGTGGAGCGTCCGGCGCCCGATGCGGCCCTGCCTCAGCTCCAGGTGGGGAATGCGCGTCTGGCCGCGGCGGTCGCTGCCGGCTACGTGGCCGGGTCGCCCTGGAAGAAGTTGCGCACCGTCGGCGTCACCGGCACCAACGGCAAGACGAGCGTGACCCTCCTGCTGCGCGACTTGCTGGCGGCCGAGGCGCCGGCTGCGGCCGTGGGCACCCTGGGAACGATCGGCCCGAACGGGCATGTGCAGGACGGCACCACGGGACTGACCACCCCCGGCCCGGTGCAGCTGGTCGGCCAGCTCTCCCAGCTGGCCCGCGCCGGGGTTGCCGCCGTCGCGATGGAGGCGTCGTCCCACGCCCTGGACCAGTACCGACTGGACGGAATCCGCTTCGACGTGGTCGCCTTCACGAACCTGACCCGGGATCACCTGGACTACCACGGCACGCGAGAGCGGTACCTGGCGGCCAAGGCTCGCCTCCTGACGTTGGCCAAGGACAGCGGGACGGCGGTGCTGAACGCCGACGATCATGCGTGGCGCGGGTTGCAACCACGGGGGGCCGTCCTCTCCTACGGGATGGCGAGCGACGCCCACGTGACGGCGCAGGACCTCCGCCTCTCGCCGACCGGCTCGGCGTTCCAGCTGGAGTGGGGAGGTGCGCGGGCGTCGGTGGCGCTGCCCCTGCCCGGTGACTTCAACGTCTCCAACGCTCTCTGCGCCGCTGCGTGCGCGCTGGCGTTGGGCTGGGAGGTGGATGCGGTGGCGAGCGGGCTGTCCAGCGCGTCGCCGGTTCGGGGTCGTATGGAGCGGGTGGCGGACGAGCCCGTCCCCGTCTTTGTGGACTTCGCCCACACCCCCGATGCGCTGGACCAAGTGCTGAAGGCGCTGCGTCCGCTGGTCGTCGGCAAGCTGATCGTGGTCTTCGGCGCCGGGGGCGACCGGGATCCCGCCAAGCGCTCCATGATGGGCGCCGTCGCCGGGCGCCGGGCGCACCTCTCCGTGGTCACCTCGGACAACCCCAGAACCGAGGATCCGGGAAGGATCGTGGCCGAAGTGGCGGCGGGGGTGCCGGCGGGCAGCCGCAAGATCGAGATCGTGGACCGGCGGCAGGCGATCGAGTGGGCCCTGGACGAGGCCGAGCCCGGGGATGTGGTGCTCTTGGCGGGCAAGGGACACGAGACCACGCAAGAGGTGGGCAGCGAGAAGCTGCCCTTCGACGAGCGCGCAATCGTGGCAGAGCTGCTGTCTCGGAGGGGCGGACCGTGAGTCGCAATGCCTTCCGCTGGACCGACGCCGAGGTGCGACGGGCGCTGGGGCTTTCCGGCGGCGATCCGTCCAAGCTCTACCGGCGCATCTCCACCGACACCCGTTCGTTGCGTCCCGGCGACGTGTTCGTGGCGCTGCGGGGGGACTCGTTCGACGGACACGACTTTGTCGAGGCGGCCGTCGCTGCGGGTTGCGGCGCCGTGGTTTTGTCCCAGCCCACGGAGTTGCCGGTGCCGGTTCACCGGGTGGACGACACCCTCAAGGCGCTGGGCGACTTGGCCCGTCGTCGCCGAGACCACGAGGCGGAGATGCCCGTGGTCGGCATCACGGGCTCGTCGGGGAAGACCACGGTGAAGGACCTGACGCTGGGCGCCCTGTCCTCCCTGCCCGGCGTCCACGGCACCGAGGCCAACAACAACAACCGAATCGGCGTCCCCCTCACGATCCTCTCCATGCCCGACGACATGGAAGGGAGACGGCTCTCGACGCCCGGACGGCCCGCGGTCCCCGGTGCCCCGACGACGCCCGGACGGCCTCCGGCCGCCCTGGTGCTGGAGATGGGAACCAACGAACCCGGCGAGATCGCCGAGCTGGCAAGGATCGCAAGACCCACGTTGGGCGTGGTCTCCACCGTCTCCGAGACCCACGTGGAGCGGCTGGGGAGCTTGGCCGGAGTCATGTCCGAGAAGCTGGAGCTGATCCGGGCGTTGCCGTCGGAGGCCGCGGCCGTGGTGGGCGACGAGCCGGCGGCGCTGGCGGAGGAGGCCCGCGCCCTTCATCCCGGTTGCGCGGTCGCTGGCTGGTCGGAGCGCGCGGACCCCGGGTTGCGGCCCTCCAAGGCGCGAGTCGGCCCCGACGGCGTTTGGCGCTTCGAGTGGCGCGGCCAACCCGTCGCCCTGAGGATGCCCGGCGCCCACAACGTCCACAACGCCCTGCTGGCCCTCGCCGTGTCTCGCTACTTGGGGGTTCCCGAAGACAAGGCGGCGGCGGGCGTGTCGGCGGTTGGGCCCGGCGCGATGCGCAACGAGTTCCGCAGGGTGGGCGACCTGGCCCTCCTGGTGGACTGCTACAACGCCAGCGCGGCGGGCGTGTCGGCGGCGGTCTCGACCTTGGAGGCGATCCAAACGGGAGGCCGCAAGGTCGCCGTCCTGGGCACGATGCTGGAGCTGGGCGAGCGCTCCCGCGCGCTCCACAGGGAGACCCTGGAACGCGCACTGGACGCGGAGGTCGACCGATTCGTCCTCACGGGCGCCTTCGCGCACGCCGCACGGAAGGTGTCCGACGCCCGCGTTTACGTGGTGGAGCGGGTGGAGGAGTTGGCTGAGCGCCTCCCCGCCTTGGTCGCGCCGGGCGATGCGGTCCTCCTCAAGGCGTCCCGCGGCGTGCGGCTGGAACGGGCGATCCCGGCGCTGGAATCCGCTTTCGGCGAGTCCAGGGGCAGGGGCCGCGCCTTCGACCGCTCCGCCAGCGCAGGGGTTTGCTCCGCCCGCGTGGGGGCTCCTTCCGTTCGCGAGGGAGTTCCCTCCGCCCGCCTAGGGGTTCCGGTCTGATGTTCTACCACCTGCTCCCTCGCTTTGACGACCTGAGCATCGTCTTCAACCTCTTCAACTACATCACGGTGCGCTCCGCCGGCGCACTGGTGACGGGACTGCTCCTCACCCTCGTGCTGGGCGGCCCGGTCATCCGCGCCCTTCGCGCTCGGGGGATCCACGACGTGCCCCGCCTGGGATCGGACGACCGCCCGGACGCCCCACCGCCCAAGGCGAACATGGGCGGACTGCTGATCGTGGCGTCTTCCCTGGTGTCCACGCTGCTGTGGGCGGAGCTGGCCAACGCATATGTGATCATCGCCCTGGCGTCGATGCTGTGGATGGGCGGCCTGGGCTTCCTCGACGACTACCTCAAGGTGGTGCGGAAGACGCCCCGGGGCTTGGTGGAGCGGTACAAGTGGGCCGGCTCGCTGGTCCTCTGCCTGGCCCTCGGCGCGTACCTGATCCTCTGGCCCCTCTCGCCTCCGCCCGTCGGCGCCACTGCCACCAACCTCCCCTTCGTGGGCGACGTGAAGCTGGTGTTCGCTGGCTGGGTGTACGTGGCGTGGGTCGCGGTCGTCCTCAACGGGGCCACCCACTCGGTGAACCTCACCGACGGGATCGACGGCTTGGCGCCGGGGTTGGCGGCGATCGCCACCGGCACCTACGCCGTATTCGCCTACCTGATCGGGCGCGTGGACACCTCGGCGTACTTGGGACTGCTGTACCTGCCGGGCGCAGGGGAGCTGGCGGTCTTCGCCGCCGCCGTCACCGGCACTGTGCTGGGGTTCCTCTGGTTCAACGCCAAGCCGGCCCAAGTCATCATGGGCGACACCGGCTCCCTTGCCCTGGGCGGCAGCCTGGGCGCCATGGCCGTGCTCCTCAAGGCCGAAATCCTCCTCCTTTTCGTGGGCGGCGTCTTCGTCATGGAGGCCGCCTCGTCTCTGATCCAGCGGCAGTACTACAAGTACACGCGCCGGCGCTTCGGAACGCCCCGCCGCGTCTTCAAGTGCGCTCCCGTCCACCACCACTTCCAGATGCTGGGCTGGAAGGACGAACAGGTGGTGGTCCGCTTTTGGATACTGGGAGTGCTCTGCGCAATGGTCGGCTTCGCCACCCTCAAGGTGCGTTGAAGGTCGCGGTCATCGGGCTGGGTGCCAGCGGAGAGGCCGTTGCCCGCCTGGCTCTGACGAAAGGAGCGGAAGTTCATGTCACGGATGCGAACGCCAGCGCTGCAGTTGCAGCCCGTGGCGACGTCCTGCGGCGCCTCGGCGCCCACGTCCTGCTGGGAGAGCACGACCTGGAGCGGCTGGCCGAGGCGGACACGGTCGTCGCCAGCCCTGGGATCCCGCCGAGTGCTCCGGTGCTCCAGGCCCTTCGGGATCGGGGCGTCGGTTGGGTATCGGAGCCCGAGTACGCCAGTCGGTTCTTCGCGAGTCCACTAGTCGTCGTGACCGGCACCAACGGGAAGACCACCACAGCGGCGCTCTGCGCGCACCTCCTGCGGGAGGGTGGGGTCGACGCGGCCCTGGGCGGCAACGTGGGAGGAGGGCTGGCGCCTCCGGCGTCGACTCTGGCCGCGCTAGACCCGGCACCCGAGCGCGTCGTGCTGGAGCTGTCCTCCTTCCAGCTGGCTGGCGTGCGGGACCTCTCCCCCGCCGTCGGGGTCGTGACCAACCTGGGCGTCGACCACCTGGACCGGTACGCCACGGTGGACGACTACCACCGGGACAAGCGGCGGCTCTTCGAGGCGGGCAACGCCGACACCACCTGGGTCCTGAATGGCGACGATCCGGTGCTGGAGCGCATGGCGGCAGGCTTTCCCGGCGCCCGCCTCCGCTTCTCGCTGGAGCGGCGGACGACCCCCGGCGCATGGCTGGAGGACGGGACGATGATGGTGGACACGGGCGAGGCCAGCGCGACGGGCGACGCCCACGGGACGAGCGGCGGCGCACAGGCGACCAGCGCCGCCCGACCGGCCGCCCGACCCGGCCCTCGACCGATCGGGCGGGCGGCCGATATGCGTCTGCCGGGCCGTCACAACGTGGCCAACGCCCTCGCCGCCGCCTTGGCCGCCGCCGCCGCCGGGGCCGACCCCAAGACGTTCGGCGGCGCTCTCGCCGCCTTCGACCCGCTGCCCCACAGGATGGAGCCCGTCGGGACTCTCGACGGGGTTCGCTGGATCAACGACTCCAAGGCCACCAACGTGGCGGCCTGCGCCAGCGCGCTCCGGGGGCTCTCGGGGCCGCTGGTCCTCCTGTTGGGCGGTGCCGACAAGGGCGAAGACTTCGGGGAGCTGGGGCCGGCGATGGCAGGAAAGGCGCGGGGGGTGGTGGCCTACGGGGCGACGGGCCCCAGGGCCGCGGCCGAGATCCGGTCCGCGCTGGCCGCTGGCCAAGGGGCGGCCCAGGCCGGCGTGGTGGTGGAGTCGAAGGGCGGGTTCGCCGCCGCCGTGGCCCAGGGGCAGGCGCTGGCTCGTCCGGGAGACGCGCTTCTCCTTTCGCCGGCCTGCTCCAGCTTCGACATGTTCCGCGACTACCGGGAGCGAGGCCGGGCCTTCAGGGCGCTGGCGGAGAGCGCGGGAGCCGCGCCGTGACGACCGCCGCCGGCCTCCCCCTGCGCCGTTTGATCGGCCACCGCCCCCGAGGCTTGTGGGGCCGGGACGTGGCGCCCGCCTTTCGGCGCTCCCTGCCGGACCCGGGACTGGGCCGAGGATGGGAGCCGTCGGCGCTTCTGGCGCTGACCGCGCTCCTCCTTCTCTTCGGACTGCTTACGCTCTACAGCGCGAGCTCGGTCATGGCGCAGCGCAACGGCCTGCCCCACTACCACTATGTGGCCCGCCAAGCGACGGGCGTGGTGGTGGGCTTGGCGGCTCTGCTGGTGTGCGCTCGAATCCCCACGTCGTGGTGGCGGCGGTTGGCCGCGCCGATGATGGTCGTCTCGACGCTGCTCCTGGTCGTTCTGGTGCTGCCCTTCACCGAGTCGATCGCGCCGACGATCAACGGCGCTCGACGCTGGCTGCGGGTGGGTCCGACGATCCAGCCTTCGGACTTGGCCAAGCTGGCCGTGGTGGTGTGGACCGCTGCGATGGCGGTCAAGAAGCAGGAGCGCTTCGGCAGCCTCGGCCGCGGCCTGGGGCCGTTCCTGGTGGGCTGGGCGTGCATCGCGGTGCCGATTGTCCTGGAACCCGACCTCTCCACGGCGTGTCTGATCGTCGCCGTGGGGGCGCTGATCGTCTTTGTGGCCGGCGCCCGGCTGGCCCACTTCGCTTTCTTGGGCCTACTGCTGGCGCCGCTGGCGACCGCGCTGCTCAAGGACGGCTACCGTGGTTCCCGCTGGGAGTCGCTCCTGCTCAACCCCGGAACGTCCCCGGAGGGCTCGGCGTTCCAGAGCTACCAGAGCTTGGTGGCGATCGGGTCGGGAGGCGTGGCCGGCGTCGGCTTCGGGAAGGGCCGGCAGAAGTTCGGCTTCCTCCCCGAGGCCCACAACGACTTCATCTTCGCGATGGTCGGCGAGGAGTGGGGCTTTCTGGGGGCCGTGGCGGTCATCCTGGCGTTCGTCGCGCTGATCGTGGTCGGCTTCCGGGTCGCGCGTCGGGCCAGGAACCTCTTCAGCGAGCTGCTGGCGGTAGGCGTCACCTCCCTGCTGGCGCTGCAGGCGTTCTTCCACATCGGAGTGGGACTGGGAGTCTTCCCGGCGACGGGGCTCTCGCTGCCCTTCGTGTCGTTCGGTCGGACCAACGTGATCGTGGTGCTGGCGGCGGTGGGCATCCTGCTAGCGGTGGCCCGGGAGGCGCCGGAGGGACGGCTGGAGCGCACCGGGGGTCGAGGCGGGTAGCGGTGGTGGTCGTGTTCTCGGGAGGCGGAACCGCTGGGCACTTTCACCCGGCAGTGGCGATCGCCGGCGCGCTGGCCCGCGAGCTTCCGGGCGTGGAGCCCTTCTTCGTGGGCACCGTGGGCCGGATCGAGGCCGGCGAGCTGCCCAAGCTGGGGCATCCGTACCGGCTCCTGCCGCTCCGGGGGCTCCGACGTCCGATGCGCGAGGCTCGCCGGGTCGGGGGTGGCGCCGTCGCCAAGGCGAGCCGCTTGCTGGCCGCCCTTGCCGGGAACTTGGCGGCCGTCTGGCTCTTGTTGGCGGCGGTGGCGCGTCTGGTCCCCGAGTTCCGTCGGCGACGGGCCCGGGCCGTTGTGCTCACCGGCGGGTACGTGGCGGCGCCCGCCGCCGTGGCGGGACGACTGGCCGGGCTGCCGGTGGTCGTGCAGGAACAGAACATGCACCCGGGCGTGGTCACCCGGCTGGCGTCGCTCTGGGCGCGGGAGGTCCACTTGGCCTACCCGGAAGCGAGCGCGGCGCTTCCTCGCCGGGCCCGGCGTCGAGTCCGGGAGAGCGGCAATCCGATCCGCCCCCTGCCGCCCGCTGCCGCCCGGGACAAGAAGGCGGCCAGGGCGGCGCTGGGACTGCCGCCGGACGCCGTGGTCGTGCTGGTGGTGGGCGGCAGCCAGGGCGCGCGTGCGCTGAACCGGGCCACGGGCGAGGTGCTGCGCGACGGGTTGCCGGGCCACGGGTTGCCGGGCGCGGGGGAGTTCGTGCTGTGGGTCACGGGCCGAGACGCCCATGCGCAGGCCGTCGCGACCCTGACGGAGAGCGGTGCCACGAACGCGCGGGCCGTGGCCTACATGCAGCCGCGGGAGATGTACCATGCGCTGGCGGCGGCCGACCTGGCCGTCTCCAGGGCCGGCGCCATGGCGACCTCCGAGTTCCTGGCGTGGGGATTGCCCTCGGTGCTCGTTCCCCTTCCCACCGCTGCCGAAGACCACCAGACCCGGAACGCCCTGGCCCTGGAGGCCGCTGGTGCCGCGGTCCACCTGCCGGAGAACGACCGGGCCGAGGGCGCGCTCACGGGCCGGCGGATGTGGGTCCAGGTGCGCCGTCTCCTCGACGCCCCAGAGACGCTGGCCCGCATGTCGGACGCCGCCCGGCGCCGGGCCCGCCCCGAGGCCGCGAAGGAGATCGCCCGGGCCGTGGCGCGCTTGGCGGCGCCGGCGCGGACGCCTCCCTCCGACGTGGTGGGCCGGGCGGCACCGACCGCAGGCGGGCCGGGCGACGCCGACGAAAGGGGCGAGGCGAAGTGACCGGCCTCCGGGAGCTGGCCGCCCAGGGTCCCGTCCACTTCATGGGCGTGGGGGGCGCGGGGATGGCGCCGCTGGCCGAGCTGGTCATGCGCAGCGGAGCTCGCGTCTCGGGCTGCGACGTGGCGGCACCGCCGTCCGTGGCGCGCCTGACGAGCCAGGGCATGGCCTTCTACAAGGGACACGATCCCGCCCACGTCGCCGGCGCGGCCGCCTTGGTGGTCACTTCAGCGGTTCCCAGGGACCATCCGGAGATTGAGGCAGCCCGAGCGGCCAGCGTGGCCGTCCTCAAGCGAGCCGAAGCGCTTGGCCAGTGGGTGAGCGACGGCACGGTGGTGGGCGTGGCCGGCACCCACGGCAAGACCACGACGACGGCAATGGCGACCCACCTGCTGGAACGAGCGGGGCTCGACCCGACCGGCGTGGTGGGCGGACATGTGGCGTCCTGGGGCGGAAACCTGCGGCTGGGCGGCTCCCAACTGTTTGTCGTCGAGGCCGACGAGTACGACCGCTCCTTCCTCTCCCTCCGCCCGCAGGTTGCGGTGGTCACCAACGTGGAGGCGGACCACTTGGACACCTACGGGGACCTGGACGGCGTCCGCTCTTCGTTTCTCGCCTTTGCGGATCAGGTCGCGTCCGACGGGGTGGTGTGGGCGTGCGCCGACGACTCCGGCGCCGCTCGGGTCGGCGTAGCCGCCGGGAGCCGCACCCGCACCTACGGCGTCTCCCCGGGAAGCCAGCTGCGGGCCGTGGACGTCCGCTTCACGCCGAGCGGAAGCGCCTTTCGTGTGATCGAGGACGGAAAGTCGGCGGGCGCGTTCACCGTGCCGGCGCCCGGCGTCCACAACGTGCGGAACGCCTTGGCCGCCGCAGGAGTGGGACGGTCGCTGGGCGCCCCGTGGCCCGAAGTTCGCGACGGCTTGGCCTCCTTTCCCGGCGTTGGAAGGCGCTACGAGCTGCTGGGCGCCGCGGGCGGAGTCACCGTGATCGACGACTACGCTCACCACCCCACCGAGGTCGCCGCCACCTTGGCCGCGGCCCGCCGGGCGAACCCCGACCGACGCTTGGTGGCCGTCTTCCAGCCCCATCTCTACAGCCGCACCCGAGACTTCTCGGCCGAGTTCGGCAGGGCGCTGGGCGCCGCCGACGCCGTCTGGGTTACGGATGTCTACCCGGCCCGCGAAGCGCCTCTGCCGGGCGTGAACGGCGAGATCGTGGCGGGGGCGGTGGCAGGGTGCGCCTCCCGGGTCGCGTACCACCCCGATCTCTCCACCCTGGCGCTCCAGGTGGCGCAGGACCTGGCGCCCGGCGACGTGTGCATGGTGATGGGCGCCGGCTCCATCGAAGACACCGGCCCTCAGATCCTCTCGCTCTTGCAGGAGCACTCCCGGTGATCGGCCGCCGACGCCGTCGTCCCCGCCTGGGTCCCAGGACGCCTTACGGTACCACGCCCGTCGTGCCCGCTCCTCGTGGTGTCACCTCCCACGGTGCTGCCTCCCACGGTGTTGCCTCCCACGGCGCCTCCCCCAAGGCCGCCACGGCCCACGTCTCCGCCTCCCGCCAAGCCGCACCCCCGCATCCTCCGACCCCTGGCGTCTCTCGCCGCCGGCGCTTCCCGCGCCGACTCCTCGCCCGTGCCGCCGTGTTCCTGGTCGCGACGGCAGCGGCGGCCCTCCTGGTGCGCTTTGCCGCAGGGGTGGTGGCGGGCCTCCCGTTCTTTGCGGTGAACCAAGTGCAGGTGGAGGGTGCCGTCTACCTGGACCGAGAGGAAGTCCGAGCCGCAGCCGGCCTCACATCCTCCACGAACCTCTGGGAGCCCAAGGCCGCGTGGATCGAGAGGATCGAGTCGCACCCGCTGGTGGAGTGGGCCGAGGTTCGCCGCCGCCCGCCCTCCACGCTCCTGGTGCGCATCCGCGAAGTCGAGCCCGTGGCGCTGATCGCCTCGCCGCTGGTGGAGGCTGTGGACGCAAGGGGCGCCCCCGTGGACGTGGACCCGTCGAACCCCGTGCTGGACCTGCCCCTGATCCGCGTCCTGGACACCGACTCGGCCGTCTCTTCCCGGGGGCGGCTCGTCGTGGCCGGCGAGGTGAGGCGCATCGGCGAAGTCGCGCCCGAAGTGCTCTCGGTGGTCTCGGAGGCCCACTGGCAAGACGGCTTGGTCACCCTCCTGCTGGGCGACTCGGGACCGCGCCTCCGATACCGTCCCCCCATGGAGGGAAGGCGGCTGCGGGAAGGTGTCGTGGCGATGAACGATGCCCTCGAGCGCTTCCCGGACCACCCTCCGCAAGAAGTGGACCTGCGCTTCGAAGGCCAAGTCGTGGTCAGGAGCGGCGAAGGCGAAGGCCCGCCATGAGGTCTCACCTGATCGCGGGACTGGACGTGGGCGCCGCCTGGACCAGGGTGGTCCTGGGGGAGGTGGCGGAAGCCTACCATCGTCCCGAGCTGCGCGTCCTGGGGGTTGGCCGCACGCCCACGGAAGGGATGCGCAAGGACGCGGTCACCGACCTGGAGCAGTCCACCGAGTGCATCCGGCGGGCGGTGGCGGACGCCGAGCTCATGTCGGGCGGGCGGATCGACCGACTTCATGTGGGCATCTCCGGAGACCATGTGGCCACGGAACGCTCCGTGGGGGTAGTGGCCGTCGCCGCCGAGGAGATCGTCCGGCGAGACGTGGACCGGGTCCACCATGTGGCTCGGGCGGTGGCGCTGCCCCCCGACCGCGAGATGCTGCACGCCATCCCACAAGAGTACGTGGTGGACCATCGGCGGGGGATCAAGGACCCGGTGGGAATGTCGGCCACCCGCCTGGAGACGGACCTCTACCTGGTCACGGCATCGGCGACCACCCTGGAGAACATCGTCCGAGCGGTGGAGAAGGCCGGCTACCGCGTGGAGAACCGGATGCTGGAGCCCCTGGCGGCCGCCCGCGCGGTCCTGACCGAGGACGAGAAGGAGCTCGGCGTGGCGATGGTGGACCTGGGCGCCGCCACCACTGGCTTGGCGGTCTACTACGAAGGCGGTCTGCGGGCGCTGGATGTGCTCCCCTTCGGCGGCGCGGCCGTCACCAGCGACCTGATTCGCGGCCTTCAAGTCCCATACGCCGACGCCAAGCAGATCAAGGAGTTCCACGGCGCCGCCAGCGCGCGCATCGTGGACCCCCGAGAGATGGTGGAGTTGCCGGCCACCTCCAACGGTCGCCCACGCTCGGTGGCCCGTCGGTTCGTCGCCCAGATCATCGAGGAACGGCTGGACAGCATGTTCGCGGCGATCCGCGAGCGTCTCGACGGGCTGGAACCCGGCACCGCGCTGGGAGCAGGGGTCGTGATCACGGGCGGAGGCGCGGCGGTTCCCGGAGCCGCGGGCTTGGCCCAAGACGCCCTGGCGGCACCGGTTCGGGTCGGCATCCCCAGGGAAGGGCTGGCGGGGCTCTTCGACGCGGTGGCCCGGCCGGGGTTCGCCGTGGCGACGGGTCTGGCTCTGGCCGGAGCGGACCGATTCATCGAGACGGGAGAGGGCGCATCCACCATGGCTTCGGGTCTCGTCACCCGCATAGGGGCGTGGCTCAAGGAGTTCTTCTAGCCGCAAGGCTCACAGTACCGGGACATGGTTCCCAAGGAGAGAACGAGATGATCTTCGAACTGGACGAAGCACCCCGAAACAGCGCGCTGATGAAAGTCATCGGCGTCGGCGGGGCGGGCGGCAACGCGGTCAACCGCATGATCGACGAGGACCTGGAGGGGGTCGAGTTCGTCTCGGCCAACACCGACTCCCAGGCACTCGAGCGGTCGAAGGCCCCCCACACGATCCAGCTGGGCAAGCGGCTCACCCGGGGACTGGGGGCCGGCGCCCGGCCGGGGATAGGACGCCAGGCGATCGCCGAGGACGCGGACGAGGTCCGGCAGCTCCTGGACGGGGCAGACCTGATCTTCATCACCGCGGGGATGGGCGGCGGCACGGGCACGGGCGCCGCGCCGGTGATCGGCGAGATGGCCAGGGAGCTGGGCGCGCTGGCGATCGCCGTGGTCAGCCGACCGTTCTCCTTCGAGGGCAAGAAGCGGATGCGCCAGGCGGAGCAGGGGCTCGCCGAGCTGAAGCGCACCGTGGACACCATGGTGGTGGTGCCCAACGACCGCCTCCTCTCGGTGGTGGGGAAGGGAACGTCGTTCCGGGACGCCCTGAAGAAGGCCGACGAGGTGCTCCTCCACGCCACCCAGGGGATCAGCGACTTGATCCGAGTCAGCGGAGACGTCAATGTGGACTTCGCCGACGTGAGGACGATCATGTCGTCGTGCGGAGCGGCGCTGATGGGCACCGGCGTGGGCCGCGGCGAGAAGCGGGCGGTGAGCGCCGCCCAGGACGCGATCACCTCGCCGTTGCTGGACAACGTCTCCATAGCGGGGGCCAAGGGGGTGCTGATCAACATCACAGGCGGTTCGGACCTGGCAATCGACGAGGTGACCGAGATCTCCACCATGATCCAGGAAGAGGCTGGCGACGACGCCGAGATCATCTTCGGCGCCGTCCAAGACTCGGCGATGGAGGGCGAGGTCAGGGTGACGCTCATCGCCACGGGCTTCGACGAGCAGAGGCGCGCCGAGCGGCCGGCGACGATCCGGCCCGGCTTCCGCCCCACGGCTCGGCAGACCCCGGTGGTGCGGCCGACGCCGGTGGCGCCCCCGTCCCGCGTGGCTGTCGCCCAGCCCGTCGCGCGCCCGACTCCCCCCGCCGCGGCCTCGCCCGCCGCCGCCAGGGGCCGGGGTGCCGGAGTCGGCTTGCCGCAGCCGGCCCTCGAAGGCGGCGGGCCGGTCGACACGCCGATCCATCCGTTCTCGTCGGGGAACGGTGGCGGTGCCGTCGCGCAGCCGAACTTCCCGCCGCCGGCCGGAGGGACGATCGGCAGCCCGGACTCCCTCCAGGTGGGACAGGTTGGAGAGCTGGAGCTCCCGACCTTCATAAGGAGGGCGAATGCCTGACCTCTCGACACAGACCCTGTGGGGCCGGCGGATCACGGCGGCTGGCGCGGCGGTTGCGGCAGTCGCGGTTCTGGCGGTGGGGCTCGGTGCGGTCACGCTGGCGGCTCTCGCCGGAGGGGTCCCCGATGCGGGGGTGCTGGAGAGGGTGCAGGCCCGGCCCCCCGACCGAACCGAGGAGCGGAGACTGGCTCGGGGAGCGACCCTGGCGTCCGTGTTCGCCGACTTCGGCCTGGACCGCCAAGACCGCAACGGCTTGGTTCTGGCGTTCCGGGAGGTGGCGGAGCCCCGCAGCCTCCGCACCGGTGCCAAGATCCATCGACGCTGGCGCGACGACCCGGCCCGGCCCCACGCCCTCGAGGTGGTCCTGGATGCGGACCGGACGGTGCGTCTCGATCGGTCGGAAGCCGGCTGGACGCCGACGGTGGTCGTCACGCCGACCACCATGGATACGCTGGCGGCCGCCGGCCAGATCGAGGCGGGCAGCAACCTCTGGCTGGCCGTCAACCGGAACGACCGCCTCTCGCAGATGGGCGCCGGCGATCAGGAGCAGCTGATCCACGGCCTGGACCAGGTCTTCCGCTGGCAGATCGACTTCTCGCGCCAGATCCGCCCCGGCGACCGCTACGCCTTCGTCGTCGAGCGGCAGATGCGGCCCGACGGGAGCATGAAGTCCGAGCGGCTGCTGGCGGCCGAGCTGGTGAACCGGGGCAGGTCGATCTTCGCCGTCTGGTTCGACCCCGAGGGCGACGCCCAGGCGAGCTGGTTCGACCTGAACGGGGAATCGGTCCGCCGCGCCTTCCTGAAGAAGCCCCTGGAGTTCCGGCGCATCTCGTCGCGCTTCACCAACTCGCGCTTCCATCCGGTGTTGCGCCGCTGGCGCGCCCATCGGGGAGTGGACTACGCCGCCGACTCGGGCACCCCCGTGCAGTCCACCGGCGACGGCGTGGTGGCGCGCCGAGGGTGGAGCGACTCCTACGGGAGAGTGATCGACATCCGCCACGCCAACGGCTTCCTCACCCGCTATGCCCACCTGAGCCGATGGGCCTCCGGCACTGCCGTCGGCTCTCGGGTGGCGCAGGGAGAGATCATCGGCTACGTGGGGATGACGGGGATGGCCACAGGTCCCCACCTCCACTACGAGATGCATCAGGGCGGCCGTGCGATTGATCCTCTGGAGACCGACCTTCCCGCGGGCGACCCGGTCCCGGCGACCGATATGGAGCGGTTCGAGCGCCAGAAGGCGATCCGCTTGGCGATGTTGCCCAGCGCCTCCGGGAGCGGGAAGTTAGAGGGCTACCGAACCGCGCCGGAGGACGCCAACGACCTCTAGGCGACTCCCTCGGGATTCGGCCTCCGCCCCGCCGGCGTTCGGTCGGCGTCGCCGCTCTCTCCCCACCGTGCGTTGCCCTTGGCCCTCTCCCTGATCCCGGCCCTGGCCGTGCTCCTCCTGGCCGGAGGGTTCTGCTGCTGGGTCTACTACCGCCGCGAGTTCGCCGTGCGGGGAAGGTTCCTGCTGACGCTGGCGCGGGCGCTGGCCGTCGCTGCGGTGGCGGCCGTCCTCTGGAACCCGGAGGTGTCCACCCGCTCCCTTGGCGCGGCGCCGGCCCGCTGGGCGGTCTTGGACGCGAGCCCCTCGATGGCGGCCCTGGACGAGACTGGCACGCCCGTCGGCGAGTCGGCGGCGGCGCGCGCCCAGGCACTGGCTTCGGAGGGCGCGCGGGTCCTGCGAGCCGGGGACGACGGTGCTGGGTCGCGGCTGGCGGAAGCGGTGGCAACGGCTGCGGAGGCGGGTGCCCGCGAAGTCGTGTTGGTGACCGATCTTAGGGTGGCCGATCCGGTGGCCGCAGCGGCCCAAGCCCGCCAGCTGGGGGTCGGCCTCTCCGTGGACTCGGGCGTTGCCGTCGCGGCTCCCAACCTCGGGCTGAGTCGCTTCGTCCTGCCGGCGTCGGTGGAGCAGGGTCGGCCCGTCGAAGGGAGGATCGAGCTCTCCGGGTCCTCCGCCTCCGCTGGACGTTCGGTGGAGGTGGTCGTCTCGGTGGACGGCTCGCCGCGACAGACCTTGGAGGCGCTCCTGCCCCTGGCCGGGGGCACCTCCACCGTGGAGTTTGCCCTCGAGGCGCCGCTCGCGCCCGGTCCCCGCCGCGTCGAGGCGCGCTTGCAGCACGAAGACGCCTTCCCCCTGGACGACCGGCGGATCAGGATCGTGAAGGTGGGAGCCGAGGAGCCGGGCGCCGTGCTCGTGTCGTTCGCGCCGGGGTGGGAGCCGCGCTTCCTTCTGCCCGTGCTCGCCCAGGCCACCGGCCTCGCCGCGCAGGGCTACCTGCGCACGGGTCCTGGCCGCTTTCAGCTCATGACCTCCGACGGTGCAGCCTCGCCTCCCGGCCCGGTGGACGAAACGGCACTGGCCCGGCTGCTGGGGCGCGCCGAGGTCGTGGTGGCGATGGGCGTGGACGGCGCCGCCCAGGAGTTCCTGGGCCGGGCCGCCTCCCGCGCACGAGGAGTCGTCGTCTTCCCCGCGGACGGCTCCGGAGCGGCGGCGGGCGGCGTGGCGGCGGGCGACCCCCAGCAGGGCGAGTGGTACGTGAGCGGGCTTCCGGCGTCACCGATCGCCGCCGAACTGGGAGGGTTCGCCTTCGAGCGCCTTCCGCCCCTGACCGGAGTCATGCCGCTCCTGGCCCAGGGCGGGAGTGTGGTGTTGGGCGGCAGCGTGGCCCAGGGCAGGAGGGGGGTGTCGAGCGGCAGCGTGGCGCTGGAGGTCCGCCGAGGCGGAGCGGGGGAGCCCCGGCCAGCGCTGCTGTTGCGCCAGGAGGGCGAACGCCGGACCGCGGTGGCGCTGGCCCGGGGGTTCTGGAGGTGGGCGTTCCGCGACGGCGAGCCGGTGGAGCGGTACCGTCGCCTCTGGGCAGCGGTGGCCGGCTGGATGATCTCCGGCCAAGCCCCCGTCGGCGGAGCAGGCGTTCGCCCCGCCGTCGCCGTCCACGCCCTGGCCGCGCCCATTCCATGGACGGCACGGGGACACGAGGGCGCAGAACTCCGTCTGATCGTCGCCGATTCGGCAGGCGCGGTCGTCCTGGACTCCACGGTGTCGGTGCCCTCGTCCGGCGCATTCGTCACCCCGCCGTTGCCGCCGGGGCCATACCGCTTCCAAGCGGAAGCCGTCTTCCGGGAGGCCCCCGCAGCCGACGCTCTCCAGCCCGCCGACACGTCCTCCGGGGTCTTCGAGGTGGAGCCGTACTCGGGCGACATGATGCGCCGAGCCGTGAACCCGTCCGAGCTGACCGTCGCCCCCGACCGTGGACGGGTGGACGGGCGCCGCAGCCGCCCCCTCCGCACCTATCCGTGGCCGTATCTCGTCGTCCTGTCGGCGCTCTGTTGCGAGTGGACCGGGCGGCGGCGGGCCGGATTGCGCTAGCCGCTGCCCTCATGCGATTTCGTCGGCGCACCAAGGACGACTCTGGCCGCTCCGGTGCCTCCGGCCGCTCCGGCACCTCCGTGTGGAAGCGGACGCTGGGCCGGATCGTGCCCTCCGCCTTCCGACGGATCGACGCCGCGCTCTTGGACGAGCTGGAGGAACGGCTGATCGAGGCCGACTTCGGCGTGGCCGCCAGCGAGCGGTTCGTCTCGGCGGTGCAGGCCGCCGCAAAGCGAGACGGAGTGCGGGACCAAGCCGGCGTCCGCAAGATCCTCGCCGCCCAGATACGAGAAGTCTTCGCTGGCGCCGCTTCCGCTCCCAGTGTCACCGCCCCTCCCGGCACCGCCGCCACTCCCAGTGCTGCGTTCGACTTGGCGACGGCCGCCACGCCCCCGACGGTCTACTTGGTGGCCGGCGTCAACGGCGTGGGCAAGACCACCACCGTCGGCAAGGTGGCTCACCGGCTCGTCTCGGGCGGTGCGCGGGTGATCGTGGCGGCGGCGGACACCTACCGAGCAGCCGCAGTGGAGCAGTTGGCCCAGTGGGCGGAACGGGCGGGAGCCGAGTTCGTGGCGGGGCAGGCCGGGGCAGACCCGGCGGCGGTGGCGTTCGATGCCCTGGCCGCCGCTCGCGCCCGACGCGCCGACGTGGTGGTGGTGGACACCGCCGGCAGGCTCCACACCCACGGCGGCCTCATGGACCAGCTGGCCAAGGTGGAGCGGGTCGTCCGCCGTCAGCACGAGGGCGCGCCCCACGAGACCCTCCTGGTCCTCGACGCCACGGTGGGCCAGAACGGCTTGGTCCAGCTCCGGGAGTTCTCCAAGTACGTGACGCCCACGGGAGTCGTCCTGGCCAAGATGGACTCCACCGCGCGAGGCGGGATCGTGGTGGCCCTGACGGAGCAGTTCAAGGTGCCCGTCAAGCTGGTGGGGACGGGGGAAGCGCTCGGCGACCTGGAGCCCTTCGATCCGGACGAGTTCGTCCAGGGAGTGCTGGCCGAGCCGTGAGCCAGGGCGGCGGCCCGCAGCCGCTCTCGCGCCTGGACATGCCGGTCCAGTTCCTCAAGGGGGTCGGGCCCAGGCGGACGGACGCCCTGGCCCGGATGAAGATTCTCACCGCCCGCGATCTCCTCTACCACGCCCCCCGTCGCTACGACGACGCCTCCACGATCACGCCCATCGCCCTAGCGGAGGTGGGAAACGACGTGACGGTGGCCGGCGAGGTGCGCAGCAAGGGCGTCCTCCCTACTCGTTCCGGCCTCCGCATCTTCCAGGCGGTGGTACGCGACGACACGGGGATCGTCACCTGCGCTTGGCCCGGCCAGCCCTGGGTGGACCGCACCCTCCGAGTGGGCGACCGGATCCTGGTCACCGGCCCCGTTCGCTTCTTCCACGGCCGCCAGATCCAGCCCCGCGAGCATGTCCTGCTCTCCCGGAGCAGCCCGCGCCCGTCCGACGCTGCCCGCCCTCTCGACGCTGCCCGCCCGTCCAACCCTTCCCGCCCTTCCGACCCTTCCGCCACCCCGAAGGCGCCCCACCCCCAGGGCACGATCTTCGTCGTCTACCCCGCCTCCGAAGAGCTTCCCCAATGGTTCTTCCGCCGTGCGATCGGCCGAAACCTGGAATCGCTCCTCAAGCAGGTCGCCAAGGAAGACCCCCTCTCCCCAGACGCCCGCCACGCCCTGGGGCTGCCGGCGCTGGCCGACGCGCTTCGGGCTCTCCACCGGCCCACTTCCATGGCGCAGAAGGACGAAGCGCTCCGCAGACTGGCCTTCGACGAGCTCTTCCTCCTCCAAATCCTCCAAGCACGCCTCCGCCACCGTGCGGCGAGGGAGCGGCCGGGGATCGCCCTGGTGCGCACCAACGCGCTGATCAAGCCCCTCCACGACGCGCTGCCCTTCGCTCTCACGGACGCCCAAGCCCGCGTCCTGCGGCAGATCTACCGGGACATGACCTCGTCCAGGCGGATGAACCGGATGCTTCAGGGCGATGTGGGGTCGGGCAAGACGGTGGTGGCGCTCTTCGCCATGCTCTTGGCAGTGGAGGGAGGACGGCAGGCCGCCCTCATGGCGCCCACTGGGATCCTGGCGGAGCAGCACGCCGGCCGCATCCGTGAACTCCTGGGAGGGCTGCCAGTGGGCGTGGAGCTGCTGGTGGGCTCGGCCACGGGGCGCCGGCGAAAGGCGGCCCGCGCTCGGGTGGCGTCGGGCGAGGCGCAACTGGTGGTCGGCACCCACGCGCTCATCCAGGAGGGCGTGGAGTTCGACGCGCTGGGGTTGGCGGTGGTGGACGAGCAGCACCGCTTCGGCGTTCGGCAGCGCATGGCCCTGGCGGAGAGGGACCCCCAGCCCGACATGCTCCTCATGTCCGCCACGCCGATCCCCCGCAGCTTGGCGATGGTCCTCCATGGCGACCTGGACCTGAGCGTGATCGACGAGCTCCCTCCAGGGCGGCGCCCCGTCGTCACCCGGGTGGTCTCTGCCGGCGAGCGGGCGGCCGTCCTCGAAGAGGTGCGCAGGCGGGTGGCCCAGGGCCGCCAAGCGTACTTGGTCTATCCCATGATCGAGGAATCGGAGGACGCCGACTTCCGAGCCGCCGAAGCCGAGTTCGCGCACTTGGCGCAGAACGAGTTCGCCGACCACCGGACAGCGTTGCTCCACGGGCGCGTTCCCGCCGAGAAGAAGGACGAGATCATGCGCCGTTTCCAGCGGAGGGAGATCGATGTGCTAGTGGCGACGACGGTGATCGAGGTGGGGATCGATGTGCCCAACGCGTCGGTAATGGTGGTAGAGAACGCAGAGCGGTTCGGCCTCTCCCAGCTCCACCAACTGCGGGGACGGGTCGGACGGGGAAAGGAAGCGGGGTTCTTCGTGATGATCGGCGGGGAGGGCGTCGAAGCAGGAGAACGGTTGGATGTGCTGGCCCGCACCAGCGACGGCTTCGAGATCGCCCGCGAGGACCTGCGGCTGCGCGGCCAGGGAGATGTGCTCGGCTCCCAACAGCACGGCCACGCTCCCGCCTTCCGCTTCGCCGATGTGCTCCGACACCAGGACCTCATCGCCCCCGCCCAGGAGCGCGCCCGCCGCCTGGTGGCCGCCGACCCCGACTTGGCCGCCGCCGACAACGCCATCCTGCGCCTCCTGCTGGACCGTCGCTACGGAGACCGCGCCAAGCTCTTCGGAGTCGGCTGACGCCGGTCTTCCGGCGGCCGTCGTAGGCCGGTGCCACGCCACGCCCATCCATCCATCCAAACGCCATTCTGCGGATCCACCTTGTCGGGGACCACCCCGCCCGCCGCACTGGATTCTTCCCGGACGGAGCCTCCAGCGTCCACTCTGGACGCAGCAACGAACCCCACTCGGGAGAGGAATGGAGGCCGCCCATGTCCGACCAGCCGAAGCAATCCGACCACCAGCCCAAGCACGGCGAGAAGGACCGCGTGTACAAGCAGTTCTACTCGTTCGCAGAAGTCGTGGAGGAGGTCGTCGTCGAGTTCGTCGGCCCGTCCGTCGGCGGCACCTGGATCGACGACCTCGACTTCGACACCCTCGAACAGATGCCCACCGAGTTCGTGGACGCCGAGAGCGAGACCGTCCGCCTTGTCGACATGGCGTGGAGGGTGCGGTTCCGCAGCCGTCCGCTCTGGCTCGTCGTCCTCTTCGAGTTCCAGTCGACGGCGGACAAGACGATGGCGACCCGCGCACTGCTCGAGACGGCGCTGTGCTACCAGAGCCTGACGGAGGGCCGGGGCGCCGGGGCCGAGGGGGAGGAGAGCGCGGTGCTGTTCGTGGTGGTGAAGAGCTTCGAGGGCCGGTGGAAGGCGGCGTTGAGCAAGGCGTGCGAGTTGGAGAAGCTCGTGCCGGAGGAGCTGAGGCCGTTCATCTACGGCCAGCGGGTAGTGCTGCTGGACGAGGAGGCGGAGGCGGCGAAGGTAGCGTCTCTCGACCTGCGGAAGGTGGGGCGCGTGCGGGCCGGTCTGGCGCTGCGCGCCGAGCCGGACCCGGAGCGGGTCGCACAGGCGCTGGCGGTGCTGGACAAGCTGCTGGACACGCCGGAGTTGCGGGCGGCGTGGGTCGCGTGGCTTCGGCTTCAGCTGATAGATTGGGGGGCGCCGGCGGAGATCATCGAACAGTTGGACACGCTGAAGGAGGCGGGCAAGGTGTACGGGAACCATATCTCGGCAGTCGAGAAGCATGCCCTAGCGCGCGGGGAGGCGCGGGGCCAGGAACTCGGGGAAGCCCGAGGCAAGAAGCTCGGCGAGGCCCAGGGGCTGCGTCAGGCGTATGTCGACACAGCTAGGTGGAAGTTCGGCGCCGATGCGGCTGAGCGGCTGACGAAGGTGCTTGCCGGCGTGACGGACCGGTCACGGCTGGCGCGAGTGGGCCGGCTGGTGGTGGAGTGCGAGACGGGCGACGAGCTGATCGCCAAGGTGACCAGCAACTCTACATGACCCCACCCCAAAACGACTTCACACCGAAGCGACGACACCCCGTCCGTTGCACCTGCGCGTCCGCCGTCCCCGTCCGCCCCACCTGAGCGTCTGCCGTCCTCGTCTGTCGCGCCTGTGAGTTCACCGTCCCCGTCCACCGCCGTGCCGTCCGCTCGCGTGCGCGACCTGCCGGGTCGAGTGGGGGACACGGTGGCCGTCTCGGGGTGGGTGGAGACGCTCCGCGTGCACGGCAAGGTCGCCTTCGTGGTCCTGCGGGACGGCACGGGCCTGGTGCAGTGCGTCGTCGTCAAGTCTCGCGTGAGCCCCGAGACGTGGGTGCTGGCGACTTCGCTCTCCCAGGAAAGCAGCGTCGTCCTGTCGGGCCAAGTCCGGGACGACGCCCGCTCGCCCGGGGGCCACGAGCTGGGCGTTTCCGCCGCCGAGCTGGTGGGTGCCGCCGCCGACTACCCGATCCAGCCCAAGGAGCACGGTCCCGAGTTCCTGCTGGACCACCGCCACCTCTGGCTCCGCTCCAGCCTGCAGCGCGCCGGGCTGAAGGTTCGCGCCGAGGTCGAGCACGCCATCCACGAGTTTCTGTACGAACAGGAGTTCGTCCGCGTGGACGCGCCAATCCTCACCGGCGCCATCGGCGAGTCCGCCGGGACCCTCTTCGAGACCGACTACTTCGGCCAGCGCGCCTTCCTGGCCCAGACTGGCCAACTCTACGCCGAGTGCGCGTGCCCCGCGTTCGGGAAGGTGTACTGCTTCGGCCCGACCTTTCGCGCCGAGAAGTCCAAGACCCGCCGCCACTTGGCCGAGTTCTGGATGGTGGAGCCCGAGGTGGCGTTTGCCGACTCCAACGACAACATGGCCCTCCAGGAGGCGCTGATCTGCCATGTGGTGGCCAAGGCGCTCGAACGGTGCGCCGACGAGCTCCAGCGGCTCGGCCGCGACCTGTCCCGCCTTCAAGCCGTCGTGCCGCCGTTCCCGAGGCTGAGCTACACCGAAGCCGTCGAGCGTCTCGTCGCCGAAGGCCACGAATTCGAATGGGGACGGGACCTGGGCGTCGTCGAGGAGACCACGATCTCGGGCTGGTTCGACCGGCCCGTCTTCGTCCACGACTACCCCAAGCGGGCCAAGGCATTCTACATGAAGGAGAACCCGGCCGATCCCCGCACTGTCCTCTGCAACGACCTGCTGGCGCCGGAGGGCTGCGGGGAGATCGTCGGCGGCAGCCAGCGGGAAGACGACCACGACCGGCTCCTTGCGCGAATCCGCGAGGAGGAGCTGCCGGAGGACGCTTACGATTGGTACCTGGACCTGCGACGCTACGGCACCTTCCCCCACTCCGGCTTCGGCCTAGGCGTGGAGCGCACCGTGGGGTGGATCGCGGGACGGCACCACATCCGCGAACTGGTGCCGTTCCCTCGCACGATCAACCGCCTGGTGCCGTGAAGGTGGTGGCCGGCCCGCGGCCGTGACGGTGCTCCCCGAGGCGTAGCCCCGTGCCCCATCTCGTGGTCGATCTGCGCGACCGCCGTCCCATCTGGTCCCTCCCGCAGTGGGCCAAGGCGCGGATTCGGGAAGCGGCCCCCACCGACTGGACGGTCGCCTTCATGGAGACCGAGGCGGACGGCTCCGGCGACGGCGTGGCGCGGGCGGCCCCCGAGCTGATCGAGGCCGTGACCGACGCCCGCGTCTACATGGGCTACGGCATCCCCGCCCAGGTCCTGAAAGCCGGGAAGCGGCTGGAGTGGGTGCACTCGGGCGCGGCCGGCGTGGGCTCTTCCCTGGGACCGGCGATGCTCGCCCGCGATCTCCTGTTCACCAACTCCGCGGGCATCCACGGCCCGCCGATCGCCGAGACCGTCTTGGCGATGCTCCTCTACTTTGCCCGGGGGCTGGACGTGGCGGTGCGGGCCCAGCGGGAGGGCTGGTGGAGCGCCGAGGAGTACTGGGCGGCGGACGCGCCGGTCGCCGAGCTGGGCGCATCGACGGTGGGCGTGGTGGGCTTCGGTGGGATCGGCAAGGAGTTGGCCCGCAGGGCGGCGTGCATGGGGAGCCGGGTGCTGGCGTTGCGGCGCCGATCCCGCCCTGGGGACGCCCCTTCCTTCGACTGCGCGACGGCCCATGAGACCGCGGTGACCCACGAGGTCGCAACAGCCCACGAGACCTCGCTGGCCCACGAGATCGCGACGGGCGACGAGGGGCTGGCGCGCATCCTGCGAGAGTCGGACTATGTGGTGCTGGCCGTCCCCGAGACCGACGACACACGGGGCATGATCAGCAGACGGCGCCTCTTCGAGATGAAGCCGGGCTCGGTCCTAGTCAACGTCGCCCGCGGGAAGGTTCTCGACGAGGCGGCGTTGCTCGACGCCCTGGACCACGGACCTCTCCGAGGCGCCGGGCTGGACGTCTACGCCACCGAACCCCTGCCCCCGGGCCACCCCTTCTACGCCCACCCGAAGGTCCTGGCCACGCCCCACGTTTCCGCCACCACACGACGGTTCTGGGAACGCGAGACCGAGTTGATCGTCGAGAACCTGACGCGCTTCGCCGAAGGTCGGCCGCTCCAGAACGTGGTCGACAAGACCGCCGGCTACTGATCCCGCTGCTGATCCCACTACTGGCCCCACTACTGACCCCATGGGACGAATCCAGCACGACTTTCCTCGGGAGCGGGCGTGGGTCGAGGTCGACACCGGTGCCCTCCGCCGCAACTTCCGCAGGATCCGCGACACCGTGGGGACGCACGCGAAGCTGGTCCCAATGGTGAAGGCGGACGGCTACGGCCTGGGGGCGGAACGAGTCGCGACGGCACTCCAAGCCGAGCAACCGTTCGGCTTCGGCGTAGCCACCGTGGAGGAGGGCGCGGCCCTGCGACGGGCCGACGTGCGGCTTCCGATCATGGTCTACGCCCCCCTGCCGCCCGACAGCCTTGCCCGAGCACTGGGTCTTGGCCTCGTGCCGTCGATCTCCAACCTGGACACGCTGGCCGTGCTGCGGGAGCTCGCCGAGTCGGGCCAAGTGCCTCGTCGGGCGGCTTTCCAGGTCGAAGTAGACACGGGGATGGGACGCTCGGGCTTCCCGCTGTCGGGCGCGATGGAGGGTTGGTGGCCCGCGGTCCAGACGGCCGTGGCTTCCGGCGCCCTTCGCCTCTTCGGCGTCTTCACCCACCTCCACAGCGCCGACGAGCCCGACCTTGCCGCCGCCCGACAACAGGTGGAGCGCTTCGAGGGGTTCGTTCGCGGCGTGGAGGGGATCCGCCCCGACGCGCTGGTCCACTTCGCCAACAGCGCCGGGTGCTTCCGCCTGCGGTCGCGAGTGGCCAACGCGGCCCGCCCGGGGATCTACCTCTACGGGGGACGGGCCGGTGGCGAGGGAGCCCCTCCGGAGTCGGCGGCAGTCGTGCGGGCCCGGATTGCACTGCTGCGCAACGTGCTGCCGGGAACCACAGTGGGCTACGGTGCAGAGTACCAAGCCCGGCGTTGCGAGCGCTGGGCAACCGTGGCGATCGGCTACGGAGACGGACTTCCCATCGCCCTGGGCAACCGTGGTGCTGCGATCGCGGGCGGACGACTCGTGCCGATCGTAGGACGCCTCTCCATGGACACGACGGTGCTGCGCCTCAAGAGCAGCGACCCCAGACGCGGCCCCTCAGTGGGCGATGCGGTTACCTTCATAGGTTCGGCCGGGGGAGCCGCGTTGCCCCTGGACGACGTGGCGGAACAGGCGGGGACCCTGGCGTACGAAATCCTGACGGGGCTCTCGCCCAGGTTGCCGAGGATCGAGGTGGAGTCCTGAGGAGGATCGAGGTGGAGTCCTGAGGGAGCGTCGCCCAGTGGAACGCCTGACCAAGCTTGCCTTCCAAGCGATGCGCTTCGCCTACGCGCCCTACTCCGGTTTTCGCGTGGGCGCGGCCCTGGAAGCCGACTCGGGAGAGGTGTTCACGGGATGCAACGTGGAGAACGCGTCGTACGGTCTGACGATCTGCGCCGAGCGGACGGCCCTGGCGTCGGCCGTGGCCAGCGGCCAGCGGCGCTTTCGACGGCTGGTGGTGGCAACGGAAGGGGATCGCGCGGTTGCGCCCTGCGGGGCGTGCCGCCAAGTCCTGGTCGAGTTCGGAGATCGACTGGAGGTGCATGGTGTCGCAGGGCGGGACAGGAAGCGCTGGTTGCTCCGGGAGCTCCTCCCGGCGTCGTTCGGCCCGGAGGTGCTCGCCCGGAGCAAGGCGGGCCCGGAGTCGGCTCGCCGGACGCCCGCGACCGGGGACGATGAGTAGTCTTCAAGCCCCTGCCGCGGCACTAGCCGTCGCGTCCCTTCTCTGGGCCGCCGCCTGCCAGGAGCAACTCCCCACAGCCACCCAGGACGACTTGGTTCCCCCGGGCCTGACGGTGGAGGTGACGCTGCCCTTCGAGGATTTCGGCAAGAGCGCCAGGGTCTTCGGCGGCTACGGACGCGCGTCGGACCTGGGCGGTGGATTCGTCGCCCGAGAGTACGGCGGCGAGTCGCCCGGCGAAGGGCTCGTCGCCGCCACCCTGGCGCGCTTCGGCCGCTACCCGAGCTACGCCTCGGTAACCGACACGACGGGAACCACCCGACCCGATTCCTCGCTCACCTTCCTCGCCGGACGCGTTGTGGTGAGCTTCAACGCCGACGGCAGCGTGGCCGCAGGACCCGTCGACGTGCGGGCTCACACCACCGCCGAGCGCTGGCATCCGCGGAGCGCCGGCTGGGAGCTGGCCGTGGACACCGTCGGCGACGCGACCCGCTGGTCCGAACCCGGGGGAGGCGCGGGCGAAGCTCTAGGCAACGCGCTCTGGACCCCCTCTTTGAGCGACAGCGTGGAGTTCGCCGTCGATTCGGCGCAGATCGCGGCGTGGGCCGACTCCACCGACTTGGCGCGGGGCGTGAGGCTGACCACCGGGACCGGCGGCGTCCGACTCCAGGTCCGGTCCGTCCGTCTTTGGCTGGACGCCCTCCCCAGCATCAACCCCGACACCGTGCTTCAGCTCCTGGCCGTCACCGAGGGCACCACCTTCATCTACGATCCGGTGCCCGGTCCCCCCGCCTCCGGCCTCCGAATCGGCGGCGCGCCGGCATGGCGGTCGGTGCTGGAGCTGGAGCTGCCCGAAACGCTCGACGGCATCCCCACGCTTTGCGCCGTCGTGACCTGTCCGGCGGAGATCGACGAGGAGCACATCTCCTACGCTGGCCTCGTCCTGACTTCCCAAGAGAGCGAGCGCGCCTTCGCCCCGTCGGACACCCTCTGGGCCGACCTTCGCATGGTGCTGGCACCCGAGGTCCTGCCCAAGTCCCCCCTGGGACCGACGACGAGGACCAGCCCGACCGGAACGCTCCTCGCGCCCGAGTGGTTCAGCGCCCCTGCGGGCCAACAGGTGGAGCTGCCCGTCACGAACTTGGTCCGGGACATCCTTCGGGGAGAGAGGGAGAACGGCGACCCAGTGAGCAGCACGGTGGCGCTCCTCTCCACATTCGAGCCCGTCTCCCTGGAGTACGCGACGTTCGATGGACCCGGGTCCCCGTCGCCGCCCCGCCTTCGTCTGATTCTCAGCTTCTCGCCCGAGGACGCAGGATGAAGACGAGCCCGTCAAGCACGGTTCGCCTCCTGGTGCTTCTTGCTGCGCTGGCGGGCCTCTCGCCGCCCGCGTCCGCCCAGTCCTTGCTGGGGTTCCGCGCCCTGGGGGTTCCGGTGGGAGCCGTGGGAAGCCGCGCCGCGACGGTGGGCAACCTGGGCATCGGCTTGGCCGGCGTGGAGGTGTCCGCCTCCGACCCGTCCGCGTCCGCCAGACTGGCCTTCCCGACGGTCAGCGTGTCGATGCAGCCGGCGTGGGGCGAGTTCGAGCTGGGCGAGCAAGCCGGAGCGACCAACACGACCCGCTTCCCCCTCGTGGGCGTCGCCTACCCTGTCGGAGCGGTGCGGGGGGTGGTGACCCTGGCGCTGGCGGGCTACATGGAGCAGCGCTGGGTGGGCGAAGTGCCCCGCAAGATCGTCCTGCAGGGCGAGGAGGTGGATGCTTCCGACCGCTTCGAGAGCAACGGCGGAACGTCGGTAATCCGGATCGGGTGGGCGCAGCGGATCGGAGGTCGTCTCGCGGTCGGCGCGTCGGCGGGCGTCTACCTGGGACGGCTGGACCGCACCTTCGACCGCACCCTCGACTCGCTGGCGGTGGGCGGCGGGGCCGAGTCCTTCGGTAGGACGGGATCGTGGAGCTACAGCGGCCCGACCGTCTCCGTCGGCTTCGGTGCCGATCCGCACCGGCTGATCCATGTCTCCGGCGCCGTGGAGTGGTCGGGAGAGCTGAAAGCCACGCCCCGGGAAGACACGGAGGGAGGGGTCCTGGCCTACGCCGTCCCCATGCGCTTCCTCGCCGGCGCCACGGGCCGACTCACGCCGCGCCTCCACCTCAACGCCTCCGTGGTCTATCAGGACTGGTCGCAGGCCGCCGGGTTCGAAGACGGCAGCACCGCATCCGGGAAGATCAGCTGGGGCGCAGGACTTGAATGGCAGGCTGTCCAGCAGGAGCGGCGGAGCTTCCCTCTGCGCTTCGGGTACCGCCGCTTGGCTCTGCCGTTCCGCTTCGGTTCCGACGACCCGGTGGAAGCCGTCTGGTCCGGTGGATTGGGGGTGAACCTGGACCAGGCCGACGGCGTGCGCTTCGGCTGGATCGACGTGGGCGCCGAGCGGGCGAACCGGTCCAGCGCACCCCTGGTGGAGCGCTTCTGGCGCGCGACCGTCACCGTCGGCATCTCGCGCTTCTAGTCGGACGCGCCTTCCCCAAGGACTGGGACGAGCCGCCATGAGGGTTCACTACAAGACGTTCGGCTGCAAGACGAACCAGTACGACACGGAGCGGATGCGCCAGCTGCTGGAGACCAGGGCCGGCGCCACCGAGTCAGCCGACCTGGATGGGGCCGACCTCTGCGTGGTGAACACGTGCACGGTCACCAACCGGGCCGATGCCGACGCCCGCCGCTTCGTCCGCCGGTTCGCGCGCCGCAACCCGGGCGCGCCGGTGGTGGTCGCGGGGTGCTCGGCGGTGCTCCAGGGGGCGGCTTACCGGGCCATGCCGGAGGTGGCGGAGGTGGTGGAGGGCCACGACCCGGCCCAGGTGCTGGACGCCACGGCCCGGGCCAGGCCTCGACCACCGCGCCTGCTGCAGCTGGGTGCCCGCGTCCCTCTGGACCGGGTCCGCTGGGAGAGCGTCGGCGCGTCGATCCTGCGCCGGCGCGCCGGAGCCACTCGTAGCTGGCTCAAGGTCCAGGACGGCTGCGACCGCCGTTGTTCCTTCTGCGCGACTCGCTTGGCGAGAGGGCGAAGCCGCAGCCGCGCACCGGCCGAGGTCGTGAAGGAGGCCCGGATGCTGGCCCGCAGCCATCCCGAGCTGGTGGTCACGGGCGTCCACATCGGCCACTACGGACGGGACCTGGAGCCCCGCACCAACCTGACGGCCCTGACGAGGCGGTTGCTGGACGAGGTGCCGGGCCCTCGGTTTCGCCTGGGCAGCATCGAGGCCACCGAGATCGACGACGGAATGATCCGCCTCCTGGCCGAGTCCGAAGGACGCTTGGCGCCGCACCTGCACATGCCTCTCCAGAGCGGCGCAGACCCGGTGCTCCGAGCGATGCGTCGGTGGCACACCCGAGAGGACTACCGTCGCGCCGCCTTCAGGATCGCCGAGGCCGTGTCGCCCCTAGGGCTGGGCGCGGACGTGATCACCGGCTTCCCCGGCGAGACCCGCGCCGACCACGCCGACACCCTGGCGCTGGTGGAAGAGTTGCCGTTCACCTACCTCCATGTCTTCCCCTGGTCGGCCCGCGACGGCACGGTTGCGGCCGAACTCCCGCAACGGGTTCCCAACCGCGTGTCCAAGGAGCGCGGCGGCGAGCTCCGGGCTCTGGCGGAGGAGAAGGGTGCCCGGTACGCTCGAACCCGCGGCGGCGGCCCGACGGAGGTCGTCTTGGAAGGAAGGGGCGGAACGGCGCTGACCGGAGACTACCTGCGGGTGAAGGTGCTCGCCGCGGCCCCGCCCCGACCGTCGGTGCTGCACCAGGGCCGCCTGACCCCGAGCGGCAACGCCGTCGAGCTCGAATGCTGACCGGCGAGCCGCCGCCGCGCCCGCGTCGCCTCCGCCCAGACCCGGCTACGCGGCCGCGCATTGACGAGACCCCGAACCCAACGCTGATTTGATTCCATGGAAAGCCAGCAGAACGGGGGGCGCGGGGCGCACGGGGCCCGGGAGCCGCTGAAGGACGGAAGCAGCGGACCGCTCGGCCGTCGCGGCCGGGCGTACGTGGAGACCTACGGCTGCCAGATGAACATCTCCGACGGGGAGCTCATGGAGGGCGTCCTCGAAGCCGACGGCTACGAGATCGTAGATTCGCCGGAGTCGGCCGACGTGGTGCTGGTCAACACCTGCGCGATCCGCGAACACGCCGAGAGGAGGGTGTTGGGTCGCGTCGGCCAACTGGGCGGCCTGAAGCGCCGGCACCCGGGGATGGTACTGGGCGTAACGGGCTGCATGGCGCAGCGCTTGGGGGACGACCTGCTGGAGGCGGCGCCGCAGGTGGACTTGGTCATGGGACCCGACGGCTACCGAGGCCTGGGCGCCGCGCTCCGCAAGATCCGGCCGTCCACCAAGCGCCTGTCGGTCCTTGACCTCTCCCTCGACGAGAACTACCAGGGTCTGGAGCAGCGCCGGCGCTCCGCCGCAACGGCGTGGGTGCCGATCCAGCGAGGCTGCAATCACCGCTGCACCTTCTGCATCGTCCCATACGTGCGCGGGTCGGAGAAGAACCGCGAGCCCGAGGCCGTGCTGGCGGAAGTCCGCCGCATCGCCGCCACTGGCACCACCGAGGTCACGCTACTAGGCCAGACCGTGAACTCGTACAGCCACGGCGACTGGTCCTTCGCACGCCTCCTGCGGTCGGTGGCTCGCGTGCCGGGCGTGCGTCGCGTCCGCTTCACTTCGCCCCATCCCTGCGACGTGACCGAGGAGATGGTGGAGGTCATGGCCGAAGAGGAGGCGGTGTGCGAGCAGCTTCATCTGCCCGTCCAGTCGGGCAGCAACCGCACCCTGAAGCGCATGGTGCGTCGCTACACCGCCGAGTCCTTCATGCAGATCGTCGAGCAGGTTCGCAAGGGCGTCCCGGAGATCGCGCTCTCCACCGACGTGATCGCGGCGTTCCCCGGCGAGACGGAGGACGAGTTCCAGGAAACCCTCGACCTGCTGCAAGCCGTCAGGTTCGACGACGCCTTCACGTACAAGTACAGCCCCCGGGCGGGAACGCCGGCGACCCGGCTGCCCAAGGACCAGTTCGTCGACGCCGATGTTGGCCAGGACCGGCTGGAGCGGCTGATCACCCTCACGCGGGAGGTTCAGGGCGAGATCAACCGCAGCGAAGTGGGCCGAGTGGAGGACCTGCTGCTGGAGAGGGAGGGCCGCCGTCCGGGTACCGTGCTGGGGCGCACCCGCAGAAACAAGGCCGTCGTCCTGCCAAGCGCCAACACGAGCGTGGGAAGCTACGTGAAGGCGCGCTTGGTGAGCACCACCGGTGCGACCTTCGCCGGAGAAGCCGTGACATGACCCGGCTCACGGGCGCCGATTCAGCGCACGGCCCACAGGTGCCCCGTCCCATGCCTTTCCCACGCCTGAAGTGGCCAGAGACGAGGACCATTGCCTTCGTGGGGTTCTGGGTCTTCGCCTTCGGAGCGCTGATCAACTTGCCCGGTCTCATATCGATCTTAAGTCCTGTGGGGCCGGGCAGGACTGGCGTCCCCGGCACTACAAGGATACTTGCCGCAATATGCGTCGCTGTTGCGGTCACCCTGCGCTTCCCCATAATGCGTGCCCTGGGTGCGCCTGGGTTCTTCTTCTTGGCGACGATTGCCCTGCACAACATCATTGGAACGGCCGTGTCGACGGCTATCGATCCCGATTTCACCTTGGTGGCAAACCAGAAATATAGGCTGCTGGGGATGCTGATCGTTGCGGTTGCAGCTGCCGGGTTTGCCCAAGTGGCCGGGAGAATCGGATTGGACCGGTTCCTGCAGGGCTTGCTGGCGATCCTCATCGTGGTTTGCCTCTTCATGCTCCTAACGCCCGCACTTGTGTGGTACTATGGCACGACCTACGGCATCGCCATGGGACGCGTCTCAGGGACCCTTTCAGGACCGAACCACAGCGCTGTGATCGCCTGCTTGACCTTGTCGTTGGCTAGTGCGCTGATCACTTGGCGGGGCAAGTCCGCACTGTCGATCTCTGCGATATGCGTGGCCGTGCCAGCGATTGTGCTTACTGCTTCGCGAACCGGAATGTTGCTGCTGATCGTCGTTACGATCTTGCACGTTGTCCACAGCGTCAAGAGACACGGTGCAGCTGCCGCCGTCTTGCCGAGCTTGATCGGGCTCGCCGTCCTTGCGTTGATTACGTGGACGATCGTGGCAGCGTCGGATTCGTTCCTGTTTCAGTATTCGACGGGACGTTTGGCCTACTGGCAAACCAACCGGCCGGAACTGTGGGGGTATGGACTCGCCCTGATCAGGGAGTCGCCAATCGTTGGCAATGGGATCGACACCCTAGTTGAAATGGAGGGCACGCCCCACACCTGCTGGGTGCACCCCCATCGTATCCCGTGTGGCGTTCACATGCAGTACCTGATGTTTCTTGGAGAGGCTGGCATACTGCCGTTTGTGACCTTCTTGTTGTTCTTCGCGTCAGCGTTCGCAAGGTGTCCGTGGCCGCCCACCTCCCTTGCCAAGACCGTAAGTTTGGTTTGGACGATTTGTTTCGCCCTGTACGGCCTGGGTGCCGCCACCATCTTCGTCCACCCCACGAACTTCTTCGTCATCGGAATCATCTGCGGCCTCCTCAGCGTTGGTGACAAGATGGACAGACAGACTCAATCCTTGCACAAGGCCAAGCCTTTGGAGTGACGGGAGCGCCGCCGGTTCTCCGGGTCGCCGTGGGCTTCGCCGCGGGCGCGGCATCCTCCACGGCCGTCGGGGTCGGCCCCGCACTGTGGCCGCTGTTGGCCGCACCGCTTCTCATCCTGCTATTGCGCGGTCCCCGATCGCCGGCTCTTTCGCTGACGCTCGCCTTTGCTGCCGGAGTCGCCTGGGCCTTGGCCGACGCCCGGGCGCGCCAGCGCTGCACCCGCGAGGTCGCCGACGGCGCGCGCGCGGCAGCCGAAGGCTACTTTCTTCGATCCAGTGCGACAGGCGCGTCCACCTTCCGGGTGGTGTCGGGCGCCGGAAGCGAGTGCAGGGAACCAGCGCGGGTCTACTCCCGAGCGGCGAGCGCACCCCCGGAGGCCGAATTCGCACCTCCAGAGGGCGAGTTCGTGGCCGTGGAGGGCAGGTGGTTCGCCACTCGGCGGGCAAACGGCACGAAGTCGATCTACCTCAGCGCGTCGTCGGTCCGTGCGGCCGAAGGCGAAGTTCCCTGGCGCCACCGCGCTGCGTCCGCCCTCCGCCAGCGGGCCTCGGCCGCTCTCGACAACCGGCTCGGTGCGCAGGCCGGCGTGGCATCGGCGCTGGTGCTTGCGGAGCGGGAGGGCATCCCGCAAGAGCTGTGGGACGCCTTCGCGCGTTCGGGGAGCGCGCACCTTCTGTCGATCTCCGGCTTCCACGTGGGCGTCGTGGCGGCGTTGCTGGGAGGCGTCCTGTCCGCGGCGGGCAGGCCGCCCAGGAGCCGCGCGGCGGCGACGGCCGTCGGCGTCTGGTGCTACGTCCTCCTCATCGGGGCGCCCACCTCGGCGACCCGCGCAGCCTGGATGACCACCGCCTTCGTCGTGGGCAGGATCCGCCGAACGCCGGCGCAAGCGCTGGGCGGCTTGGGCCTCTCCATGCTGCTAATCTCGGTCTTGCGCCCCTCGGTGACGTCGGGAGCCGGCTTTCAGCTCACCGTGGCGGGCACCGCCGGCATCCTCGTCCTCTCCAAGTGGATCGCCTCGGTCTGGCCCGCCCATCGTGGCCGACGGTGGATCGTGCCCCCCGTGGCGGCCGGCATCGGCGCCTCGGTCTTCACCGCCCCCGTCCTCGCCTACCACTTCGGACAGATCCCCCTGCTCTCGCTGCCGTCGTCGATCTTGCTCACGCCGCTGGTGGCCGCGGCGGTTCCGGGCGTCATCCTGACGATCCTCATGGACGTCCTGAGCATCCCGGGAGCAGCCGTCGCCGGGGCCGGTTCCGAGGGACTGCTCTACGCCGTCGTGACGGTGGCGTCGGCACTGGGCGAGATACCAGGCGCCACCTGGACGGCGACGCCCCAGGAAGCTGCCCTGCTCACCCTCGGCGGGCTCCTGCCCCTGGTGTTCTGGCGTGCGCCCTGGCGCCGACGGCCCTGGGTACGGATCGTCGCCGCCATCTGCGCGGCGTGGGCCGTCCTCTGGCTGGGCCAGACGGCCTTGTCCCTCGCCGGGAGAGGTCGCATGGAGGTGGTGGCCGTCGATGTGGGCCAGGGCGACGCCATCGCCGTTCGCACCCCGGCAGGACGGTGGACGCTGGTGGACGCCGGCCCCCGCTTCGGCGACGCCGACGCTGGGCTGACCCGGGTCATCCCATACCTTCGCGCCCGGGGCGTGCGCCGCCTTGAAGCGGTCATTCTGAGCCACCCCGACGAGGATCATGCAGGAGGACTCGCCTCGGTACTGGCCGCCTTGCCCGTGGGCGCGGTGCTAGGGCCCGGCTTTGGAGGCGGCCAGCGCGGTCACATGGATGGGCTGGAAGAGGCCCGCCGCGCGGGCGTGCCGTGGCGGCGAGTGCAAGCGGGAGACGAGTGGACCTTGGACGGCGTGTCCTTTCGCGTCCTGGCCCCAACCCCAGAAGAGTCGGAAGCCGGCGACGACCGGGACCGCGCCCCCAGCCGGACGCGCTCGCCCAACGACTGGTCGGTGGTTGTGCGCGCAAGCTGGGGCGACTTCGACGTCCTCCTGATGGGCGACGCCGACGATCGCATCGAGCGAGCCCTGCTGAACCGATCCGACCTTCACGGCGTCGGCGCGGTGGAGGTCCTGAAGGTGGGCCACCACGGGAGCACCACATCCACTTCCCAAGAGTTCCTGGATGCCGTCGCCCCTCGGTACGCCCTCATCTCCGCCGGCGCGCGCAACCGCTACGGACACCCCGACCCGACGGTGCTGGCGAGGTTGGAGCGCGCCGGCGCGCACATCTTGCGGACCGACCGCCAGGGCACAGTCTCGGTGATCGGGCGAAAGGACGGTTCCGCGACGGTGGGAGCTGCCCGAGGCCGGTGAACATTCGGCCCCAACCGGCAGTGCCCAGCCCCACCGCGCCCAGCCTAGCGGGTCCCCGTGTCCAGGTCCACCAAGGGCGCCGAGTACTCGCCGGAGAAGCAGGCGTTGCAGAACGGACCGCCCTCGGCTACGGCTTCCAGCATCCCATCGAGCGAAAGGTAGCCCAGAGAGTCCACTTTCAGGTCGTCGGCGATCTCGGGCACCGAAAGGCGCGCACCGACCAGCTCGTCCCTGGATGGCATGTCGATCCCGTAGAAGCAGGGGAACCGCACCGGCGGGCTGCCGATCCGCAAGTGAACTTCAGCCGCGCCTGCGCCCCGAATGAACTTGACCAAGCTGCGGGAGGTGGTCCCCCGCACGAGCGAGTCGTCCACGACCACGATGCGCTTGCCCGCCAGCACCTCCCGAACCGGGTTGTACTTGATCCGCGCGCCGAAGTCCCGGTCCGCCTGCGACGGCCGAATGAAGGTGCGGCCCACGTAGTGGTTGCGCAGAAGCCCCAGCTCGTAGGGGATCCCGCTCTGCTCGGCGTAGCCCAGCGCTGCCGAGTTGGCGCTGTCGGGGACGGCGATCACGCAGTCGGCTTCCGCTGGGTGCTCCCTGGCCAGCTGCCGCCCGAAGGCCCGTCGAGCGCGATCCACGCTCATCCCCCACAGGTGGGAGTCGGGGCGGGCGAAGTAGACCAGCTCGAAGACGCACGGCGCCGCGGCCTTCCGGTGCAGCCCCGGGACCCCCTTCATGTCGCCATCCCGGAAGCGCACCATCTCGCCAGGCTCGATCTCCCGTGAGAACTCTGCGCCGATGATGTCCAGCGCGCAGGTCTCGCTGGCCACGACGTGGCCGCCTCCGGGCAGCGTCCCCATCACCAGCGGACGGAAGCCTCGAGGGTCCCGGACGGCGTACATGTCGTCGCGCACCGTCACCACCAGCGAGTAGGCGCCCTCGAGGAAGTTGAGCGCGTCCCGAAGCTGGGCCTCGGCCGAAGGATGGCGGGAGCGCGCGACGAGGTGCACCACCACCTCCGAGTCCGAAGAGCTCTGGAAGATCGCGCCGTCGTCCACGAGCCGCCTCTTGAGGAAGCGGGCGTTGGTCAGGTTGCCGTTGTGGACGATCGACAGGTCGCCCTCCGAGTAGCGCACCACGATCGGCTGGGCGTTCGCCCGATGTCCACTCCCCGCAGTGGAGTAGCGAACATGGCCCACCGCCGTGGACCCCTTCAGGGACGCGATGCGGTCGGCGTCGAACACGTCGGAGACGAGCCCCAGCTCCTTGTGAAGGTGCGCCCGCCCGTCGTCCACGGCGCAGATGCCGGCGGCCTCCTGGCCCCGGTGCTGCAGCGCGTACAGCCCCAGAAAGACCAGCTCGGCGGCGTTCTCCGCGCCGCTCACGCCGACGATTCCGCACTCCTCCCGGGGGCCGCTCACGGTTGAGCGCCGTCCAGTGCTCCGCCGTCCGGCCCGCCTCCCTCCATGATGCCGGGCACGCAACCGAAGTAGCGATCGCCAAGGACGGCAAGGGCAAGGCGCAGCTCGCAGGACCTGGTGACGACCTCCAGCGCGCCGTCGATCTCGCCCACGCTTCCGATCTGCCGGACCGGCACGCCGTGCTCCTCCGCGACGGCTTGAACGGCGGCGGCGTCTCCCGGGCGACAGCTGGCCACGACCCGGCCGTGATCCTCCCCAAAGAGCAGGGCCGAATCCGGCAGCTCGTCCTCGAAGCGCACCGATGCCCCAAGGCCGGGACCCGTCCTCGCGGCCCCCAAGCAGCACTCGGTGAGCGCGGCGGCCAACCCCCCGTGGGAGACGTCGTGGGCCGACGCCAGCAGCCTCCGCCGGGCGAGTGCCGCCAGACAGCGCTGAAGGGCGCGCTCCGCCTCCAGGTCCACAGTGGGGGGCTGGCCGGCGGTCGCGCCGTGGACCCGGTACAGGTACTCGGAGCCGCCCAGCTCGCCCCGGTTGGCTCCCAGCAGCACGACCACGTCGCCGGGGTTCCGAAACGCATGGCCCACCAGCGCCGACAGGTCGTCCACCACGCCCACCATCCCGATCACGGGGGTCGGGTGAACGGCGGTCCCATCGGTTTCGTTGTAGAACGACACGTTGCCGCCGGTGACGGGAGTGCAGAAGAAGGCGCAGGCGTCGCGCATCCCCAGCACGGCTTCCCGGAACTGGTAGCGGATCTCGGCCTTCAGCGGGCTTCCGAAGTTCAGGTTGTTGGTGACCGCCAGCGGAACCGCGCCAGCGCAGGCCAAGTTGCGCGCCGCCTCGGCCACCGCGCCCATAGCCCCGGCGCGGGGGTCCAGGTAGGTGTGGCGGCCGTTGCAGTCGGTGGTGGCGGCCACCCCTCGGTTGGTGCCCGGGATGCGCACCACGCCGGCGTCGCCTCCGGGCCGGGCCGCCGTGTCGCCCCGCACCGTGGTGTCGTACTGCTCGTACACCCACTGCTTCGACGCCACGTTGGGCGAGCCCACCACGGCGAGGAAGGCGTCTTCCAGAGCGGCCCTGCGTTCTGCGTCGGGGGTGCGCCGGGCCTCAGGCGCGCGCTGAGCCTCAGGCGTGCGCCGGGCGTCGGAGGTGCGCCGGGCGTCGTCGTCGGCGGGCGGCGGCTCGATCCACTGGGACAAGTCCATGGCGCGAAGCGTCTGCGCCTCCGCCGATTCCTGGCCGGCTCGTTCGTACGTGGGGCACTCCTCGGTGAGAGGCAGGGCGGGGATGTCCGCCACCACGACCCCGGCCTCCAGCACCCGGAACTTGCCCGTGTCCGTCACCCGCCCGACGACGGCGGCCTCCAACTCCCACTTCTCCAGGATCGCCCGGACGGCCTCCTCTCGGCCCACTCGTGCCACCACCAGCATCCGCTCCTGGGACTCGGACAGCAGGATCTCGTAGGGCGTCATGCCCGGCTCCCGAACGGGTACTCGCGCCACGTCGATCTCGACCCCGGTTCCCGACCGGCTCGCCATCTCGGCGCCGCTGGAGACCAGGCCGGCGGCCCCCATGTCCTGAATCCCGACGATCGCGCCGCTGGCGATCAGCTCCAGAGACGCCTCCAGCAACAGCTTCTCGGTGAACGGATCGCCCACCTGCACCTGGGGCCGGCTGGACTCGTTCTCGGCCGAGAGTTCGTCGGAGGCGAAGGTGGCGCCGTGGATTCCGTCCCGACCGGTCCGGGCGCCCACGGCCATGAGGGGGTTGCCGACGCCCTCCGCCGTGCCTCGGATCAGCTCTTCCTTGCGCATCAGCCCCAGGCACATGGCGTTGACCAGCGGGTTGCCCTCGTACCCCCGGTCGAACCACGTCTCGCCTCCCAAGCTGGGAATGCCCACGCAGTTGCCGTAGTCTCCCACGCCCTTCACCACGCCGGCGAAGAGGTAGCGGACCCGAGGACTGTCCAGATCGCCGAAGCGCAACGAGTTGAGCGTGGCCACGGGGCGGGCTCCCATCGTGAACACATCTCGCAAGATGCCGCCGACCCCCGTCGCCGCTCCCTGGTACGGCTCCACCGCCGAGGGATGGTTGTGGGACTCGATCTTGAACGCCAGCGCCCATCCGTCTCCCACGTCCACGACGCCAGCGTTCTCGCCGGGACCCTGGATCACCCACGGCGCCTCCGTGGGCAACAGCCGCAGCAGCGGCTTCGAGTTCTTGTAGCCGCAGTGCTCCGACCACATCGCCGAGAACACCCCCAGCTCGGTGAAGGTGGGGACGCGCCCGAGAACCGCCAGAAGATGCCGGTACTCCTCCGGTGAGATCCCGTGCTCCTCGACCAGCGCCGGGGTGATGGGGGGATCGCCCGGACGAGGGAGCGGGGCAGGCGTCATCGCACGCCGACGCCTCGTCATCCCGCGCCGACGCCAACAGGCGCGTTCGTCAGCGACTGGAAGAATGGCAGGCCGTCGGCGGAGCCCAGGAGCGCTTCCACGGCTCGGTCGGGGTGCGGCATCATCCCCAGGACGTTCCCGCTGGCGTTCACGATTCCGGCGATCTGGTTCAGCGATCCGTTCGGGTTCGCCGCTGGCCCTGTGTGGCCCCGGGCGTCGCAATAGCGGAACGCGACGCGGCCTTCGGCTTCCAGGGCGACCAGGGTGGCCGGGTCGGCGTAGTAGGCGCCGTCCGCATGGGAGAGGGGCATCTGGATCACCTGCCCAACGCGGTAGGTGCTGGTGAACGGGGTGTCGTCGCGCTCCACCTGCAGGAAGCAGTCGTGGGACTGGAAGCGGAGCGACCGGTTGCGCAGAAGGGCGCCCGGCAACAGCCCGGCTTCGCACAGAACCTGGAAGCCGTTGCAGATCCCCACCACCGGTCCGCCCTCCGCGGCGAACTTCGCCACCGCCTCCATGACCGGGCTGAAGCGCGCGACCGCGCCGGGCCGCAAATAGTCCCCATGAGCGAAGCCGCCAGGCACGATCACCGCCTCGGCATCGCCCAAGCTCTGCTCCCGGTGCCAGACGTACCGGGGCTCCCCGCCGGCCAGCTCCACCGAACGGAAGCAGTCCTGGTCGCAGTTGGACCCCGGAAAGGTGAGAACGGCGACCCTCACGGGCTCGGCTCCCCGACCGGCACGCCGGCGCTCCCAGAGCTCTCCGCCGGCACGCTGGTGCTCCCAGGCTCCCCAACCGGCACGCTGGCGCTCACCCGAAAGTCCTCCGTCACGGGGTTGGCCAGGAGCTTCCGGCACATCTCCCGTGCGCTGGCGGCGGCGGCTTCGGCCGAGTCGGCGTCCACGTCCAGGTGGATTGCCTTGCCGACCCGCACGTCGGCCACCGAATCCCAACCCAGCGACGACAGGGCGTGGTGGACCGCCTTCCCCTGGGGGTCCAGCAGGCCGGGACGGGGGACGACCAGCACTTCGACTCTGAATCGGCTCAACGGATGCGCTCCTTCCAGCCTTGGGTTCCCGGCGAGAGGTCGTGGTAGTCCACCTCCCGGGGCTCCAGGGCGTCGTCGCGGTCCTCCTCGTCCTCGTCCAGCAGGGGGTCCCGGTCCGGCAACCGTTCCAGCAGGCCCATGAAGGCCGACCTGCACAGCCCCCATGTGGTGTACGCGACCAGGGAGGGGAAGAACCAGTAGCGGGGGAACGAGATCGCCAGCAGCGCGCCGGCAGCCATCAGGGCGGTGGTCGCCAGCCCTCGTCGGCTTCGCAGGGCGATGCGCGGCACCTTGGCGTAGGGGATGTGGCTCAGCATGAGCACCGACATCAGCACCATGACGAGAACCATGATCCGGGGCCAGGGCGCCGTCCCCAGGTGCTGCTGGAAGAGGGCGGTTTGGGAAAAGGGGTAGTGGGTGGCCAGGATCATGGCGGCCGTGGGAGACGGCAGGCCGTGGAAGTGGCGCTTCGCCTCGCCGCCCTGCTCCATGTTGAAGCGAGCCAGCCGGACGACCACCGCGGTCACGTAGGCGAAGCCGACCACCCACCCCCACTCCGACTCCCGAAAGTACAGGGTGATCATGATCAGGGCCGGGGCGACGCCGAACGACACCGCGTCCACCAGCGAGTCCAGCTCCGCGCCGAACGCCGATCCCGTGCGCGTGAAGCGCGCGATCCGCCCGTCCAGCAAGTCCAGCGTCGCAGCGAAGACGATGAACCAACCGGCCCAGGCGAAGTCGCCCCGAGTTGCCGCCACCATGGCGTAGACGCCGAAGAAGAGGTTCCCCAGGGTGAACGCCGACGGCACGATGATGACCCCGCGCTGCAACGTTTGCCGCGAACGCTGGGGTACGTTGCGAAGGCGACGGGCGGCAGGCCTCATCGAACGTTGCCCGAGACCGGGGGGTTGCCCGACGGGTTGCCCGAGACCGGGGGGACGCCCGACGGGACCCGGGCCACGGGAGACTCGCCGCCCCGCACCACATCGCCGGGTGCCACCGCCACGGACCACTCGGGCGGCACGAAGAGCTCCACCCTGGAGCCGAAGCGGATCAGGCCGATACGGTCGCCCTTGGCCAGCGGATCGCCCTCCCTCGGGTACGTGACGATCCGGCGGGCGACGAGCCCGGCAATCTGGCGCACGAGAACGGGTCCCCAAGCGGTCGCGATTCCCAGCGAGGCCTGCTCGTTCTTGGCGCCGGCTTCAGGTCGCCAAGCGGCCAGGAACCGGCCGGGCCGACGGTCACGATGAGCGACGACGCCCCCGGCGGGCGCGCGCTGCACGTGCACGTCGAAGACGCTCAGGAAGATCGCGATGCGGGTGGCCGCGGCTCCCATGAAGGGTTCGTCCGTCACTGTGTCCACGCTGACCACCCTGCCGTCGGCGGGCGCCACCAGCACCTCGTCGTCGTCGGGGCCGCGGCGTTCCGGGTCCCGAAAGAACCACGCGCAGAAGAGAGCGGCCAGCCCGGCCACGACAGCGAGCGCAGCCGCCGTTGCCGTTTCGGCCCCGCTCCCGTCGGCCCCGCTCCCGTCGGCGCCGCGCACCGCCCACACCAGTGCCGCCACCGCCGCGACTCCGCACGGCGCGATGAACGGCCACCCCTCCTTGGCGACGGGCGCCCTCACGCGGCGGCCTCCAATCCCGGGAACCGAGGCGGGTCGTACTCATCCGGTGCCACGCCCACCAGCCTCCGGAAGAGTTCCCGGTACCGCTCCGCCGTCGCCTCCGCCACGCCGGCCGGCAAAGACGGCGCGCCCGGCCCGCCCTCCCACCCCGGCTGTGCGGCCAGCCAGTCCCGCACCGGCTGCTTGTCCAGCGACGGCTGGGGCCCGCCCGGCGCGTACTGCTCGGCAAGCCAATAGCGAGACGAGTCGGGGGTGAGTGCCTCGTCGATGAGAAGGAGACGGCCCTCCCCGTCGAAGCCGAACTCGAACTTGGTGTCGGCCAGGATCAGCCCGGCGTCGGCCGCCACGGCCCGCCCGCGCTCGTAGAGGTCCATGGAGTGCTCCTTCATCCGTCGGGCGGCCTCTGCGCCCACCAAGCGGGCCATCTGCTCCAGGGTGATGTTCTCGTCGTGCCCCTCCCGCGCCTTGGTCGCCGGCGAGAAGACGGGCGGCGCGAGAGGGCCGCTCTCCACCAGTCCCGACGGCAAGGGCTCGCCGGCCAGCGTTCCCGCTCGACGGTACTCCCTCCACGCCGAACCCGCCAACCGCCCCCTCACGACGCACTCCACCGGCGCCGGGCGCGTCCGCCGCACCAAGCTGGCCCGCCCCTCCCACAGCCTGCGCGAGCCCGCCAGCGCCGGCGCCGCGGCCTCGATCTCGTCGGCGCACACCGAGAGGAGGTGATGGGGCACATCCCGAAGACGACCCGCCATCCACCACGCGGAAAGCATCGTCAGGACCCGGCCCTTGCCGGGCACGGGACGGTCCAGGACCACGTCGAAGGCACTCGCCCGGTCGCTGGCCACCAGTAGCAGCCGGTCGCCCGGGACTTGGTACACCTCTCTGACCTTGCCCCGAGCCAGCAAGGGCAGGGGGAGCACGGCCGACTCGGAGGCCGCGCCGGTCACACCCTCACCTCGCCGCTAGCGGCTGCCCGCTCCCCGCGCTCCCCCCAGCGAGCCAGCGCCGGCGCCACATGCTCCACCAGGAAGGCGTCCACCTGCTCCGGCGCGCGGCCCACCAGTCCCTCCGGGCGAGCCAGCGCTTCCAGCTGGTCCAGCGTGAACGGAATCGCGTCGTCGTCGGCGATGCGCGCAAAAAGGCCGTCCCCGCCCACCGTGGCGCCCTCGGTCCTCTCTCGGGCGGCGGCCAAGGCGTGGAGGCGGATCCGCTCGTGCAGCTCCTGCCGGTCGCCTCCCGCCGCAGACGCCTCCATCAGCACCGACTCCATCGCCATGTACGGCAGGTGCTCCGCCAAGTTGGCCGCCACCACCTCGGTGTTGACCCGGAGGCCCGAGGCCACGTTGCCGGCCAGGAGCAGCGCCGCATCGACGGCCATGTAGGCGTCGGGAACCGCCAGCCGCTTCGCCGCCGAGTCGTCCAGCGTCCTTTCCAGCCATTGCGTTGCTGCCGTCTGGGCAGGACTCGCCGAGAGGGCGATCACGTGTCGGGCCAGCGCGCAGATCCGCTCCGAGCGCATGGGGTTGCGCTTGTAGGGCATCGCCGACGAGCCGACCTGACGCTCCTCGAAGGGCTCCTCCACTTCCCGCAAGTGGGCCAGCAGGCGCACGTCGTGAGCCGCCTTTGACGCCGAAGCCGCCACGCCGGCCAAGCACGACAAGAACGCATGGTCCACCTTGCGGGGGTAGGTCTGTCCGGTGACCGGATAGCAGGCGTCGAAGCCCATCCGGCGGCAAACGGCCCTCTCCAGTTGCTCCACCTTGGCGTGGTCGCCGTCGAAGAGCTGAAGGAACGACGCCTGCGTGCCGGTGGTGCCCCGAACGCCGCGCAGCTTCAGCGCGCCCAGCCGGTGCTCGATCTCCTCCAAGTCCAGGAGGAAGTCCTGCATCCAGAGGGTGGCGCGCTTGCCCACGGTAGTCGGCTGGGCCGGCTGAAAGTGGGTGTACGCGAGAGCGGGAAGGTCCCGGTGGTCGGCGGCGAACCGCGCCAGCGCGGCCACGGCGGCCACCACCCGATCCCGCACCAGCGTCATCGCCTCCCGGTGCTGGATCAGGTCCGTGTTGTCGCCCACGAAGGCGCTGGTGGCGCCCAGGTGCAGGATGCCCCGGGCGGCGGGCGCCACGTCGCCGAAGAGGTGGACGTGCGCCATCACGTCGTGGCGGAAGAGGCGCTCGTACTCGGCGGCACGGTCCAGGTCGATCTCGTCCAGGCGGTCGCGCATCTGCCGGACGGCTTCGTCGGGGATCGGCAACCCCATCTCCCGCTGGGACTCGGCCAGCGCTAGCCAAAGGCGTCGCCAAGTCCCGAACCGGAAGCCCGGGGAAAAGATTCGCTCCATCTCCCCGGATACGTAGCGGGCTGCTAAGGGATGGGCGTAGCGACTGCCGGCGGCCTCCCCCGATGTGCTCACGCCCCCTGCCGGCTCCATTCCAGCAACCCCGTGCGGACCACCCGCGCATTCCGCTCGAAAGAGAGGACGAACGCCCGCCGACTGCGCTGCGAGCGCCGGAGCTCGTCGGCCGCCGCCTCCGCCGTGTCCACGCGATGCTGGTTGACGGCCAAGATCACGTCGCCGGCCGCGAGTCCCGTGGCCCGCGACAGCTCGGCGGAGATCTCTACCACCAGCGCCCCCCGGGACGACGCCAGCCGGCGCTCCGCCCGAATCTCGGGAGTGACCGTGACCACCTCCAGGTTCTCCAACAGCGCCACTCGATCGGCGGTGGCAGATGGCAGCCTGGCCGCCCGAACCACCACAGGTGCCGTCCCCTCCACCTCCAGCCGCACCGCGTCGCCCGCCCGCAGATCGAGAAGGACGGCGGCGAAGTCCAGCGGAGTCGCCATCCTGCTTCCGCCAGCCGCCAAGAGGCGCGCTCCCTCCCGGACCCCCGCTTCAGCCGCCGGCGAGCCCGGCGTCACCCGAGCCACCCGCACGCCGCTGGAGCGCCCGAAAGCGTCCGCCTCCACCGCGTCCACGTCGAGCCCCAGCCACGCCCGCCGCACTTCGCCGTACTGGGCCAAGTCCTGCGCCACCCGCAACGCCCGGTCGATGGGAATGGCGAATCCGAGCCCCTCGCTGCCGCCGGAGCGCGACAGGATCGACGTGTTGACCCCGATCACCTCGCCCAGCGCGTTGACCAGCGGCCCGCCCGAGTTGCCCGGGTTGATGGCGGCGTCGGTCTGAATCATCCCCAAGTGGAAGCCCTCGTCGTCGCCCTGGGGGACGATGTGCCGCCCAAGTGCGCTCACCACGCCCGCGGTCACCGACGGCTCCGCGTTGGAGATCCGATCGCCACCGTCCACTCGCCGATCATCAGGTCCGCCGCAGTGCCCAACGGCGCTGTGGGCAGAACGGCCGACGACGCGCCCGTGCTTGCGCTCCCGTCCGTGTCCAGCAGGAGGACCGCCACATCCGTGACCGGGTCCGATCCGGCCAAGCGGGCGGGGAAGTCGCGCCCGTCGGGCAAGGTGACCAGGATCTCGCTGGCGTTCTCCACCACGTGGTGGTTGGTGACGACGACGCCCTCAGGATCGACCACGAAGCCGGAGCCCAGCCCCTGGCTCTCCCGGAACGGCAGAAAGTAGTCGTCGAAGAAGCTGCGCCTGCGCACGCGCTCCCGGCGTCGAACGGAGATCGACACGACCGCCGGCGCCACGGTGCGCGCCGCCCGAACGATGGCCGTGGAGCGGCCTCGGTCCAGCTCCTCCGCGTCCCGGACTTGGCCCACGGCGGAGGCCAGCAACGACGAGTGAACGACGGGCGCGTCGGCGTCCCCTGGACCGCACGCGGTGGCTGCCGTCGAAACCACGGCGGCCGCCAGCACGGCGGCAGCGACCCGGGCGGCTCCCCGGCTGTAGCCCACCCTCGTCAGGAAGAGGCCCTGGGGAGGGGCCGGCGGCGACGTGATCACCGCCGGGTCCTCGCTCAGCAGACGCTCCATGTCGCCTTCGCCGCGACGACCGGTTGCGATCTCGACCATCGTTCCCACCAAGTAGCGCACCATTCGGTGCAGGAACCGGTTCGCCGACACGTGGAACACGAAGCCCAGATCGCCCCACTGGCGCCACCTCGCGTCGAACACCCGGCAAAGGTGTCCCCTGTGGGGCTGGCCCGTCTTGGCGAACGCCCGAAAGGAGCGCTCTCCCGGCAAGCGCGCGGCTGCTCGACCGGCGGTGCCCACATCCAGCGCTCGGCAGAGCGGCCAGCACCAGCGCCGGTGAAAGGGCGACGCACTCTCGGGGACGGTGCCGACCCGATACTCGTACTGCCGGCTCGTCGCCTCGGCTCGGGGGTTGAAGGCCGGACGGACGGCTTCGGCCTCCTGCACCCACACCGACTCGGGCAAGAGCGCGTTGAGGGATCGGACCAGCGCCCCGGCCTCCCACGACGCGGGCACAGTGACGGCCGCCACCTGACCGCGAGCGTGGACTCCCGTGTCGGTGCGCCCCGCACCGACGACCTGTCTGCGCTCGCCCACCAGTCGCCGGACCGCCTGCTCCAATGCTCCCTGCACGGTGGGCTGACCGGGTTGAAGCTGCCACCCGCGAAAAGCGGCGCCGTCGTAGTGGAGCGTGAGCTTGTAGCGGGTCTCGCCGTCGCTCATCCGACCTCGCCGTCGCTCATCCGGTCGTCCCGTCGCTCATCCGGTCGTCCATGAGAGGAGTTGAGCACTCTGCCGCCTGCTGTCCGCGCTCCGAATCTACTAGCTTGCGCCATGTCGGGGAGAGCTATGTCGGGAGAGCCATGTCGGGGAGAGTAGCCTGCGCAGTGCCGGGGAGAGGAAGCCCAGCCGCGTCCGCCGTCGGCGGCACGCTTGCGCGTCACCTTGCGCGGGTGGCGGACGGCCGGGACCTCTCCCAGGCCGAGTCCGCAGAGGCGTTTCGCCGCATCGTGTCCGGCGAGGCGTCGCCGATTCGCACCGGTGCGCTGCTGGCGGCGATCCGCGCCAAGGGTGCTGCGGCGTCGGAAGTGGCCGGAGGCGTGGAGGCGCTGCGAGAGGCGATGGTGCCGCTGCCGCTCCCGAACCCCGACGACTTGGTGGACACCTGCGGCACCGGCGGCGGAGTCGCCTCCACCTTCAACATCTCCACGGCGGCCGCCCTGGTGGCGACCGGTGGCGGCGTACGCGTGGCCAAGCACGGCAACCGTTCCTTCACCTCCAAGTGCGGCAGCGCCGATGTGCTGGAGGCGCTGGGCGTGGTGGTGGAGCTTCCCCCCGAATCCCTGGCGGAGGTGCTCGCCGAGACTGGGATCGCGTTCATGTTCGCCCCCCTCTTCCACCCGGCGATGCGCCATGTCGCGCCCGTTCGTCGCGAGCTGGGGATCACCACGATCATGAACCTGCTGGGTCCGCTGGCGAACCCGGCCGGAGTGCGGCGGCAGGTGGTGGGGACCGCCGACCCCGCCTACGTGAGCTTGGTCGCTCGTGCTCTGGCTGAACTGGGCCCCGAGCGCGCCCTGGTCGTGCATGGCGCACCGGGAATCGACGAAATCAGCCCCTGCGGCCCCACTCGCGTCGCCGAGCTGTCTGGAGGGCGCCTGTCGGAGTACGAGCTGACGCCGGACGACCTGGGGATGAGTGCGGTGCCCGTTGAAGCCCTCAAGGGTGGGACGCCGACCCAAAACGCCGACATGGTGCGAGCCGTGGTGACGGGTCGGGAGCGGGGAGCGCCCCGCTCGGCAGTGCTGGCGAACGCGGCAGCCGCGTTCTACGTGGCCGGAAGGGCCGACACTTTGCGCGAAGGAGTCCGGGCCGCCGCCCGGTCAATCGACTCGGGCGCGGCGGGAGCCGTGATCGACAAGCTGGCAGCCGCGACCCAACGACTGGCAACCGCGACCCAAGCGAGCCTGTCGGCGACTTAGCAAAGCCTGCCGGCGACTCGGCAAGCCTGCCGGTCAGTGAACCGTGTCTCGACGCCCCGCCGTCGCAGCCACGAAGTCGCCCCGAGGGTACGGCCGCACCTTGAGGGTCCGCACCAGGACCCTCGTGCCCGGCCGCCGCAGGCGCGTCTCGGCCTGGTTGCGGCCCGCGATCACGAGCTTGGTGCGCTCCCGATTCGCGTGCCCCACCACGAACATCGTCTTCATCGTCCGCCTCCTTTTCTCCCGCTTCGTCGTCCTAGACCCTGGCCCTAGACCCTAGAAGCGGCGGATCAGTCCTACCACTACCCCCTGCACCCGCACCGTGTTCCCTGGCACCACGAGGGCGTCCATGCTGGGGTTCGCCGGTTGCAGCCGAATCCGCCCGCCCGCCTCCCGGTAGAGCTTCTTCACCGTGGCGGCGTGCTCGTCCACCAGCGCGACCACCGTCTCCCCGTCCTGGGCCGTTTCCTGCTCGGCGACCACGATGCAGTCGCCGTCGCGGATCTGCTCGTCGATCATCGACTGGCCCGACACCCGCAGGACGAAGTGCTGTCGCCCCGACCGAACCAGCTCCGTCGGCACCGTCACCGTCTCGTCGTCCTGAACCGCCTCGATCGGCTCCCCGGCGGCCACCGTACCCAGCAGGGGCAACAGGAGCGACGACTCGTGGTCTGGCAGGGCGATCGACGGCTCCTGATCGGGCAGGGCGATCGACCGGCTCTCCCCGAACGCCTTTCGGATGTAGCCCTTCCTCTCCAGATTGGAGACGTGCTCGTGGACGGTGGCGAGGGAGGTGAAGCCGAACTCCCGGCAGATCTCCTGGTAGCTGGGCGAGTACTCGTTCTCCGCGACGAACTGCCGGAGGAAGTCCAGGATTTCCTTCTGTCGCTTGGTCAGGGGCATTGTGCGCTCTCCCAGGTTGGTGGGGCGGATGCGGGCGGTCGCCGGAGGGGCGTACCGAACACCTTCCGAAGTATAACCGAATGCAGACCGAAGGTCAACTTAAATCGTGAGAGGCACTCTGGACACGACCCGCGGCGCGGACATCTTGGAGCGGATCGTGGACTCCAAGAGGGAAGAGATCGCTCGACTGCGGCCGGTCAGACGGGAGCTGGCGCGAGCCTCGGAAGACGCGCCTCCCGCACGTCCCGTCCTGGCTCCGATGGCAGCGCGTCCCACCGTCGCCGTCTTCGCAGAGGTGAAGCGCCGCTCGCCGGGCGCCGGCCCCATCGCCCCCGACCTGGACCCCATGGCGATCTCCGCCGAGTACGAGGCCGGGGGAGCGCAGGCCGTGAGCGTGCTCACCGACGGTCCCTGGTTCGAAGGCTCCCTCGCCGACCTGAAGGCCGTCTCCCGAGCTCGGCGGATTCCCGTGCTGCGGAAGGACTTCGTGCTGGACGAGGTGCAGATCTGGGAGGCGCGGGCCGCCGGTGCCGACATGGTGCTGCTGATCGTGCGGATCCTGGACGCGCCGCTGCTGGCCGACCTCCGCGCCATGACCCACGAGCTGGGCATGGTCGCCCTGGTGGAGGTTCACGACGAGCAGGAGATCGACGCCGCGCTCAAGGCGGGCGCCCGCATGGTGGGGATCAACAACCGGGACCTGTCGGTGTTCCGCACAAGCCTCCAAGCCACCGAGCGTCTGGCGCCCCGAATCCCTGACGATGTGACGGTGGTGTCGGAGAGCGGCATCCGCGACGGGGACGACGTGCGGCGCGCAGCGGCAGCAGGGGCCGACGCGGTGTTGGTGGGCGAGGCGCTGGTGCGAAGCCACGACCCCAGGGGAATAGTGGCGGAGATGGCCGCCGTGCCCAAGCTCCCCGGCCGGTCGGGTCGGCCGGGGCCCCTGATGCGGGCGACTACATCCCGGGCGGGGGCGAATGCATCCCAAGTGCGGGCGAATGCATCCCCGGTGCGGGCGAAGGTATGCGGGGTGACAACCCCCCAAGACGCCGCCGTCGCGAGCGAAGCGGGTGCCGACTACCTGGGCGCGATCCTCTCCCCAGGGTACGTCCGCAGCGTCTCCCCCGAGCGAGCCGCCCAGCTGTACGCCGTCTCGTCGGCGCGGCGCGTGGGTGTGTTCGTGGACGCGCCTCTGGAGCGAGTGGTCGCGCTGGCCCGGCAACTGTCCCTGCATGTGGTCCAGCTCCACGGACGCGAGACGCCGGAAGCGGCCGCCCAGCTTGCCGCGGCGGGACCCTGGAAGGTCTGGAAGAGCTTCCACGCGACAGCCGACGGGGGTCCTCCGGCCACCCGCTCCCTGGCACGCCGGATCGCCCCGTACGAGGGTGCCGTGGCCGGCGTCCTCGTCGACGCTTGGGACCCTCGCGCCCCCGGCGGCACCGGACGTTCATTCGGCTGGCGAGGAGTCGGTCCGGCGGTGCGGAACGCCGCAGGCGCGGCCGCCTTCGTCGCAGCCGGCGGGATGACCCCCGCCAACGCCGCCGCCGCCATCGAGTCCCTCTCCCCTTGCGTGCTGGACGCCAGCTCCGGCCTGGAGTCGGCGCCGGGCGTCAAGGACCCGGCCAAGGTCCGCGCCTTTGTGACGGCGGTCCGCCATGCGTCGCCGCCGGCCCAGCCCGAAGTCCAGCAGCCGGCCCAGCCCCGAGTCCAGCCGCTGGCCCAGCCCAGAGTCCAAGGGTGAGCGACGACCGCTTCGGCTCCTACGGCGGTCGCTACGTCCCAGAGACCCTGATCCCTGCGCTGGACGAGCTGACCCGTGCGTACCGCCACGCCACGGCGGACCCCGAGTTCACCGCCGAGCTGGACCGCTTGGCCGCCAGCTACGTGGGCCGCCCCACTCCCCTCTACCGAGCCCGGCGGCTGGAGGAAGAGGCCGGCGTCGCCCCCATCTACCTGAAGCGCGAGGACTTGGCCCACACCGGTGCCCACAAGATCAACAACACGGTCGGGCAGGCGCTCCTGGCCAAGCGCATGGGCAAGCCTCGGGTCATCGCCGAGACCGGCGCGGGACAGCACGGCGTCGCCACGGCCACCGCCTGCGCCCTTTTCGGCCTGGAGTGCGTCGTGTACATGGGCGCCGAAGACATGAGACGACAGTCGCTCAACGTCTACCGCATGAAGCTCCTCGGGGCCCAAGTCCGCGCCGTCGAGTCCGGCGCCCGCACCCTCAAGGACGCCACCAACGAGGCCCTTCGCGACTGGGTCGCCACTTCGGACCACACCCACTACGTCATCGGATCGGTGGTGGGACCGCACCCCTTTCCCACCATCGTGAGGGACCTTCAGGCGGTGATCGGACGCGAGGCGCGGCAACAGCTCCTGGAGGTCGAACGACGCCTTCCCGGCGCCGTGGTCGCCTGCGTCGGCGGCGGCTCCAACGCCATCGGCATCTTCCACGCCTTCCTGGGCGACGACGATGTGGCGCTGGTGGGGGTCGAGGCCGCCGGTGCCGGGCTCGGCAGCGGCCGCTCGTCGGCGTCTCTGGCCGAGGGGCGTCCCGGCGTCCTGCACGGGGCGCGGAGCTACCTCCTCCAGAACTCGGACGGCCAGGTCGCGCCCGCCCACTCGGTGGCCGCAGGCCTGGACTACCCTGGCGTCGGCCCCGAGCACTCGCACCTCAAGGACACGGGCCGCGCCCGCTACGTCTCGGTCGGAGACGAGGCCGCCCAATCCGCCTTCCGCCTCCTGCCGCGCCTCGAGGGGATCATCCCCGCCCTGGAGTCGGCCCACGCGCTCGCCTACCTGTTGGAGGCCGGCCCCGCTGGCGAGCTGCGGCCGCCCGTCGTCGTCTGCCTTAGCGGCCGAGGCGACAAGGACGCGGCCCACGTGTCGGGACAGGGTTAGCCGCCCAGTGGAGAAGACCGCAACGGACAGGCCGCCGACGGGACGGATCGGCGCAGCGTTCAACGCACTGGCGGAGGAGCGCAGGCCCGGGTTCGTCCCCTACGTAACGGCCGGCTACCCTTCGCCGGCCCACACCCGCGAACTGCTGGCAGGGCTGGCGGAGGCCGGTGCCGACGTGATCGAGCTAGGCGTCCCCTTCAGCGATCCCATGGCCGACGGCCCCACGATCCAGCGTTCGTGCCAAGGCGCGTTGGCCGCCGGCGCCACTACCGACGACGTGCTGGAGGCGCTGGCCGATCTGCGCCGCTTCAGCGACGTGCCCGTGGTCGTGTTCTCCTACCTGAACCCGTTGATCGCCCGGGGGGTCGACACATTCCTGCGGGAGACGGTGGACGCCGGCGCGGACGGACTGCTGGCCACGGACCTGCCTCTCGACGCGGACCCCGAACTGGAAGCGCGCTTCGCCGACAGCCCCCTCGACCTAGTGCGTCTGATCGCGCCCACCACCACGCCGGCCAGAGCTCGCCGGATCGCCGCCGCCAGCCAGGGCTTCGTCTACTACGTAGCCCGCGCAGGGGTGACCGGCGCCCGAGGGTCCCTGCGACGGGAGCTTGCGGCGGAAGCGGCCGGTGTCCGGGAGCAGTCGCCATGTCCCGTCGCCGTCGGCTTCGGCATCTCGACCCCGGAGCACGCGCGAGCGGTCGGGGGCGTGGCCGACGCCGTCGTGGTGGGAAGCGCGCTGGTGGACCGACTGGACGAAGGGGGCGTCGCCGGCGCGCTGGCCCTGGCGCGGGAGCTGCGTCAGGCCTTGGCGTCCGCCCGGTAGCGTAGCCGCTCCTCCAGCTCCGGGTCCGGCGACACGAAGACGGTCTGCACCCGATCCGGCGTCACCAGCCCAGGCGCTGCGCCTCGCGGCTTACGCACCCACTTCCGGCGCGTCCAATCCACGGGCACGTGACCGGAACTCCGCGCCGCCGAGTGGTTGGCGGCCAGCGTTGCCGCCTCCGCCAAGTCCGCAGCCGGCGGTCGCTCCGCACGAACCCAGCGCAGCACCACATGCGCGCCGCCGGCGTGGCGGGCGTGGAGCCAGACGTCGTTGGGGCGCGAGTGGTGGAAGGTGAGCGCGTCGTTTTGTCGCGCGCCCCGGCCCACGCGCACTTCCAGTCCGCCGGAGGTGCGGTAGCGTCGGTAGGGAAGGGCGGGCAGGTCGGCGCGCCTCCCCGCCGCCGCCGATGCGGCAGGCAGCACCGCCTCAAGCTCCTCGGGCGGGAGCTTGCCCAGGGCGTGGAGGCGGGCGGCCCGGTCAAGCCGCTCCACCTCGGCTTCAGCGTCGCGGATCCGGTGCGCCAACTTCGCCGCGCCCCGCTCCATCCGAGCCGCCAAGCGGAACCACGCCGCCGCGTTCTCCTGGGGCCGCAGCGCCGGGTCCAGCTTCAGTGTCCGCGGCGTGCCGTCGAAGCCCGCCAGCTCGACCTGGTCCGCCCCCGCCTCGATCTGCCGGAGCGACGACAAGACCAGCGCCGCATCCTCCCGCAACCGCGCCGCTTCCCGGGTCTTCGCCGCTTGGCGACGCAGGGCGGCCAGCTTGCGCTCCACGCGCCCGCGCTCCCGGTCCAGCGCCCATCCCCTCCGGTCCAGCACGGCCCCGGCTTGGCCCGTCTCGCCCCTCGCCGGGTCCGCCTGGACCTCCTCCGCCCGATCCGCCTGCGCCCCCGCCCCAGGGTTCTCGCCCTTCGCGACCGCGTCCATCCCCACCAGCAAGCTCGCAACCGGGGTGGTCGGGATGGCGTCGCCCAGAGGCCAGGGGTACGGCTGCCAGCCCGACGGCAGGCGCAACAAGCAGGACGCGTGCGGCACCGTTCCCTCCGCCAGTCGTCGCCACCGACGGAACGCCTCCTCCGGCTCCCCCGCCGAGAGCAGCCAGGGAGCATTGAGCGGCGACAGATAGGCAACCTGCGAGACCCACCGCTTGACCCGGCCCGGGTCCAGCGCCGGGCCACCGCCCGTCTGGCCATCGCCAGCGGACGGCCCTGCGCTGGCGGATGGCGCCACACCGTCCGGCTCCACCGGGTACACATCCATCCACTCCTCGAACGTCAACGCGCCATCGACCCCCGCCCGTCGTCCACGGATCGGGGCCGCCCACGGTCGGCCGACGGCACTCACCCCACCCCCACCCCCACGCAGCCTCCTCCGCACTACCAACTCGGCCCCCTCCACCCAGTAGGCGTTGCAGCGGTGGTCGGCCAACTCCAGCACCAGCGACGGATGAGCCTTCCTGCCGCGCACACGTCGGAAGCGCAGCACGACGATCCGCTCGTCGGGCACCGCCCACGCCTCCGCCAGCGTCGCGGGCAGCCGCTCGGCCTCCGGGTCCGGCTCGCAGGAGGGCCGCACCACGACCACGCTGCGCCCCGGCGCCAGCTCCGCCGCCAGCGTCGCCTCTCGGAAGTGGACCCGAACCGCACGCTGCGCCCGCAGAAAGTCCACTGCCACGGCCCTCGCACCCTTCAGCCTCGCCTCCACCTCCTTCGCCACGGCGCGGGCCATGCACGGATCCCAGATCACCGGACGCCTCCCAATTCGCTATCTTCCAAAATCCCGACGGCAGGCGCGCCCGGGACCGGCGGAGCGTTCGATGCCCCAACGGGAGCGCGTATTTCCCTGGACTGGCGGTTCCACATGAGGGGATTCCTCAGAGCAGCGTTGCTGGCCGTGGTTGCGGTCGGGGTTCTGATCCTGGTGAGGTCGGCGCTGATGCAGTGGATGCCCGGAGAGACTTCCAATCCCGCAGCGGCTCCCGGCGAGGATCGTGTGACGGTGGACGTGCGCAACGCCGGCGGCGTGTCGGGCATGGCGCGGGCCGCCACCGACCACCTGCGGAGCGCCGGGTTCGACGTGGTGGGGGTGGGCAACGCCGATCGCATGGACAAGGACTCTTCCGTCGTGATCGACCGGATCGGGAACCTGCGGGCTGCCGCCGAGGTAGCAGAGGCGCTGGGGATCGCCACGGTCGTCAGCCGGCCGGACTCCAACTTGTTCGTGGACGTGACGGTGGAGCTGGGATCGGCGTGGCAGGCCGCGGCCGTGGAGGAGGTCCCCCGTCGATCTCTGCTCGATTGGTTTCGCGGCCTAGCGGGGTCGCGGTGAGCGGGCGTGCGGACCGCAACACAGGAAGGCGGGACCGCAACACAGGAACGAAGATAAGGCGGAGCAATGGCGAATAGACGCAAGGCGAAAGCAGGGAAGGGCGCTCGCAAGAAGCCGAACGCCGACCAACCGGAACGGAAGGACTCGACCGGCGCTGGGGAGCGGACCGGCGGCAGAGACGCCCTGACCAACGGCAGCATCCTCTCTCGCGTAGCGGGGATCGTGCCGTGGCTGTGGACCTTCGAAACGACCCGGCTGATCGTCCTCGTGGTGGCGATGGTGGTCATTCTCCGGACGTTCCTCATACAGACGTTCGTGATCACGTCCGGCTCCATGGAAGGCACGTTGCTGACCGGCGACTTTCTCGTGGTGAACCGGGCCGCCGTCGGCTCGCGAGTCCCCTTCACGGATATCCGCATCCCCGGCTACTCGCAGGTCGAGAGGGGCGACATCCTGGTCTTCGATCCCCACCACGAGGAGAACATGACGGTGGTCAAGCGCTTGGTGGGACTGCCGGGCGACACTCTGGAGATGCGGAGGAAGGTGCTGTACCTGAACGGAGCGGCCCAAGACGAGTCCTACGTCGTCACGACCCAGAGCGACGGCGGCTTCTCCCCCGACTTCCTCTGGCAGTTGGAGCACTTGGTCGGAGGTCCGCGCACCGACTATCACCCCACGCGAGACGACTGGGGACCCATCGTGGTGCCCCAAGACCGCTACTTCATGCTGGGCGACAACCGGGACACCAGCCTGGACTCGCGCTTCTGGGGCTTCCTGGAAGGGTGGCGCTTCCAAGGCCGGGCCGTGGCGATCTACTTCTCGTACAACCGGGGCTCGTTCCGTCCATTCCCCTGGATTAGGGAGATACGCGCTAGCCGGATCGGGACGCGAGTGCGGTAGAGTTCGCCTCCGTCCCAGAGTTCGCCTCCGTCCCAAAGACGAACCGCTCCGACTCCTCCCGCGCCAGCCAATCCGCAAGCGTGCCCGCGGTCCGATCCTTCTCCGACAACAGCGGCTCCGCGCCCCTGGGCAACGGCCACTCGATCCCCACCGCTGGATCGTCCCACCGGATCCCCGACTCGCAGGCCGGGTTGTACGCGCCGGTGCAGAGGTACTGGACTTCGGCCCATGCGCTCAACGCGCAGAACCCTCGGGCGAAGCCGGCCGGAGCCCAGAGCTGCCGCTTCGATTCGGCGCTTGCCTCCATCCCGAACCACCGTCCCAGCGCCGGCGACCCCTTGCGCACGTCCACCGCCACGAGGAAGACGGAGCCGACGGTGGCCCGCATCACCTTCCCCATGGGAGGGTCCCACTGAAAGTGCAGCCCCCGTACCACGCCTCTGCGCGACCGGGAGTGGTTCTCCTGGACGAAGGAGCGGGGCAGGCCGCGCTCGGCAAGGCGCTCGCCGTTGAAGACCTCGAACAGGTGTCCGCGATCGTCGGCGTGGACCTCCGGCTCGACGACCAGCAGGTCCGGAATCTCCGTGGGCGTGACCGTGAACGGCATCTCGGGAAGCTAACTCTCCCGCAGGCCCCTCAGGACCCGCAGGTTCTCTCGATCCGAGGCGACGGCGTCCTGGCCCTTGGGCGTCTCCAGCAGCTTGGGCACGCGGCGGAACCGCTCCGAGTTCATGAGACGCCGAAAGGGCTCCAGCCCCATCGTTCCCCGACCGATGTGCTCGTGGCGGTCTCGCCGGGAGCCGAACCCCGTCTTGGCGTCGTTCAGGTGGAAGAGCCCGATCCGATCCGCCCCGAAGGCGTCGTCCATGCGGGCGACCACTCCCTCGAAATCGTCCCGGAGGTCGTACCCCGCAACCCAGGCGTGGCAGGTGTCGAAGCAGACGCCGACCCGCTCCCGCTGGGACGTCGGCACCCGCCGAAGGATCTCCGCCAGCTCCTCGAAGGAGCCGCCCACCGAGGCGCCGGCGCCGGCGGTCAGCTCCAAAAGGACCCGAGGCTTGCTGGCCCCGCCCGCTGCTTCCAACGCCCACGCCACCGCCTCGGCGTTCCGCGCAATCCCGCTGGCCTTGTCGCCGTCGGTCGCGTTCCCCGGATGGGTGACCACGGCGTCGAGTCCCAGGGCGGCGGCGCGCTCCAACTCGCGGCGAAAGCACTCGGCGGACTTCTGATGCAGCGCAGGGTCCGGCGACGCCAAGTTGATCAGGTACGAGTCGTGGACGGCGACGAACGAGGCGCGGACCCGATCGGCCTCCGCTCGGAATCGGCCAGCGGCGTCCGGCGAGATCACCGGGTCCGCCCACCGGCTGGGCGCCTTCGTGAAGAGCTGGAAGACCACCGCGCCGATCTCCTGGGCCCGCCCCGGGGCTTTCCACACGCCGCCCGCCGCCGAGACGTGGGCGCCCAGCTCGTCCGCAACCGCCGTGCCGTCGCTTGCCGTGCCGTCGCTTGCCATGACTTGAAGCATAACCAGCGGTCGCCGACCTTCCACCAGTGCCCGCCCGCGCTCTTGCACCCATCGACCGCCGACAGGGGAAGGACCCGCCATGCCATCCGGCCCCAACCCATCCGACCCCAACCCATTGCCTCCGCCCCCGCCCGTCGCGCTGGTGACCGGCGCCTCTTCGGGGATCGGCCGTGGCATTGCCGTTCGCTTGGCCCGGGAGGGTTGGGCGGTCGGCCTCGCAGCCCGGCGCCAGGCGCGGCTGGAGGAGGTGGCCGGCGACATCCGCGACTGCGACGGCGGAGTCTCGGTCCACGTCTGCGACGTTGCCGAGCCGGAACAGGTGCGCAGCGCCGTCGCCGAGTGCCGCACGGCCCTGGGTCCCGTCGAACTCCTCGTCGCCAACGCCGGGGTCGCCCTCCGCGCCTCTCCTGCCGACCTGGACGCCGAAGAGGTGGAGCGCCTCTTCCGGGTCAACTTCTTCGGCGCGGTCCACGCGGTGGAGGCCGTCCTCCCCGAGATGCTGCGCCGGCGCTCGGGCCACTTGGTGGCGGTCGCAAGCCTAGCGGGCTTCGGCGGACTGCGGGAACGAGCGGCCTACGGCGCGTCCAAGGCCGCCATGATCGCCTTCTTCGAGAGCCTGCGGCTCGATCTCGCCTCCCAGGGCGTGGCCGTGACCGTGGCCAACCCCGGATTCGTGCGCACCGAGATGACCGAGAGAGACGACCGGCCGCGCCCCTTCATCATCGACGCCGACCCTGCCGTGGACCGGATCTACCGGGCCGTCCTGGCTCGCCGTCCTTCGGTCTCCTTCCCATGGCAGGTGGCATCGGCGGCAGCGCTGGCTCGCTCCTTCCCCCGCCGCGTCTACGACCTCCTCGCCAAGCGGGTCCCCGGTTGAGCGCCACGAGCCTCCCCCGAGGCCGGTGGACGGGCGCCCGCCGCCGTCCCGGCCACCCCTACTTCGCGGGCGCTCCCCTCCTCATGGCGCACCGGGGCGGCGCCAAGTTGGCTCCCGAGAACACGATGGCGGCGTTCCGTCGAGCCGTGGACGAGTACGACGCCGACGTGCTGGAGATGGATGTGCGCCTCACCGCCGACGGACGCTTGGTGGTGATCCACGACGAGACGGTGGACCGCACCACCGACGGAACCGGTTGTGTTCGCGATACGACGTGGGACCAGCTCCGGCGCCTGGACGCGGGCTACCGCTTCCGGGACCTCTCCGGCGCGTTCTCCTTCCGGGGCAAGGGCGTGCGTATTCCCCTCTTTGAGGACGTCCTGGACGCCTTCCCCCAGATGCGCGTCAACGTGGAGCCCAAGGCGGCAGAGGCGGCTGCTCCCCTGGTCGCGGCCGTCCGCTCCCGCAACGCGGAGCACCGGGTGCTGGTCGGCGCCGTGCGGGAAGCCACCCGCAAGGGCGCCCGAGCCCATCGTGGTCCTTGGGGCGCCTCCCGGAGACAGCTGGCGCCGTTCTGGTTCGTCCATCGCGTGCCCCTGGCGGGGCGCTGGTACGTGCCTCGCGCCGACGCCTTCCAGGTCTCGGAGCGGTGGGGCGCCTTCCCGCTCCTCACGCCGTCCCTCGTCCGGGAGGCCCACCGGCGCAACATTCCCGTCCACGCCTGGGTGGTGGACGCCCCCAAGGAGATGCGACGCCTTCTGGCCTGGGGCGTGGACGGCATCCAGACCGATCGTCCCGACCTGCTCGCTGCCGTCCTTGCCGACGTGGCCGGCCGTCCTCCGGTCGCGGCCAGCCGTTCGCCCGTCGCGGCCCACCAGGCTCCGTGAACACCGCCGCCTTCGAGGAGCGGTTCCGCGCTCGCCTGGCAGAGGCCCGCTGGCCCGAGGAGGCCCCCGCTGCGATCGTCGGCGTCTCCGGCGGGCTGGACTCCATGACCCTGCTGCGCCTCCTGCTCCAGTACCGCGAGCACGCCGGCCGGCCCCGGATCGTCGCCGCCCACCTGAACCACCGCATGAGCCCTTGCAGCGCCGCCACCGCCGAGTGGGTGGACGCCAAGTGCGCCGAGTGGGACGTGCAGTGCCACCTCCGCGCCGCCCCCGCTCCCGTCCGGTCCGAGGCCGAAGGGCGCGCGCTCCGCTACCGGTTCTTCGACGAGTGCAGGCGGCGCGCAGGGCGACGAGCCGTCGCGGCAACCGCCCACACCGCCGACGACCAAGCCGAAACGGTCCTCTTCCGGATCGCCCGCGGGGCCGGCCCAAGGGGCATGTCCGGCGTGCTTCCGGAGCGGGGGCCGGGCGTGGTGCGCCCGCTACTCCCCTTCTGGCGCCGCGAACTGGCCGCCTTTGCCGCCGCGCATCAGATCCCCTTCCGCGACGACCCCACCAATCAAGACCTGCGCTGGACCCGCAACCGGCTGCGCCACGAAGTGCTCCCCGCCCTCGAAGAGTCGGTCCCCGGGGCCGGGGCGGCGCTGGCGGCCCTGGCCGACACCGCCCGCCTCCACGGCGATGCGCTGAACCACCTGCTGGACGACCGGATCGCGGCGCTAGCGCCGGGCGGCGACCGCCCGTCCTCCGGCGTCCTCGACCTGGACCGCGACGCGCTTCTGGCCCTCCCCGACTCCGTCCTGGCCCTGGTGCTCCGACGTGCCGCGCATCGCCTGGGCGGCCGACCAGGGCGCGCCGCCACAAGGGACCTGTTGCGCTTCGTCAAGGAGTCTCCCAGCGGCCGCCGCATGTCGATCGCCGGCGGCGTCGCCGCGACCCGCCGCCTGGCCTGCCTCCGGATTGAGCGCATCGAACCGTCCGACCGCAACGCCGAAGAAGACGCCGGCTCCTCGCGCCCCCCGGCCGCTCCCGCCGGTGCCTCGCCCCACCCTGCCGCCGCCGGCTCCTCGCTCCACCCCGACGCCCACGAGGTCGTCCTCAAAGGCATCGAAGGGGCAGGGTGCTTCGCCCGAGGCAGGCTGGAGGTCCACGCGGTCTGGGGTTCTGCGCCGCCGGCCGGCTTCCCGTCGGTTGCGCCCTTCGCCCCCGAAGAGGTACGATTCCCACTGGCCGTCCGCCCGTGGCGGCCCGGCGACCGGATCGCGGCGCCCTACGGCAAGAAGAAGGTCAAGAAGATCCTCTTGGAGGCGCGTATCCCGAGCGACTGCCGAACCGGCTACCCGGTGCTGGCCGATGCCGCTGGCAACGTCTTATGGGTACCCGGACTGTCGCACCCGACCTCGGGCCGCGCCGCCGGTGGCCGCCCCGCGCCGTCCCCTCTCTGCTGGGTCGGCGTGCGCGTCGCCGGCCTCGCTCCGTGCCTCGGCGCCGCCACCGCCCCAACCGACTCTGCCCAGTGAGCGTTGCCGCCACCGCCGAATCCCACGCCCGTCGCCAGCTCGGCGCTGGCCAACTCCGCCGCATCGTCTTCTCGGAGGCGCGCATCCAGTCCCGCGTCGCCGAGATGGGCCGTCAGATCGGCGCCTCCTACGCGCCCGACGCCGAGATTCTCATCCTGGGCCTGCTGAAGGGGTCCTTCATCTTCATCGCCGACCTGGTGCGCCGCATCCCCCGTCCGATCCAAGTCGACTTCATCCGCGTGTCGTCCTACGGCGACGCGACCGTCAGCAGCGGAGAAGTCCAGCTTCTCTACGATCCGCGGGCCGACCTCCGGGGCCGCAGTGTTATCCTTGTAGAGGACATCGTGGACAGCGGCAAGACGATGAACCATCTGATCCCGCTGTTGCTGGACCGGAATCCAGCCAGCCTCCAAGTCTGCACCCTCCTCCACAAGCGTCTGGCCCGCCTCCGCCTGGAGCCTCGCTGGGTCGGCTTCGACGCGCCCGAGGAGTTTCTGGTGGGCTACGGCCTTGGACACGGCGAGGACTTCCGGCACCTACCCTGCATCGGGTCGATCTGAATGGCCGACGAGAAGCCTTCCAAAAAGAAGACCATCAAGAAGCCCGCCACCGCCGACGAGGACCAGAACGGCAAGAAGTCGGCGAAGCCCAAGAAGGCCGAGAAGAGCCCGGAGAAGGCCGCCGACAAGAAGGCCGCCGACAAGAAGGCCGAAAAGATGCCGAGCGCCCCCCGGTTCTCGGGCGCCTCCCGTGCCGCCGCGTTCTGGATCTTCCTGGCCCTCATGTCCGTGCTGGCGTTCCAGTTCATGCGCCAGTCCGACGACCGGGCCAACGTGCTGGTGCTCTCCGAGTTCCACCGGCAGATCGAGGCCGAGAACATCCTCAAGGTGACGTTCTTCGGCGAAGCCCGTGTCGAAGGCGAACTGAGGAACACGATCACCCTGCCTTCGGGCGCCGACGTCCACGAGTTCCGCACGGACCTGGTGCCCGGCGCCGCCGTGGCGCTGGAAGAGCAGCTGCGAGCCCAGAGCGTGGAGATCACCGCCAGGCCCCAAGGGACCGCGTGGTGGGGCGTTCTGCTGGGCATCCTTCCGTGGCTGCTTCTGATCGCCTTCTGGATATGGATCGTGCGCTCCATCCAGAGCGGCGGGAACAAGGCGTTCCAATTCGGGCGCTCCCGGGCGAAGCTCATCAGCCCTGACACGCCCCAGGTCAACTTCGGAGACGTGGCCGGCGCCGAAGAGGCCAAGGACGAGCTGGAAGAGATCGTCGAGTTCCTCAAGGACCCGCCCCAGTACTCCAGGCTGGGGGGCCGCTTGCCCAAGGGCGTCCTCTTGGTCGGCCCCCCGGGCACGGGCAAGACCCTCCTGGCTCGGGCCGTGGCTGGCGAGGCGGGCCGGCCCTTCTTCCAGATGTCGGGCTCCGACTTCGTGGAGATGTTCGTCGGCGTGGGAGCGTCCCGAGTCCGGGACCTCTTCGAGCAGGGCAAAGCCCACGCCCCGTGCATCATCTTCGTGGACGAGATCGACGCCGTGGGCCGCCACCGCGGCGCCGGACTGGGGGGCGGCCACGACGAGCGGGAGCAGACCCTCAACGCGCTCCTGGTCCAGATGGACGGCTTCGAGGCCAACGAGGGGGTCATCCTCCTGGCCGCCACCAACCGTCCCGACGTGCTGGACCCGGCCCTCCTCCGGCCCGGCCGCTTCGACCGCCAAGTAGTGGTGGACCTGCCGGACCTGAAGGGCCGCGAGGGCATCCTTCGCGTCCACGCCAAGCAGCTTCCCCTGGACGAGGACGTGGAGCTGTCGGTGGTCGCCCGAGGGACGCCGGGGCTGAGCGGTGCCGACCTCTCCAACATCTGCAACGAGGCCGCCCTCTTCGCGGCCCGCCGCGGCGTGGACCAAGTAGCGATGGAGGACTTCGAGCGGGCCAAGGACAAGGTCATGCTCGGCACCGAGCGCAAGAGCATGGTCCTCAACGAGTCCGAACGGAAGCTGACGGCCTACCACGAGGCCGGCCACGCCGTGATCGGCGTCAAGCTCCCGGGCCTGGACCCGGTCCACAAGGTGACGATCGTCCCCAGAGGAAGAGCGCTGGGGATCACGGCTTCCCTCCCGGAGGAGGACCGCCACTCCTACACCCGGGACTGGCTCAACGGCCAGCTGGCGATGCTCTTCGGCGGTCGGGTGGCGGAGGAGATGGCGTTCGGCCTGGAGAAGGTGACGACGGGCGCCGGCAACGACATCGAGCGTGCCACGTCCATGGCGCGCCGAATGGTCACCCGCTTCGGCATGTCGGACCGGATCGGGCTGATGGCCGTGGGCGACTCGGAGCACGAGGTCTTCCTGGGGCGCGAGCTGGTCCAGCGCCGGGAAGTGTCGGAGCACACCGCGCGCCAGGTCGACGAAGAGGTGAAGCGCATCCTCGACGACGCCCACGCCCGGGCGAGGGGGGTCCTGGACGAGAACCGGGAGCTGCTGGAGTCGATTGCGATGGCCCTGCTGGACCGGGAGACGCTGGACGGCGACGAGATCCAAATGCTGCTGGACGGCAAGACGCTGCCGCCCCTCGTGGTGGATGCCGAAGTGGACCCGGACCAGCTCCAGCTCGGTCTCCCCGGCGCCGAAGCCCCGGAAGCGGTCCCCGAAGCGGCCTTGGGCGTTCCCGAACCGCAGCCCTCGCCGGCGTAGGTCTAGCCCTAGTCCAGCGTCCCCGCCTGCTCCAGCTCCAACCCCGCGCTGGGCATGGAGCGCTCCAGCACCCTTCGGAGCCGCGCCGCGTCCACGCCAACCTCGATCCGGCCCCGCCAAGCCACCGATATCCGCGCCGTCTCCTCGCTGACCACGATCACCACCGCGTCGGTCTCCTCGCTGAGCCCGATCGCGGCGCGGTGCCGAGTGCCCAGCGACCGGTCGCCCACCGGGTTCTGGGTCAGGGGCAGGATCACGCGGGCGGTCTGGATCACGTCGCCCACCACGATCGCCGCCCCGTCGTGAAGGGGGGACTGGGGCGAGAAGATCGAACGGAGGAGCTCGGGAGACAGCTTCGCCCCCACCGGACTTCCAGAGCGCGCGTAGTCCCGCAGGCCCGTCTCGCGCTGAACCGCCAGGATCGCCCCCGTCCGCGTTTGGGCCAGCTGCGCCGCGCTCTCCACCAAGTCGTCCACGACCTTCGTCTTCCGGGCCGGCGTCAGCAGTCCCACCAGCCGGCTCTCGCCCAGCCGCGCCAGCGCCGCCCGCATCTCGGGCTGGAACACCACCAGCGCCGCGATCGCCCCGTACTGAAAGATGTTCTCGATGAGGCGACGGATGACGGAGAAGTCCAGCACCACGGCCAGCAGGTGGAGTCCCCCCAGCAGGAGCACCCCCAGCAGCATCTGCATTGCTCGGGTCTCGCGGATCAGCAGAAGGATCCGGTAGACCAGCAGGAAGACCACGGCGATCTCCGCCAAGTCGCCCCATCCGGGCCGGAGGAAGTCCAGTTGTCGGAGGATCCCGTTCACGTCCCGCCTTTCCTCCCGCCCTTTCGCCGAGTGTTCTCCCAACATAACTTGACCTTGCCGACACCCTTGCCTACCTTGACACGGTTCCCAGCCGCTTCCAGGCGTCCATCCCTGGGAGCCGCTGTCCATCCCCTGGAGCCCCAGACCGCGGAGCCCCGGACCGCCATCCCCCCGGAGCCGAACTTGAACAACAGCTACGAGCTATCCACCCTCTTCGCCGACGGCGGGCTCATGATGTACCCCCTCGTCGTCTGTTCGCTGATCGCTCTGGGGGTCATCATCGCCAAGGCGTGGACCCTGTGGCTCGCGCACCGCAGCACGATGTCGGTCCTCCAGGAAGTAGAGGAAGCCGCTGCCGCCGGACGGCTGGACGAAGCCGCGCAGATCGCCGCGTCCAAGCCGGGACCCGCGGCCGCCATCCTTCTGGCCGGACTCCGGCGGATCAAGGGGCTCACGGTTGCGGAGGGAGAGGTGGAGCAGGTGATCTCCACGGCAGGAGCGATCGAGCTCAGCTTCCTGGAGCGAGGCTTGGTGATCCTGGCGACGGTGGCCAACGTGGCCCCGCTCATGGGCTTCCTGGGGACGGTCGCCGGCATGATCCTGGCGTTCTCCTCCATCGAGGCCGCAGGCAACGTGGAACCCGGGCTGGTGGCCGGGGGTATCAAGGTGGCGCTCCTGACGACGGCGGCTGGCCTGACCATCGCAATTCCGGTCAACATCGGCTACAACTTCTTCGTGACGCGGATCGACAAGCTGATCGTGGACATGGAGCAGAGCACCCAGAAGATACTCACCATCGCCTGGGACATGGAACGCGACGGGAAGTTGCGGGTACTTTCCGAAGGATAAATCCCCCAAGAACGGAGGTCACCAAGTGGCGGTACTGGGCGGCAAGAAGTCGAAGGTCTCCGACGAGATCCCCTCCTCGTCGATGGCCGACATCGCCTTCCTTCTCCTCATCTTCTTCCTGGTCACGACGACCTTCCCGAAGGACAAGGGACTCTCCATCGTGCTCCCGGAGGAGGCCGAGGAGGTGGAGGTCAGCCAGAAGAACATCCTTCACATCGTCGTGAACCCCAACGGGGCCGTGACGATCAAGCGGGGCGAAAGCCAGCAGGAGCAGACGGTGCGCCCCAACGATGTGGAGGCGATCTGGCGCCAGGACGTGGCCCAGAACGAGAACCTCATCGCCGCGGTCAAGACCCACCCCGACACCCAGTACCGCTTCATGATCGACGTTCTCGACGCGCTGCACACCGCGGGCGCCGAGCGCATCTCCCTCCAACTCCTGGAGTAGCACCGCGATGGGTCTGAAGGCAGGCGGTCTGCAGGGCAAGGCGAAGGCGTCGCAGGAGATTCCCTCCTCGTCGATGGCCGACATCGCCTTCCTCCTTCTCATCTTCTTCATGGTCTCCACCGTCTTCCAGACGGACAAGGATCGGCCCATCGACTGGGCCGCCGCCGAAGCCACGGAGAAGATCGACGAGAAGCAGAAGAACATCCTCAACATCTGGGTGGAGTCCAACGGCGACATCTTCGTGAACGACGTTCAGCGTCCGATGGAGGAGCTGAGCGACGTGGTGGCTCCACTGTACGTAACCAACCGGAGCCTGGTGGTCTCCATTCGGTCGGACCGGTCCGTCCCCTACCGGTTCATCGACTTGGTTCAGCAGGAGCTGGTTTCCGCAGGCGTACTCCGGGTCGTATTCGCGACCGAACTCGAACAGAGCATGACAAGGGAGAGACGATGAGCGAGCACACCACCCAACAGCAGACGGACGTCCCAGAGGGCGGCGGCACGGCCAACGACCGGTTCAAGCGGTCGTTCTCCGCGTGGTTCTGGGGCTCCATGATCGCGGCGACCGCGGTCCACTTCGCCGTCTTCGCGTTCTGGCCGGAGCTCGAAGCCGAAGACGTGAGCATCGTGGTCGACGAGATGGAGGCCGTGGATATCCCGCCGGAGGTGGAGATCCCGCCCCCGCCGGAGGCCATCGCCCGTCCCGCCACGCCCGTGGTCACCGACGCCGTGATCGAGGAAGACATCACGATCGACGTCACCACCTTCGAGGCCAACCCGGTGGAGAACCTGCCGCCGCCGCCGTCGGAGGTGGAAGTGGACATCTCTGCCGCGCCCACCTTCACCCCCTATACGGTCCAGCCGGGCCTCAAGAACGAGCGGGAGGTTCAGCGTGCGCTGGAGCGGGAGTATCCGCCGCTTCTCCGGGACGCCGGGATCGGTGGCACAGTCAAGGTCCACTTCTTCATCACCGAAGAGGGCATAGTGAAGGACACGCGGATCAACGAGAGTTCCGGCCATTCGGCACTCGACGAGGCAGCCCTGCGGGTTGCCGACGTCTTCCAGTTCACGCCGGCTCTGAACCGAGACAAGAAGGTTCCGGTCTGGATCTCGCTGCCGATCACCTTCAAGACGACCTAGTCGCTTCCGGTCTCCGGGAGGGCGGGAAGCGCCCCGTCGGTCCCCAGGGGCCGGCGGGGCGCTTTTTCCATCAGCTTTGCCGGATATGAGCCTTCCGAACTTTCGTCGCCGTCTAGAGGAGTCGCTGCCCCGGGTGCTGGACAGGGTCGCGGCCGCCGCCGAGCGGAGTGGGCGGGAAGCCGGGCGCGTCCAGATCGTCGCAGTGACCAAGGGGCATCCTCCGGAGGCCGTGGAGGCCGTGCTGAGTGCGGGGCTGGCAGATGTGGGGGAGAACCGAGTGGAGGAGCTGGAACGGAAGGCGCCGGCGTTCCAGGGAAGGGATATCCGGTGGCACATGATCGGCCACGTGCAGAGCCGCAAGGCCGCCCGAGCCGCTCGGCTGGCGACCCTGCTGCACAGCGTGGACTCGCTTCGCTTGGCGCGCCGGCTGTCGCGTGCGGCCGACGAGGCTGGCAAGTCGCTTCCCGTCCTGGTGCAGGTGAACGCCTCCGGCGAGGCCGCAAAGGGAGGCTTCCCCGCGTTGGGCGCGTCGGGCGCGTCGGGTGAGACGCGGACGGAGGCGCGTGAGGCGCGGATGGAGGCGTTGGAGGGGATCGCGCAAGTGTCCGCCCTGCCGGGCCTGCGTCCCGTCGGCCTCATGACGATGGCGCCGTGGACGACCGACGAAGCCGTCCTCCGGGCCACCTTCAGGCGCACCCGCCAACTGCTGGAGGATGCGGCCGAGATCGACGGCTTCGAGGCCCGGGAGCTCTCGATGGGAATGTCCAACGACTACGAAACGGCGGTGGAGGAGGGTAGCACCATGGTGCGGCTGGGAACCGTCCTGCTGGGGCAGCGGCCCCAGTGAGCGCCTTCACGGCGGCCCGCGAGTGGGCGCGCCTCCAGGAGGCCGCAGCGGCCGTCCGCGCCGCCAGCGAGATCGAACCTCGGACGGCGTTCGTCCTGGGCACGGGTCTGGGCGGCCTGGCCCAAGCGATCGAAGTGGAGGCGGAGATCCCCTACGAGGACCTCCCCCACTTCCCCCGCGCCACTGTGGAGAGCCACCGCGGAAGGCTTCTCCTGGGCGCGCTCGAAGGCGTCCCGGTGGTGGCGATGCAGGGCCGCCCGCACCGCTACGAAGGGTGGTCCCTGCGCGAGGTCGTCTTCCCAGTGCGGGTCATGAAGCTGCTGGGTGCCGAAGTCCTCCTCCTCTCCGCCGCGTGCGGCGGCATGAACCCCCTGTGGGCACCCGGCGACCTGGTGATGCTCCGCGACCACGTGAACCTGCTGGGCGACAGCCCGCTGGTCGGCCCCAACCTGGACGCGCTGGGCCCTCGCTTCCCCGACATGTCCGCGCCCTACGACCCGGAGCTGCGACGCGCCGCAGCCGCCGCGGCCCTGGCCCAGGGGGTGGCGCTCCGAGAGGGCGTCTACGTGGCTGTTGCCGGCCCCCAGCTGGAGACCCGCGCCGAGTACCGGATGCTCCGCGCCCTCGGCGCCGACGTGGTGGGCATGTCCACCGTCCCGGAAGTGATCGCCGCCCGCCACATGGGGATGCGGGTCCTGGCCCTGGCCGTCGTCACCGACCAGTGCCTGCCCGACGCCCTGCAAGAAGTCGACTTGGCCCAGATCGTCGCCGTCGCCGCCGCTGCCGAACCCACGCTCACGCGCCTCGCGACCGCCGTCGTGGCGGGCCTCGCCGCGCCCTCCGTGGCGCCGCCGGACGCTTCCCCGGGGCCGCTCGCCGCGCCCTAGGCGCCGCCCCCCAGAGGCCCCCGCTCTCGTGCGCTACCCCGACCCGCCGCCGTCCCTGGTCGCCCTGGAGGAGTCCGTCCTCGAACAGTGGCGCGAAGAGGGCACCTTCCAGCGCTCCTTGGACGCAACGCGGGACGCGCCCGAGTTCGTCTTCTTCGAGGGCCCGCCCACCGCCAACGGCCGCCCAGGACTCCACCACGTCATCAGCCGGGCGATCAAGGACTTGGTCTGCCGCTACCAGACGATGCTGGGGAAGCACGTCACCCGCATCGCAGGCTGGGACACCCACGGGCTGCCGGTCGAGATCGAAGCCCAGAAGCAGCTGGGGATCGCCGACAAGAAGGAGATCGAGGAGCGGGGGATCGCCTGGTTCAACGAGCAGTGCCGAGCGTCCGTCTTCACCTACAAAGAAGAATGGGAGCGCTTCTCGGAGCGGATCGGCTACTGGCTGGACTACTCGCAGCCCTACGTGACCTTCCACGCCGAGTACGTGGAGTCGGTCTGGTGGCTGCTGAAGCAGATGGCGGAGCGGGACCTCCTCTACCGGGGCCACAAAGTTGTCCCCTGGTGTCCGAAGGACCAGACCGTCCTGTCCTCCCACGAGCTGTCCCTGGGCTACAAGGACGTGGAGGACCCGTCGCTCTACCTGACGCTGGAGCTGCTGGACGGCTCCGGCCGGCACGTCCTCGTCTGGACCACCACCCCCTGGACGCTGGTCGCCAACGTGGCGCTGGCGGTGAACCCGCAGATCGAGTACGTGGAGGCGGAGCACGAGGGCCGGCGGATCGTGGCGGCGCGAGAGCGAGCCGTCTCCCTCTTTGGCGAGGAGCAGATCCGGGGCGTCGTGCCGGCGTCGGAGCTGATCGGCAAGCGCTACCGGCGGCCGCTCGACCTGCTGCCCGAAGATGCGGCGCGTGGGCAAGATGCGGCGCATGGGCAAGATGCGGCGCGCGGGCGGGCTTGGGAGATCGTGCCTGGCGACTTCGTCTCGGCCCAGGAAGGGTCGGGGATCGTCCACGTGGCCCCCGCCTACGGCGCCGACGACTTCCAAGCAAGGATCGACCACGGGCTGGCGCTGCTGGAGCCCCTTCGCACCGACGGCACCTTTCCGCCCGATCTGCCGCTGGTGGGCGGCCTCTTCTTCAAGGACGCCGACGCCCCCCTCGTCGCCGACCTGCAATCCCGTGGACTGGTCTTTCGTTCGGAGCGCAAGGTCCACTCCTACCCCCACTGCTGGCGGTGCGCGTCGCCGCTGGCCTACATGGCCCGCCACACCTGGTTCGCCCGCACCTCGTCCCTTCGGGAGCAGCTGCTGGAGAACAACGCCCAAGTCTCGTGGCACCCCAAGGAGGTCGGGGAGGGCCGCTTCGGCGAGTGGCTGAAGGGCAACGTGGACTGGGCGCTCTCCCGCGACCGCTACTGGGGAACGCCCCTGCCGGTTTGGGTGTCGGACGACGATCCAGACCAGGTCGAGTGGATCGGCAGCTTCGCCGAGCTGGCGGAGAAGGCGGGCGGGTTGCCGGAGGAGTTGGATCCGCACCGGCCGTTCATCGACGAGGTGACTTGGCGCTGTCCCGACACCGGGGCAACGATGCGCCGATCGCCCGAAGTGCTGGACGTTTGGTTCGATTCGGGCGCCATGCCCTGGGCCCAATGGCACTTCCCCTTCGAGAACCGGGACCAGCACGAGTGCCACTTCCCCGCCGACTTCATCTGCGAAGCCGTGGACCAGACCCGGGGCTGGTTCTACTCCCTCCACGCTATCTCCACCATGCTGGGCCAGGGTCCGGCGTTTCGGAACGCGATCGTCAACGACCTGATCCTGGACGCCGAAGGCCGCAAGATGTCCAAGTCCCGAGGAAACGTGGTGGACCCCTGGGACGCGGTGGCGGACCACGGCGCCGACGGCCTGCGCTGGTACATGATCACCGTCAGCAACCCCTGGCTTCCCACGCGCTTCGACCCAGCAGGGGTGCGCGAAGCCGGGGCCCGCTTCTTCGACACCCTTCTCAACACGTATCGGTTCTTTGCGCTCTACGCGAACGTGGAGCAGTGGGCGGACGCCAACGCGGCGCCGATCGAGACGGTGGCCGAGACGGTGCTGGACCGGTGGCTTCTGTCGCGGCTCCACGGCTTGGTGGCACGAGTGCGGGCCGATCTGGACGACTACAACCCCACGCGAGCCTACCGCCGCGTGGCGGCGTTCGTGGACGGGGACCTGTCCAACTGGTACGTCCGCCGCGCCCGTCCCCGCTTCTGGGGGAACACCGACCGAGCGGACTCGGCGGCGGCGTTCTCGACTCTGCACCGTGCGCTGCGAACGGTGGCGCTGCTGATCGCGCCCGTGGCGCCGTTCACCTCCGACTGGCTCCACCGGGCGCTCGCGGGCGCATCGAGTCATCTGGAGCCCTTCCCGGAGGCGGACCCGGCGCGCTCCGACCGGGCGCTGGAGGCCCAGATGGCCCACGCGCGAGCCCTCTGCACCCTGGCCCGCGCGGCCCGGGAGGCGGCGGGGGTTCGGGTGCGGCAGCCCTTGGCGCGGATCGTGGCGGTGTTGCCCGGCGCCGCCGAGCCCGTCGGCTCGTCCTCTGGCGGCAATCCACCAGCCCCCGGCGGCACCCTCTCCGACGGCGTGCTCCAGCTCTTGCTCGACGAGATCAACGTGAAGTCCGTGGAGTTCGCCGGGTCAGCAGACCGATTCGCTGCGCTGGCCCCGCGTCCCAACTTCCGGGCACTGGGGCGCCGATTCGGCAAGCTCACCCAGGCGGCGGCGACGGCGATCCGGGCACTGAACCAGGACCAGCTCCGGCGCGTGCGGGACGGCGGTTCCGCGCAGGTGACGGTGAGCGGCGCCACGCACCAGGTCGGCACCGACGAGATGGCCGTGGTGGAGGAGCCCAGAGGCGACTGGGTGGTGCGCACCGAGGGGCAGTACGCGGTGGCCCTGGACCCGACGGTCACGGAGGAGTTGCGCCGGGAAGGGCTCGCGCGCGAGCTGGTGAATCGGATTCAGCGGCTTCGCCGGGACGCGGGGCTGAAGATCACCGACCGGATCCGCCTGGGGGTTGCGGGCAGCGAGTCGGTGTGCGCAGCGGCCCAGGAGCACCGAGCCGCGATCGCGCAGGAGACGCTGGCCCTGTCGGTGGCCGTGTTGGTCGGAGGCGAGGCCGACGACGGTGCCGACGACGGCGACCGCCCGGCGCCGGGCTTCCTTCACCGCCGGGAGGTGGAAGTGGACGGGGAGTCGGTGGTGCTGGGGCTCTCGCCGGTCACCTGACGGCTGACGCGGGCGCCTGGGGGTGTGAATCGGCGCTTGACCGTCGGCGACGACGCGAGCGGGCGGATCGACGCCTACCTGGCGAACAAGCTCGGGCTCTCGCGCAACCGAGTCGCCTCGCTGATCGGAGACGGTTGCGTACTCGTGGACGGTCGTCCCGCCAAGAAGTCGGATCCGGTAGCGGTCGGACAGGAGATCGAGGCGCGCCTGCCGCCGCCGTCGCCCATCCGTGCCGAAGCCCAGGACATTCCCCTGGAGATCGTCTACCAGGACCGCCATCTGGTCGTGGTGAACAAGGCGGCAGGGCTCGTGGCGCATCCGGCGCCGGGCCACCCGGACGGAACACTGGTCAACGCGCTGCTCCACCATGTGGGGGACCTCTCCGGCATCGGCGGCAAGCTGCGACCGGGCATCGTGCACCGGCTGGACCGGGACACGTCGGGCCTGCTGGTGGCGGCGAAGACCGACCTGGCGCACCGCGCGCTCTCCGAGGCGCTGAAGGCCCGACGGGTCGGGCGCATCTACGTGGCGGCGCTGTGGGGCCGGCTGGGCGACTCTCCCGTCGTGGTGGACCGTCCCATCGGCCGCCACCCCAAGGACCGGACCCGCATGACGGTGTCCTGCGATGGACGCCCGGCCCGCACCCGCTTCCGTCTCTTGGAGGCGTGGAGGGCGGCCTGCCTGTGCGCGGCCGAGCTGTCGACCGGGAGAACGCACCAGATCCGGGTCCACGCCGCCGCGATCGGACACCCGGTCGTGGGCGACTCGACCTACGGCGCCGGACGGGAACGGGGCTATGCCGGCGATGCCGCCCGCTGGGCCGCGGAGCTGGCTCGGCGCACTCCGCGCCAGTTCCTCCACGCCCGCCGACTGTCGTTCCGCCACCCGGCGACGGGCCAGGCGATGGAGTTCGAGGCGCCGCTGCCGTCTGAGCTGGCGTCGGCAAGGGAGTGGGCCCGCAACGCACGGTGAGACTCGGTGGCCCGCGCACTTCGCGCCCATCCATCTAGCCAAACGCCCATTCTGCGGCTCCACCTTGTCGGGGACGCGCCCCGCCCGCCGTACTGGATTTTTCCCGGACGGGGCCTCCAGCGTCCACCCCGAACACAACAAAGAACCCCACCCCCACTCGGGGAAAGGAATGGAGGCCGCCCATGTCCCACCAGCCGAAGCAGTCCAACCAGCCCAAGCCGTCCGATCAGCCGAACCAGTCCGACGAGCCCAAGCAGTCCAATCAGCCCCATCAGCCCAAGCACGGCGAGAAGGACCGCGTGTACAAGCAGTTCTACTCGTTCGCGGAAATCGTCGAGGAGGTCGTCGTCGAGTTCGTCGGCCAGTCCGTCGGCGGCACCTGGATCGACGACCTCGACTTCGACACACTCGAGCAGATGCCCACCGAGTTCGTCGACGCCGAGAGCGAGACCGTCCGCCTCGTGGACATGGCGTGGAGAGTCCGCTTCCGCAGCCGTCCGCTCTGGCTCGTCGTCCTCTTCGAGTTCCAGTCGACGGAGGACAAGGGGATGGCGACGCGCGCACTACTCGAGACGGCGCTGTGCTACCAGAGCCTGACGGAGGGCCGGGGCGCCGGGGCCGAGGGGGAGGAGAGCGCGGTGCTGTTCGTGGTGGTGAAGAGCTTCGAGGGCCGGTGGAAGGCGGCGTTGAGCAAGGCGTGCGAGTTGGAGAAGCTCGTGCCGGAGGAGCTGAGGCCGTTCATCTACGGCCAGCGGGTAGTGCTGCTGGACGAGAAGGCGGAGGCGGCGAAGGTAGCGTCTCTCGACCTGCGGAAGGTGGGGCGCGTGCGGGCCGGTCTGGTGCTGCGCTTTGAGTGGGACCCGGAGCGGATCGCCCAGGCGCTGACGGCACTGGACGAGCAGTTGGACACGCCGGAGTTGCGGGCGGCGTGGGTCGCGTGGCTTCGGCTTCAGCTGATAGATTGGGGGGTGCCGGCGGAGATCATCGAACAGTTGGACACGCTGAAGGAGGTGGGCCGGGTGTACGGGAACCGTTTCGCGGCATTGGAGAAGCACGCCCTAGCGCGTGGGGAGGCGCGGGGCCAGAAGCTCGGGGAAGCCCGAGGCCGAAAGCTCGGCGAAGCGCGGGGCCAGGCGCTCGGCGAAGCCCAGGGGCTCCGTCAGGCGTACGTCGACACGGCGCGGTGGAAGTTTGGCGCCGACGCGGCGGAGCGTCTGGCGAAGGTGCTTGCCGGCGTGACGGACCGCTCACGGCTGGCGCGGTTGGGCCGGCTGGTGGTGGAGTGCAAGACGGGCGACGAGCTGATCGCCAAGGCGGCTGGCGAATAGCGAACTGGGCTGGCGACAACCTTCTTTATTCACACGGGCTCTCCACCGTATTCGCACGGACTCCAAGAACCAAAGGACGCAAGCACATGAGAAAACGCAACACCACGACCTCGCCGCACCCTGCCTGCCAGCGCGGCCAACGCAGGCGCGTCGCGTGCCGGTGCCCTCTCTGCCGGCATCTCGCCGTGCCGCTGGCCGTGGGCGCGCTCGCATACCTTCCCTCGGCAAGCGCGCACGCCCACGAAATGCTGCCGGGCCAGCTGGTACCCAGCACCCACACAGGGATCGTCCGGGACGCGCAGGGAGGCAACCCGCTGACAGGCGCCAGGGTCCTCGTGATCGGCACGAACCTCGCCGCGACGACGAGCGGCGACGGCGTCTTCCGCTTCGATGTCGCCCTGCCGGACTCGTTCTCCGTCCATGTGGAGCGCCTGGGCTATCGAAGCAAGACCGTCGAAGCGCGCGTCGGCGCGGACGGATGGATTGAGATCGAGCTCGACCCCTCGCCACTCGCGTTGCAACCGCTGGTAGTGACCGGCGCCGTCACGGCCCGACCCGCGACCGAGACGGCGCGCCCCGTCACTGTGCTGGGCGGAGAGGAGTTGCAGATCCGCCTTCGGGGAACGGTGGCGGGGGCGTTGGCGCACGAACCCGGCTTTGCAACGGGGACGATGGGGCCCGCGACGGCCCAGCCGGTCATCCGGGGTCTGGGCGGGGACCGGGTCGAGCACGAGCGTCCGAGCTGGTTCGCGCGGGTTGAGGCGGAGCTGGCGCAAGGCCAGGAGCGCCTGGGCGAGTTCGAGACGCCCACGGCAGGGTATGAAAAGTTCGACGTGGTAGCTGGCTTGCGCTTCAACGTGGCGGGGCGGTTGAGCGTGCTGACGGCCAGCCTGGAGAACGTGACCAACGAGGAGTACCGGAACCATCTGTCTCGGGCAAAGGAGGTCCTGCCCGAGGCTGAAAGAGGGCTGGCAGTGAGCTGGCGCGTCGCGTTTTGAGCGCCGACCTGCCATCCGTCATCCTGGCCTACATCGGTCCCGGTGCCGGACTGGGGGCACTCGGCGCCCTCATCGCAGTCGCCGGGATTGGCGCGACCACGATCTTCGGCTTGGTCTGGTACCCCGTGAGGGAGATCCGCCGGAAGCTGCGGGAGTGGCGGAACGATGTCGCCAAGCCCTCACGCTCCCAGGTGGTCCCGGACCGCGAGTCGCCGCCGGATTCGTCGTCGGGTTCCAGCTAGAGCCCGGTCGGCCTGTCGTAGGGCCCAGTCCGCTCGTCGCAGAGCGGTGACCCGCGACCCGTTCGCGGTCCGCTACTCCGCGTTGGACCGTTGCCTGCATCGAGCGGCGTTCTCAACCCTTTGGCTGCAACGAACGCTAGCGGACGTGGAAGATCGAGTCTTTGGGCGTCGGCTCGACCGAGTAGCCGTTGCCAAGCCCGTCTTCATTGCGGGACTGCCTCGGGCGGGGACCACACTTCTGTTGGAGGTGCTTGCCGCGCTCCCGGTCTTCGCCGCCCAGACGTACCGCGCCATGCCTTTCGTGCTGACGCCTCTCCTCTGGGACGCCTACTCGCGACCGTTCCGCACGTCCAGGGCCGCCGACGCCACGTTGGAGCGGGCTCATGGCGACGGCATGAAGATCGGCTACGACACCCCCGAGGCATTCGAGGAGGTGGTCTGGCGCGCGTTCTGGCCGGAGAAGTACCGTCACGACCGGATCTTGCCGTGGGCAGCCGCCGACCAGGTCGCGCGCGGCGAGTTCGAGCAGTTCTTCAGGTCCCACATCGCCAAGGTGGTCCTGCTGGGACAGGCCGATGGTGCACCCGATGGTGCCCCCGATGGTGCGCCGAGACGCTACTTGTCCAAGAACAACGCCAACGTGGCCCGCGTCCCCAAGCTCAAGCGACTCTTCCCGGATGCGGTGGTGGTGGTCCCGTTTCGCAACCCCGTCGCCCAGGCTCTGTCGATGCATCGCCAGCACGCGAACTTCTCCGAGATGCACGCGGCGAGCCCATTTGCAAGGCGCTACATGGCCGATCTGGGACACTTCGAGTTCGGCGCGAACCTTCGTCCCATCGACTTCAACGCTCGGCCCGACGCTGGCGTAGACGCTCGGCAAGCGGCCCGCGACCCCAACTTCTGGCTGCGGTACTGGTGCTCGGCCTATCGGTGCCTGCTGGCCCAGCCCGACGCCCACATCGCACTGATCGGCCACGACGCGCTCCGGGCCGATCCGGCGGGCCAGCTCGCGCACCTCGGGGCGGTCGTCGGGCTGGACGATCCCTCCTCGGCTGCAAAGGCGGCGGGGCGGATACGGAGACCCGCGCCCGTCCAGCCCGATGCTCGGTCTGCATTTCGACGGGGCCTTCTCGCCGCCGCCGAAGAGATTCACGACGCCCTTCTGGCCCGCAGCGCCCGTTGACTCTGTGGCCGTTCCCCCCGTTGACTCTGGCCGTCCTGCCGTTGACTCTGGCCGTCCCTCTGGGTAGCGTCCGGTCATGAAAGCGAACAGGTCATGAAGGCGAACAGGAAGTCCCAGTCCGTGCCGTCCCTCAAGTTCACGCTGGCCAACCTTTGGCTCGCGCTGGGTGGCTTGACCGTCATCGCCGGAGGGTACTACCTGCTGGGCCAGGGCTCGATCTCGCTGGCACCCGTGATGCTGGTGCTGGGGTACGTGGTCCTCCTGCCGCTGGCGATCCTACGCTGACGGGACGGGCGGCACCACAGAGCCCGTCGTCCCGCGCCCGGCGAACTGGTTGGTGCAGGGTTGCCGGGGTTGCGTGGGCTGGGGCGTCGGCCGCCGCCCTGTTTCTAGGTCCCGGCCTTGACGCGCAGGAGTCGCCCTGGCGTTGCCCGGAGCCCGAAGAGTTCGTAGGCGGATTCGACGGTGCGCTTTCCCATGTCCGCTACCTGGCCGACGACCGCCTGGAAGGCCGGGCCGTTGCGACTCGGGGGGAACGGTGCGCCGGCGATTACCTGGCGGCCCAGTTCGCTGCGCTCGGTCTGGCCCCCGCAGGCGAAGACGGAAGCTACTTCCAGAGCTGGCAGGTGCGGACCGGCAGCGCGGCTGGCGCAGGCTCGCGGCTTGCCCTGGAACAACCTTCCGGCACCATGGAGTTCACGCTGAACGCCGAGTGGGTCCCCTATGGCTTCTCCGCCTCGGCGACGGTCCGGGCTCCACTGGCACTGGCGAGTGTCGCCAACGCCGACGCCAAGCTTGCCGACGCCGAGCTTGCCGACGCCACGGGCCCTGACGTTGCAGGCCGGGTCGTCGTGATCGACGGATCGCCCGCCCACCCTCACGCCCCAGCGCTCGACGCCCACCGCGCAGCCAGCACGGCCGCCCGCCTGGGCGCCGCCGCCGTGATCGTGCTGCTGCCGCTTCCCGACGAGCCACTGCCGGTGCTGTCCAGCGAACGACGGGCCGCCCTCTCGGTGCCGGTCGTCGCCGTTCGCGCCGGTGCCGCTGCCGCACTACGCGCCGAGGTGGCCGCACTACGCGCCGAGGCGCAAGCCCCTGGCCGGAACGCCTCCGCTAGGCAAGACACCCCGCAAGTTGCCCGGGCGCTCCTGTCGGTGGAGGTGACGCCGGTGCGCCGCGAGGCCCGCAACGTGGCGGCTGTGCTCCGCGGCTCCACGGACCACGGTCACGGCCGCGCCCGCACCCCGACCCTGATCGTCGGCGCCCACTACGACCACCTGGGCTTCGGCGGCGAAGGCTCCCTGTCGCCCAACGCGACCGGGACCGTCCACAACGGCGCCGACGACAACGCCTCCGGCACGGCGGTCATGCTCGAAGCCGCCCGCAGGCTCGCGGAAGGCCCGCCCCTCTCCCGCGACATCGTATTCATCGCCTTCACCGGCGAGGAACGGGGCCTGTGGGGGTCCGCCCACTACGTGGAGTCGCCCACGGTCCCGCTGGAGAGCGTGGAAGCCATGCTCAACCTGGACATGGTGGGCCGAGTCCAAGACGACGCACTCACCGTCTTCGGCACAGCCACAGCGGAGGAGTGGCCAAGCGTCCTGGAGCGCGCCAACGAGCGCACCCCCGCGCCTCTCGATCTCCAGCTCGTGGGCGACGGCTTCGGTGCGTCGGACCACAGTTCCTTCTACGCTCGGGGAATTCCGGTACTCCACTTCTTTTCCAACACCCACCCAGAGTACCACCGAGCGGAGGACGACTGGGAGCTGGTCAACGCCGAAGGCATGGAGCGCGTGGCCGACTTGGTGGAGGCGGTCGTCCGGGAGCTGGCGCCGGCCTCCCAGGTCGCGGCAGCCCTTACCCCCGTGGAAGGGGCAGGGAACCCCCACGGAACGACGGCCCCGGGCGACGGCAACACGGTGCGGAGCGGCTTCCGGGTTCGTGTGGGGACGATCCCCGACTACTCCCGGGAGTCGGGCGGCATGGGCATCACCGGAGTCCGCGACGGAAGTCCGGCGGCCAAGGCGGGACTGAAGGGCGGCGATGTGATCGTCCGCTTCGGCGACCACGAAATCGAGGACGTGTACGGCTACATGTACGCCTTGCAGGAGTTCGAGCCCGGCGACGAAGTAGAGCTCGTGGTGCTGCGCAACGGCCGGCGAATGACGCTGGTGGTGGTACTCGAGGCCGGCGACTGATTCCCGGACCCCGTGGGACGCTGGAACGAAGCTGACCGTCCTTTGCTTGCGGCGAGCGGGTCGGTCGACCAAATTCGTGGGTATCGACTGTATGCATCAACGAGACGGTTCCCAGCCTCGCTTCTCGTAAGGAGCGCGCCATGACGAGGTTCGCATACGTGCTGACGACCGCGGCCGTTCTGGGCTTGGGCTTCGGGCTGTCCGCCGGTCCCAAGTCCCCGGAGCATTCGGCGTTGATGGGCGGCGTCCCCTTGCCGAACGGGGCCTCCTTGCCAAACGGGGCCGCCTTGCCGAACCGGACCACCGGTTCCGAAAACGAGGTCGTCGAGGAGTACTGCGTTCGTTGCCACAACGAGCGACGGCTGGTGGGCAACCTGTCGCTGGAGGAGTTCGACGCCGCCGACCCTCTGGCCAACTTGGTCGTGGCCGAGAAGATGATCCGCAAGTTGCGGGCGGGGATGATGCCGCCGCCCGGCATCCGGCGTCCCGAACCCCAAGTCCTGGAGGGGCTGGCGGCGTCGATGGAGCAGGAGATCGACGAAGCCGCGGCCCGCAACCCCAACCCGGGAAGCCGCACCTTCCAGCGCCTCAACCGCGCCGAGTACGAGCGCGCCGTCCACGACCTGTTGGGCATCGAGATCGACGCTTCCGGCTACCTGCCGGGCGAGACGATCAGTGCCGGTTTTGACAACATCGCCGACGTGCAGAACCTCTCGGCCACCCTGCTGGAGGCGTACCTGACGGCCGCCAGCGAGGTCAGCCGCTTGGCGTTGGGGGACGCCGCCGCCACGCCGTCGGAGGCCACCTACGAGGTGTCGCGCTACGCCGAGCAGCGAGAGCATGTGCCCGGCGCGCCGTTCGGCACCCGGGGCGGCATTTCAATCGTGCACAACTTCGTGGCCGACGGCGAGTACTTCTTCCGCTTGGCCTTCCAGCACGAGTCCACCGGCAACTTCTTCGGACAGACGGCTCCCTTCGACGAACAGGTGGAAGTGTCGATCGACGGCGAGCGCATGGCCTTGATTCCCCTGGACCGCTGGATGCACCGCCAGGACCCCCAGGGCGTGGAGGTCGTCACCGACCCGATCGCAGTGACGGCGGGGCCGCACCGAGTCTCGGCGGCGTTCCTCAAGGTGGCAGAGGGGCCAGTGGAGGACCTGACGTCGCCCCACGGCTGGTCGCTTGCCGACAAGAAGATCGGCTACTCCTACGGGATTACGGGGGTGGCCCACCTGCGCGACCTGACGATCGGCGGACCGTACAACGTCACGGGCGTCTCTCCCACTCCGGCGCGAGAGCGGATCATGACGTGCCAGCCGGAAGCGGCGGACGAGGGGTCGTCCCAGTCGTGCGCTCGGCAGATCGTGGGCGGGTTGGCTATGCGGGCTTTCCGGCGTCCAGTCTCCGAGTCCGAGATCGACGGCCTGATGGGACTTTTCGCGCTGGGCGAGGCGCAGGGCGGCTTCGACATCGGCGTGCGCACGGCGCTTCAAGGCGTGCTGGCGAGCCCCGACTTCGTGTTCCGCTTCGAGGAGCCGGCGCCCGATGCCCGTCCGGGAGAGACGTACCCCGTGAACGCGCTGGGCTTGGCGTCGCGGCTCTCGTTCTTCCTCTGGGGACGCCTCCCGGATGCCGAGTTGGTGAAGGCGGCCGCCGACGGCAAGCTGGCGCAGCCCGAGACCTTCGACGCCCAGCTGGAACGGATGCTGGCGGACCCGCGCGCCGAGGCGCTGGGCACCCGCTTCGCGTCCCAGTGGCTGCGGTTGCAGGACTTGGACAAGGTCCACCCCGACGCCCTCCGCTACCCGGACTTCTACGAGCAGCTGGCGCAGGACATGCGCCGGGAGACCGAGACGTTCTTCAACGGCCTAGTCCAGAACGACGGAACGCTGCTGGACCTGCTGACGGCTGACTACTCGTATATGAACGAGCGGCTGGCGGGCCACTACGGCGTGCCGGGCGTGGCGGGTGACCACTTCCGCAGGGTCCCGTACGCTCATGCCGCCCGTCGGGGCATCCTGGGCCACGGCAGCATCCTCACCCTCACCTCCCACGCCAACCGCACGTCGCCTGTGCTCCGTGGCAAGTGGGTCATGGAAGTGCTGCTGGGCAGCCCGCCGCCGCCACCGCCGCCCGACGTTCCCGAACTCGACGCCACCGCCGAGGCCGCCGAAGGTCGCTTCCTCACCGTCAGGGAACGGATGGAGGAGCACCGGGCCAACCCGGCGTGCAACTCGTGCCATCGGGTGATCGACCCCATCGGCTTGGCCCTGGAGAACTTCGATGTGACCGGCACTTGGCGCATCCGAGACAACAGCGCGCCCGTGGAGACCGCCGGCGAGCTCTACGACGGCACCCCCATCCACGGCCCCGACGACCTGCGGGCCGCGTTGCTGAGCCGCCCCGAACCCCTGGCGCGCAGCTTCACCGAGAACCTGCTGGCCTACGCGCTCGGACGCCGCGTGGAGTACCACGACATGCCCGCTGTGCGCCGGATTGCCCGTGCGGCCCGTGCACAGGACTACAAGCTGTCCGCCTTCGTGAAGGAAGTCGCGAGGAGCGCTCCCTTCCGCATGGCGATGCCGGCTACGGTGGAAGACGAGGACTAAGGACTAACCTTCACTGCACCTCTGTTCCGTTCTCCACCGCGTCGAGCAGTTGTTCGATCTGTTCGGGCGACGGCAGCTGCCCTTCGAGTTCCTTCGGAAGCTGCTTCGTAACGCGGTATGTTGCCACGCCGATGGGCTTGGCCGACTGTCGCAGGGCGTATTCGGTCGATGAAGTACTCGTCGTCGTCAACTTCCAGTCGGAACTGACTTCCCACAAAGGCAAACATTCCGCCCATGGATCGAAGAAACTTCTCCACTCCCGCGACAAGGGCTCGCTCCAGTTCGCGTTCACTGTGCTCCTCTCCCATCTCGAGGAAGTCGAAAGCGTATTCGTCGCGAACCGCTAGCTTGGCCCTCGCCTGCAACTCCGGCGTGAGGGCGCGATCGAAGTTCGTTTGTCCCAGCAGGTAGTTCTCGTAACTGTTGCTCTCGATGTGATGCGTGAGAACGGCAACTGTCCAACCGAACTTGCGGGTCATACGGATGTAGAACTCACGTTCGAGACTGTCCTTGCACCGCTGCATTATGACCAGATTGTGAGTCCATCCAATTTCTCCAATCAGCGATTGGAGTTTTTCGGATTCCTTGTACTCAACGTAGAACTGACGCATAGACCACAGGTTTTGGACGGAGTACCCGCGCGTCCCGGGAGACTCCGCCTGCAAGTCGGCCGCCAAGGCGGTGACAAGTGGGTCTCACGACTGCGGTACGAAGGGTCTCACGACTGCGTGACGGAGGGGAGAAGCTGTGCTCGCTACGGCGAATCCAGCGGCCCTGCGCCAGCCACGGGTTCCGCTTCAGCCCATCGCCTGGCGGACGGCGTCCTCCATGGCGTTGATCTCGTCGTCGGACAGTTCGGGGAAGTGTCGGCGTCGGCGTCGGGGCAGGTCCCCGTTGTTTTGCATGCACAGCCGAATCAGCAGGGACGCCTGGCGGTCGGGCATGTCCGCCACTGCGCGAACGGCGTCGAACGCACGGTCGAAGACGGTGAGGAAGTCGATCTCTTCCTTCATGTCCTTGCGAACCGTCTCGGCGACCCGCTCGTGCAGGTACTCGGCGAAGGGCGTGGCATCGAAGTAGCGATAGAGGTTCGCCGTATCGTTTTCGACCACCAGCGCCTGCTCGGGCGTCCATCTCCACGCGGTCAAGGCCAGCCGGGGGCGGGAGAAGGACTCGAGTACGCGGTCGTAGCTTGGCCGGTCCCGAAGGATTGCCGCCGACACGGGGAACACCACGCCGGCCGGCACGTAGCCCGTCTGGGCCAGCACCTGATGGATGAGGAACCGGTGGATGCGGCCGTTGCCGTCGTCGAACGGGTGGACGAAGACGAAAGCAAACCCCGCCACCGCCGCTGCCACGACGGGGGCACGCCGCCTTCGACGACCCGCCGGTGCAGTGCGGTCCAACCCTCCATGAGGCCCTGCACGTCCTCCGGCCGAGGGCACACGAAGTGAACTTCCTCACGGAAGCCGGCACCGACTCCGCCTACGAAGCTCTGCACGCCCCGCCATCCCGTGGCCGCGTAGCGGGGGTCCACGATGGCGTTCTGGAGCGCCACAAGAGCCGCTTCGTCCGCAGGGTCGAAGGTGGACGCCTGCCGGAGTGCCGCGGCGAACCGCTCGGTGCGTCGGGGACTCGGCTTCTCCCCTTCGATGGCGAAGGAAGCGCGACTTTCTCTGGTGTACAAGTAGCTGATCGCGCGATCCAGCACGGCGGCATCGCTGGCCGCCAAGAGCTGACGCAACCGCAGGTCCGGTCGGTCGGCCAGGGCGGCCTCCAGGGCTTCCGTCCGTCGCACAGTCGCGCATAGGCCGGGACCGCCCAGCAGGTTGTCGGCAATCCGGTGGCGCCGAGAGTTCCGGCGGCGCGCCACCACGTGCTTGCGGGAGTCCAGGGCCTCGGCGTAGTTGCCGCGACGTGCGTTCTCCAAGTCCAGCGTGCGACCCGTCAGCGTCTCGTACAGGAACCAAGCTCGTCGGCTGAGGGCCCCCGCAGGCTCCCTGCGCACCCACTCCTCCAACTCGGCGTCGTCGATGGCTTCGAAAGTGCCTGCGAGGACGCCAAGGTCCAGCGGCTCGTGGCGCAGGGCGAAGTGCAGGTGGGACACCACCGAGCCGTCGAGCGCGTACCGGCGCGGGTACAGCTCCAGCGTGCGCGATCCGGCGACCTCCCGCCTCCGGGCGCCAGAGGTTGTCCGGTGGCTCTCCACGAATGGCGGCGGGACCGGCAACCCCAGTTCTTGCCGGAGCCAAGCTTGGCCCAGAGGCGTCCGTTCGTCTTTCGCGACGGGCCGGGACATCCTGGACGCGACGGGCCGGGGCATCCCGGCCTAGCCGCCTCCCTTCCATGTCGCCGAGAGCTTGATCCGGCGTCCTCGGGCGCTGTGGGTGAAGGCGTCGAAGGCGTGCTCCCAGGCCACGAACGGTGCCGGCGTGTCCAGCAGGTTGGCGGCGGTCAGGGCGATGTCGAAGCCCTGCCGAGCCCGTCGCAAGAGGCTCAAGTCCCACGTGACCACGCGGGGGATCGTCTCGTACTGGGTGCCCACGAAGCTCTCGTTGGTGTAGGACGAGATGGAGTTGATCCAGTTCACCAGGCTGTAGTCGCCCCGGTGGAGGCCGGCGGAGAACCGGAGCTTCCACTGGGGAAGCGGGGGCGCGACCGGGTTGAACCAGTTCAGCAAGCCCGCGGCCGACTGCTCGCCGTAGACCTCGGCACCGTTCACCGTCAACGCCTTGACGAGGTACTCGCGGGTCCAAGTCCCGTCGGCGCCCAGCGAGACCACGCCCTCGCCGGCGGGAAGGCGTGCGCTGGCGTGCCAGTCGATCCCCGAAGTCGTGGCGCCGGGCCAGTTGACCAGTCCCACTCGAATCCGCTCGATGTCGGTGGAGGCGCACGTGCCGGTGCCGGTCCCGTCGGGGCAGGAGATGAACTCCTTGACGGCGTCTCGCGAAGCGCCCCCGGCGTGGTACAGCCGCGTGACGCCCGCGTACGGCAGCACGTCGATCAAGTTGCGGAAGTCGTACGCCCAGTAGTCGACGGCGGCCCGCACTCTAGAGGACAGAAAGCTGGCGCCGACGTTGTACGTGAACGCCTGCTCGGGCTCCAGATCGGGGTTGCCGAAGTTGTCCGTGGCCCGCCACGCTTCGGCCTCGGGCACGTACACGGTTGCGGTGTTTTGCAGCTCGTTCACGTCGTCCACCGAAGGCGTGCGGAAGGTCGTCTGCACCGACACCCGGAGCGCCAGCGCGTCGGAGAGCTGCACGCGCAGCGCCAGCCTGGGGTCGAAGCTGCTGGCCAAGCTGTGGAACTCGTAGTTGGCCGCCGCCTGTGCGCTGATCCGGTCGCCGAAGGTCAGGGGGACTTCCGCGAAGAAGCGGTGCACCGTCTGAGAGGCGTCGTCGGGGTAGAAGCCGTTGATGAGGCTGAACGGGCCGATCTTGGCGGCGCAGCTCTGGTCGCCCAGGACGGGACACGGGTTGATCAAGAGGTTGCCCGCGTCGTTCGGTTGCGCGGAGACGCCGAACCAGCGGAACTGGTACCCGGCGGCGAAGTTGGCCACGCCCTCGGCCAGCGCGCCCTTCACCATGGCGTCGGCGACGGCCAAGTTGGTCTTCTGCCGCAGGTCGACCTGGTCGAAGAGCCATGTGCGCAGCTCGGGAGAGTTGGCCAGCGACGCGACGTAGCCCGGATTCGCCTCGCTCTCGAAGCGTGCGCCGGGCTGCTGCGAGTACTGGATCGCGCTGCTGAACGGGTTGTACCACAGGCAGCCGCCCTCGCCCGCGACGGCGCCTCCAAGCGGCCCCAAGGCCATCCCCGACGGGCTGGAGGCGTCCGGCACCACGTCCACGCCGCAGTTCGGGCCGCCGAACCCCCGGAACGCCAGGAAGCGGCGGTGCGCGTACTCGGCGGGGAGGCTCACATTGCCTGTGGCCCGGGACCAGCCCAGGGCCCCTTCCAGCGTCACGTCCTCGCCGGCCAACGTTCCCACGGCGCGCTCGGCGGACGCGGCGACGCGCAACGTTTGCGAGCCCCGCGACACAAGGCGCGCCGGGCCGCTGTTGCCGATCGTGCGCCCGTAGAAGTACCAGTCGTCTTGCAGGCACGCGGCGGGGGAAGCGAAGCCGGCGGCTTGAGGCGTATCGTTGCAGAAGTGCTGTCGCCCCGGGTTGTTCGCCGACACCAAGTGGGCGCCGTCGTACTGGTAGATCGGCGCGAACGACGGCGTGGTGGACCACTTCGGCGTCGCCGTCCGGGCGTACAGCGCCTCGACGTGGAAGCTCCCGCCCTCTCCCCACGCGCCGTTGATCTCGCCGAAGGACCGGAAGTAGGTGGTCGCCTGCTGCAAGTCGTCCCAGGACTGGTAGCGCATCCGGCAGGTCTCGGGCTCGCGGTAGCCGCCGAACGCTTCGCACGCCGGGTCCACGAACACGTTGCCGCCGAACTGGGCGTCGCGAAGAGCGGCCGAGAACTCCTTCGGCCCCTCGTCGCCGGCCAAGTCGGGAAAGAGGAAGGCGCCCGGGTTGCCGACGAACGACCAGCCGCCGGCACCCGAAACGAAGGGAGCCTGGGCGAACCCCCGGTCTCGAACCTTCAGGTACTGGGTCTGGAGCACTTCGGCGGAGATCACTGCGTGGGCGTTTGCGCCTACGGGTCGGCCCCAGATGCCGCCTGCGGTGGTGGCGCCGGATGCGTCGTAGTACTCGTGGGATGCCGTGAACTCCAGCCCCTCGAAGTCGTTCCGCGTGAGGAAGTTGGCCACGCCCGCCACGGCGTCGGAGCCGTACACCGCCGACGCGCCCTCCTTCAGGATCTCGATCCGGTCCAGCGAGATCGACGGGAACGAGTTCACGTCCACGAACCGGCCGCCGTACATCCGCACGGGCACGTACGTGTGGCGTCGTCCGTTGAGCAGCACCAGCGTTCGCGAAGGCCCCAGGCCGCGCAGGTTCACGCTGGCGATCGTCTCGGGCACTGCGCCGGGTTGGGCCGTGTTGGCGTAGCTGTGCCGCTCGCCCAGCGCTCCGTGGCTGGCGCTCAAGTTCTTGAAGAAGTCGGTGGCTTGGGGCGACCCCTGTTCGGCCAAGCTTCTTCGGCTCGACACCGAGACCGAGTACGGCAAGGTGACCGGGGACTCTCGGAAGGCCGTGCCTGTGACCACGACCTCGACCAGCTCCAGCGCCATGGAGTGGAGCTGCACGTCCACAGTCGCCGTCTCGCCGGACACGACGGTCACGGTTCGGACGACGCTGGTGAAGCCGATCAGCTCCACGTGAAGGTCGTGCGTGCCAGCGGGGACGCCTGGAAGCACGAACCGGCCAGCGTCTCGCGACAGCACGCCGAGGCCCAGCGCCGGAAGGTGGACTTGCGCCGAGGAGACCGGCGCCCCGGTGCCCGCGTCCGACACGGTGCCGACGATCGTTCCGGGTTGGGGGGTCGCTTGCTCCGCGGCGCTTCCGACGGCGAGGACGGCGAGGGCTGCGGTGGCGACGAGGGGGACGAGCGCGGTGGCGACCAGCGCCGAGGTGCACGACCACTTCACGGTGCGGCCAAGTGTGCGCAAGACTGTGCGGCCAAGTGTGCGCAAGGCAACTCCTCCTGCAAGGCAACTCCTCCCGCCATGTAGGACATGGCACGGACGCACTTGGCGCAATCTAATCAAAGTGCGCTGGCCGGGGCGTTGGGGCGTGCGTCCCCCGCCATGTGCAGGCGCCTTCCCGTCCGCGTTGCCGCGCTTCCCACCCGTGCGGCGCGCAGCTGCCCGCAGGCCGCGTCGATCTCTCGTCCCCTGGGCCGCCTGACCGCCACGGCCACGCCCGCGGCCTCCAACTGCACAGCGAACTCGCGCAGTCGGCTGCCGTGGCTGGGTTGCCACTCCATGTTGGGGATCGGGTTGAAGGGGATCAGGTTCACGAATGCGCCGACGCGCCGGGCCAGCGCAGCGAGAGGCGGCACCAGCTCCAGTGCGTCGTTCACGTCTCGTATCATGGTGTACTCGAAGGTGAGCCGTCGGCCGCCCTTTCGAGCGTACGTCTCTACGGCGTCGATCACCTGATCGAGGGGATAGCGCTTCTCCAGGGGCACCAGCTCTTGCCGGAGATTGGAGACCGGCGCGTGCAGCGACAGCGCCAGCCGGAACTGCTCTTCCCGCTCCGCCAGCGCCAGGATCCCCGGAACCACGCCCACCGTGGAGACAACGATGCGCCGCGCGCCGATCCCGTACCCGGCGTTCAGCGCCGACAGGGCGGGGAAGACGTGGCGACGGTTGGCCAGGGGCTCGCCCATGCCCATGAACACTACGTTGCTGACGGGGCGCCCCCCGTGCTCCCGCGCCCAGCGCGCCGAGGCCCGGTACTGGCCCACGATCTCCGCGGTGGTCAGCTGGCGCCGGAAGCCGGACCAGCCCGTGGCACAGAAGCTGCACGCCAGCGCGCAACCCGCCTGCGACGAGATGCAGAGGGTGAGCCGGTCCGCCGCCGGGATGAGCACGCTCTCCACGACCTCGCCGTCCGCAAGGCGCCAAAGGTGCTTGACCGTCCCGTCCGGCGACTGGGACACGACCTCCGCGACCGGCTCGTCCAGGCGGAAGCACTCGGCCAGTGCGGCCCTCTCGCGGACCGGCAGGTTGGTGATGGCGTCCGGGTCGGGAGCGCCGCCTGCGAAGACCCACTCCTCGACCTGGCGGGTCCGGTAGTCGGGCTGGCCGCGGCGGCGGAAGTGGGCGTCCAGTGCCTCTCGCAGTGCAAGCGGAGGCAAGCCCAGCAGGTTGGGTCGGGTCACGGGACGGCTCAACGGGTTAGATTGGCCACATGGCGGCGAACACCGACAATATCGAAGGAAGCGCAACCACGCTCCGATCCGTGGGCGCCGGGCTGGTGGGCCCTGGGCACGAAGGCCGCAAGCTCCGGGTCGCCGGGTGGGTGCACCGCCGTCGCAACTTGGGCGGCATGGTCTTCGTGGACGTGCGAGACCGGTGGGGCGTCCTGCAGGCGTCGGTGGGGCCCGATTGGTCGTCGCCGGAGGCCGTGGACGCAGCCCAGCGCCTGGGTGCCGAGGACGTGGTGGCGGTCCAGGGCGTGGTGGCGCTCCGTCCGCCGGAGGCCAGGAACCCGGAGATGGCTACCGGCGACGTGGAGCTTCGAGTCGCCGATCTGCAGGTGCTGAACCGGGCGAAGACGCCTGCCATCCCGGTCTACCGCACGCCCGACGAGGAGTTGTCCTCGGAGAAGCTTCGTCTGCGCCACAGGGTGCTCGACCTGCGCCGTCCCGAGATGCGCCGGAGGCTGGAGCTTCGCCACCGCATCGTCCTGGCGGTTCGCAACTACTTCGACGCCCAGGGCTTCCCCGAGATCGAGACGCCGATCCTCACTCGGCCCACTCCCGAGGGCGCGCGGGACTTCCTGGTGCCCAGCCGCGTCCATCCGGGCGAGTTCTTCGCTCTGCCCCAAAGTCCCCAGATCTACAAGCAGGTCCTCATGGCCGCGGGCTTCGACCGCTACTTCCAGGTCGCCCGCTGCTTCCGGGACGAGGACCTGCGCGCCGACCGGCAGCCCGAGTTCACCCAGATCGACGTGGAGGCGTCGTTCGTGACGCCGGAGGACGTGTACGGTTGGGTCGAAGGGATGACGGCGGCGGTTGCGCGGGCGGCGGACGCCGTAGCCGAGCCCCCGTTCCCTCGGCTGGGTTGGGGCGAAGCGATGGAGCGCTTCGGCACGGATCGGCCCGACACCCGTTGGGAGCTGGAGCTTCAGGACATGACCGCCGTGCTGGGGACCCTCGACTTCCGCGTCCTGCAGAGCGTCGTGGCGGCGGGCGGACGGGTGCGCGGGCTCCGGCTGCCCGGAGGTGCGCGGCTCTCCCGCAAGCAGATCGCCTCGTTGGAGAGCGCCGCCAAGTCTGCCGGTGCGCCTGGACTTCTCTGGGCCAAGGTGCTGGAAGGGGGCGCGGCTTCGGGTCCCCTGGGACGCTTCTTTCGGGACGAGACGGCGGAGCGGCTGGCCCTGGCTCCCGGCGACCTTCTGCTGGCGGCGGCTGGAACCGACGCCGTGACCTCGCCGGCCCTGGCGGCAGCGCGCGCGGCTTCCATCGCAGCGTTGGATTTGCCTCCGAGCACGGAGCACGCCTGGCTCTGGGTAACGGACTTCCCCGTGTTTGAAGAGGAGGACGCCCCCCCCGGCTTGGTCGCCGCTCATCACCCCTTTGTGCAGCCTCGCGCCAGCGACCTTCCTCTGTTGGAGTCGGACCCTCTGGCCGTCCGGGGGTTGGCGTACGACTTGGTGTACAACGGGGCCGAGCTGGGCTCGGGCAGCATCCGCATCCACGACGCCGATCTGCAGGTTCGGGTGCTGGAGATGCTTGGGCTGGAACGGGACCAGATCGACGCCAAGTTCGGCTTCCTTCTGGAGGCGCTTCGCTCCGGTGCGCCGCCTCACGGGGGGATTGCCCTCGGGGTGGACCGGATCGCTGCTCGCCTGGGCGGTGGGGAGAGCCTGCGGGACGTGATCGCCTTCCCCAAGACGACGGCGGCTCGAGCCCTCTTCGAAGGCGCCCCGACGCCGGTGGAGGCGGCCGAACTGGCGGAGCTGGGCCTCTCGATCCGAGCTGGCGGCTGGCGAGGGTCGATGAACAGCACCGGCGCCAGAGAGGGTCGATGAACAGCGGTGCCCCCATCCGCCGCTTCGTAAACGCCGAAGGTGCGGATCCCCTGATCTTGGCGGGGGTCGGCGACGCGAACCTGCGCGAGCTCGAGTCTCTCTACCGAGTGCAGGTCGTGCTGCGGGACGATCGGGTGAACGTGGCGGGCGCGCCCGAGTCGGTGGAGGAGGCAACCCGGGTGGCCGGGCACATGGTCCACTTGGCGCGGCTGGGCAAGTCCTTCGCCGCCTCCGACGTGACCCGCTTCGCCACTGGCCTGGAGGGACGAACGGCGATGCCGGGCGCCGACGAGGAAGACCCTCTGCGTCTCGCGCTCCCCGGCGGGCGCCGAGTGGGTCCCCGTTCCGAAGGACAGCGCGCCTACCTGCAGGCTATGGAGGACTCGGACGTGGTGGTGGGGATCGGGCCGGCGGGGACCGGGAAGACGTACCTGGCGGTGGCCCGTGCGGTGTGGGAGCTCTTCCGCAAGCGGGTTCGGCGGATCGTGCTGGCTCGCCCGGCGGTGGAGGCCGGAGAGAGCTTGGGGTTTCTGCCGGGCGACCTGCAGGAGAAGGTGGACCCCTACCTTCGTCCGCTGTACGACGCCCTGGAGGACATGATCCCGCCCGCCCGAGTTCGCCGGGGGATCGGCGACCGCACCATCGAGATCGCGCCGCTGGCGTACATGCGGGGACGGACCCTGTCCGACGCGTTTGTGATCCTGGACGAGGCCCAGAACGCCACCGCCGCCCAGATGAAGATGTTCCTGACGCGGATCGGGGTGAACTCCCGGGTCGTGATCACCGGCGACAAGACCCAGATCGACCTGCCTCGCTCCGAGCCGTCGGGCCTCCTGCAGATCGAAGCGATCCTCCGGCGCGTGAAGGGGATCGAGTTCGTCTACCTGGACGCCTCCGACGTCACCCGCCACCGGCTGGTCGAGGAGATCATCCGGGCCTACGAGGCGGCGGACGGCAAGCGGTCCGACGGCGATGAGCGAAGCTAGGCCGGGACGGCGAATCCTCCACGGCGAGCCGCGGCGGATCTGGCCCGACGCGGTTCTGCATCACGGCGCACGGGCGCTGGTCGTCCTGGTGCTGAGCGTCGGGATCGGGACGCTCTTCCCGGCGGAGCCCGGCGTCCCCATCGGGCGATGGCGCGCGGATACGGTGGCCGAGAGGGACGTGCTGGCCGAGATCGCCTTCGACGTGCCCAAGCCGGCGGTCGACCTGGCCGGGCAGCGACGGGAAGCGATGGCGGCCGTGGCCCCGACCTTCCTCTACCGGCCGAGCGCACAGGACTCGGTGCTGGCGGCCTTGGACGCGCTCTTCGCCCGGCTGGACACGGCGGCCGCCACCAGCGGCACGGCCGGAGCGGCGGCGGTGCTGGAAGACGCCGGAATCGACGCCGACGAGGAGCAGGTCCAGATCGCAGCCGACGCCGGCGCCAGGGAGCGGCTCCACCAGCAGGCCGCGCTGGCCGTCCAATCCCACTTTCCTGCCGGCGTCATGATGCCCGGAGCGGCGTCCCGGGTGACCACCGACACGATCCGGGTCGTCCGAGAGGAGCGCGCGACGGCGACGGCGCGGAGCTCCGTCCTCTCGGGGCGGGAGTTCTACGAGAGGGCCTTGGCCGGGCTCCCCCCCGGTCCCGAATCCGAGCTCCTGCGGAACGTCCTGGCGCGCTTCCTCTCCCCCAGCTTGGTGCTGGACGCCGTGCGCACCGACCGGGAGCGACGGGTGGCCGCCAGCGCTGTGCCCGTCAACCTGACCCGAGTGCTGCAGGGCGAGGCGATCGTGCGGGCCAACCAGCAGGTGGGAGAAGACGAGCTCCTCAAGCTGGACGCGTACCGGGCCGCGCTCCGTTCCCAAGGCCGCAACGTGGACGCCTCCAACCTGGGCGGGCTCTTCGGGGGCGTCCTCCTCAACGCGCTGCTGCTGGGCGGCTTCGCGGCGCTGCTGCTCCTCCACCGCCGCGAGGTGTACCGGCAGTTCCGCTCCGTCCTGACGATCGCGGGCATCTTCGCCTTCTACTTCCTGGCGGCGTTCCTGGGGGTGCGACTGGAGCTTCCGCCCGTGTCGGCGCCCGTCGCCTTCGTCGCCATCGCGCTGGCCGTGCTGTGGGACGGGCGCATGGCCTTTGCCGCCGCCTGCGTGCTCGCGGCGCTCACTGCCGTGCAGGAGCCCTTCTCCCAGGTCCACGTCTTCGTGGCGGCACTGGCGGGAGGAGGCGCGGCGGCCCTCTCGGTGCGGGCGTTTCGGCGGCTCTCCCAGACCTGGGTCTTCATCGCCGTCGTCGCCGCTGCCTACGCTCTGGTGCTCTCCGGCCTCCACCTGCGCGGCGCCGACTTCCCCTTCCTGCTCTCCCTGGGGGCGGCGCTGGCCAGCACCGTGCTGGGCGCGATCCTGGCGATCGGCTTCGTCCCCGTGTTCGAGTGGCTCACCGGCATCACCACTACACAGACGTTGGTGGGCTGGGCAGACCTGGACCGGCCCCTTCTGCGCCGCTTGGCGGTGGAAGCGCCCGGCACCTACGCCCACACCATGCAGATGGCGGCTCTGGCGGAGGCGGGTGCTGGGGCCGTCGGCGCCGATGTGCTCCTCTGCCGCGCCGGGGCCTATTACCACGACGTGGGCAAGCTGGCGAGGCCGGGCCACTTCATCGAGAACCAGCGCGGCGACAACCCTCACGACAGCATGGACCCGGCCGACTCGGCCGCGGTGGTCCGGGAGCACGTGACCGAGGGGATCAAGCTGGCCCGGCGCGAGAAGCTGCCCAAGGTGGTGGCGGCGTTCATCCCCGAACACCACGGCGACCATACCATCGGGTACTTCTTGGCGCAGGCTCGGGAGCGCGCCGCCGAAGAGGGCGCCGAGCCGCCGGACCCGGCGCTCTTCCGCTACCCAGGGCCCCGTCCGGGCAGCCGAGAGACGGGGATCGCCATGCTGGCCGACGCGGTGGAGTCGTCGGTCCGGGCGCTGAAGAACCCCACCAAGGACCGGATCGCCGCCCAGGTGGACGAGATCGTGTCTCAACGCGCCGCCACCGGCCAGCTGGACGACACCTCCCTGACCTTCCGGGACTTGGCCGTCCTCAAGGCTCGCTTTGCCGAGGTGCTGGCTGGCATCCACCACCAGCGCGTCGACTACCCGGAGACCCGCCAGCTGGCCGAGGGTGCCGACCCGTCGCGCCCGTCGGAACTCGCGACCGATCCGCCCGCAGCCGACGGAGACGCCCGCTGATCGCGGTCCACTTGGCCGCCGCCGGCCGACCCGCCGTCCCGACCAAGGTGGTGGACCGGGCGCTCCGGGAGGCGGCTCGCCGAGAGGGGATCGCCCGGGCCGATCTGTCGGTCGCCTACCTGGGCGACGCCGAGATCGCAGCCCTGCACGAACGCCACCTGGGGCGCGCCGGTCCGACGGACGTGCTCGCCTTCGCTCTCCACGACGACGGCGAGGACCCGGTTGGGGACATCTACGTGGGCCACGACCAAGCCCTGCGCCAAGCGGCGGAGGCGGACGCCGAGCCCGGCGAGGAGATGGTCCGGCTGGCGGTCCACGGGGTGCTTCACGTGCTGGGCCACGACCACCCGACGGGATCGGAGCGCGCCGAGTGCCGCATGTTCCGCGCACAGGAAGAGATCGTCCGGTGGGCCTGTTCGGCGGCGTCGGCAATAGCGTCCACGACCGGAAGCGCGTCGTGACCAAAGTCGTGACCAGAGACGCCGCCGCCGGGAGCCCGGAAGCGGCCACTCTCGCCCAGCTCGTCGCCCTGGCCGAAGCCGGTGCCTTCTCCCGCCTCGCCGAGCTCGCCCAGGAGATGCACCCCTCCGACCTGGCGGACTTGGTGGCCTCCGTGTCGTCGGAGGCAGCGCGGCTGGGCGTTCTGAAGGCGCTCCCCACCGAGCTGGCGTCCGAGACCCTGGTCGAGATGGAGGAGGACGAGGACCGGGCCGAGCTCCTGGGCGCCCTGGGCTCCACCCGCGGCGCGGCGCTCCTCCAAGAGCTTCCCGACGACGACGCGACGGACTTGGTGGGCGAGCTGGAGCCCGCGGACCGAGATCGCATCCTGGCGGCGCTTCCCACCGAGGAGGCGGGCGAAATCCGGGAGCTCCTCCGCTACGGCGAGGAGACGGCGGGCGGCCTCATGACCACGGCCCTCGTGTCGGTCTCCGCCAACGCCAGCGCGGGCCGGGCAATCGCCGAGATCCGCCGTCAGGGCCGGGAGGTCGAGGACTTCTACACCGTGTTCGTGGTCGACGGGCGGGGCCGGCTCCGAGGCACGGTCCCCCTGGACGACCTGATCGTCGCCGACCCGGCGGACCCCATCGAGTCGCTGGTGGAGCCTTCGCCTGCCAGCATTCTCCCCGACACCGACCAGGAGGAGGCGGGGCGGATCATCGGCCGCTACAACTTGGCCAGCCTGCCCGTCGTCAACGAGGAGGGCGCGCTGCTGGGGCGGATCACCTTCGACGACGTGATCGACGTGATCGAAGCGGAGACCACCGAAGACATCTTGAAGCTGGCCGGCGTCTCCGACGACGAGGAGCTGCGAGCCGGCTGGCTGGCCTCGGTCCGCTCCAGACTGCCGTGGCTGGTTCTCAACTTGGTGACTGCCGGCGTCGCGGCGTCGGTCATCCTCAACTTCGAGCATGTGGTCGCCGAAGCCACCTTCCTGGCGTTCCTCATGCCGGTGATCGCCGCGCTCGGTGGGAACACGGGCACCCAGGCGCTGGCGGTCACGATCCGGCGCATCGCCGTGGGCGAGGGACCGCTGGCCGACAACTTCCGCGTGGTGGGCAAGGAAGTGCTGGTCGGCCTCCTCAACGGGCTGGTTCTGGGCGCCTGCTTCGCGGCGTTCGCCTACCTCTACGACGGGCAGTGGCGGATGGGCGTGGTCGTCCTCCTGGCCATGTGGGCCAACATCGTGGTGGCGGGCTTCGCCGGGGCGATGGTGCCCACCGTGCTGCATCGACTGGGCGTGGACCCGGCCGTCGCGTCTTCCGTGTTCGTCCACACGCTGACGGACCTGGTGGGCTTCACAATGGTCCTTGGCTTGGCGATTGGCCTGCTGTGAACCGAGTCCCAGAGGACGTTCGCGTCCGACGGTTGACGGCTGCGTTCCGCCAGGGGAAGCGCCCGGCGCTGGCTCGGGCCGTCTCCATGGTGGAGGGCCGGCGTCCCGGCGCGGAAGCTCTCCTCGCTGACCTGCTCCAGGTCAGGCCCCAGGCTCGGCGGATGGGGATCACAGGCCCTCCCGGCGCGGGCAAGTCCAGCTTGGCCGCCGGTCTGGCCACACTGCTCCGGGCGCGGGGCGAGGAGGTGGCGATTGTGGCGGTGGACCCCACGTCGCCCTTCTCCGGCGGTGCGCTCTTGGGCGACCGCATCCGGATGAACGACTTGGCCACCGACCGGGGCGTCTTCATCCGCTCCATGGCGACCAGGGGCTCGCTGGGCGGTCTGGCCGCGACGACCCGCGAGGTCGTGGACCTGCTCGACGCCTTCGGCTTCCCCAATGTGCTGGTGGAGACGGTCGGCGTGGGCCAGACCGAGTTGGAGATCGCGTCTGCGGTGGACTCGGTGGCCGTGGTGCTGGTCCCCGAGTCGGGAGACGGCATCCAGGCCATGAAGGCCGGCCTGATGGAGATCGCCGACGTGTTCGCCGTCAACAAGTCGGATCGCCCCGGCGCCGACCGCTTGGTCCGGGACATCCGGCTGGCGATGCACCTTGGGGCGGGGAAGGGAAGCCGGGATGTCCTCGCCCACCACGGCGTGGATCTGTCGCGGACGGCGACCGGCCCGCCAGCAACGATCCAGCCGACGGGCTCCGACCTGTCGTCGCCCAGCGATTCCGGCTCGTCACCGCCCAGCGACCCTAGCCCACGCTGGGAGGTGCCCGTCCTCAAAACCTCCGCAGGCCGTGGCGAAGGGATCGACGGCTTTCTCGAAGCACTCCTGGATCACCATCGCTTCCTCGTAGAGTCGGCGGAGCTGGAGCGGCGGCGCTACCGTCGCGCGCGGCAACGGATCTGCGATGTCGTGGAAGCCCGGCTGCGCGGTCGGGCCGCCGACTTCTTGGCCTCCGATCGGCGACTTCCCGGTTGGTCTGCCGATGTGGCCGCTGGCCGGGCTACAGCCTATGGAGTGGCAACAACGGTGGTTCCCGATATATTGAAGGGTACGGGTCGCACGTTGAAGGCGAAGGGAACGGATGCGACCGACGGAGGGTAGCAGCGACCATTGTCAACCACCACCGAACCCAGGGCGCTGGGCCGCGACTGGCCCGGCCAATCGTCGGAACGCGACGCCCTTGTCGCCGAGATCGAGTCCCGCCAGCGGCATGTTGAGCGCCTCAAAGCCGAGTTGGCGGCGTGGGAAGCCACGTGCAAGGGTGCACCAAGGCGCCTGTCCACCTTCTCCAGCGTCTCCGGCAACGAAGTAGGCCCCCTATACACGCCGGTCGATCTTCGCGGCGACGCCCACCCAGCCGACGCCCAGCAGGCCGACGCCAGCCAGCCAGACGCTCACCAGAACGGGGCGCACCCCCTCCACCATCCGGCTGGCTACCTGGACCGCCTGGGCTTTCCCGGCGGCTACCCCTTCACCCGGGGACCGTACGCCACCATGTACCGGACCCGGCTCTGGACGATGCGCCAGTTCGCCGGCTTCGCCACCGCCGAGGAGACCAACCGGCGCTACCGCTACCTGCTGGACGCGGGACAGACCGGCCTCTCGGTGGCGTTCGACTTTCCCACACTCATGGGCTACGACGGCGACCACCCCCGGTCTCTGGGCGAGGTGGGCGTCTGCGGCGTGGCCGTCTCGTCGCTGGCCGACATGGAATCGCTCTTCCGGGGGATTCCGCTGGACCAGGTGTCGGTCTCCATGACGATCAACGGGCCGGCGATCATCCTCTTCTGCTTCTACGTGGCGGCGGCGGAGAAGCAGGGCGTGGCGCCGGAGCGGCTTCGGGGCACCGTCCAGAACGACATCTTGAAGGAGTACCAGGCCCAGCACGCTTGGGTGTTCCCGCCGGACCCGGCCTTGCGCCTCGTGCTGGACATGTTCGAGTGGTGCGGCGTTCACGCCCCGCGGTACAACCCGGTGTCGATCTCGGGGTACCACATCCGAGAGGCGGGCGCCACCGCCGGCGAGGAGCTTGCATTTACCCTGGCCAACGGCTTCGAGTACGTGCGGCGCGGGATCGAGCGGGGGCTGGACGTGGACGCCTTCGCGCCTCGGCTGTCGTTCTTCTTCGACGTGCACAACGACTTCTTCGAGGAGGTCGCCAAGTTCCGGGCGGCCAGGCGCATCTGGGCGCGGCGCATGAAGGGCGAGTTCGGCGCCGAGAACCCTCACTCGTGGCGACTCCGCACCCACGCCCAGACGGCGGGCGTCACCCTGACGGCGCAGCAACCCGAGAACAACATCGTGCGGGTGGCGTACCAAGCGCTTGCCGCGGTGCTGGGCGGCACCCAGTCGCTCCACACCAACTCCATGGACGAGACGCTGGCGCTGCCCACAGAGAAGGCGGCGACGATCGCGTTGCGCACCCAGCAGATCCTGGCATACGAGACTGGCGTTCCCAACACGATCGACCCGCTGGCTGGATCGTATTACTTGGAGGCGCTTACCGACGGCTTGGAGTCCGAAGCCGAGGAGCTCTTCACCCAGATCGAAGAGGAGGGGGGCGTGGTGCCGGGGATCGAGAACGGCTGGTTCCAGCGCAAGATCGCGGCGTCTGCGGCTCGCCAGCAGGCCGAAGTGGAGGCGGGGCTGCGGAAAGTGGTGGGGGTGAACGACTTCGCCGAAGGGGGCGACCAAGTGGCGATCGACACGTTGCGCATCGACCCGTCGGTGGAGGAGCGGCAGCGGGCCTCGATGGCACAGTTGCGCGCCGAGCGGGACGGGCAGCGCGTGGAGTCGTCCCTGGCTGCCCTGCGGAGTGCCGCCGCGACCGGCCAGAACCTCGTCCCCCTGATCTTGGAGTGTGCTCGGGCGTACTGCACCCTGTACGAGATCCGGGCCGCCATGGAAGACGTCTTCGGTGCCTACCGAGAGCCCGTCTTCTTTTGATTGATGAGGACCTCGACCCACTTGGCTCGGGAACGTGCGCCCGAGCTTCCTACCCCCCCCCCCCCCCCCCCAAAAAAAGCAAATCGATTGCCGCGTCCGCAGGTTGATGCCTGCCGCGCCCGCAGGTTGATGCCCCGGTTCGCTGTTCTCCTAGCAGCCCTAGCCCCAACCCTAGCTCTGGCGGGTTCCGTCGCAGCCCAGACGGCCCCCGCGGCGCCCACGGGCCTCACAGGCTGGGAAAGCGCAACCCGTGTCGTCACGGTGCAATGGGAAGATCCGGGCGACTCCACCATCACGAAGTACCAGTGGCGCAACACCTCGTTGTCGGGCTCGTGGCCGTCCTGGACCGACATTTCGGGCAGTAGCGCCACGACTACCACGGCCACCACTGGCACGTTTCCGAACATCTGGAACCGCAGGATTCAGGTGCGGGCCTGCGCGGGCACCACCTGCGGTAACGCCAGCGAGGTGCGCGTCGATGTCGGCCAAGTCCCGGTCACCGACGTCAGCATCACGAGTACGCCAAGGGCCGGCGACACTTACACCGTGGGCGAGACGATCTCGGTGGCGGTCACTTGGGCCGCTTGGGCATCCCCCGATAATCGGGGTCTCCGGCTGACGTTCTCGATCGGGGCAAACAACCGCACTGTGGAGACCACGGCGCGCGCCCGAAACTGGGGACCTACCACAGCACGGCGGGCCACTGTCACCTGGCACTACACGGTAGTGGCCCAAGACGCGGATGCGGACGGAATCAGCATCGGGCCCTATCCCATCGGCTTGGCCGGTCGCATGGATTTCTACGGGGGTATCGTAACGGGGGCGGGGAACGTCGGCCAGCACCAGATTCGCAATAGCGCCAACCACAAGGTAGATGGCGCATTGGCGGTGCCGGCGGCGCCCACCGGCCTGGCCGCTGCCGAGGGATCCGGCGAGGTCACGCTGAGCTGGACGGATCCGCAGCTATCCAGCCTGGGCGGCTACGAGGTCCGCTACGCGCCGGCGACGGGCAGCTACCCGGCGACGTGGACGGCGGTTCCGGGCGACGGCAGCACCACCGAGTACACCGTCACCTCGCTCACCAACGAGACCGAGTACAAGTTCGCGCTGCGCGCCAAGAACGGTGTTGGCAATGGCGCTGCGGCCGAAGTGCGGGCGACGCCTACCGCCGCGCCGCTGGTGAGCGACGTGAGCTTCGCCAGCACGCCCGCATCCCTCACCACCTACGGTGCCGGCGAGGTGGTTCTGGTGGATGTGGAGTTCACCGCCCCGGTCACCGTCACCGGCTCGCCGCAGTTGGCGTTGACCGTCGGCAGCAACCCGCGGCAGGCGGAGATGCAAAGCGCCAGCGGCAACACCATCCGCTTCCGCTACCTCGTCGTGACGGCAGACCAGGACGCCGACGGCATCGGCATCGCCGCCAACGCCCTGACCTTGAACGGTGCCACCATAGCCAGCGCCGGGGGTGACGCCGCCCGGCTCGGCTTGCGCACCCATGCCTTCACCGTCAACGCCGGCCACAAGGTGAACGGAGGCTTCTCAACGCCGCCGTCGGTGAGCGCGGTGCGCATCACCAGTTCGCCGGCCACGGGCAGCAACACCTACGGCGGCGGCGAGCGGATCGAAGTGGAGGTGGCGTTCGCGGAATCCGTGCCGATTACCGTGACTGGCAGCCCACAGCTTCTCATCGCGCTGGCCAGCTCGCCGGTGCAAGCCACCTTGCGCCGCGTGGAAGGCCAGTCGCTCCACTTCGGCTACGTCGTGCAGAGTGGCGATCTGGACGCGGATGGCATCACCATCCCGCCCCTGGCCTTGAACCAGAACCGCGGTGCCATCCGCAGCCGCACCGGCGCCAACGCCGCCTTGGGTCTGGGCACCCACGCCATCACCAACGCGGGGGACCACCGGGTGGTGGGTTCGAGCGCCACCCAGCCGACGGTGACCGCGTTGTCGATCACCAGCAGCCCGGTGAGCGGCGACACCTACGGCGCTGGCGAGGCGATCCGCGTAGAGGCGGCGTTCAGCTTGGACGTCGTCGTCACCGGCAGCCCGCAAGCGACGTTGACCGTCGATCCTGGTGCCCGCTTGGAGGCCGCCTCGTACCAGAGCGTCAGCGGCAACACGCTGGCGTTCCGCTACGTCGTCCAGTCCGCGGACCGGGACACCAACGGCATCAGCGTCCTGGCGCTGGCGCTCAACTCGGGGACGATCCGCAGCCTCGTGGGCGCGAACGCGAGCCTGGCCCTGGGCTCGCACGCGATCACCAATGACGGCGACCACAAGGTGGATGGGCGCACGGCGACTGTGCCGCGAGTGAACACGGTCGCGATCAGCAGCACGCCCGCTAGCGGGGACAGCTATGGAGGCGGCGAAGCGATTGCCGTCCAGGTTGGCTTCACGACGCCGGTGACGGTGACGCAAACGCCCCGGGTGGCGCTGGCGGTCGGAAGCAGGACGCGCTACGCGACGTACTCGAGCGGCAGCGGGACGAACCGGCTCACGTTCCAGTACACGACGGGCGCGCTCGACGTGGACTCGGATGGAATCAGCGTCGGAGCATCGGCGCTCGAACTGGACGGCGGAACGATCCGCAGCGAGGCGGCGGCCAACGCCGCGCTGGGGCTCAACGGCTACGCGATCTCCAACGCCGCTGGCCACAAGGTCGATGGGCGCACCACGGCGCCGACGGTCAACTCGGTCTCGGTGACCAGCAGTCCGGCAAGCGGCGACACCTACGAAGCGGGCGAGACGATTTCCGTGCAGGTGGGCTTCGACTTGGCGGTTTCGGCGGAGGGGACCCCGCAGTTGGCGCTGACCATCGGGCGCAACGCACGCCAGGCGAGCTACGCCAGCGGCAGCGGCACCACGGCACTGACCTTCAACTACACCGTGTTGGCCGAAGACGTGGACGCGAATGGGATCGGGATCGGCTCGGGTGCCCTGACTCTGGGCGGCGGGCGGATTCGCAGCGCAGCCGGTGCCGACGCCGCGCTGGGGCTGGGCACCCACACCATCACCGCGGCGACCGGCCACAAGGTGGACGGCAGCACCACGGTGCCGACGGTGGCCGGCGTGACGGTCAGCAGCGACGCGGGATCGGACAGCACCTACGGCGGCGGCGAGGAGATTGCAGTGCAGGTGCGCTTCCAGATCCCGGTGACGGTGACTGGTCTCCCGCAGTTGACGGTGAGAGTCGGCGTGGCTTTCCGGCCAGCCGCCTACGCCAGCGGCAGCGGCACGAACACGCTGACGTTCCGCTACGGGGTGCAGTCGGCGGACCTGGACGCGGATGGCATCAGCGTCGCGGCCAACGCGCTGACCCTAAACAACGGCACCGTCCGCAGCGGCGGCGGGACGAACGCCAACTTGGCATTGGGCACACATGCGCTCGGCAACCAGGCGAGCCACAAGGTGGATGGCCGCACGACTGTGCCGACCGTGACTGGGGTGACGATCAGCAGCTATCCGGGCCTCGACGACACCTACTCGGTCAACGACACGATCGATGTGCAGGTGAGCTTCAGTCTGGCGCTGACGGTGACGGGAACGCCCCAGCTGGCGCTGGGGATCGGTACGGACACCGCACAGGCCAACTACGCGAGCGGCACTGGCACGACCACGCTGACGTTCCGCTACGGGGTGCAGTCCACAGACACGGACAACGACGGGATCAGCATCGACGCCAACGGGTTGACCCTCAACTCCGGCACCATCCGCAGCGCCACGGCAACGAACGCCAACTTGGCGTTGGGCACCCATGCGCTCGGCAACCAAGCGAGCCACAAGGTGGATGGGGCGCAGGTGGCGGGAGCACCCAGCGGCCTGACGGCGACGCCGGCCGGCGACCGCCAGATCGAGTTGCGTTGGGACAACCCGAGCAACAGCGCCATCACCGGCTACCAGTACCGCCAAGCGACGAGTGGCAGTTGGACTCCGTGGCTTGCCATTACCGGCAGCAGCGCGTCGACCACCTCGCACACGGTCACCGGCCTCACCCGCGGATCTCTCTACGAGTTCGAGGTGCGCGCCTTGGTCGGGACCGCGAGCGGATCGGCGAGTCGGACGTCAGCCATTAGCGCTGTCGTTTACGTCACCGACGTCCAGATCACCAGCTCCCCAGCGAATGGAACGGCCTATGTCGCCGGAGAGATCATCACGGTCGCCGTAACGCTTAGCCACAACGACCTTGAAGTCGACAACTGGGACGGGAGAGGCCGGCCGGCCCTCGTCTTGGACATCGGCGACAATCAGCGTTCGGCGGGCTTCGTTTGGCACGGCCAGCGAGCCTCTTACGCGCTTGATTTCCAGTACACGGTGGTGGGAAGCGACGCAGACGCCGACGGCATCAGCATCGGGCCCCATGCACTAGTCTTAATCGGCACCGCCTACATCATCTCCTACCAGGCCGGGGGCCAGCAGGCGTCGCCGACCATCGGGCGGCACAGGATCGTCAACGCTCCAGGCCACCAGGTGGTTGCCAGCACAACCACTAGCGCGCCGGCGAAACCCGCTGGCTTGAGCGCCGCCGCAGGCAACGGTCAGGTGGTCCTCACTTGGACCGATCCGCAGGATGCTGGAATCACCGGCTACGAACTGCGGCACGAGGACGCCCGCCGTGCATGGCGCGACAACAGCGGCTGGACACTGATCAACGGAAGCAGCGCCACCACGACCAGACACACGGTCACGGGTCTGACGAACGGCACCGAATACAAGTTCCAGTTGCGGGCGGTCAACACCGGTGGAGGGAGCCCGGCGAGCGACGAAGTCAGGGCCACCCCGGTCGATATCCCCACAGTGACCGCCGTGCGGTTCGTCAGCGGCCCGGTGTCCGGCGACACCTACGGCGCCGGTGAAGTCGTGCAGGTGGACGTGGAGTTCAGCGACACGATCCGCGTCACCGGCGAACCGCGCTTGGCACTGATGGTTGGCGCCAATTCGCGCCAGGCGGCCAGGGAGAGCGTGGCGACCAGCTCGATCCGCTTCCGTTATGTGGTGCAGGCCGCGGACGTGGATGTGGACGGAATCGGCATCGACGCGGGGGCTTTGACTCTCAACGCCGGGACGATTGCCAACACTTCTGGAAGGGCAGCGGTGCTCGACCTGGGTTCCCATGCATGGACCGCCAACGCGAGCCACAAAGTCAACGGTGCCGCGGCGACCGCCCCGACCGTCAGCGGAGCAAGGATCACCAGTGCACCGGTCAGCGGCGACACCTACGGGGCGGGCGAGGCGATTGAAGTCGAGGTTCAGTTCGGCGCCTTGGTGCCGATCCGCGTCTCGGGCAGTCCGCAGCTGGCGTTGCAGATCGGCTCCCAGTCCCGCCAGGCGACGTTGCACAGCACCTCGGGCCAGTCGTTGCGCTTCCGGTACTTTGTCCAGAGTGCGGATACGGACACAGACGGCATTGGGATCGTTGCTGCCGCGTTGACGCTGAACAGCGGCAGCATTGCGAGTACGGCCGGTGCCGCTGCGAACCTGAGCCTGGGCAGTCATGCGATTTCGACGGCGTCCAGCCACAAGGTCGCCGGCAGCGCCGCCACGACGCCCCGAGTCGCGGTCGCCGCGCTCACCAGTTCGCCGGTCAGCGGCGACACCTACGGCGCCGGCGAGCGGGTCGGGGCGAGCGTCACGTTCGACATCCCGGTCTCGGTCACCGGCGCTCCGACCCTGGCGCTGACGATCGGAACCCAGTCGCGCACCGCGGCCTACACGCGGCTCTCCGGGCGGTCGCTCTACTTCGAGTACACGGTGGTGGCAGCGGACATGGACGCGAACGGGGTTTCGGTCTCCGCCGGCGCCTTGGCGTTGAACGCCGGCACGATTCAGAGCACGGCGAACGCGGCGGCGGCGCTGACCCTGGGCGGCCATGCGATCCCGAACGCTGGCGACCACAAGGTGAACGGCTCCAGCGCCACCGCCCCCACCGTGAGCGCGGTGCGCATCACCAGCACGCCCGCGGCTGGCCCCGAAACCTACGGCGGCGGCGAGACGATCGAGGTGGAAGTCGAGTTCGCCGCGTCGGTGGAGATCCGCGTCACCGGCAGCCCGCAGTTGGCGCTCACCGTCGGCAGCAGCTCCAAGTCGGCGTCGCTGGTCCGCACATCGGGCCAGTCGCTGCACTTCTCCTACGCGGTGCAGACCAGCGACTTGGACGCAAACGGCATCAGCATCGCATCGGGGGCGTTGACGCTGAACGGGGGCAGCATCCGAAGCGTGGCCTCGGCCGATGCGAACCTGAGCCTGGGGAGTCATGCGGTCTCCAACGACGCCGACCACAAGGTGAACGGGAGGGCCGCCATCCCTCCGCGAGTGGAGTCGCTGACGGTGGCGAGCACTCCCAGCAGCGGGGACACCTACGGGGCCGGCGAGACGATCGCCGTGGAGGTCGGGTTCCATCTGGCGGTGACCGTCACAGGGGCGCCGCAGCTGGAGCTGACGCTGGGAGGTTCGGGGGTGCAGGCCGCGTATGCGAGCGGCAGCGGCACCCAAACCTTGACCTTCGAGTACGTGGTTCAGTCGGCGGACTCGGACCTGGACGGCCTCGGCATCGGAACGGCCGCGTTGACGCTGAACGGGGGCACGATTGCAAGCGGGGTTGGAGCAAACGCGACGCTGTCGTTGGGCACCCACGCGCTCGCCGCCGCCGCCGGCCACAAGGTGAACGGTGCCAACGCGACGGCGCCGTCGGTGAGCTCGGTGGAGGTGGCCAGTTCGCCTGCGAGCGGGGACACGTACGGAGCGGGCGAGCGGATCGAGGTGGCGGTCGGGTTCGACATTGCAGTAGATGTGACGGGGGTGCCGCAGCTGGCGCTGACGTTGGGGGATACGACGGTGCAGGCGGCGTACCTGCGAGGGGGCGGGACGAAGAGCTTGACGTTTGGGTACAGGGTGCAGAGCGCCGACATGGACTCGGACGGGATCGAGGTCGGGGCGAGCGCGCTGACGCTGAACAGCGGGACGATCCAGAGCAGCTTCGGCGGGGTGGCCGCGCTGGGTCTGGGCAGCCATGCGATCTCCGCCGCCGCCGGCCATAAGGTGAACGGCGCCACGGCCACGGCGCCTTCGGTGAATGCGGCCACGATCGCGAGCCGCCCGGTCAGCGGGGACACATACGGCGCGGGGGAGCCGATCACGGTGGAGGTCGGGTTCACGATTCCAGTGACGGTGACGGGGAGCCCGCAGCTGGCGCTGATGATCGGCAGCGTTCAGCGGCAAGCGGTGTACGCCAGCGGGAGCGGGACGCCAACCCTGGCGTTCAGCTACACGATCCAGGCGGCGGACGCGGACCCCGACGGGATTGAGGTCGGGGCGAGTGCTCTGACGCTGAACAGCGGGACGATCCAGAGCAGCTTCGGCGGGGTGGCTGCGCTGGGTCTGGGCAGTCATGCGATCTCCGCCGCGGCCGGCCACAAGGTGAGCGGCGCCACCACTACGCGGCCTTCGGTGAACGCGGCGTCGATTGCCAGCAGCCCTGCCAGCGGGGACACGTACGGAGCGGGCGAGACGATCTCGGTGGAGGTCGGGTTCAACATCCCGGTGGTGGTGACGGGCACGCCGCAGCTGGCGCTGTGGATCGGCACGGACACGGCGCAGGCGGAGTATGCGAGCGGGACCGGAACGACCGCCCTGACGTTCGACTACACCGTGTCGGCGACGGACAGCGACCTGGACGGGATCGAGGTCGGGGCCAGTGCGCTCACGCTGAACGCCGGCACGATCCAGAGCACGGCGTCGGCGACCGCGGCGCTGGGGCTGGGAAGCCATGTCATTGCGCCGTCCAGCGGCCACAAGGTGGCTGGGGCGGCCACGGTGCCGACGGTGGTCAGCGTGACGATTGCAAGCGACGCGGGCGCCGACAGCACGTACGCGGCGGGCGACACGATCTCGGTGGAGGTGGGCTTCCAGATCCCGGTGACGGTGACGGGTTCGCCGCAGCTGGTGCTGACGCTGGAGGGTTCGACGGCCCAGGCGGCGTATGCGAGCGGGAGCGGGACAAAGACGCTGACGTTCGAGTACGCGGTGCGGATCGCGGACGCCGACAGCACCGGGATCAGCGTCGGCGCCGGTGCGCTGACATTGAACGCCGGCACGATCCAGAGCGGGGCGGGCACGAACGCCACGCTGGGGCTGGGGGCCAGTGCGGTGGCGAACGCGGCGAGTCACAAGGTGGACGGTTCTCTGGGTCCGGCGGGGGTGACGGGATTGTTGCTGAACACGCCGGTGTCGGGTGCAACGTATGAGCGGGGCGACACGGTTGTGGCGACGGTGACGTTCAACAAGGCGGTGGACGTGACGGGCGTGCCGCAGCTGGCGCTGGGGATCGGTGCAAACACGCGGCAGGCGGTGTACGCGAGCGGCACGGGCACGGCGTCGCTGGTGTTCCGCTACGTGGTGGTGCAGGCGGACGAGGACCCGGACGGGCTGACGATTGCGGCAGGCGCGCTGGCGCTGAACAGCGGGACGATCCGGGTGGCGGGCGGTTCGGTGGACGCGCTGCTGGGTTTGGGCGCGCACGCCGTCGAGAACAGTTCGGGCCACGTCGTGTCGGGCGCGACGTTCACGGTGGCGTCGGCGAGCGGCGTGGCGGTTGCGAGCGCTCCGTCCGGCGGCGGCGATACCTATGTGCTTGGCGATCAGATTGAGGTGGCGGTGACGTTCACCCGCCCGGTGGATGTGACGGGCACGCCGCAAGTCGCGCTTGAAGTCGGTTCGGACACGGTGCAGGCGGCGTACGCGAGCGGCACGGGCACGGACAGCCTGACGTTCCACTACGCGGTGCAGGCGTCGGACGAGGACACGGACGGGATCAGCATCGGCGCGACGGCGCTGGCGCTGAACAGCGGCGCGATCAACGACGCTCGCGATGCGACGGAGGCGGCCACGCTGGGGCTGACGGCGATCACCAACGCGGGTGCCCACAAGGTGGACGGCAGCCAGGGTCCGCCGGGGGTGACCGGGTTGTCGCTCAACACGCCTTTGTCGGGCGCGACGTACGAGCGGGGCGACACGGTTGTGGCGACGGTGACGTTCAACAAGTCGGTGGACGTGACGGGCGCGCCGCAGCTGGCGCTGGGGATCGGTGCGAACACGCGGCAGGCGGTGTATGCCAGCGGCACGGGCACGGCGTCGCTGGTATTCCGCTACTTGGTGGTGCAGGCGGATGCAGACCCGGACGGGCTGACGGTTGCGGCAGACGCACTGACGCTGAACAGCGGGACGATCCGTGTGGCGGGCGGGTCGGTGGACGCGCTGCTGGGCTTGGGCGCCCACGCGCTCGCGAACAGCGCGGGCCACCTCGTCTCGGGCGCGACGTTCACGGCGGCATCGGCGAGCGGCGTGGCGATCGCCAGCAGCCCGTCCGGTGGCGGCGACACCTACAAGCTGGGCGAGCAGATCGAGGTGGCGGTGACGTTCACCCGCCCCGTGGACGTGACGGGCACGCCGCAGGTGGCGCTTGAAGTCGGTTCGGACACGGTCCAGGCGGAGTACACGGGCGGCACCGGCACGGACAGCCTCACGTTCCGCTACCCGATACAGGCGGCGGACGAGGACACGGACGGGATCAGCATCGGCGCGACGGCGCTGGCGCTGAACAGCGGCGCGATCAACGACGCTCGCGACGCGACCCAGCCGGTCACGCTGGGGCTGACGGCGATCACGAACGCGGCCGCCCACAAGGTGGACGGCAGCCAGGGTCCCCCGGGGGTGATCGGGTTGTCGCTGAACACGCCGGTGTCGAGTGCCACCTACGAGCGGGGCGACACGATCGTCGCCACGGTGACCTTCAACAAGGCGGTGGACGTGACGGGCACCCCGCAGCTGGCGCTGGAGATCGGTGCAAACACGCGGCAGGCTGGCTACGCTTCGGGCACGGGCACGGCGGAGCTGGTGTTCCGCTACTTGGTGGTGCAGGCCGACGCGGACGCGGATGGGCTGACGGTTGCGGCCGACGCGCTGGTGCTGAACAGCGGGACGATCCGGGTGGCCGGCGGGTCAGTGGATGCGCTCTTGGACCTGGGCACCTACGCGATCGCGAACAGCGCGAGCCACCTCGTGTCGGGCGCGACCTTCACGGCGGCGGCTGCGAGCGGCGTGGCGATTGCCAGCAGCCCGGCAAGCGGCAGCACCTACGAGCTGAGCGAGCAGATCGAGGTGGCGGTGACGTTCACGCGCCCGGTGGACGTGACGGGCACGCCGCAGGTGGCGCTTGAAGTCGGTTCGGACACGGTGCAGGCGGACTACGCGGGCGGGACCGGCACGGACAGCCTGACGTTCCGCTACACAGTGCAGGCGACGGACGAGGACTCGACCGGGATCAGCATCGGCGCAACGGCGCTGGCGCTGAACAGCGGCGCGATCAACGACGCCCGCGACGCGACCCAGCCGGCCACGCTGGGGCTGACGGCGATCACCAACGCGGCCGCCCATAAGGTGGACGGCGCGCGGGGTCCGCCGACTGTGGCGGGGCTGTCGCTGAATGCGCCGTTCTCGAGTGCCACGTACGAGCGGGACGACACGATTGTGGCGACGGTGACGTTCAACAAAGCGGTGGACGTGACGGGCGCGCCGCAGCTGGCGCTGGGGATCGGTGCGAACACGCGGCAGGCCAACTACGCCAGCGGCACGGGCACGACGTCGCTGGTGTTCCGCTACCTGGTGGTGCAGGCGGACGCGGACCCGGACGGGCTGACGATCGCGGCGGACGCGCTGACGCTGAACAGCGGGACGATCCGTGCGGCGGGCGGGTCGCTGGATGCGATGCTGGACCTGGGCGTGCACGCGGTCGCGAACAGCTCGGGCCACCTCGTCTCGGGCGCGACCTTCACCGCGGCGTCGGCGAGTGCCGTGGCGATTGCGAGCAGTCCCTCCGGCGGCGGCGACACCTACGGGCTGGGCGAGCAGATCGAGGTGGCGGTGACGTTCACCCGCCCGGTGGATGTGACGGGCACGCCGCAGGTAGCGCTGGAGATCGACACGGAAACGGTACAGGCGGACTACGTGGGCGGCACCGGCACGGACAGCCTGACGTTCCGCTACCCGGTGCAGGCGGCGGACGAGGACTCGACCGGGATCAGCATCGCCGCGACGGCGCTAGCACTGAACAGCGGCTCGATCAACGACGCTCGCGACGCCACCCAGCCGGCCACGCTGGCCCTGACGGCGATCACCAACGCGGCCGCCCACAAGGTGGACGGCGCACAGGGTCCGCCCGGCGTGATTGGGTTGTCGCTCAACACGCCCGTGTCGAGCGCCACGTACGAGCGGGGCGACACGGTCATCGCGACGGTGACGTTCAACAAGGCGGTGGACGTAACGGGCACGCCGCAACTGGCGCTGGGGATCGGTTCCAGCACGCGGCAGACGAACTACGCTTCTGGCACGGGCACGGCGTCGCTGGTGTTCCGCTACTTGGTGGTGCAGGCGGACGCGGACGCCAACGGGCTGTCGGTCGCGTCCGACGCACTGGCGCTGAACAACGGAACGATCAAGGTCGCAGGCGGCACGACGGACGCGCTGCTGGGATTGGGCGGCCACGCGATCGAGAACAGCGCGGGCCATATCGTCTCGGGCGCGACATTCACGGCGGCGTCGGTGCGCGGCGCGGCGGTTGCGAGCAGCCCGTCCGGCGGTGGCGACACGTACGGGCTGAGCGAGCAGATCGAGGTGGCCGTGACGTTCACCCGCCCGGTGGACGTGACGGGCACCCCGCAGGTCGCGCTTGAGATCGGCACCGACACGGTGCAGGCGGCGTACGCCAGCGGTACCGGCACGGACAGCTTGACGTTCCGCTACTCGGTGCAGGCGACGGACACGGACGCCGACGGGATCAGCATCGGCGCGACGGCGCTGGCACTGAACAGCGGCGCGATCAACGACGCTCGCGACGCCACCCAGCCGGCCACCCTGGGGCTGACGGCGATCACCAACGCCACGGCCCACAAGGTGGACGGCAGCCAAGGCCCGCCGGGCGTGATCGGACTATCGCTCAACACGCCGTTGTCGAGTGCGACGTACGAGCGGGGCGACACGATCGTCGCCACGGTGACGTTCAACAAGTCGGTGGACGTGACGGGCACACCGCAGCTGGCGCTGGGAATCGGCGCGAACACTCGGCAGGCGAACTACGCCAGCGGCACGGGCACGGCGTCCCTGGTGTTCCGCTACTTGGTGGTGCAGGCCGACACCGACGGCGACGGGATCAGCATCGCTGCCGACGCGCTGGCGCTGAACAGCGGGACGATCCGTGTGGCGGGCGGGTCGGTGGACGCGCTGTTGGACCTGGGCGCCAACGCCCTCGCGAACAGTTCGGGCCACCTCGTCTCGGGCGCGACCTTCACGTCGTCGTCGCCGAGCAGCGTTGCGATTGCCAGCAGCCCCTCCGGCGGCGGCGACACCTACGGACTCGGCCAACAGATTGAGGTGGCAGTGACGTTCACCCGCCCGGTGGACGTGACGGGTACCCCGCAGGTCGCGCTTGAGATCGGTTCGGACACAGTGCAGGCCGACTACGCGAGCGGAACGGGCACGGACAGCCTGACCTTCCGCTACGCAGTGCAGGCGTCGGACGAGGACACGGACGGGATCAGCATCGGCGCGACGGCGCTGGCGCTGAACAGCGGCGCGATCAACGACGCTCGCGACGCGACCCAACCGGCCACGCTGGCCCTGACGGCGATCACCAACGCTGCCGCCCACAAGGTGGACGGCGCACAGGGTCCCCCGGGCGTGATCGGGCTGTCGCTCAACACGCCAGTGTCGAGCGCCACCTACGAGCGCGGCGACACGATCGTCGCCACGGTGACGTTCAACAAGGCGGTGGACGTGACGGGCACGCCACAGCTGGCGCTGGGAATCGGCGCGAACACCCGGCAGGCCAACTACGCCAGCGGCACGGGCACGGCCTCGCTGGTGTTCCGCTACCTGGTGGTGCAGGCCGACACCGACAGCGACGGGATCAGCATCGCTGCCGACGCGCTGGCCCTGAACAGCGGGACGATCCGTGTGGCGGGCGGCACGACTAACGCCCTGCTGGACCTGGGCGCCCACGCCATCGCGAACAGCGCGAACCACCTCGTCTCGGGCGCGACCTTCACGGCGGCGTCGCCGAGCGCCGTGGCGGTTGCGAGCAGCCCCTCCGGCGGCGGCGACACCTACGGGCTGGGCGAGCAGATCGAGGTGGCGGTGACGTTCACCCGCCCGGTGGATGTGACGGGCACCCCGCAAGTCGCCCTTGAGATCGGCACGGACACGGTGCAGGCGGACTACACGGGCGGCACCGGCACGGACAGCCTGACCTTCCGCTACGCGGTCCAGGCAACGGACGAAGACACGGACGGGATCAGCATCGGCGCGACGGCCCTGGCGCTGAACAGCGGCACGATCAACGACGCTCGCGACGCGACCCAGCCAGCCACGCTGGCCCTGACGGCGATCACGAACGCGGCCGCCCACAAGGTGGACGGCGCACAAGGTCCCCCAGGCGTAACCGGGCTGTCGCTCAACACGCCGTTGTCGAGTGCCACCTACGAGCGGGGTGACACGATCGTCGCCACGGTGACGTTCAACAAGGCGGTGGACGTGACGGGCACGCCGCAACTGGCGCTGGGGATCGGCGCGAACACCCGCCAAGCGAACTACGCCAGCGGCACGGGCACGGCCGAGCTGGTGTTCCGCTACGTGGTGGTGCAGACCGACACAGACGCCGACGGGATCAGCATCGCGGCCGACGCGCTGGCCCTGAACGCGGGCACAATCCGCGTGGCCGGCGGCACGACGAACGCGCTCCTGGACCTGGGTGCCCACGCAGTCGCGAACAGCGCGAACCACCTCGTATCGGGCACGACCTTCACTGCGGCGTCGCCGAGCAGCGTTGCGATTGCCAGCAGCCCCTCCGGCGGCGGCGACACCTACGGACTGGGCGAGCAGATCGAGGTGGCCGTGACGTTCACCCGCCCGGTGGACGTAACGGGCACGCCGCAAGTCGCCTTGCGGATCGGCACCGCAACCCGGCAGGCGGCATACACAAGCGGGACGGGCACGGACAGCCTGACGTTCCGCTACACGGTGCAGACCACGGACATGGACGCCGACGGCCTCAGCATCGGCGCAACAGCCCTGGCGCTGAACAGCGGCGCGATCAACGACGCTCGCGACGCGACCCAGCCAGCCACGCTGGCCCTGACGGCGATCACCAACGCGGCCGCCCACAAGGTGGACGGCGCACAAGGTCCCCCAGGCGTAACCGCGCTGTCGCTCAACACCCCGTTGTCGGGCGCCACCTACGAGCGGGGCGACACGATCATCGCCACGGTGACGTTCAACAAGTCGGTGGACGTGACGGGCACCCCCCAGCTGGCGCTGGAGGTCGGCGCGAACACTCGCCAAGCGAACTACGCCAGCGGCACGGGCACGGCCGAGCTGACCTTCCGGTACGTGGTCGTGCAGGCCGACGCCGACCCGAACGGGCTGACAATCGCCACAGGCGCGCTGTCGCTGAACAGCGGAACGATCCTCGTGGCCGGCGGCACCACAAACGCGCTGCTGGCCCTGGGCGCCCACGCCGTCCAGAACAGCGCCAACCACATCGTCTCGGGCGCGACCTTCACGGCGGCCTCGCCGAGCAGCGCAGCGATCGCCAGCAGCCCGGCCAGCGGCGGCGACACGTACGGGCTGAGCGAGCGGATCGAGGTGGCGGTGACGTTCACCCGCCCGGTGGACGTAACGGGCACGCCCCGAGTCGCCCTGAGAATCGGCACCGCGACCCGGCAGGCGGCGTACACCGGCGGCACCGGCACGGACAGCCTGACGTTCCGCTACGCGGTGCAGGCGACGGACACGGACGCCGACGGGATCAGCATCGACGCAACGGCGCTGGCGCTGAACAGCGGCGCAATCAACGACGCTCGCGACGCCACCCAGCCGGCCACCCTGGGGCTGACGGCGATCACCAACGCGGCCGCCCATAAGGTCGACGGCAGCATCGCCTCCGCCATCGTAAATTCGGTGTCCATATCGAGCACGCCGGCGAGCGGCGACACCTACGAAGCCGCCGAGACGATCAGCGTGGAGGTCGGGTTCACCGTCGAGGTCACGGTGACGGGCACGCCCCAACTGGCGCTGGGGATCGGCTCCAACACGCGGCAGGCGGACTACGCCAGCGGCAGCGGTAGCACCACGCTGACGTTCAGCTACCGGACCATGGCAACCGACGAGGACACCACCGGAATCAGCGTGGCCGCAAGCGCGCTCTCCCTCAACAGCGGGACGATCCGCACCGCCACTGCCGCGAACGCCGTGCTGGACCTGGGCAGCCATGCCATCACCGACGCGGGCAGCCACAAAGTGGACGGCACGGCCACGGCGCCGAGGGTGAGTTCGGCGGCGATCACCAGCTCGCCCGCCAGCGGGGACACCTACGGCGCCGGCGAGACGATCACCGTCGAACTGGGCTTCACGCTGCCGGTGACGGTGACCGGCTTGCCCCCCCACGCGCCCTCCCAGGCGATCGAGATCGGAACCCTGACGCCGGCTGCCTTCTACGCCAGCGGCAGCGGAACCCGGAAGCTCGTCTTCAGCTATGTGACGAAGGCGACGGACGCCGACCCGGACGGGATCAGCGTGCTGGCCACGGGTCTGTGGCTGAACGGCGGCAAGATTCGCAGTGCGACCGGCGTCGATGCGGTGCAGGACCTGGGCAGCCACGCCATCACCAACGCGCACGGACACAAGGTGGACGGACGGGCCACCGTGCCGGCGGTGAGTTCGGTCACGATCACCAGCGACCCGTCGGACGTTGGCGAAGGGTATGCGGCGAACGAACCGATCACCGTTCAGGTGGCGTTCACCATTCCCGTGCTGGTGACGGGCAACCCGCAGCTGGAGCTTACGATCGGCTCACAGGCGCGACAGGCGAACTACCTCAGCGGCAGCGGAACGAACATCCTCTCCTTCCAGTACGTGGTCATGCGCACCGACCTGGACACGGACGGAATCGGGATTGGAGCGAGCGCGCTGGGTCTGAACGGTGGCACGATCCGCAGCAGCGCGGGCACCAACGCGCTCCTGGGCTTGGGCAGCCACGCCATTGCTACAGCGACAAACCACCGCGTAGACGGTCGGAACGTGGTTGGTGCCGCCATCACCAACTTCGCCATCACGAGCCAGCCGATCGTAGGCACAACGTACGGCCTTGGCGAGACCATTAAAGTGGCGGTGGAGTTCAGCGTCCCCGTCACGGTCGTCGGAACGCCGACGTTGGGGATTACGATGGGGGTCGGGACGGCGAAGAACGCGAGCTACACGAGCGGCTCCGGCACCCGGACTCTGACGTTCAGCTACACCGTCCAAGGCCCCGACGACGACTCCGACGGCATCACCATCAGCGACAGCCCGGTGAAGCTCCCGAGCGGTGCTAGCATCGCCGATGCAGGCGGCACCGACGCCAGGCTGACTACGGACGACCGGAGGATCCTCAACGCCAGCGACCACAAAGTGGACGGCAAGACCGACAACCGGTCGCAGGCGGTCACCGTGAGTTCGGTCACGATCAGCAGCGACGCGGGAACCGACTCGACCTACGCGGCCGGCGACACCATCACCGTCCAGGTCGGCTTCAGCCAGACCGTCAACCGTACGGGAAACCCGCAGCTGGCGCTGACGATCGGCAACGCGACCCGGCAGGCCGTCTATCGGGGCGGAAGCGGCTCCACCGTTCTCACCTTCCGCTACACGGTCGGCACCGACGACAGCGACTCGGACGGCATCGACATCGCGGCGAATGCGCTGACGCTCAACGGCGGCACGATCCGAAGCGGCCTCGTCAACGTGACCCTGGACCTGGGATCGCACGCGATCTCGACGGCGGCTGCTCACAAAGTGGACGGTCCCAGCACCGTGCCCGCCGTGAACGCCGTGTCGCTCGCCAGCTCGCCCGCCAGCGGAGACAGCTACGGCGCCGGCGAAACGATCAGGGTTCGCGTCGGCTTCACGATCCCGGTGCTGGTCACGGGCACGCCGCAACTGGGGATCACGATCGGCTCCACGCGGCAGGCGGACTACTCGGGCGGCAGCGGCACCCAGGAACTCACGTTCAGCTATGTGGTTGTGGCCACGGACACGGACGCCAATGGCATCAGCGTCGCCGCCAGCGCGCTGGGCCTGAACAGCGGGACGATCCGCAGTTGGCCGGGGACGAACGCGACCCTCGGACTGGGCAGTCATGCCCTCTCCGACAACGCAAACCACAAGGTGAACGGCGCGGCGACGGCGCCGGCAGTCGATACCGTGTCGATCACCAGCTCGCCTGCGAGCGGCGACACCTACGAGGCGACGGAGACGATCTCCGTGCAGGTGGGCTTTCACATCCCCGTGACCGTGACGGGCACGCCCCAGCTGGTGCTGACGATCGGCGATTCGACCGTGCAGGCCGACTACGCCAGCGGCAGCGGCACCCGGAGCCTGACGTTCCAGTACCGAGTCAAGGCGATCGATGCGGACGCCGACGGGATCAGCGTGGGCGCAACTGCGCTGACGCTGAACGCCGGGACGATCCAGAGCGCGGCCAACACGAACGCTGCCTTGGGCTTGGGTTCCCATGTGATCTCGGACAACGCAAGCCACAAGGTGAACGGGTCCTTGACGGCGCCCGAGGTGACTTCGGTGACGGTTTCGAGTTCTCCGGCCAGCGGCGACACCTACGGCGCGGCCGAGACGATCTCTGTGCAGGTGGCGTTCCAGCTTCCGGTGACGGTGAGCGGCACGCCCCAGCTGGCGCTGGTGCTGGGGGCCGACACGATCCAGGCCGACTACGCCAGCGGCAGCGGCTCCAAGACGCTGGTGTTCGAGTACGAAGTCCGGGCCACCGACGTGGACGCCGACGGGATCAGCGTGGGCGCCGCCGCGCTGACGCTGAACGCCGGCACGATCCAGAGTGCGGCGGGTACGAACGCGACCTTGGGCCTGGGCTCCCACGCGATCTCCAACAACGGAAGCCACAAGGTGAACGGGCCGGCCACGGCACCGGCGGTGGCTTCGGCGACGGTTTCGAGTACGCCTGCCAGCGGAGACACCTACGGCACAGGCGAAACGATCTCGGTGCAGGTGGTCTTCAATCTCCCGGTGACGGTGAGCGGGACGCCGCAGCTCGCATTGGCGATCGGGACCGACACGGTGCAGGCCGACTACGCCAGCGGCAGCGGCTCCAAGACGATTGCGTTCGAGTACGAAGTCCGGGCCAACAATGCGGACGCCGACGGGATCAGCACGGGGGCCGCCGCGCTGACGCTGAACGCCGGCACGATCCAGAGCGCGGCGGGCACGAACGCGGCCCTGGGCTTGGGCTCCCACGCGATCTCGAACGACGGAAGCCACAAGGTGGACGGCGCGCAGGGTCCGCCGGGAGTGATCGGGTTGTCGCTGAACACGCCGGTGTCGGGCGCTACGTTCGAGCGGGACGACACGATTCTGGCGACGGTGACGTTCAACAAGGCGGTGGACGTGACGGGCGCGCCGCAGCTGGCGCTGGGGATCGGTGCGAACACGCGGCAGGCCGGCTACGCTTCGGGCACGGGCACGGCGTCGCTGGTGTTCCGCTACGTGGTGGTGCCGGCGGACGCGGACCCGGACGGACTGACGATCGCAGCCAGCGCGCTGGCGCTGAACAGCGGGACGATCCGGGTGGCAGGCGGGTCGGTGGACGCGTTGCTGGACCTGGGCCCACTCGCGGTCGAGAACAGCGCGGGCCACATCGTTTCGGGTGCCACGTTCACGGCGGCGTCGGCGAGCGGCGTGGCGATTGCGAGCAGCCCGGCCAGCGACAGCACGTACGGACTCGGCGACCAGATCGAGGTGGCGGTGACGTTCAACCGCCCGGTGGACGTGATGGGCACCCCCCAGGTGGCGCTGGAGGTCGGCGCGGACACGGTGCAGGCGGCGTACGCAGGCGGGACAGGCACGGACAGCCTGACGTTCCGCTACACGGTGCGGGTGACGGACGAGGACTCGACCGGGATCAGCATCAGCGCAACGGCGCTGACGCTGAACAGCGGCGCGATCAACGACGCCCGCGACGCCACCCAGCCGGCCACCCTGGGGCTGACGGCGATCACAAACGCGGCCGCTCACAAGGTAGACGGCGCGCAGGGTCCGCCGGGGGTGACGGGGCTGTCGCTGAACACGCCGGTGTCGAGCGCCACCTACGAGCGGGGCGACACGATCGTCGCCACGGTGACGTTCAACAAGTCGGTAGACGTGACGGGCACGCCGCAGCTGGCGCTGGGGATCGGTTTGAACACCCGGCAAGCCGACTACGCCAGCGGCACAGGCACGGCGTCGCTGGTGTTCCGCTACGTGGTGGTGCAGACGGACGCGGACCCGAACGGGCTGTCGGTCGCGGCGGACGCGCTGGCGCTGAACAGCGGGACGATCAAGGTGGCGGGCGGGTCGGTGGACGCGCTCTTGGGGTTGGGTGCCCACGCCGTCGAGAACAGCTCGGGCCATGTCGTCTCGGGCACCACGTTCACGACGGCGGCGGCGAGCGGCGTGGCGGTTGCGAGCAGCCCGGCAAGCGACAGCACCTACGGACTCGGCGAGCAGATCGAGGTGGCGGTGACGTTCACCCGCCCGGTGGACGTGACGGGCACCCCGCAGGTGGCGCTGATGGTCGGCACCGAGACCCGACAGGCGGCGTACACGAGCGGAACCGGCACGGACAGCCTGACGTTCCGCTACGCGGTGCAGGTGACGGACGAGGACTCGACCGGGATCAGCATCGGCGCGACGGCGCTGGCACTGAACAGCGGCGCGATCAACGACGCCCGCGACGCGACCCAGCCGGCCACGCTGGGGCTGACGGCGATCACCAACGCGGCCGCTCACAAGGTGGACGGCGCGCAGGGTCCGCCCGGGGTAATTGGGTTGTCGCTGAACACCCCGGTGTCGGGTGCCACCTACGAACGGAGCGACACGGTGGTCGCGACGGTGACGTTCAACAAGTCAGTGGACGTGACGGGCACACCGCAGCTGGCGCTGGGGATCGGCTCGGCCACCCGGCAGGCCAACTACGCCAGCGGCACGGGCACGGCGTCGCTGGTGTTCCGCTACCTGGTGGTGCAGGCGGACGCGGACCCGAACGGTCTGTCGATCGCAGCGGGCGCGCTGGTGCTGAACAGCGGAACGATCCGTGTGGCGGGCGGCACGACGGACGCGCTCTTAGGTTTGGGCACCCACGCCGTCGAGAACAGCTCGGGCCACATCGTCTCGGGCGCCACGTTCACCGCGGCGTCGGCGAGCAGCGTGGCAATTGCGAGCAGCCCCTCCGGCGGCGGCACCTACGGACTGAGCGAGCAGATCGAGGTGGCGGTGACGTTCACCCGCCCGGTGGACGTGACGGGCACGCCGCAGCTGGCACTGTGGATCGGCACGGACACGGTGCAGGCGGCGTACGCCAGCGGTACCGGCACGGACAGCCTGACGTTCCGCTACACGGTCCAGGCGACGGACATGGACGCCGACGGGATCAGCATCGGCGCGGCGGCCCTGGCGCTGAACAGCGGCGCGATCAACGACGCCCGCGACGCGACCCAGCCGGCCACGCTGGGGCTGACGGCGATCACCAACGCGGGCGCCCACAAGGTGGACGGCGCACAGGGTCCGCCGGGCGTGACTGGGCTGTCGCTGAACACGCCTCTGTCGAGTTCCACGTACGAGCGGGGCGACACGATCGTCGCCACAGTGACGTTCAACAAGTCGGTGGACGTGACGGGCGCGCCGCAGCTCGCACTGGGGATTGGTGCGAACACGCGGCAAGCGGCGTACGCCAGCGGAACGGGCACGGCGTCGCTGGTGTTCCGCTACTTGGTGGTGCAGGCCGACGCGGACCCGAACGGGCTGTCGGTCGCGGCCGACGCGCTGACGCTGAACAGCGGGACGATCAAGGTGGCGGGCGGGTCGGTGGACGCGCTGCTGGACCTGGGTGCGCACGCGGTTGCAAACAGCTCGGGCCACATCGTCTCTGGCGCCACCTTCACGGCGGCGTCGGCGAGCAGTGTGGCGATAGCGAGCACCCCGTCCGGCGGCGGTGACACCTACGGGCTGGGCGAGCAGATTGAGGTGGCGGTGACGTTCACCCGCCCGGTGGACGTGACGGGCACGCCGCAGGTGGCCCTCGAGATCGGCTCGGACACCGTGCGGGCGGCGTACACCAGCGGTACCGGCACGGACAGCCTCACGTTCCGCTACACGGTCCAGGCGACGGACACGGACGCCGACGGGATCAGCATCGGCGCGGCGGCGCTGGCGCTGAACAGCGGCGCCATCAACGACGCTCGCGACGCGACCCAAGCGGCCACGCTGGCCCTGACGGCGATCACCAACGCGGCCGCCCACAAGGTGGACGGCAGCCAGGGTCCCCCCGGCGTGATCGGGTTGTCGCTGAACACCCCGTTGTCGAGTGCCACCTACGAGCGGGGCGACACGATCGTCGCCACCGTAACCTTCAACAAATCGGTGGACGTGACGGGCACGCCGCGGTTGGCGCTGGGGATCGGCTTGAACACCCGGCAGGCGGCGTACGCCAGCGGCACGGGCACGGCGTCGCTGGTCTTCCGCTACCTGGTGGTGCAGGCCGACGCGGACGCGGACGGGCTGTCGGTCGTGGCGAGCGCGCTGGCGCTGAACAGCGGCACGATCCGTGTGGCGGGCGGCACCACGAACGCGCTGCTGAACCTGGGCGCCCACGCCGTCGCGAACAGCGCGGGCCACATCGTCTCGGGCGCGACCTTCACAGTGGCGTCGGCGAGCGGCGTGGCGATTGCGAGCACCCCCTCCGGTGGCGGAGACACCTACGGGCTGACCGAGCAGATTGAGGTGGCGGTGACGTTCACGCGCCCGGTGGATGTGACGGGCACCCCGCAGGTCGCCCTTGAGATCGACACGGACACAGTCCAGGCGGACTACGCGGGCGGCACCGGCACGGACAGCCTGACGTTCCGCTACACGGTGCGGGCGGCCGACGAGGACTCGACCGGGATCAGCATCGGCGCGACCGCGCTGGCCCTGAACAGCGGCGCCATCAACGACGCCCGCGACGCAACCCAGCCAGCCACCCTGGCCCTGACGGCGATCACCAACGCGGCCGCCCACAAGGTGGACGGCGCACAAGGTCCCCCTGGAGTAACGGGGTTGTCGCTCAACACGCCGTTGTCGAGCGCGACCTACGAGCGAGGCGACACGATCGTCGCCACGGTGACGTTCAACAAGTCGGTGGACGTGACGGGCACGCCGCGGTTGGCGCTGGGGATCGGCTCCAACACCCGGCAGGCGAACTACGCCAGCGGCACGGGCACGGCCTCGCTGGTGTTCCGCTACCTGGTGGCGCAGACGGACTCGGACCCGAACGGGATCAGCATCGCCGCCGGCGCGCTCACGCTGAACAGCGGCACGATCAATGTGGCGGGCGGGTCGGTGAACGCACTGCTGGACCTGGGCGCCCACGCGATCGCGAACAGCGCGGGCCACATCGTCTCGGGCACGACCTTCACGGCGGCCTCGCCGAGCAGCGTGGCGATTGCCAGCAGCCCGGCCAGCGACAGCACCTACGGACTCGGCGAGCAGATCGAGATCGCGGTAACGTTCACCCGCCCGGTGGACGTGACAGGCACCCCGCAGGTCGCGCTGACGATCGACACCCAGACCCGACAGGCAGCGTACGCCAGCGGCACGGGCACGGACAGCCTGACGTTCCGCTACACGGTGCAGGCGGCGGACGAGGACTCGACCGGGGTCAGCATCGGCGCGACGGCTCTGGCGCTGAACAGCGGCACCATCAACGACGCTCGCGACGCAACCCGGCCAGCCACGCTAGCCCTCACGGCGATCACCAACTCGGCCGCCCACAAAGTGGACGGCGCACAGGGTCCCGCAGGGGTGATCGGGTTGTCGATCAACACGCCGTTGTCGAGCGCGACCTACGAACGGGCCGACACGATCGTCGCCACGGTGACGTTCAACAAGGCCGTGGACGTGACGGGCACGCCGCAGCTGGCCCTGGGGATCGGTTCGAACACCCGGCAGGCGAACTACGCCAGCGGCACGGGCACGGCGTCGCTAGTCTTCCGCTACCTAGTGGTGCAGGCGGACTCGGACCCCAACGGGATCAGCATCGCCGCGAGCGCGCTGGCGCTGAACAGCGGAACGATCCGTGTGGCGGGCGGCACGACCAACGCGCTGCTGGGCCTGGGCGCCCACGCCGTCGCGAACAGCTCGGGCCACCGCGTCTCGGGCGCGACCTTCACGTCGTCCTCGGCGAGCAGCGTGGCGATCGCCAGCAGCCCCTCCGGCGGCGCCACCTACGGACTGAGCGAGCAGATCGAGGTGGCCGTGACGTTCACCCGCCCGGTGGACGTAACGGGCACCCCGCAGGTGGCGCTGAGGATCGGCACCGAGACCCGGCAGGCGGCGTACACAGGCGGCACCGGCACCGACAGCCTGACGTTCCGCTACACGGTGCAGGCGACGGACACGGACGCCAACGGGATCAGCATCGGTGCCACGGCGCTGGCGCTGAACAGCGGCGCGATCAACGACGCTCGCGACGCGACCCAGCCGGCCACCCTGGCCTTGACGGCAATCACCAACGCGGCCGCCCACAAGGTGGACGGCGCACAAGGTCCCCCCGGCGTGACCGGGCTGTCGCTGAACACCCCCGTGTCGAGCGCCACGTACGAGCGGGGCGACACGATCGTCGCCACGGTGACCTTCAACAAGTCGGTGGACGTGACGGGCACGCCGCAGCTCGCGCTGGGGATCGGCTCCAACACCCGGCAGGCCAACTACGCCAGCGGCACGGGCACGGCGTCGCTGGTGTTCCGCTACCTGGTCGTGCAGGCGGACACGGACGCCAACGGGATCAGCATCAGCGCGAGCGCGCTGGCGCTGAACAGCGGGACGATCAAGGTGGCGGGCGGGACGGTGGACGCCCTGCTGGGCCTGGGCACCCACGCCGTCGAGAACAGCTCCGGCCACATCGTCTCGGGCGCGACCTTCACGGCGGCGTCGGCGAGCAGTGTGGCGATCGCCAGCACCCCGTCCAGCGGCGGCGACACCTACGGACTCGGCGACCAGATCCAGGCAACCGTGACCTTCACCCGCCCAGTGGACGTGACGGGCACCCCGCAGGTCGCCCTCGAAATCGGCTCGGACACGGTGCAGGCGGCGTACACAAGCGGCACCGGCACGAACAGCCTCGCGTTCCGCTACACGGTGCAGGCAACGGACACGGACGCCAACGGGATCAGCATCGGCGCGACAGCGCTGGCACTGAACAGCGGCACCATCAACGACGCACGCGACGCATCCCAAGCGGCCACGCTGGCCCTGACAGCGATCACCAACTCGGCCGCCCACAAGGTGGACGGCGCACAAGGTCCCCCCGGCGTGATCGGGCTGTCGCTGAACACCCCGATGTCGAGCGCCACATACGAGCGGGGCGACACGATCGTCGCCACGGTGACCTTCAACAAGTCGGTGAACGTGACGGGCACGCCCCAACTGGCGTTGCGGATCGGCTCGAACACCCGGCAGGCCAACTACGCCAGCGGCACGGGCACGGCCGCGCTGACCTTCCGCTACCTGGTGGCGCAGGCGGACGCGGACGCCGACGGGATCAGCATCGCCGCCGGCGCGCTGTCGCTGAACGCGGGCACAATCCGGGTAGCAGGTGGCACAACGAACGCACTGCTGGACCTGGGTGCCCACGCGATCACGAACAGCGGAAACCACAAGGTCTCGGGCACCACCTTCACAACGGCGTCGGCAAGTAGCCTGGCGATCGCCAGCACCCCGGCCGGCGGCGGCGACACCTACGGGCTGACGGAGCAGATCGAGGTCGCAGTCACCTTCACGCGCCCCGTGACGGTGACCGGCACCCCGCAAGTCGCCCTCGAGATCGGTGCCGACACGGTGCAAGCGGGCTACACGAGCGGCACCGGCACCGACAGCCTCACCTTCCGCTACGCAGTCCAGTCGTCGGACATGGACGCCGACGGGATCAGCATCAGCGCGACGGCGCTGGCCCTGAACAGCGGCACCATCAACGACGCCCGCGACGCCAACCAGGCGGCCACTCTGACCCTAACCGCCATCACCAACGCAAGCGCCCACAAGGTCGATGGCAGCCAGGGCCCGCCGGGCGTGACGGGGCTGTCGCTGAACTCCCCAGAGGTGGGCGACACCTACGAGCGCAGCGAGACGATCCAGGCCACGGTGGCGTTCAACAAGGCCGTGGACGTGACGGGCACACCACAGCTGGCGCTGCGAATCGGCTCGGCAACACGGCAAGCGTCCTATGCGACGGGCACGGGCACGGACCGCCTGACCTTCCACTACGTCGTCCAGTCGCCGGACACGGACACGGACGGGATCAGCATCGACGCGACGGCCCTGACGCTGAACGCCGGCACGATCAAGGTGTCGGGCGGGAGCTTGGACGCGGCTCTCAACCTGGGCGCCAACGCAATCACCACCAGCACAAACCACAAGGTTGCAGGCGGTACGTTCACGACGCCGGCGGTGGCTCTGCTGAACATCCGAAGCACGCCGAGCGGCGCAGGCCAGACCTACGTGCTGGGCGACACGATCGAGGTTCAGGTAGGGTTCAGCCGGCCGGTGACGGTGACGGGCACGCCTCAGTTGGCGCTGGGGATCGGCTTGGCGACGCGGCAGGCGGACTACGCTTCCATTGCGGCTTCGGGCCAGGGAGTGAGGTTCAGGTACGCGGTCCGTCCCACGGATGTGGACACCGACGGGATCAGCGTGGGCCCGGGCGCATTGTCGCTCAACGGGGGCAGGATCGCGGACGTGCGGCTGTCCTCGGTGGCGGCTCTGCTGGCTCAGGGCGCACACACGATCACCAACAGCGCAAGCCACAAGGTGAACGGACTCCAAGGTCCGCCCGGAGTCACCCGCGTCGCGTTGAACCCGCCCCCGGAGGGCGACACCTACGAGCGGGACGACACCATCGTCGCCACGGTGACGTTCAACAAGGCGGTGGACGTAACGGGCACGCCGCAGGTCGCCCTGCAGATCGGCGCAAACACGCGGCAGGCGAACTACGCCAGCGGAACGGGCACGACGCAGCTGCACTTCCGCTACCTGGTCGTGCAGGCGGACTCGGACCCGGACGGGCTGAGCATGGCAGCCAACGCGCTGGCGCTGAACAGCGGGACGATCAAGGTGGCGGGCGGCACGACGAACGCACTGTTGAGCTTGGAGCACTACGCGTTCAGCAACCTGTGGCGGGTCGCAGGCGGGACGTTCACGGCGGCGTCGGTGAGCGACGTGACGATCACCAGCGCTCCGGCGGACGGCTCCACGTATGGGTTGAGCGAGCAGATCGAAGTGGAGGTGGCGTTCACGCGCCCGGTGGATGTGACGGGCACGCCGCAGCTGGCGCTGCAGATCGGCTCCAACGCCCGGCAGGCCAACTACGCCAGCGGCACAGGCACCGACACGCTGACCTTCCAGTACGTGGTCACCTTGGGCGATCGCGACACCAACGGGATCGGCATCGGGGCCAGTGCGCTGACGCTGAACGCCGGCACGATCGCCGACGCCAGGGACGGAACGACGGCGGCGAGCCTAAGCCTGGGTAGCCACGCATTCTCCAACGACGCCAGCCATCGGGTGGACGGCAACCAAGGTCCGCCGGGCGTCACGAGACTCTTGCTGAACACGCCGGTGGTGGGAGACACCTACGAGCTGGACGACACGATCCAGGTCGTAGTGAGGTTCAACAAGGCGGTGGACGTGACCACCACCGGCGGCACTCCGCAGCTGGCGCTGGAGATCGACGCGACGACCCGGCAGGCCGAGTACGCGTCGGGGACCGGGACCACGGACTTGGCGTTCGTGTACGTGGTCCAGTCAAGCGACGCAGATGCCAACGGGATCAGCATCGGTGCCAGCGCGCTGGCGCTGAACGGCGGGACGATCAAGGTGGCGAACGGCACCGTGGACGCGGAGCTGGCCGTGGGCGCGAACGCGATCGCCAACAGTGTGGCCCACAAGGTGGTGGGTTCGTACACGGCGCCGGCGGTGAGCGGCGTGTCGATCACCAGCCGTCCGACGGTGGGCGGCGTCTACGCCCGCGACGACATGATCGAAGTGCAGGTGACGTTCAGCCGTCCCGTGAACGTGACCACGACGGGCGGCACGCCGCAGCTGGCGCTGACGGTGGGCACGGCCACGCGCCAAGCCGAGTACGCGTCGGGCACCGGCACGCCGCAGCTGGCGTTCCGCTACACGGTACAGTCGACGGACGCGGCACCCAACGGGATCGGCGTCGCAGCGAGTGCCCTGACGCTGAACGGCGGCACGATCAACGACGCCCGGAGTGCTGCCACGGCCGCGACCCTGACCCTTGGCGCCCATGCCATCACCAGCGACCGGGCCCACCGGGTGGACGGCTCCATCGGCCCGGCCGTGGTGACGGGAATCGCCTTCGGCAGCACACCCGCTACCGGCGACACCTACGGCCTGGCCGAGCTCGTCCAGCTGCAGGTGACGTTCGACCGGGCGGTGAGGGTGAGGGGCACACCCCAGCTCGCCCTCCAGATCGGCCAGACAACGCGTCAAGCGACCTACTTGTCCGGCTCGGGCGCCCAGACGCTGACGTTCGGGTACGGCGTGCAGTCGTCGGACGCAGACCCGGACGGGATCAGCGTCGGCGCCGGCGCCCTGGCCCTGAACGGCGGATCGATCGTCAACGCTGCCGACGGCGTGCGCCCCGCCGTGCTGGCGTTGGGCGCCCACACGTTCAACAACGACCAATCGCACAAGGTGAGCGGCACGGCGGTGGTCGCCCCGACGGTGACGAGCGTGTCGCTCGCGAGCACTCCCTCGGCCGGCGGAACGTACGGAGCGGGCAGCACGATCTCGGTCCGGGTGGCCTTCAGCAGACTCGTTCAGGTGACGGGCCGCCCGCGCCTGGCGCTGATCATCGGCCAAGCGCGACGCTACGCAGAGTACGACGCCTTCGCGTCCTCGGCAGCACGGGCGTCGGCGATGGCGTTCCGGGCCGCAGCCACGATAGGGTCGAGCAGGTCGGTGCTGGTCTTCCGCTACCGGGTGCGTCCTGCCGACGTGGACCAGGACGGGATCAGCGTGCCTGAGGACGCCCTGGAGCTGAACGGCGGTGCGATCGTGATCGCGGGAAGCTCCGCGCCGGTCCCCATGCAGGCACTGCTGGGCCTGGGCGGCTACGCGATCGAGAACGCCGGCGAGCACGCCGTCAACGGCGGCGGCGGGACCAACCCGTTCTTCAGCAAGGCGGAGTACGACTTCAGCCTGACGGAGGATGTGCCTGGGCCGCTGGTGGTGGGGCAGGTGAGCGCGGAGGACCCCTTCGGCAGCGCGGTGGTCTACGCGGTGGGCGCAGGCAGCGAGGGGCTCTTCCAGGTGGACGCCGAAAGCGGCGAGATCGCCTATGTGGGCGACGGCGAGGACGCGGAGCTGCGCTCCCAGTACGTGATGCAGGTGAGCGCCCGAGCGGACGACGACCGCACCGGCACAGCAGTGGTGCGGGTACATGTGCTGAACGTGAACGACCCGCCGGTCTTCTCGGCAGAGCGGTTCAGGTTCGGGCTGCCCGAGAACGTGGCGGGCCCGGTGGCGCTGGGCGTGGCGGAGGCGGTGGACCTGGACGAGGGCGACACCCTGACCTACCGCATCGAGCGAGGCGACACCGACCTCTTCGAGCTGAACCCCGCGACCGGCGAGGTGCGCTACCTGGGCGCCAGCCAGGACTTCGAGGCCGAGGACGGCCCCAAGTCGTGGGAGCTGACGGTGAGCGCGACGGACTTGGAAGGCCTGGGCGCGCGCGCCGTCGTGGCCGTCTCGGTGGCGAACGTCAACGAAGCACCGGTGTTCCCGGACTCGGCGTACGACTTCCACTTCAAGGAGAACGTCCCTGGCCCGCTGGCGCTGGGGTTGATGGCGGCGGACGACCCGGACGCGGGCGACCGAGTGCGGTACGCGCTGGCGGAAGGCGACGCTGACCGGTTCGAGGTGCACCCGATCAGCGGGCGGCTGCGCTACGTGGGCGCCGGCGAGGACGCGGAGACTGGGCCGGAGGGCTGGCGCCTGGTGGTGACGGCGACGGACCGGGACGGCTTGGTCGCCACGGCCCACGCCACGGTGCGACTGGAGGACCGGAACGAGGCGCCGACGTTCACGGCCGAGAGCTACGAGTGGGAGATGGCCGAGGGCCTGCCCGGCCCGCTGTCCCTGGGGCGCGTCGAGGCCACCGACGCCGACGTGGCAGATACGGTGACGTACCGGCTGGCTGGCGCCGGCGCGGAGCACTTCCAGGTGGACGGCGCGACGGGCGAAGTGCGCTACGTGGGTGCCGGCGAGGACTACGAAACCGGCCCCACGTCTTGGGAGTTCCTCGTGGTGGCGGTGGACCGTGGCCGCCTCTCGGCGGTGGTGCCCGCGAAGGTGCGCGTGCTCGACGTGAACGAGGCACCCGCCTTCGCCGACTCGACGTACAGCTTCGAGCTTCTGGAGAACACGCCCGGTCCGCACGCGCTGGGCCGCGTGGAAGCGACCGACCCCGACGAGGGCGACGCGCTGACGTACAGCCTGGCGGCCGGCGACGCGGCCCGCTTCGAGGTGAACGGCGCAACGGGCGAAGTGCGCTATGTGGGCGCCGGCGAAGACCACGAGGCCGGCCCGCCGGAGTTCGCGCTGGTGGTGCAGGCCACGGACCCGGACGGATTGGCGGACTCGGCCAGCATGACGGTCACGGTGCTGAACCAGAACGAGGTGCCCGCCTTCGCCGACTCGGCGTACGGCTTCGAGCTCCCGGAGAACGCCCAAGGTCCGCGCGCGCTGGGCCGCGTGGAGGCGACCGACCCGGACGAGGGCGACGCGCTGACGTACAGCCTGGCGGCCGGCGACGCGGCCCGCTTCGAGGTGAACGGCGCGACGGGCGAAGTGCGCTACGTGGGTGCCGGCGAGGACTACGAGACCGGCCCGGCGTCGTTCGCGCTGGCGGTGCGAGCAGCCGACTCCGGCGGCCTCTCCGACAAGACCCGGGTCGTGGTGCGCCTCCTGGACATGAACGAAGGCCCGGAAGCGGTCGGCGCGATCGCTCCCAAGCTCTTGGAGGCGTACGGCGCGCCGATGGAGGAAGACCTGGCCCCCTACTTCCGCGACCCGGACGGCGACCCGCTCACCTACTCGGTCGAGTCGTCGGCCCCCAACGTGGTGCAGGCGACCGTCACCGAGTCGACCCGGCTCTCGATCGCGCCCCAGGAGATGGGAATCGCCACCGTGACGGTTACGGCCAGCGACCCAGGCGGCCTGACGGCGAACCACCAGCTCCAGGTCACGGTGGAGGCGTCACGCTCGGAGCGCGCTCGGGCGTTCCAGCGCTCACTGGCCGCCTTCGGGCGCGCGCTCGGCACGGAAACGGTGGACGCGATCGGCGGCCGCCTCGGAATCGAGTCGTCCGGCTCGCTGGGCCGCTCCCACCTCCAGCTGGGCGGCCGCTCCCTGGGCTGCGGCACGTTCTTCAGCGACGCGCCCGACGGTCAGCAGTGCGGCTGGGAACAGATGCTGCGCAACGCATCAGGCTTTGCCGGCATCCAACTCACCCACCCCGGCGAGCCCGGACCCGGTGCCCGCGCCGGCGGCACGATCGATCCCGCCACGCTGCTGCTCGGCAACGGCCGGCAGCCCGGCTCCGCCGTCGCATCCGGGTTCGGCGGCGGCGGCGCCTACGCCGGCCAGACCGAAGACGCGGCCCAGCTCCGGCCCGCCGGAATCGAGTTCAACCCCGTCTCCCTCCAGAACCTGCTGGACCAGAGCTCCTTCCAGCTCTCCTTCGGCGGCGGCGCCCCGACCGCCCTCGACGACGTCTCCGCCCCGACCGCCGCCGCCGGTGCCGACTCCCTCGCGCTCGCCCGCCAGGCCGCCGCTCCCCAGTCCGCCCCCTCCCGCGCCGGCTGGACCCTGTGGGGCCACCTCAACACCGGCAAGTTCCAGGGCGCGCCCGACGACGGCCTCGCGGTGGATGGCCAGACCCGCTCGGCCTACGCGGGACTGGACTACCGCTTCGGCTCGGGGCTGTTGCTGGGGCTGGCCGGCTCCCGCACCCAGATGGAGTCCGACTTCGAGAGCGAGGTGAACGGCCAGGGCGACGTGGACGCCCTCATGACCAGCCTCTACCCCTACCTGCACTGGTCTCCCCGCGATGGACTGGGGCTGTGGGGCTTGGTCGGCGCTGGCCGCGGCTCGGCCGACATGACCGAACTGGCCGGCGGGCAGTACAGCGCCAACCTGGAGATGCGCATGGCCGCGCTGGGCGTGCGCCAGGAACTCGTCGGCGCGCTGGCGTTGAAGGCCGACGCCTTCTCGGTGCGCATCCAATCCGAGGACGCCGCCGATCTGGCCGCCGTCACCGCCGACGCCCAGCGCGTCCGGCTGGCTCCCGAGCTCACGGGCCAGTGGAGTGCCGGCGGCGCCTCCCTGCGCACCCGCCTCGAAGTGGGCGGCCGCTTCGACCGTGGCGACGCCGAGACGGGGATCGGTGCCGAGGCGGCCGCCGAACTGGGCTTCACCCACCAGTCGATCGGGCTCAGCGTGGACGCCCGAGGCCGCACCCTGCTGGCCCATCAGACCGAACAGTTCCGGGAGTGGGGCGCCGGCCTGTCGATCCGCCTCCAGCCCGGCCGCGAACAGGGCGGCCTCTCGTTCTCCCTCGAGCCCTCGTGGGGCGACGCGGCCGGCGGCGGTGCCCGCGCCCTCTGGCAGGCCCGCGACGCCCTAGTCGCCCACGCGCCTGCCCAAGACCGCACGCCCTCTGGGACCTCCGGGAGCCCTGCCAGCTGGACCCCGAACCGGATGTCGATGGAGCTCGGCTACGGCGTCCCGCTGCCCGGCGGCGGCCAACTGCAACCGTTCGGCCGATGGAGCCGCGAAGGCGCCGACGGCTACCGTCTCAACGCCGGCACGCGCTGGGCCGTCCTGAACCAGTCCGACGAAGAGCACCCCCGCGGACTCCGCATGATGATCGACTTCTTCGGCGAGCAGATCGCCGGTGGCCCCCAGCCCCAGCAACGCCGGATCGCCCTCACGGGCCGAATCGAGTTCAAGCAGGACCAGTAGGACCGCCTGTGTCGAACGGGAGGATTGGTCTCCTCTCCCCAACCCCCGTCAGGAGTTCCTCCGTTTTGGTAGCATTTTGCCTCCATTCCTCCGTTTTACTACCAAAATGGAGGCAAACTGCCGGGAGACCCCCCCTACATCCCGTGGAGAGCCCCTTCTGGACCAAGGGGGCTACCCCGCCGTCCGACGACCGACTGGCTTGACGCCTCTCCCTTGCCGGGCGACCTTCCAAGGCCAACGCAACCCAAGACGGCGAGATGCGCCGTCGCCAACGCTAGCCAGATCGCGAAGGGAGTCGAGGGAAGCCCAAGCCCATGCTGAAATCGTTCCGCGGCCGAGTGATCGTCATCTTGGCGGCCCTCGGGCTGTCGTCCTTCTACCTCTACACCCGTGGCCTCAAGCAGGGGCTCGACCTCCAGGGGGGAATGCACCTCGTTCTGGAGATCGACGACCCGGAGGGGGCACTGGACGACGAGGCCCGCGCCGACGCCATCGACCGAGCCGAACGGATCATCCGCACCCGAGTCGACGAGTTCGGGGTCGAGGAACCCCTCATCCAGAAGGTGGGCTCCGACCGGCTCATCGTGGAGCTGGCGGGGCTGGACGACGAGTCCCGGGCCAAGGAGCTCATCAACCAGCAGGCGTTCCTGGAGTGGAAGCTGGTCCTGCCGATCACCGAGGTTTCCCAATCCCTGGAACGGCTGGACCGCGCCGTCGTGGCCGCCATCGGCGAAGAGGGACTCCGGGAGATGGGACGAGCGGTCGAAGTGGCCAAGACCCCCTCGATCCAGGACCTCCTCTTCAGCAGCCCCGACTCGGGTGACGACGCGACCGACGATGCGGGCGAGTCTCCCGCCGACGAGGGCTCGACCGAAGCCAACGCCACCGCCGCGACCACCACCGGGGACGCCGCCTCCACCGACGCCGACGAAGCCGCCACCGACGACGCCGCCACCGACGAGCCCGAGATCAACTTCCGTCCCTTCACCAGCCTCCTCCGCGCTGGCGAAGGCGCGGGCACGTACCTGGTGGACGCCGCCGACGTGGAGACCGCCAACCGCTTCCTGGCCCTGCCCGAGTTCCAGCGCGCGCTCCCCCGCAACGTCAGCCTCCAGTGGGGCTGGGACTCGCTGCCCGTGGGCGCAGGCTTCTACCGGGAGATGTACGTCCTGGAGGAAGACCCCTTCCTAACGGGCGACCAGTTGGAGAACGCCACGGCCAACCGGGACCCCCAGTTCAACCAGGCCCAGGTCCTCTTCCAGCTGAACCGACGGGGCGGGCGGGACTTCCAGCGGCTCACTGGAGCCCACATCGGCGACCGGATCGCCATCGTGCTGGATGGTCAGGTCGTCAGCGCTCCCGTGGTCCGCGACCGGATCGGCTCAAGCGGCTCCATCGACCTGGGCTCCGCGGACATGGCCGAAGCCAGCGACCTGGCGCTGGTGCTGCGCGCCGGAGCCCTTCCGGCCCCCCTGCGGATCATGGAGGAGCGCACGGTAGGACCGTCCCTGGGCCAGGACTCCATCGACCAAGGCCGGATCGCCGGGATCGTGGGGGTCGTGGCCGTCCTGACGGTCATGTTGCTCTACTACAAGGTCGCCGGCCTGCTGGCGATCTTCGCCCTAGGGGTCTACCTGATCCTGGTCATGGGAGGACTCGCTGCGCTCAACGCCACCCTCACCCTGCCGGGAATCGCCGGCCTCATCCTCTCCGTAGGGATGGCGGTGGACGCCAACGTCCTCATCTTCGAGCGCGTCCGAGAGGAGCTGGCCCTGCGCCGAGCCCCCCGGACCGCCGTGGACGAGGGCTTCGGCAACGCCATGTCCGCAATCGTGGACGCCAACATCACCACCCTGATCACGGGGCTGATCCTCTTCCAGTTCGGCACCGGACCCGTGCGCGGCTTCGCGGTCACCCTCTGCATCGGGATCGTGGCGTCGTTCTTCTCCGCCCTCTACGTGACCCGCACCCTCTTCCTGGTCTACCTCTCCCGCAAGAGGGGCTCGGACCCGATCAGCATCTAGCCGGCCGTCCAGCCGGGATCGCCCACAAACAGGACCCGTCCCCCATGTGGCTCTTCCGCGAAGCGAAGTACGCGTTCATAGACCTGCGCAGAAAGGCGTACGTCGTGTCGGGCACGCTTCTCACGCTGGGCGTGGGCGCCATGATCGTCAACGCCTTCTCCATTGGAAACTGGCAGAACTACGGCGTGGACTTCACCGGCGGCTCCCTGGTGCAGGTGCGCTTCAACGAGCCCACCACCGACAACGAGCTCCGAGCGGCGCTGGGGGGCGACGACGCCCCTCCCATCACCCGCTTCGGCGCCGACAACGAGTTCGTGGTGCGCGCTCCCCTAGCGGACACGGTGGGAATCGACCAGATCGCGGCCGAGATCGGCGGCATGGTGGCGGCCAGCTACGGCGACGGCGCCTTCGAGATCGTCCGCCAAGAGTTGGTAGGTCCCAAGATCGGCGCGGAGCTCCAGCAGAAGGCCGCGCTGGCCGTCCTCTTCTCCCTGGCGCTCACCCTGGTCTACATCGCCGTGCGCTTCGAGTTTCGGTTCGGCGTCGCATCGGTGATCGCCACGGCCCACGACGTCCTCCTCACGCTGGGCGTGCTGGCGCTCTTCCGGGTGGAGATATCCCTGCCCACGGTGGCGGCGATCCTCACGATCCTGGGCTACTCCCTCAACGACACGATCGTCGTATTCGACCGCATACGGGAGAACCTGAACGCCCGGGGCGGCAGGCGGGAGGACCCCTACAAGATGGTCAACCGCTCGATCAACGAGACGTTGCCTCGCACCGTGCTGACTTCGGGCACGACGCTGGCCGTGCTCCTCTCGCTACTGATCTTGGGCGGTGCCGTGATCCGCGACTTCACCATGGTGCTGATCCTGGGCGTCCTGATCGGGACCTACTCGTCGATCTTCATCGCTTCGCCGGCGCTCCTGGAAATCCAGAGGCGGTACGGAACCGGCGACGCCAAGGAGAAGCAGAAGAAGCAGAGGGCGAGGACGGCCGCGGCGGTGTGAGGCTCACCGACTCGCACTGCCACCTCACCGACGACGCGTTCGGCAAAGACAGGCAGGCCGTGGTCGCCCGGGCCCGTGACGCTGGAGTCGAGCGGATCGTATCGGTGGCGTCGGACCTGGAAGACGCCGCCGCCGCCCTGGAGCTGGCCCGCGCCCACGAGCCGGCCCGCACGCACGAGCCGGAGCCAGCCCGCGCCCACGAGGGCGTCTGGAGCACGGCGGGTGTGCACCCCCACGCTGTCACCTCCGCAGGGCTCGGCGCAATAGACGCCCGGGACGCGCGCGCCGCCCTGGACGCGCTCCGGGAAGCACTCGCCCATCCGCGCTGCGTCGCCGTCGGGGAGACGGGACTGGACTACCACTACGACCACGCGCCTCGCGACGCCCAGCGCCGCAGCTTCCGCCGCCACGCCCAAGTTGCCGGCGAGACGGGCCTGCCCCTGGTCGTCCACTCCCGCGAGGCGGCGGAGGACACGGCCGCCGTCATCCGGGAGTGCGCCGGCGCGGCGGTCGGCGTGCTCCACTGCTTCACCGGGCCGCCCGCCCTTATGGAGACGGCGCTGGACGCGGGCTGGCTCGTGTCCTTCACCGGGACCGTCACCTTCCCCTGGTTCGACGCCGGCTTGGTTCAAGCCGTGCCGGCGGGCCGCTGGATGATCGAGACCGACTCGCCCTACTTGGCGCCGGTCCCCCGACGAGGCCGGCGAAACGAGCCCGCCTTCGTCCGTCACGTCGCCGAGGCCGTGGCGCGCCTGCGAGACGAGCCCGTGGCCCAGGTAGCGGCAGACACGTGGAACACGGCCTCCCGGTTCTTCGGTCTCGCCCCCTCCCAGGAGGTGCTGGCGTGACGCGGCCCCGCACGCGGCCCCGCATCCGGGTTCTTCCCGACCACGTGGCGAACCAGATCGCGGCCGGCGAAGTGGTCGAGCGACCGGCGTCGGTGGTCAAGGAGCTGGTGGAGAACTCCCTGGACGCCGGAGCGCAGACGATCCGCGTGTCGGTGGAGCAGGGGGGCAAGGGCCGCATCCGGGTCGCCGACGACGGGTGCGGGATGGTGCGCCAGGACCTGCTCGCCTGCCTAGACCGCCACGCCACCAGCAAGATCCGCAACGCCGAGGACCTTCGGGAGATCAGCACCCTGGGCTTTCGAGGCGAGGCCCTGCCGTCGATCGCCGCCGTGTCCAGGATCGTCGTCGAGACCGCCGTCGAAGCAGAGGAGGCTGGCAGCCGCGTGCGTGCGGCGGCGGGCCGCATCCAGGGCGTCGACGAGATCGCCCGGCGTCGTGGGACGACCGTGGACGTGCGCAACCTCTTCCTCAACACCCCCGTTCGGGCGCGCTTCCTTCGCAACGTGGGACTGGAGACCCGAGCCGTCGCCGAAACGCTCCACGCCCTGGCCCTAGCCAACCTGAGTGTGCGCTTCGTCTTCGAGGCCAACGGCCGGACCCAGCTGGACCTGCCCGCGGGACGCCGCATGGAGGAGCGCGTCGCCGAGATCTGGGAGGACGCGGGGCTGATCCCCGTATCGCACCAAGAACGCGGCCTCGAGCTGGAGGGCGTGGTGCAGCGACCGGACCGGGCCAGACCCGGCTTCCGACGAGCCCAGCTCTTCGTGAACGGCCGCCCCTTCCGCGACGGTCGCGTTCTGGCCGCCGGCGATCGGGGCTACCGCACCACGGTGCCGGAAGGGGTCCGCGCTTGGCTCTTCCTCTTTCTCACGATGCCCCCCGACCAAGTGGACGTGAACGTGCACCCCGGCAAGGCGGAGGTGCGCTTCCGCAACATCGCCGGCGTGGAGGACTTCGTGGAGGCGGCGGTCCGCAGCGCGCTGGAGGGCTTCGATTCGGCCGCGACGTGGGGCGAGCCGCCGCCAATCCAGCCGCCGACCGTCCAGATGGTTCGCGAACGTCCCCCCGACGGAACGGAGCTGGGCGCTGGCCCCTCGGCGGGCGACCGCAACCAGATTCGCCTCTTCCGCGACTCGGACGCCCCCCATGGCCCGGACGGCTCCCCCGGTCCAGACGCCTTCCCCGACTCGGACGGCCCAGTGGAGACGGTCCCGACTCTCCCGCCGACGGGCGCCCTCCCTTCCGAGGCTCCCAAGCCCGCCCTCCTCCAAGTCCACAACAGCTTCATCCTGGCCGAGACCCGCGACGGCCTGATCATCATCGACCAGCACGCCGCCCACGAGCGAATCCTCTACGAGCGGATCATGGCGCGCTTCGAAGCCGGCGGCAGCGAAGGCCAGCGGCTCCTCTTCCCCTTCACGGTCCGCCTCACGGCCGCCGAGCTGGATGTGGTCCGATCCGCGTCCGAGCTTCTGATCAAGGCTGGCTTCGACGTGGAGCCCTTCGGCGCCGGCGCCCTGCTCGTCCAGGCGGTGCCGAGTCCCCACCCCCACTTCGACGCCGAACGCTGCATCCGCGAGATGCTGCACGAACTGGCGGAAGGCTCCGACCTGATGCGCGCCGCCCGCAACCAGCACGAACGGGTCGCCATGAGCTTCGCCTGCAAGGGCGCCATCAAGGCGGGACAGAAGCTCTCCACCGAGGAGATGCAGGACCTCTTCGACCAGCTCTTCGCCACCGATCTGCCCTACCACGACGTCCACGGCCGCCCAACTGTAGTGCGCCTGGGGCTGGACGAGCTCCGCCGCAAGTTCCGCCGGTCGTGAGCACCAAGCCCGACTTGGGCGCCAAGTCCGACTTGAGCGCCAAGCCCGACTTCCTGGCCGTCGTCGGTCCCACTGCCACCGGCAAGACCCGCCTCGCGGTCCAGGTGGCCCGCGCCCTCGACGGCGAGATCGTCTCCATGGACTCGCGCCAAGTGTACAGGGGAATGGACGTGGGCACCGCCAAGGCCACCCCTCGGGAGCAGGCGGGCATCCCCCACCACGGCCTGGACGTCCGCGACCCCGGCCAGCGCTACGCCGCCGGCGACTTTGCCCGGGATGCGCGAAGGTGGATCGCCGGGATCCGACGGCGTGGTCGAGCGCCGATCCTGGTCGGCGGCACCGGCTTCTACCTCAAGGCCCTGACCGATCCGCTCTTCGAGGAGCCGTCGCTGGACCCGCACCGGCGCCGCTCGCTGGAAGACGCGCTCTCCGCGATGCCCCTCGCCGAGCTGGCCCGCTGGCTGCGCGTCCTCGATCCGCCCAGGGCCGACACCGCGGCTGCCGGGGGCCGCCAGCGGCTGGTCCGGGCCGCGACGATCGCCCTTCTCACAGGACGTCCCCTCTCCTGGTGGCACCAGCGCGCGCCGTCTCCCCATCCCCCCTTGCGGGCCGTCGCGTGCCTGCTGGAGGTACCCCCGCCCACGCTGGCCGAACGGATCGACCGGCGGGTCGCCGCGATCTTCGCCGCCGGCTTGTTGGCGGAAGTCGCCCGTCTGCTGGACGCCGGTTGCGCCCCCGACGCCCCGGGCCTCGACGGCATCGGCTACCGCGAAGCCGTGGACCACCTGCAAGGACGCATCACGCTGACCGAGGCGATCGACCGCACCCGCGCCGCCACGCGACGCTACGCTCGCCGCCAGCGCACCTGGTTCCGAGGCCAACTGGGCCCGGCCGTCGTTCGCATCGACGCCACTGCTCCCCTCCACGTCTCCACGCGCAAAGTGGTGGACGCCTGGCACCGATGAAGATCGGGCTGACCTGCTACCCCACGTACGGCGGCTCCGGCGCCGTGGCCACGGCCCTGGGGATCGGCTTGGCGGAGCGCGGCCACGAGGTCCACTTCGTGTCGTACGCCCAGCCCTTCCGCCTCTCGGGTTTCCGTGAGCGCGTCTACATGCACGAAGTCAAGATCGACCGCTACCCCCTCTTCGAGCACCCGCCCTACACGCTGGCCCTGGCGGCGGCGATCCACGACACCGCCCTCCGCGAAGAGCTGGACGTGATGCACGTTCACTACGCCATCCCCCACGCCACGTCGGCCTGGATCGCCCAGGAGATGCTCGGCGACGACGCGCCGCCCCTCGTCACCACCCTCCACGGCACCGACGTGACGCTGGTCGGCGTGCACCCGTCCTTCCGTCCGATCACCCGCTTCTCGATCATGCGCTCCCAAGGGGTGACCGCCGTGTCGCACTTCCTCAAGGACGCCACGGTACGGGACTTCCAGGTGCCGGACGAGCGAATCCAAGTCGTCCCCAACTTCGTGGACACGGAGCTCTTCTGCCCACAGGCAACCCCCTGCCACCGCCGAGCCCTGGCGCCGGGCGGCGAGAAGATCGTCATGCACGTCTCGAACTTCCGTCCCGTCAAGCGAGTTCCCGATGTGATCCGCATCTTCGCCGGCATCCGCAAGGTCGTACCCGCCCGCCTAGTCCTGGTGGGCGACGGTCCCGAGCGCTCCCAAGCCGCCGACGCCGCCCGCGAGCTGGGGATCGAGGACCATGTGCTCTTCCTCGGCAAACACGCCGCCGTCCACGAGCTCCTGGCCTGCGCCGACCTCTTTCTCATGGCCAGCGAGAGCGAGTCGTTCGGATTGGCGGCCTTGGAGGCGATGGCGTGCGGCGCTCCCGTGGTCGGCTACGCGGCGGGAGGGTTGCCCGAAGTGGTCCCCGACGGCGAGGCGGGATGGCTCGTGGCGCCGGGGGCGGTGGAAGAGGCGACGGAGGCGGCGGCCGGTCTCCTGCGGGACCCGATACGTGGGCGGCGATTCGGCGAGGCGGCCCGGAGAACGGCGGTGGAGCGGTTCGAGGCCCAGCGGGTTGTACCCATGTACGAGGCGTACTACGAGAGCGTCCGCGCCGGGAGCGTCCGCGCCGAGAGCGTCCGCGGCACAGTGCCGACTTTGGGCGCCCAGTCGGGGCGCGGCCGGTGACTTGGTACGAAGCCGTCGTCCTGGGGTTCCTTCAGGGGGCGACCGAGTTCCTGCCCGTCTCCAGCTCCGGGCACTTGGTCATGGGACAGGCGTTTCTGGGCATCCAACTGCCGGGCGTGGGATTTGAGGTCGCGCTTCACGTGGCCACTCTGGGCTCGGTTCTGCTGGTCTATCGGGACCGGATCGGGACGCTGGTCGCCGGCGTGGCGCGGCGCGACCGGGACCAGCTCGCCTACGCGGGACTGCTGCTGCTGGCCTCCGTGCCGGCGGGAGTGGCCGGGATCGCCTTCGGCGACTTCTTCGAGTCGCTCTTCGAGTCCCCGTCGCTTGTGGGCGCGGCGCTGATCGCGACGGGGCTCGCGCTCTGGTCGGCGCGGCGGGCGTTGAACCGGTCGCCGTCGGCCTCTCCCGGCGTTTGGACGGCGGTGGCCATGGGATTCGCCCAGGCCCTGGCGATCGTGCCGGGAGTGTCGCGCTCCGGCGCCACCGTCGTCGCCGGCCTGTGGAAGGGCGTGAACCCCTCGGAGGCGGCGGCGTTCTCCTTTCTCATGTCCGTTCCCGCCGTCGCCGGCGCGGCGCTCCTCAAGCTTCCCGATGCGGCCGGGGCGGGCGTGTCCCTCCCCACCCTGGCCCTCGCGGCGGCGGTCGCCTGCGTGGTCGGCGTGCTCGCCATTCGCACCTTCCAAGCGATGCTGACCCGGCGGGCGTTCCACCGCTTCGCGCCCTATCTGTGGGTTGCGGGCGCGGTCCTGATCTGGTTCGGGAGCCGCCCATGACCCGCCGGGAGGGTGGGGACATCCAGGAGCCGCCCATGACGCGCTGGGAGGGCCAGGACGTCCAGGAGTGGGCTCGCCGCCTGGGGGCGCCGACGGCCGAGTTCCACGCGCGGATCGACTCCACCAACGACCGGGCGCGGGAGCTGGTCCGGGCGGGCCTGCCGCTCCCCGCGCTTGTGGTGGCCGACCGGCAGAGCGCCGGCCGGGGCCGACGGGGCCGCCGCTGGGAGTCGGACACGCCCCTGGGCCTCTGGCTCACCGTTGCCGTGGCGACGGCCCCGTCCTCCACCGCGCACATCCTCCCCCTGCGGATCGGCTTGGCGGTGGCCCGCGCGCTGGAGTCCCTCGTCCCCGACCTCCGCCTCGCCATCAAGTGGCCCAACGACCTGACGGCCAGTGGCGGCAAGCTCGGCGGAGTCCTCTGCGAGCGCGTCGGCGATGCCCTGCTGGCCGGGATCGGCCTGAACCTGGCCCACTCTCGGGCCGACCTTCCGCCCGGCCTCGAAACGCCGGCCACCTCCGTGCTTCTGGAGACGGGCCAACGCCTCTCGCGAGGCCGGGCGCTCCCCCCGGTGTGGACCGCCGCAACGGCGGCCTGCCGCACCTCGGCCCCCAACGGCGCCTCTTCGCCCAGCGCCGCCCTCGCCCCCACCGAGCGCGCCGCCCTTGACCGGCGCTCGCCGCTGCTGGGCCAGCGCGTCGTGGTGGACGGCGTGGTGCTCGGCCCCCACGGCGATGCCCGCTCGGTCCGCTCCCTCTCCGCTGTGGCCGGCGGCTTGGCCCCCGACGGCTCCCTCTACGTGCGCGACGAACAGGGCGTCGCCGCCCGCTTGGTGACGGGCTCCGTCACGCCCTCCCCGTGACCAAGACCGACGCTCCCACCGCCGCGCAGGGCAGGGCCGCGCAGGACGGGGCCGCGGAGGGCAGGGTGCCGATCCCCTGCCAGCTGGTCGTCGACGTGGGCAACACCGACACCGTCTTCGGCCTCGTCAGCCTCTCCGGCGACGCCGTGCTGCACAACTGGCGCGTCCGCACCTACACCTCTCGGACGATCGCAGAGTGCTGCCTTCTCCTGCACGCGCTCCTGAGGCCAGTGCTGGCTCGGGGGACAGTCGTGACGAGAGGCGTGGTGGGCTCGGTGGTGCCCGCCGCCACCAGCACCGTCGCGTCGGCCGTGGCGTCGGTCGTGGACGGCCCCTTGGTGATCGTGAACGCCGACTCGGAGCTGCCCATCGTCCTCGACGTGGAAGAGCCCATGACCGTGGGTGTTGACCGAATTGTCAACACTCTGGCTGCGAAGGTCCTCTTCGGCCGAGACGCGATTGTCGTGGATCTGGGCACGGCCACTACCTTCGACTGCATCACCGCCCAGGGCGTCTTCAAGGGAGGCGTCATCGCGCCGGGGATCGGGGCCGGACTCGACTGGCTGGCCACCCGTACCGCCCAACTGCCAAGGGTGGAGCTGACGCCGCCCAACCGGGTCGTGGGCCGACGCACGGCGGACTGCATCCGGAGCGGCGTCTTCCACTCGGCGGTCAGCACCCTGGACGGGATCGTGGCGCGACTCAAGGAGGAGTGGAGCGACGCAGACTCGCTGCTGGTGGTCGCCACCGGGGGGTTCGCGTCGCTGATCGCCCCCCACGCCTCGACGGTGGACCGGATCGAGCACTTTCTCACGTTGCAGGGACTGGCCATCGCCGGCACCCACCTGGCCTCGAACGGTCCCCCTTGACCTCCGTCCCGCGATTCCCCACCTTGTTAGCACTCACTCCAAGCGAGTGCTAGCAATCCGCGAGTGCGTTAGCAACCCGCGAGCGCCAGCAACCCGCGGGGGCGGCTCCAACCGTCCCCCTGGGAGCAACCCCCCAATCCCATCCTGAACAGGAGGAAGCGATGTCCGCCGCAGACCGGATCCAGCCCCTCGCTGACCGAGTCGTGGTCAAGGCCCTCGAAGAGGGCGAGCAGATGCGGGGAGGTCTCTACATCCCCGACACCGCCAAGGAGAAGCCCCAGGAGGGCGAGATCGTGGCGGTGGGTCCCGGCAAGCTGTCCGACGACGGCAGCCGGGTCCCCATGGAAGTCTCTCCCGGCAACCGGGTGCTGTACGGGAAGTACAGCGGCACCGAGGTGACCGTGGACGGAGACCCGTACCTGATCCTTCGCGAGAGCGACATCCTCGCCATCGTCAGCGCCTAACCCCACAGGAGACAACCAGAGACATGGCAGCAAAGGAACTCGTATTCGACACCGACGCGCGCTCGCGGCTCAAGGCGGGCGTCGATAAGCTGGCCAACGCCGTCAAGGTGACCTTGGGACCGAAGGGTCGGAACGTGGTGCTGGACCGGAAGTTCGGTTCGCCCACGGTGACCAAGGACGGCGTCTCGGTCGCCAAGGAGATCGAGCTGGAGGAGCCCGTGGAGAACATGGGCGCCCAGATGGTCAAGGAGGTCGCCACCAAGACCTCCGATGTGGCCGGCGACGGAACCACCACCGCCACAGTCCTGGCGGAAGCGATCTTCGCCGAGGGCCTCAAGAACGTCACCGCAGGCTCCAACCCCATGGGCATCCGTCGCGGTGTCGACCGGGGCGTCGACGCCGTCGTTCAGCGGCTGGCGGACAGCTCCACCGAGACCAAGGGCAAGCGCGAGATCGCCCAGGTCGGCGCCATCTCGGCCAACAACAACATGGAGATCGGCGAGCTGATCGCCGAAGCCATGGAGAAGGTCGGCAAGGACGGCGTCATCACCGTGGAAGAGGCCCGCGGCCTGGAGACCGAGCTGGACACGGTCGAGGGCATGCAGTTCGACCGGGGCTACCTCTCGCCCTACTTCGTGACCGACGCCGAGCGCATGGAGACGGTCCTCGAAGACCCGATGATCCTCATCCACGACAAGAAGGTCTCCTCCATGAAGGACCTTCTGCCGATCCTGGAGAAGGTCGCTCAGATGGGCAAGCCGCTCCTCATCATCGCCGAGGACGTGGAGGGCGAAGCGCTGGCCACGCTGGTGGTCAACAAGCTCCGCGGCACGCTGAAGGTGGCCGGAGTGAAGGCGCCGGGCTTCGGTGACCGCCGCAAGGCCATGCTCCAGGACATCGCCGTCCTCACCGGCGGCCAAGTCATCTCGGAAGAGGTGGGCTTCAAGCTGGAGAACGCCGTGGCCAGCGACCTGGGGACCGCCAAGCGGGTCGTGATCGACAAGGACAACACGACGATCATCGACGGCGCGGGCGCCGAGGACAAGATCCAGGGCCGCATCGAGGAGATCAAGGTCGCCATCGACAAGTCCACCTCCGACTACGACCGGGAGAAGCTCCAAGAGCGGTTGGCGAAGCTGGCCGGCGGCGTGGCGGTGATCAACGTGGGCGCGGCCACCGAGACCGAGATGAAGGAGAAGAAGGCTCTGGTCGAGGACGCGCTCCACGCGACCCGCGCCGCAGTGGAGGAGGGCATCGTGCCCGGCGGCGGCGTGGCCCTGCTCCGGGCCCAGTCGGCTCTCGACGACGTGGAGGTGGCCGACGCCGACGAGCAGATCGGCGCCGACATCCTGCGTCGCGCGCTGGAGTCGCCGATCCGCCAGATCGCAGTCAACGCGGGCGCCGAGGGCTCCATCGTCGTCGCCAAGGTGCGCGAGGGCCAGGACGGCTTCGGCTACAACGCCCAGACCGACAACTACGAGAACCTGGTGTCGGCCGGCGTCATCGACCCCACCAAGGTCGTGCGCAGCGCGCTCCAGAACGCCGCGTCGATCGCCAGCCTCCTGCTCACCACCGAGGCCGTGGTAGTCGAGCGCCCCGAGGACGAGAAGCCCATGCCCGGCGGTCCGGGCGGGGGCGGGGGCATGGACGGCATGTACTAGAACCTGGTCGTTCGACCCTCCCTGGCTCGGGTCGCTCGGGCCAGCTTGGGGGGTCGCGACGGGTTCGGGTTCCCGTCGACGGGGTCCGGGGCGCATGAAGGACGAGCGTTCCGGGCCCCGTTTTGCTACTTTGTTGCTATGCCTCATATCGTCCAGGAGGAGGGGTTGCCGTTTAGCGACCAGGAGTTGCCGTTCACCGAGCAGGAGTTGCCGTTTACCGTCAGCGCGGACGTGGACCTCGGCGCCGGCACTGCACCTTGGTTGCGCGACTCCGGGACGACGGACGTTGCTATCCGTGCAGGATCGGTGCCGACGGCGTTGCCGAAGGTGGAGCACCAGGGTGTCGTTTGGCAGTACGGCGCGGGTCGCCTGCTCTTTCGACAGCCCTCCGGGCCGCGTGTTCTGGTGGAGGGAGGCGATTCCGTTCGGTACTCGAAGGGCGCGTCCTTGCCGGAAACCCGCTTGGCGCTGCTAGGTCTCGCCATGGACGCGGTGGCGTTGCAACGCGGACTGCTGCCCATGCACGCAAGCGCCGTTGCCTCGGGAACAAACGTCTACGGACTCGCTGGACGCACCGGCAAGTCCACCATGGCCGTCGCACTGGCCGACGAATACGAGTTCTTCGCCGACGACACCATATTCGTGGATCGCTCCGCCCCCGACGGTCACGTCCGTTGCTCCGCGATCGGTCGGTCCCCGAAGCTCCTGCGCAACGCCCTGGAGCCGACCGGAGCCCGATCCCTCGGGTCGGTGCGGAGCGACGCTTCGTTCCCCAAGGTGTTCGCCGAGCCCAGCCGCATGTCTTCGTGGGCCGCAGGCAAGCTTCGCGCGCTCTTGGTCACCGATTTGCGTGTTGTTCCGGAACGACGCACAGCCGTGCGGTTGCGGGGAGCGGAGCGTCTGGCCACCTGGTGGCACTCGGTCCACCGCGTTCGGGTAGCTACTGCGATGATCGGACACTCCAAGCTGGCAGAGTGGGTGAGCACGGTGTCCAACCTCGTCCCGACCTGGTCCGTCCAGCTGCCCATCATCCAGTCGCCAAGCGAGTTCGCCCAAACCGTCGTGGAGACGAAGGAAGCTTTGTTGCGCGCCAGCACCGGCTTGCGCGCCGACACCGGCTTGCGCGCCAGCACCGGCGAGGCATGAGGTTGCGTCCCTCCCCTACGTCTGATCGCCGGCCCCTTGTCTGGCTCGCGTCCTACCCCCGATCCGGCAGCACATGGCTGCGCGTCTTGCTGGCCCGCTTCTTGGCCAACTCCACGGACCTCAAGCCGATCGCGGATGTACTGACGGCAATGCACAACGTGATGCCCGTTCACCCGGAGGTCTTCGAAGAGCTTACAGCACTCGAGTCGTCAGACCTCACGTTCGACGAGATCGATACCCTGAGGCCGGGGACGTATAGGTCATGGGCCTCTCTTGCCAGCGAACGACTGTACTGCACGACTTACAACCGGTTCAGAACGACACGGGCTGGCGTGTCCTTGTTCCCACTGGACGTTACGTTCGCATCCGTGTACTTGGTGCGCAATCCGCTGGATGTGGCCGTGTCGTGGAAGTTCTATGCGGGCAAGTCCACCTTCGACGAGAGCATTGCGGTCTTGAGCGACAGTGCGTTTGCCATGTCGTACCCCAAGTTCGGATTGCCAGAGCGGATTGGCGCGTGGTCCCGTCACGTCGAGAGTTGGCGCAACGCCCCGTTTCCCGTTCTGGTCGTCCGTTACGAAGACTTGTTGGCGGACACGGCAACGACGTTTGCCGACATCGTGCGCTTCTTGGGGCTGGATTGCGGAGACGCGGACAGGCTCCGGCGCACCGTACAGCACTCGAGCTTCGATGTGATGAAGAAGCAGGAACAAGAGGTGCCCTGGGATCGTCTCGCCACGGCCTCCCATCTCCGCGCCGGGCGCGCGGGCGATTGGCGCAAGCATCTGAGTCCCGGGCAAGCCAAGGAAGTCCTGAGGGCGCACGGCCCGACCATGGCGTCCTGCGGATACCGCCCGAACGACCTGTTGCGGGAGATTACATCTTGACATCCTTCGACCGTTTCCCAACACTTCTGTTGTCGATTCTGTTGCCAACAAACTTGCTGGGAGAGCGGTCATGGGACTGGAGACGACGCTGGGAGGCCCCGTGGAGGGGAAGTTCTTCGACCGGGAGTACGAACTCGAAGCACTGACGGAACGGGTCCACGGCGGGAACCATACCTTGCTTGTGGCCCAACGGCGGATGGACCAGACCAGCATCATCCGCGAGTTGTTGCGCCGCCTCAAGCAGAGCGGCGAGTTCGAGACGGTGTCCGTGGACTTCCAGGCAGCCCGAAGCCCGGCGGAAACGGTGGCGGAGTTGGCTACGGCGTCGCGCCCGATTCGCGGCGTGTGGAGTCGAGTGAAGAACGCGTTCGCGAACGTCGCCGCCACGGCTGGGGACCGGATCGACGAGGTGGGAGTATCCGAACTCCGCTTGAAGCTTCGCTCCGACCTCGACCCGGGCAACTGGCCGGCAAAGGGCGACGCTGTGCTGGAGGCTTTCGCCAACCACGACAAGCCCGTGGTGCTGGCGATCGACGAACTCCCCATCTTCGTGAACCGGATCCTCATGGGGAACGACCACAAGATGACATGGGAAGGCAAACGAAGCGCGGACGAGTACCTGAGCTGGCTCCGGAAGAACATCCAGCGACATCAAGGCCGTATGCGCCTGATCGTGTCTGGCAGGCATCGGCCTCATGCCGGTCGTGCGACGGGCTGGGCTCGCTGCCCGAATCAACGTATTCGCGCCATTCGAACTGAAGCCGTGGGACGAGCAGACGGCCATCGAGTGCTTGGGCCAGCTGGCAGCCAACTACGGCTTGAACCTGTCGCGAGAGGTACGGCGCGAGATGTGCGGAAAGCTCCGTTGCTGCGTTCCGCATCATGTCCAGGTCTTTTTCGACAAGGTCCACGAACACCTGCGGCGATCCCATGCCACAACGGCCACGATCGACGCTGTACGCGACGTGTGGGACCAGGAGATGATCGGCATCCACGCCAATCCGGCACTGGATCACTACCCCAAAGAGTTGCGGATGATCCTCGACGACGAACAGTACGGCCTTGCTCATAAGCTTCTCACGGAAGCCGCCCTCGCTGACGGCGGACTGGAGGACGCTGCCCTATGGGAGCACTGCCGACACTGGTTGTCGGCACCGGACAGAAACGAGTCCGATGTGGAGGATGTACTTCACCTGCTGGAACACGACGGTTACTTGGTGCGCGACGACGACGGCTACCGCTTCGCATCCGGCTGGCTGGAAGCCTGGTGGCGCAAGGGCCATGCCCGCCAGTTCAAGCGTGTCCGCGACCGCCCGGCGTCCTTCTTGTCGGCTTCGAACTCGACCTGAACGTCCGTCGAAGGGTGGTGTCGGAGGTGGCTGGAGAGGTCAAGAAAGCACTCGACCTCCGACGGCGGGAGCCGAAGTTCGCCCACTGGAGTTGAACGGTCCGGACGAGTGCTGCGTGGCCGACATCACCGACGTACCCAGGAGGGCTGGCTGTACGGGGTCCCCTTGACGTAGCCTTGGAGCACCGGGGGAATTGCGCCATCGGGGAACAGCGGCGTGCTGGGCTCCGCGGATTGCCGCGACTGCCGACGATCCCCACCTTGGCTCGACGGTCACCGCTGCCCCACGGCCCTGTCCATCCGGGGTACGAACAGGTGCTCCAGCTTCCACTCCTCGTTATCTTGTCCGGGACTACGGTCCGTTTCGCCGCGGAGGGGCTCCGACATGGGCGCAGTCTGCTACCAACTTCGTGTGACAGGGCTCTCCGAAGACGTAGGGACCATTCGTGTGTCCCAGCTCGTCAAGGCCCTAGGTGCCCTGCAGAAGACGGCGCGACGAGCCACCAGCCTCCTGGCCACAGGGAGCGGAGCGGTCAGGAGGCGCGGAAGCGGATGGCTGGCCGATGCCACGGATTTCAAGGTCACCGGATTGAAGGCGGGTTCCACCGTCTTCGAGGTAGCGGCCCTGCCGCTCGCGACAGCTGTTCCCGACCGATTCGCCCAACGGAGTTTCTGGGGCGACAGCTCCATTGCCGACGATACGCCTCTTGATCTAGCTGCCCGCGCCATTGAGGAAGCCAAGGAGACGGACCCTGCCGGCGATTGGTTCGACAGTACCGTGCTAGACGCCATCTTGGAATTTCCGGTACCGAAGCATAGCCCCACGGTCAGCTACGCTCTCAGTCCGATTGGAGCCTCCGTTCGCCACGGCTCGTTCGTGCTTGAGAGACAGGCTAGGCATCGGATTCGAAAGAGACTGCAATCCATCCCCGCCTCTCGGGCCTTCGTCGTGAGCGGTACGATCGACGAAATCAAGTATCCCACTAAGGGCTTTCGACTGACCCTGCCCGACGAGTCGCACATACGTGGCCGATTGGTCGACGGAGCCGCAGTAGAGTCCCTTCGGCCACTATGGGGGCGTCCGGTTACCGTAGAAGGAATGGTGCATTTCAAGGCCAGCGGACGCCCTCGACTGGTCGAGGCTCGGAAGGTCATGGCCCCGGTGCCCGGCGATGCCATCTTTCGCGAACTTCCCGTGGCGGATGCGCTGATCGTTGGAAAGCAAGATCGGATCCGACTTGGTCCGGCCGACTCGATCAACCTCGACAGGATTGCGAACAAGTGGCCGGGCGACGAGTCCATTGACGAGCTGATGGAGATGATCGACTGATGGCGCAACGGTCTTTCTCCTCGACACCGGTATCCTGTTGGGGATCATCAAGCAGGCTCCGTGGGCGGAGCGGACGAGATCCGAGTACAGTTTGGACGACCCGCAGACATTGGTCGTGACGTCCGTGGTATGCCATGGTGAGATCATGGCAATCTCCGAAAAGAGGAAGTGGGGTAATCGGAAGCGTGCGAAACTAGTAGAGCTACTGTACGAGGTTCCTGCTGTCGACATCAATCGACAACCTATACTGAATGCCTACGCGAGGATAGACACGTGGACCCGCGGCAGTTCAGTGGTCGATCAGCAAACACCTCCACCGAAGCCAGCGGCGAAAATGACGAAGAACGACATCTGGATTGCGGCTACGGCTCACGTGACCGACGCTACCTTGTTGTCCACGGATCGAGATTTCGAGCACCCTGCACGGTGTGTGGATCGACTTCATCTACGTGGACCAGCGCTCACGATGACCGCCAAGACGCACCAGCCACTCGTCAACTTCATCTGGAGCATCTGCAACCTGCTCACGGGCCAGGTCGACGTGCGGAGCGCACGGGAGACTGAGACGACATGATCACGCTTGTCCGAGCGCGCAACTACCGCAATCTTCGAGACGTTCGAGTGCCGCTTCGCGAGTTTCAGTTGCTGGTGGGCAAGAACGCCTCGGGGAAGAGCACGCTGATGGACGTCATCGCGTTCATGAGCGACTTTGTGTCGGTTGGGCTGGAGAAGACTGTGGAGGTGCGCTCGCCGGCCCCAACGGCCTTGGTCTGCGGACACCAGGGAGACGGCTTCGAGTTAGCCCTTGAGGCCGCTGTGCCTTCCGCAATCAGCGCAAAGACGGATGGACTCAACACGATCCGATACCAGATCGACGTGGGGGTTGGAGGCCGAGCGAGCGAATGCCGCGTTAGAGCCGAGTCACTCGTTCTCACGACCTCCGCAGACTATCCTTCGCAACGACAGAACGCTCCGCCGGTGGCTGGAAGCAAGGCGACCGGCACAGCGTTGGTGGCCGAAGGGTACCGTACCGCTCGAATGGTGGCAGAAGTCACGAACGGGGGCACGGCCAGCTTCACGCCGGAGTCGGTCGCCAGGAGCGACGGTGACGGTGCTGTACGGGCTGTCACGCTGGAGCCCGGGGCGTCTGCGTTGGCGAGTCTGCCAGCGGACAGCGAGTGCTTTCCAGCCGCGACGTGGTTCAAGGAATACCTGCTGGGTGAGATTCACAGGATCGCCTTCGATGTCCGTGTCTTGGCCCGTCCCAATCCACAAACGTCCGCCAAGGGCTTTGTTCCCGATGGATCGAACGTAGCAAGCATCGTGGCTCGGTTTCGCAAGGACTCGCCCGACAGGTTCCACGATTGGGTTGATCAGCTCGGCTTGGATGCGCGCGACCTGGTCGACATCTCGGTCGAAGTGCGCCCCGAGGATGGCCATTCCTATCTGGTCTTCGATCATCAGGGAGGCGTGAAGGTTCCCGCATGGCTTGTCTCCAGCGGGTTGCTCCATCTGGCCGCGTACACGTTGCCGACGTACCTCGCGTATCCGTCGGGAACCTACCTGTATGAACGACCCGAGCGCGATGTCTACGCGGGCACCATGCAGCTGATACACGATGCCCTGCTGTCCCTGTGGGACTCGCAGGCGTTGGTCGCTACCCAGTCCATGAGCCTGATGGCCTTCTACAAGCCCAAAGACCTGCTTTGTTTCGCTCGCGACGACGATGGCGAAGTCGACATCGTGTGGGGTCCCGACCACAAGTACCTTAAAAACTGGAGCGGGCGGGTAAACGTCGGCAGCATCGTGGCATCCGGGATACTTGGATGAAACGGCAGGACTTGGTCGTGTTGGTAGCGGACAGGGACATGCGGAGCGTGGTGGAACAAGTGCTCAAGCGCCCGCTGTCGCTGGGCGTGCGCCCAGTTGAGTCGGTTGTCCTCTCGGAGAGCCTTCACGATCCGGCCTGTGCGACCGTCGGCGTGCAGATGCTGACGGAGTACGAGAGAAGGTTCGATCATGCCATTTTGATGTTCGACCACGAAGGAAGCGGCAGGGAGCAGGAATCGCCGCAGGAGATTGAGGCGAGTCTGGATACGGAGTTCCAACGGTCCGCGTGGGGCGACCGTGCACGGACCGTCGTCGTCTCGCCGGAACTGGAAGTCTGGCTTTGGGGTGGCTCCCCGCACGTCGATCGTGTCATCGGATGGGCCGACCGGTCGTTCTCGCTTCGACGCTGGTTGTCCGAGACGGGCTGGTGGCCACGAGATGCACCCAAGCCGTTGCGCCCCAAAGAAGCATTTAGGGCGGCCACGCGGAAGACGGGGGTTGCGGCACGAGCTAAGGTCATGGAGGAAATCGCCCGTCGAGCGTCGCTGCGCAGATGTTCCGACCGAGCGTTCTTGCGGCTCCGGGACACGTTGCGGGAATGGTTTCCGCCCGCCAGCGCATGACCATGTCCACCGACGAATCCGCCTTCGAGTCCCGTGTCGAGCAGATCCTTCGGCGAGGCGGCTGGCCGATTAGCTTTCAGTGCGGTCCCGCACGTCCCGCGTTCGCCTGCCCCTAGTCCCCCACGACCTTCGGTTCCCTCATGGAGACTCTCCGCCGCCCGGCCCGCACAACTCGCCCGGCCCGCACAACTCGCACAGCCCGCCCGGCCCGCACGGCCCTAGCCCTGGCGCCCGTCGCCGTCCTCTCGACCGCGATCTCGGCCGCCATCGCACCTGCCATCTCGGTCGCCATCGCGCTCGCCGCCGCACCCACCCCCACCTCCGCCCAGCAGGTCGGCCCCGAGAACGGCAGCCTGATTGTTGCCGGAGGCGCACTGCGCGACCCCGCCGTCTTCGCGCGCTTCGTGGAGCTGGCCGGCGGACCCTCGGCCCCCATCGTGGTCATCCCCACGGCCGGCGGCGGCGACGACTACGACCAGTTCTTCTCGGGGCGGCGGCCATTCGAGAACGCGGGCGCACGGGAGGTGACGGTCCTCCACACCTACGATCCCCAGGTCGCCGACACCGACGCCTTCGCCGAACCCCTGCGCCGAGCCCGGGGCGTCTGGTTCACCGGGGGACGCCAGTGGCGCTTGGCCGACTCGTACCTGAACACGAAGGTCCACGACGCCTTGTGGGACGTGCTGGCGCGCGGCGGCGTCATCGGCGGCTCGTCGGCAGGGGCGTCGATTCAGGGTTCGTACTTGGTCCGGGGCGACACGCGCACCAACACCATCATGATGGGCGACCACGAGGTCGGCCTGGGCTTCCTCAAGGGCGTCGCCATCGACCAGCACCTGTTGCGTCGCAACCGTCACTTCGACCTGATCGAGGTGATCCGCGCCAAGCCCGAACTGCTGGGGATCGGCCTGGACGAGAACACCGCCATCGTCGTGCGGGGCGACCGCTTCGAGGTTGTGGGCCAGTCGTACGCCGTCATCTACGACGCCCACGCGACGCTGGACACCGGCGGACTCTTCTACTTTCTGGCTCCCGGCGACCTCTACGACATGGCGGCGCGGCAAGCGTACCGCCCCACCCGCGACCAGGAGGAGCTGGGAAGGATCACCGGCACGCCCTGGCCCCCGCCGGGCAACTAGTCGCCATGCCCGACGACGCCGTCATGCCCGACAACGACGCCCCCTCCATCCGAGCGGTCCTCCCCGACGGCCGCGCCATCGAACTCCCCCCCGGCGCCGCCTCCGCCGACCTGGCCGCCCAGATCGGCCCCGGCCTCGCTCGCGCAGCGCTGGCCGCCGTCGTGAACGGCGAAGTCGTGGACCTGAACCGCCCCATCCCCGACGGCGCCCAAGTCCGCCTCCTCACCGACCGGGACCCGGAAGCGTTGCCCGTCCTCCGCCACTCGGCCGCCCACGTCCTGGCCACCGCAGTGCGCGAGATCGTCCCCACTGCCGGGATCGGCTTCGGCCCCGCCATCGACGACGGATTCTACTACGACTTCGACGTGCCCCAGCCCTTCACGCCGGAGCAGGTGGACGCTATCGAGGAGCGCATGGCCGCCGTCGTCGCCGCCGATCATCCCTTCGAGCGGCAGGTCGTCGCCAAGGAAGAGGCCCGGGAGCTCTTCGCCGACGACCCCCTCAAGCTGGAGCGCCTGGAGGAGCTAGCCGACGACGAGACGATCACCGTCTACCGCGACGGCCCCTTCCTGGACCTGTGCCGGGGTCCCCATGTGCCCAGCACGGGTCGCCTGAAGCACTTCAAGCTGCTGAGCGTGGCCGGCGCCTACTGGCGGGGCGACGAGAAGCGGCAGATGCTCCAGCGCATCTACGGCACCGCCTTCTTCCGCAAGAGCGACCTGAAATCCCACCTCCACCGGCTGGAGGAGGCCAAGCGCCGCGACCACCGGGTGCTGGGCAAGCAGCTGGACCTCTACTCGATCCAGGACGAAGTCGGCCCTGGGTTCGTCCTCTGGCACCCGCACGGGGGACGGGTTCGCCACGTGGTGGAGGAGTTCCTGAAGAAGACGCTGATCGACCACGGCTACGAGATCGTCTTCACGCCCCACGTGGCCAGCGAGGAGCTCTACAAGCTGTCGGGCCACCTGGAGGTCTTCTCGGACGACATGTTCCCGGCGATGGACGACGACGGGACGCGCTTCCGCATGAAGCCCATGAACTGCCCCCACCACTTCATGATCTACCGCTCCGGCGTCCGCTCTCACCGCGACCTGCCCCTGCGCTACGCCGAGCTGGGGACCTGCTACCGCTACGAGCGATCCGGCGCCCTGCACGGCATGTTGCGCGTGCGCGCCTTCACCCAGGACGACGCCCACATCTTCATCCGCGAGGACCAGATCGAGGAGGAGTACGCCCGCCTTCTGGACCTGGAGCACTACCTGCTGGGCGTTTTCGGCTACGAGTACCGCACCGCGCTCTCCACCCGACCCGAAAAGGCGATCGGCGACCCGGCGGTCTACGACGCGGCCTCGGAGCGGCTGGCCCGAGTCCTTCGCGACCGGGGGCTCGACTACGAGCTGGACGAGGGCGGCGGCGCCTTCTACGGCCCCAAGGTGGACATCCTGGTCACCGACGCGCTGGGGCGGGAGTGGCAGGGCGGCACCTTCCAGCTGGACTTCCTCATGCCGGAGCGCTTCGGCCTGGAGTACGTGGGCACGGACAACCGCCGCCACAACGCCGTCGTGATCCACCGCACTCTGCTGGGCTCGATGGAGCGCTTCGTGGGCGGCTTGGTCGAGCACTACGGGGGCGCGTTCCCCCTCTGGCTGGCGCCCAGGCAAGTGGTGGTCCTTCCCGTCTCCCAGCAGTGGACGGCCTCCGCCCAGGAGCTCGCGGCCCAGCTGACGCGGGACGGCCTGCGCGCCGAGGTGGACGAGCGGGACACGCTGGGCTACCGCATCCGCGCCGCCGAAACCCAGAAGGTGCCGTACATGGCAATCGTCGGAGAGCGGGAAGCGGAGGCGGGCACGGTGGCGGTCCGCAAGCGCGGCGCCAAGAAGAAGCAGGTGACGATGAGCCGGGACGCCTTCGCGCAGCGGCTCCGGGACGAGGTGTCCAGCCGGGCGCTGGGGTAGGGGGGATGGCGTCCCGGTCCGACCCGGGTTGCGCCCTGCGGGAGCCGGGCTGCCTGAGCGAGGAATGAATCCCGCCCAGGTCCGCACGTTGCTGGCAGCCGTTGCCCTGGCGCTGCTCGGCACAGGACTGCATGAGGTGCTGTCGGCAACCCCGGTGCAGGGACCACCGAGCCAAGACACGGCGATCAGGACGATCGGGGTCCTTCACGGCGACAGGAACCAGGTATTCGGGAGAATCCGCGACATCGAAGCTGACGAGAGCGGAAACGTCCTCGTGCTCGACGACCAGAACTACTCCGTGTCCTGGTTCGGGCCGGAGGGAACTTTCCGCGGCGCCGTGGGCCGAGAAGGCGGTGGACCCGGTGAGTTCAGTGAGCCGGTGGGCATGGCCCTGGCGCCGGATGATCGGGTCTACGTCTTGGATGCCGGGCGTCCCGGAGTCGCGGTCTTCGAGTTGGCCGCAGGCGGCTTGGCCTACATGCGCGACTTCCCGGTTCCCGTCTTTGGCAGCGACATCTGCTTGTTGGATGGCGAAATCGCGATTCTGGGCCAGGTGCCGTCCGAAGGTCTGGCGGGCCTCACGGTGCACGTCATGTCTCTCAACGGACAGGCGGTACGGTCCTTCGGCCCGTTGTTGCGCCCGGAGATCGAAGCCGGAAACGAGCGGTTCGAGAGCTTGCTGGTGTCGTTGGCAAACCGAGGCAGAATACACTGCACCGCCGACCTCAAGGTGGTGACCACAAGCGAGCAACTGGGCATTGTGCGCCTCTTCTCGCGAACCGGCGAGCTTCTGCTGCACCATCGTGTCCCAGGGTTTAGTCCAGTGACTTGGGAAGCAACGCGAGGAGGGGGACTCACCATGAGCGTCGACCGAACCGCTGCCGTGGCCCATACGCTCACGTACGTCACGGAGTACAGCCCAACGGAGATCATCCTTACCGTTAGCGAATCCCGCGTCTCGTCCCTGTCGCAACACGATTTGTTGACCGCTTGCGTTGATCCTAGGACCGGTACCGGAACCGCCCCCAAGACGGCAGACATAACGCTGGCGGCTCGCGTTGGAGGTTACGTCTACGGTTTTGCCAACAACCCGTTTCCTCATGTGTCGATACGAGACATGTCGGGTCAGCGAGATTGCACCCCATGACTGCCCGCCGGCGAGCACGGTCGCTCTGGTTTCCAGCGATCGCAGTTGCCGTCGCCTTCGTGGCCAGCGCGGCCTGCTGGTCGCGGGATGCGGACCCCCCGACTCTTCGCAGGCTGGCCCTGGATGCGTCGGGCATAGCCTCCCTGTCGGTCGACACGATTGCGGTGCTCAACGACGTGATGGAAGCGCACCGAGTCGAGCTCTTCCGCGTGTCGAGCGGCATCTTTGCGCCCGATGGGGCATCGGTCGTGCTGGCGAACGGTGGATGGCAGCAGCTGGTGACCTACCGGCTCGAAGACGACGACGTGACGACCATCGGACGAAGTGGCCGGGGGCCAGGCGAGTTCTTGCGCCCACTTCTCGTGACCCGTCTTGGTGCGGACTCGCTGGTCGTGTACGACCGGGACCAACAGCACTTCGTGGTGTTCTCCAACGCTGGCGAGTACGCGAGGACGTTTCGCGTGGATGGGATCGGACTTCGCGGTCGCCAACCGGAGATACTCGTGTCGTCGGGCGGTCGAGGCTTTGTGTCGGCAGTGTCCAGTGGGCTTCCGGCCAGGCTGCTCAGCCCCGACACGCCGGCCGGCGAACGAGATCGCGACACGCTTGCGGTTGTGCGCTTCGATGCCGTCGGCAACTTGTCCGATATGATCGGCCGCTTCCCGAACCGCCTCTGGGAACTCCTGCCGGACTCCACCGCCTTCGCCGTGGCCGCCGTGGAGGACAGTTCCCACGCCGTGGCGGCTTCGAACGGTCGGCTGGTGTTCGTCGGGGATACGCGCTCCGGTGCCGTGTCGGTCGTCTCGGTCGGTGGCGATACCGTCGGCACCTTGGATGTGGGGTCGGCGTCGACCGAAGTGCTGGGCGTGGAGCCGGAGGACCCCCGTCGGCTCGTTCACCTGCATTCGAGCTCCGACGGGGCGCTGTGGCTGGGACAGAGCCTGCCGCCACGGGAAGGCACGATCTACTGGAGGGTCCGTCCCCCAGCGAACACATCCGCCAGCTGGACGGTCGTCGCGCAGATTCGATTCCCGGAACGAAGCCGGATACTGGATTCGGGTCGGTGATCGGCTCCTCGTGCGGCACGTCGATCCCGTGGGAGCCGAGTCGGTTGTTGTGGTGGAGGTGCGGCCGCACTGAGGACCGCCACGCCCATCCAGCCATCCAACCCTCATTCTGCGGCCCCCACCTGTCGGGGACGCGCCCCCGCCCGCCGCACTGGATTTTTTCGCGGACGGGGCCTCCAGCGTTCCCCCCGGATGCAGCAACGAACCCCACTCGGGAAAGGAATGGAGGCCGCCCATGTCCGACCAGCCGAAGCAATCCGACCACCAACCGAAGCACGGCGAGAAGGACCGCGTGTACAAGCAGTTCTACTCGTTCGCAGAAGTCGTCGAGGAAGTCGTCGTCGAGTTCGTCGGCCCGTCCGTCGGCGGCACCTGGATCGACGACCTCGACTTCGACACCCTCGAACAGATGCCCACCGAGTTCGTCGACGCCGAGAGCGAGACCGTCCGCCTCGTGGACATGGCGTGGAGGGTGCGCTTCCGCAGCCGTCCGCTGTGGCTCGTCCTCCTCTTCGAGTTCCAGTCGACGGAGGACAAGGGGATGGCGACCCGCGCACTGCTCGAGACGGCGCTGTGCTACCAGAGCCTGACGGAGGGCCGGGGCGCCGGGGCCGAGGGGGAGGAGAGCGCGGTGCTGTTCGTGGTGGTGAAGAGCTTCGAGGGCCGGTGGAAGGCGGCGTTGAGCAAGGCGTGCGAGTTGGAGAAGCTCGTGCCGGAGGAGCTGAGGCCGTTCATCTACGGCCAGCGTGTGGTGCTGCTGGACGAGGAGGCGGAGGCGGCGAAGGGAGCGTCTCTCGACTTGCGGAAGGTGGGGCGCGTGCGAGCGGGCCTGGTGCTGCGCGCCGAGCTGGACCCGGAGCGGATCGCTCAAGCGCTGATGGCGCTGGACGAGCAGTTGGACACGCCGGAGTTGCGGGCGGCGTGGGTCGCGTGGCTTCGGCTTCAGCTGATAGATTGGGGGGCGCCGGCGGAGATCATCGAACAGTTGGACACGCTGAAGGAGGTGGGCAAGGTGTACGGGAACCGTTTCGCGGCACTGGAGAAGCACGCCCTAGCGCGCGGGGAAGCGCGGGGCCAGAAGCTCGGCGAAGCCCGCGGCGAAGCGCGCGGCAGAGTCCAGGGGTTGCGTCAGGCGTACGTCGACACAGCCAAGTGGAAGTTCGGCGCGGATGCGGCGGAGCGGCTGGCGGACGTGCTTGCCGGCGTGACGGACCGCTCACGGCTGGCGCGGCTGGGCCGGCTGGTGGTGGAGTGCGAGACGGGCGACGAGCTGATCGCCAAGGCGGCCAGCGACTAACTTTGCGGGGGTTCCCGGTCTGGCCTCGTGCGCTACCGGAGGCCGGAGCGGCGGCTCAAGGTGCCCATCTCCCTCCCTTGACCGCACCGCCTTCCTGGTGCGATGATCAGAGTCTGTACCTGCATTCGTCGCGGCCCGCCGAAGGACCCCGCTTCCGCTCTGCCGATTCCCGCAGGAACGACGTCTCGCAACGCAAGGAGAGTGCCAGATCGCAGAAAAACGCGTCAGGGTGAACGAGCAGATCAGAATCAGCCCGATCCGACTCATCGCGGAGGAGGGCGGGCAGATCGGAATCGTTTCCCTGGAGGACGCTCGCACCCGGGCCTCGGAGCTGGGGCTGGACCTAGTGGAAGTCGCCCCCGACTCCCGGCCGCCCGTGGTTCGCATGATGGACTACGGCAAGTTCAAGTACAAGGCGGCCCGGGCCGCCCGCGAGGCGAAGAGGAAGCAGCACACCGTCCAGATCAAGGAAGTCAAGTTCCGACCGGGCATCGAAGACCACGACTACGAGTTCAAGCGTCGCCATGCCCGCCGGTTCCTGACGGAGGGGAACAAGGTCAAGCTCACCATGATGTTCCGAGGCCGGCAGGCGGCCCACCCAGACCTGGGGCGCGACGTGCTCCTGCGCATGACCAGCGACCTGAGCGACTGCGCCAAGGTCGAGCAGTACCCGAACTTCGAGGGACGCCAGATGTCGATGGTCCTGGTGCCCCTCAAGAACTAGCCGAGAATCAGCGGAGAACCAGCGGAGAGCGACGATGCCGAAGATGAAGACCAACCGGGGCGCGGCGAAGCGCATCCGGCGCACCGGATCGGGGAAGCTGGCGAGAAGGCGCGCGTACGGCTCCCACATCCTCACCAAGAAGAACAGGAAGCGGAAGCGTCGGCTCCGCAGCGGCACGCTGGCCTCCAAGGCCGACGTCCGTCGCGTGCGCCGAATGCTGCCGGGCAAGTAAAGGAGAGAGACCGATGCCGCGCTCCACACGCGCCGCCGCACGCAACAAGCGCAAGAAGAAGGTGCTCCGCGCCGCCAAGGGCTACTTCGGCGGGCGCAAGAACCTGTACCGGACGGCCAAGGACGCCGTCGAGAAGGGCTGGGAGCACGCCTACCGGGACCGGAAGAAGAAGAAGGGGAACTTCCGCCGACTCTGGATCGCCCGGATCAACGCCGCCGCCCGTGAGCACGGGATCTCCTACTCCCGCTTCATGAACGGGCTGAGTCGGGCCGGGGTCGAGCTGGACCGAAAGGCGCTGGCCGACTTGGCCGTGCGGAGTCCCGACGCCTTCGCGTCCTTGGCGAAGCGGGCCAAGGCGGCACTGGCCAAGGCGGCACTGGGCAAGTAGCGGGCGCACCAGCCGGAACCGCGCCCGACCGCGCTTGCCTTCGGACCGCGCCCGACCCGCGCTTCGCCTTCCTGTCGAGCCGCCTCCATGACCCACGTGTCGCTGGTCGAGGCCCTTCGCGCACTCGAACAAGAGGCCCTCTCCGCAGTGCAGCAGGCCGGAGACGCCGAGGAGCTGGAGCGGGTGCGGGTGACGTACCTGGGCCGCAAGGAGGGCCGGATCTCGCGCCTCCTGCGCGGCCTGGGAACGTTGCCGCCAGAGGACCGGCCCGCCGTGGGAGCCGAAGCCAACCGAGTCAAGCGGACGGTGGCGGCAGGCCTGGACGAGCGGTCGGCGGCCCTGGCGTCCGACGCTTCCCAAGACGGAGGCCCCGTCGACCTGACCCTTCCGCCCCGAGGGAAGTGGCGGGGGACCGTCCATCCCGTGAGCCAGGCGATTGACGACATCTGGGCGATCTTCCGCAGCCTGGGGTTCACGCGCGCACGCGGCCCGGAGGTGGACGACGAGTGGCACAACTTCGTAGCCCTGAACACCCCCCTGGACCACCCGGCAGCCGACGAGCAGGACACCCTCTACTTGGCGCCGGGGCTCCTCCTGCGCAGCCACACGTCTCCGGTGCAGGTCCGCACGATGCTGCGGCACGACCCCCCCGTGCGGATCGTAGCGCCCGGCATGGTCTACCGTCGGGACAGCTACGACGCCACCCACACGCCGGCGTTCGCCCAGATCGAGGGGCTGGTGGTGGACGAGGGGGTCACCTTTGTGGACTTCAAGGCCACGCTGGCCGAGTTCGCGCGCCGCTTTTGGGGACCCGGCACGCAGGTGCGCTTCCGCCCGTCCTTCTTCCCCTTCACGGAGCCGTCGGCAGAGGTGGACGTGAAGCGGCAGGGCTCCGACTGGCTGGAGATCATGGGCGCGGGAATGGTCGATCCGGCCGTGCTGGAGAACGTGGGATACGACCCGGAGCGGTACACGGGCTGGGCGTTCGGCATGGGACCAGCCCGCGTGGCCATGCTCCGTCACGGCGTGCGCGACCTGCGGCTCTTCTACGAGAACGACATGCGCTTCCTGGCACAGTTCGCATGAGAGGGCCGGCCCCGCGAGCCGCACGGCTCCCCGTAGCCGCGCTGCAACGGACGCCGTCGCCATGAAGGTCTCGTACCACTGGCTGCAAGAGCTAGCGCCCGGGATCGACCTGACGCCGGAGGAGGCGATGGAGCGGCTGGCGTTGCGCGGCGCACCGGTCGAGGAGGCGACGGACTTGGCCGCCGGGCTTCGCGACGTGACGGTGGGCCGGGTGTTGGAGGCGGTCCCCCATCCCGGAGCAGACCGTCTCACCCTATGCCGGGTCGCCGGGCCGGACGGCGAAGTACCGGTGGTGTGCGGAGCGCCGGAGGTGCGAGTGGGGGGCTTCTACCCCTTCGCGCCAGTGGGATCGACGTTGCCCGGCGGCTTCAAGATCGGACGACGGAAGATTCGCGGCGAGCACAGCGAAGGGATGCTCTGTTCCGAGCGGGAGCTGGGACTGGGAACCGACCACGCCGGGATCATGTTGCTGAGCGGCTCAGCTGGCTCGGACGCCGTGGCTGGCCCGGGCTCCGACGGCCCGGACGGCTCGGACAACCTAGCCTGCGACCTGGAGCCGGGCGCGTCCTTCGTCGAAGCCATGGGACTGGACGACATCTGCTTCGACGTGGAGGTCACGCCCAACCGGGGCGACCTTCTCTCCCACGTCGGCGTCGCCCGGGAACTGCACCAGTCCGGCCACGCCGCCGTCTCGCTGCCGCCGTTCTCTGCCGCTGGACCTCGGACCGACGCCCGCAACGCTGCCGAGCCAAGCCATCCCCCGTCGTCGATCGCGCGGGGCGCCTCCGAAGCCGCCTCCGCCGACGTCACGGTGCGGATTGAGGACCCGGAGCTCTGTCCCCGCTACTTGGCCGCGCTCGTTCGCGGAGTCGCGGTGGGGCCGTCGCCCCTCTGGCTGGCCAACCGGCTCCGCGCCGTGGGAGCCCGGCCCGTGAACAACGTGGTGGACGCCACCAACTACGTGATGCTGGAGCTCGGCCAGCCTCTCCACGCCTTCGACCTAGCCCGGCTGGGCGGCTCCGTCGTCGTGGGCCGAGCCAGGCCGGGCGAGTCCATGGTCACCCTGGACGGCGAACGGCGCGCTCTCTCGACGGAGATGCTCACGATCCGCGACGCTGAGCGACCGGTGGCGGTGGCGGGGGTGATGGGCGGCGCCAACTCGGAGGTCTCGGCCAACACCGCCGACGTGCTGCTGGAGTGCGCCCTTTTCGAGCCGCGCCAGGTGCGGGCCGCCCGGCGCGCGCTGGGAATGTCCACCGACGCCAGCTACCGCTTCGAGCGGGGCGTTGACCCGGAGGCGATGGAGACGGCCGTCCTGCGGGCCGCGTCTCTGATCGCGACCGTGGCCGGCGGCTCCCTGGACGGCCCGGTGGTGGACGCCTGCCCGATCCCGTGGGAGGCCCCTGTGGTCGGTTTGCGGCCCTCTCGCGTGCGGCGAGTCCTGGGCGTGGGCTTCGAGCCGGACGAGATCGCCGGACTGCTGGCGCCGCTGGGCTACGCCATGGAGGAGCGGGACGAGGAGGACTCGCTCCGGTTCCGGGTTCCGGGCCACAGAAGCTGGGACACCCTGCGCGAGATCGACCTGATCGAGGAAGTCGCCCGGACCCACGGCTACGACTCCTTCCCCGAGACGCTACGCCCCTACCGACCGGGCACCGTCCCCGACCACCCCCTCTTCCGCCTGGAGGATGCGCTGCGGGCGGCGCTGGCGGCCGACGGGATCAGCGAGGCCCAAACCCCGGCCCTCGGCCCGGAAGCCGACGGCGACGTAGCGGTGCTCAACCCCATGTCCGCCCAGGAGAGCCGACTGCGGCGCGACCTCCTCTCCGGCCTGCTGACCCACGTGGAGCGGAACATGGCGCGGGGCACGGGAGATGTCCGCCTCTTCGAGCTGGGCACGGCGTTCGCCCCGGCCCCTGCCCGCGCCCCGGACTCGAGCGCGCCCGCCGCCCCGGACTCGAGCGCGCCCGCCGCCCCGGAGTTGCCCGCGCCCGCCCCAGAGTCGCCCGCGCCTGCCCCCGCCGCTCCTGTCGAATCGCCCCGGGTTGCGGTCGTCCTCACGGGTCGCCGCGAACCGGTCCACTGGTCCGGCGCCGGGGCGCGCTACGAGGTGCACGACGCGGCAAGAGCGCTGGAGCTCGTCGCCCGCGAAGCTTACCCCGGCGCACAGGTGGAGCCCGGCGAAGGCGAGGACCCCCGCTTCGCCCCGGGCCGCTGGTACCGGCTGACGGAGAAGAGCGGCCAAGTCGTCGGCGCCGCCGGCCAGCTCCGCCCCGCCAAGCTCGACCTGCCCCCGTGGGCGGGCGCAGTGATCGGCGCCGAGGTGGTCCTCCCGGCGGCGCCCGAGCCCCCCACGGACGTGGTCGCCCGCGAGCTGCCCGACCAGCCTGCTTCGACCCGGGACGTGGCCATGCTCGTGCCGCTCAGCACGCCAGCCGGCGCAGTCCTGGAAGCGATCCGCGGCGCCAAGGCGGCCGTGCTGGAGGACGCCCAGGTCTTCGACGTCTACGAAGGCGACGACCTGCCCGCCGGGACTCGCTCCGTGGCGTTCCGCTTGCGCTTCCGGGCCGCGCGCAGAACCCTGACTGATGCGCAGGTGGACCAAGCGTTCCGACGAGTGCTCCGCAAAGTGAAGGAGGCAACGGGTGTCGAGCCAAGAGTCAGCTAGCGCCAGCCAGCCCTCCGACGAGTCGGCCAGCCGCGTGCCGGAGTTCGAGCCGCTGGACGTGGCGGTTGCTCGGGCTGTGGCGGAGGTGCGCGCTCTGCGGCGGCGAGCCCAGGAGGCCGAAGAGCGGGCGGAGCGGAGCGACCAGCTCTTGCGGGAGTTCGGCGACGGCACCCAGGACCCAGCCGCCCTTGCCAACAAGGTGACGGAGCTGCAGAGGGAGAACGAGGCCCTCCGCGACCGGGTCCGGCGAGGGCGGGAGGGGATCGACCAGATCATGGCCAGGATCCGCTTTCTGGAGGGTCGGCAATGAGCGGCGACGAAGGGGGCAGGACGGCGGTGCGCGTGCGGATCGCCGGGGAGGAGTACACCGTCCGCAGCGAAGCCGACGAGGCGTACACCCGTCGGTGCGCGGCGCTGGTGGACGAGCGGATGCGCAGGTTCGACCGGGACCCCGCCGCCGCCGCCCAGAAGCGAGTCGCCATCTTGGCCGCCCTCTCCATCGCCAGCGACTTCCTGCAGCACCAAGCCCGGGTCGAGGAAGAGGCCCGCACCCAGGCCAAGCGCTTGGAGGAAGTGCTGGAGGAGGCGTCGGAGGAGTGAAGCCGATGTCGCGTCCCGACAGCAAAGCGAACGGCGACCAGAGCCGTCGCCTCACCCGCAGGGGATGGCTCGCTACCGCGCCTGGCGCCGCCGCTGCCGGCTTGGCAATGACCCGTTCGGACGCGCTGTGGATCCCCAAGCAAGAGGAGCAAGAGGTCCTTCCCGCGGCCGGAGACCGCCTGCCGACGCCCGACCCCACCAAGGTCCCCGGCCGCTTCGTCTCCCCAGTCGGCACGCGGGCGCCCGGCGAGCAGCCTCGCCGCTTGCTCCGATCGCTGGCGCTCTCCAGCTCCTCCCGCACGCCGATCCACCAGCTCCAGGGCACAATCACCCCGGCGGACCTTCACTTCGAGCGCCACCACGCCGGCGTACCCGAGATCGCGGCCGAGGACCACGAGCTGCTCGTCCACGGGATGGTCGAACGTCCCATGGTCTTCCGCATGGCCGACCTGAAGCGCTACCCGCAACTGTCGCGCATCTGCTTCGTCGAGTGCTCCGGCAACGGGGGCGGCGCGTACAGCCGGGACCGAATGCCCACCGAGATCACCGCCCAACAGCTGGACGGGTTGATCAGCACCAGCGAGTGGACCGGCGTCATGCTCTCCACGATCCTCCGCGAGGTCGGCGTCCGTCCCGGGGCGAGCTGGCTGCTGGCCGAGGGTAGCGACGCCGCAGTGATGGGCCGGAGCGTCCCACTGGAAAAGGCCCTCGACGACGCCATGCTGGCGTACGGTCAGAACGGCGAGGCGATCCGCCCGGAGCAGGGCTACCCGGTGCGGCTCCTGCTGCCCGGCTGGGAGGGCAACGCCCAGGTGAAGTGGCTGCGCCGGATCGAGGTCACGGACCGGCCCACCATGACCCGCGACGAGACCTCCCGCTACACCGACCCCTTGAAGGACGGCACCGCGCGCCAGTTCAGCTTCGTGATGGACGCCAAGTCGGTGATCACCTTCCCGTCGTACCCCTACGTGCTGCCGGAGCGGGGCTGGTGGGAGATAGCGGGGCTGGCGTGGACGGGGCGTGGGCGCGTGACCCGGGTCGACGTGAGCACCGACGCCGGCCGCTCCTGGTCCCCCGCCCAGATGCAGGGGCCAGTGCTGCCCAAGTCCACCGTGCGCTTCCGCCACCTCTGGCGCTGGGACGGCCGCGAGACCGTGATCCTCAGCCGCGCCACCGACGAGACCGGCTACGTGCAGCCCACCATCCACCAGCTGTGGGACGCCCGCGGCGAAGGGACGGCCTACCACCAGAACCACCAGCGCGCCTGGAAGATCGCCGCCGACGGAACCGTCACCTTCGGACTGGGGGACTTGCTGTGAGGCGAATGGCTTGGGGTGCCGTTGCTGCCGTCGCCGCCATTGCCGTCGCCTGCGCGCCCGACATCAACGGCAACGCCGATGGCGGCGGAACAACTCCTCGTTTCGGCTTCGGGTCCCCCGCTTCGGAAGCTCGCATCGCCCTCTGGGACATCGACGTGAAGCCCAACGGGGAAGGTCTGCCGCCAGGAAGCGGTTCAGTGGAGGAAGGCCGTCTCCTCTACGAAGTCCAGTGCTTGGCCTGTCACGGCCCCACGGGAACCGAAGGCCCCAACGACCGCCTTGTCTCCACCGCCGTGTGGGAGCAGTGGCCCGCGGGCCGCACCGTCGGCGGCTACTGGCCCTACGCCACCACCCTCTTCGACTACGTGCGCCGAGCCATGCCCCAGGCCACGCCCGGCTCCCTCTCCGACGACCAGGTCTACGCGGTGTCCGCCTACGTGCTGCACCTGAACGGCCTGCTGCCCGCCGACGCCGTGCTGGACTCGGCCTCGTTGGCGGCCGTGGAGATGCCCGCCCGCAACCGCTTCGTTCCCGACGACCGCCGAGGCGGCGCGGAGGTGCGCTAGCGCTAGCAGGCTAGGCTGGGTTAGACAGAGGACGGCGCACTAGGCCGCCACGCGATCACGCCGATCCGTTGCACGCCCAGCGCGTCCTCCACCACCCCATACAGGTGGCCGTCCCACACCGCCTCCAGGCGAAAGCCGCGGGGCAGGGTCACCAACCGCTGGTCACGGCCCACAACCCGCTGGCCACGGCCCACAGCCCGCTGGTCGCGGCCTGCAAAGACATTGTCCACCAGCCACAGCTCCGTCTGATCCTCGGTGGCTTGACGCAACCAGATCTCGCCGTCCGCCCCCAGCTCGCCGTCCGCCCCCAGCACGATCTCCGCCGCCACCGACCAGTGAGACGCCGCCGACACCTCTACAGACCATGGCAGCTCCTGCTCGCGCCGAAGCCGCGCGACGACGCGCCTCAGCTCCGATTCGTCCACCTCGCGCCCCCGCCGCCCCAGGTCCACGACCGTGACCAGGGTGTCCAGCACGACGTCCGATACCGTCATCAGCTCGCCGGGACCATCGCCCGCTCGCCCAAACCGCTGGCGCAGGACGCCGTCGTGCCCGAACCAGAAAACCGTTCGGTGGCCCAGGTCCGTCGCCCAAAGCCCATCATGCCTGGCAACGACGCTCCCGATCCTGTCGAAGTAGCCGTCGCCGTCCTCGCTGAAGGTCGCCGGGACCGCCGTGGCCACAACCGCTTGCGACAGGTCGATCTCAACGGGTTGGGCACTGGCCGAGCAGGGCAGAGCAAGCAGAGCAGCCAACACAGGCAACGCGGCCAACTCAGGCAGCGCGCCCAGCACAGGCAACGCACCCAGCGCAAAGACGGTGTGCAGAGAGGGCCGCCGCCGGCCCAGGCGCCTCTTCAACGCCCTGTGCTGGCCCAATCGCAGCCGTCCATCCGCTTGTTGTCGCCGCTTGCGCACCGCTTGATCCTCGCCGTATGGTGCAACCAATCAATCTAGGGGACCCGTGGCAGGCCGTGGGCGGGCTTTCGGGTCTCCGTCGTCGATTCACGAGGCTGGTCGTCGAGACCGGCTTGGAGAGAATACATGGACCCGCTGGGTTTGGCCCTGGCGGTCGGCGCGGCCGTGGCAGTGGTCGCGGCATACCTTCTCGGAAGGAGCCGGGAGCGTGCGCGCCGGCGCAAGGACGAAGCGGCCGCAAAGGACCAGGCGTCGCTGATCCGCAAGCAGGCCGAAGAAGAAGCGGGAAGCCTTCGCCGGGCGGCCGAACTGGAGGCTAGGGAAGAGGCGCTCCGGCAGAGGGAGAGCTGGGAGACGGAGGAGAGTCGCCGTCGCGAGGAGGTGGAGCAGGGGGAGCGACGCCTTCGCGAGCGCACCGACGCAGCCGACCGCAAGTCCGACCAGCTGGACCGCCGGGAAGGGCGGCTGGAGGACCAAGCGCGGACGCTGGAGGGACGGGAGGCGGAGGCCGACCAGCGCCAGGCCGAGGCCGACCGTGTGCTGGCCGAGATGCGGTCGCGCCTGGAGGAGGTCGCAGGAGTGTCGGCCGACGAAGCCAAGGCCGAGCTGATCGACGGCCTCCTGGACGAGGCCCGAGCCGAGGCGGCCAGCAGCGTTCGGACGATCAAGGAAGAGGCCCAGCGGACCGCAGACCGGGAAGCGAAGCGCTTGGTGGCCATGGCGATTCAGCGCATGGCGGCCGACGAGACCGCCCAGCTCACGGTGTCGGTGGTGCAGCTTCCGTCCGACGAGATGAAGGGGCGGATCATCGGTCGGGAGGGGCGCAACATCCGGGCCTTCGAGCAGGCCACGGGGATCGACGTGGTCATCGACGACACGCCCGAGGCCGTGGTGCTCTCCGGCTACGATCCCGTGCGCCGCGAGATCGCTCGCCTTGCCCTGGGCGCGCTGGTGGAGGACGGGCGCATTCACCCGGCGCGCATCGAGGAGGCCGTGGCCGCCAGTCAGAAGGAAGTCGAGGCCGAGATGCGCACCGCCGCCGAAGAGGCGCTCTACGGGCTGGGCGTTCACGGCGTCCACGACGAGGTCGTCAAGGTGCTGGGACGGCTTCGGTACCGGACTTCCTTCGGCCAGAACCAGCTGGCCCACTCCCGGGAGGTCGCCATGCTGGCGGGGAGCTTGGCGGAGGAGATGGGACTCGACGCCAAGATGACGCGGCGCGCGGGCATCCTCCACGACATCGGCAAGGGAATGTCCCACGACCTGGAGGGCACCCACGTCGAGCTGGGATACCGCCTCTGCAAACGCCACGGCGAGCCCGACGTGGTGCTCAACGCCATCCAGGCGCACCACGACGACGCGCCCCACAAGTACGCCGAGGCGTGGCTGGTCACGGCGGCCGACGCCATCAGCGGCTCCCGGCCGGGCGCCAGAAGGGAGATGTTTGAAGGCTACGTCAAGCGTCTGGAACGGCTGGAGGAGATCGCCACCGCCGAACCCGGGGTGGACCACTGCTTCGCCATCCAAGCCGGGCGCGAGCTTCGGGTCATGGTCCGCCCGGAGCGGGTGTCCGACGACGACATGGCCCGAATCTCCGAGTCGGTGGCCCGCAAGATCGAGAGCGAGGTCCAGTACCCAGGCCAGATCAAGGTCGTAGTGATCCGCGAGACCCGCGCCGTGGACTTCGCCCGCTAGAATCCCGATCCAACCCATTTAGAACCCGAACCCGAGGACCCAAAGAGACCCGCATGTCCGCCAAGATCATCTCCGGGAAGGAGATCGCCCGCCAGATACGGGACGAGCTCAACGAGAAGGTGGCCGGTCTGGCCAAGGAAGGACTGGTGCCTGGGCTGGCCACGGTGCTGGTCGGCGAAGACCCGGCCAGCCGACTCTACGTGGGAATGAAGAACAAGGCCGCCGCCGAGGCCGGCATCCACTCACGCCAAGTCACGCTTCCGTCCGCCACCAGCGAGGCGGAGCTGCTGGCCCTCGTGGAGGAGCTCAACGCCGACCCGCGCATCCACGGCATCCTGGTGCAGCTTCCCCTGCCTAAGCAGATCGACGAGGCGAAGGTTCTCCTGGCGATTGACCCGGAGAAGGATGTGGACGGCTTCCATCCGGTCAACGTGGGGCGTCTGGCGACTGGGGACCCGGACGTGCTGGCGCCCTGCACGCCCCGAGGCGTGATCGAGATGCTGTTGCGGAGCGGGGTGGACCCCTCGGGGAAGCACGTGGTGGTGGTCGGGCGCTCCAATATCGTCGGCAAGCCCATGGCGTTCCTTCTGCTGCGGACGGCGCCGGGCGGCAACGCCACGGTCACGGTCGCCCACAGTCGCACCGCCGACCTGGGCGCGATGACCCGCTTGGCCGACATCCTGGTGGTGGCGGTGGGCTGGGCCGGACTCGTCACCGGCGAGATGATCAAGCCCGGCGCGGTGGTGATCGACGTGGGCACCAACCGGGTGGACGACCCCACCCGGGAGCGGGGCTACAAGGTCGTGGGCGACGTGGAGTTCAACTCGGCCAAGGAGGTCGCGTCGGCGATCACGCCCGTTCCCGGCGGCGTCGGTCCCATGACGATCGCCATGTTGCTGGCCAACACCGTCGAAGCCGCTGTTCGCCAGCGAGCGCGAGCCGCCGCCCGCGGGTGACTTCGCGAGTGACAACGCGAGCGACTTCGCGGGAGGTGGACCTCTTCTCCGCTGCGAGTGCGGCAGCTTCCGAGGAGAAGGTGGGGCCAGGGCCGGGTCCCCGAGTCTGGAGTGTGCGCGAGGTGAACTTGGCGGCACAACGTCTGCTGGAGCAGTCGCTGCCCCGGATGTGGGTGTCGGGCGAGGTGGCCAACTTCGGCCGCCATCGGTCCGGTCACTGCTACTTCACCTTGAAGGACCGCACGGCCCAGATCCGCTGTGCGCTCTTTGCGCGAGAAGCGGCCCGACTCCCCATGCTCCCCCGCGATGGGATGACCGTCCAGGTCTTCGGCTACCTGACGGTCTACGAAGTCCGGGGGGCCTACCAACTGGTGGCGTCCAAAGTGGAGGCGCAGAGCGAGGGCGGCATGTGGAAGCTCGCCTTCGAGCGTCTCAAGAAGCGGCTGGACACCGAGGGGCTCACGAGTGCCGCCCGCAAGCGTCCTCTGCCGACGTTCCCAAGAACGGTAGGCGTGGTCACCTCGCCGGGGAGCGCAGCGCTGCGGGATGTGGTCGCCGTGGTGGGTCGCCGGGCTCCGTGGGTGCGGCTGCTGGTTGGTGCCGCCAAGGTGCAGGGGGAGGGCGCCTCCAGAGAGGTCGCGTCGGCGGTGGCGGCCCTGGGGGATGCCGACGTGGACGTGATCGTCGTGGCTCGCGGCGGAGGGTCCGTGGAGGACCTGTGGGCGTTCAACGAGGAACCCGTCGCGCGGGCGGTGGCCGCCAGTCTGGTGCCGGTCGTCTCGGGTGTGGGGCACGAGACCGACGTGACGATCTGCGACTTGGTGGCCGACGTGCGGGCCGCGACGCCGTCCGCCGCCGCCGAGGCCGTCGTTCCCGAGCGTGAGCAGGTCGAACGGCTGCTCCACCAATACGCCCGGCGGCTGGGGACTGCTCTCGCACAGCAGGCCCGCTCCCGGAGGGATCGGCTGGAGCGCGCCGAGGGCGCGATCTTCCGCCGAGTCCGGCGCCTGGGGCCAGTGCGGAGAGACCGTCTCGAACGGGGGCGCACCGCCATGGCCGGAGCCGTCCACCGCCGAATCCGACGCGATGCCGCGCGCTTGGCCGGGGCGTCCGCGGCGATGGAGGTGCTGTCGCCCCTTTCCACCTTGGCCAGGGGCTATGCGGTGCCGCTGGACGGGGAGGACCGCCTTCTGCGCAGCGTTGCGGATTTCGCGCCGGAACTGGCCTTCCGCCTGCGGGTGGTGGACGGAAGCGTACCCTGCAGGGCGACGGGCGCGCTCGGTGACTCGTAGCCCGGTGCCCGAACGCCCCGCGAACGCCCCGGAAATGGGGCTGGAAGACCGCCTTGCGCGGGTCGAGGAGATCGCCCGAGCGCTGGACTCGGACTCCCTGGGACTGGACGACGCGCTGGCACTCTTCGAGGAGGGGGTCGGTCATGTCCGGCGCGCCAAGGAGATCCTGGCCGCCGCCGAGCTCCGGGTCGAGGAGCTTACGGCGCCGAAAGAGGATGTCTGACCGCGCGCGGATCGAGTCGGCGCTGGAGCGCGCCCTGTGCGATCTGGCCCAGGTGCTGCCGCCACTTCTGTCCTCGGTGGCCCGCGCCGGGGTCGCCAGCGGCGGGAAACGCTTGCGGCCGCTGCTGACCGTCGCCGCCTACGAAGAGGTGGGCGGACCGGCAACCGAGCCGGTGTACGACCTAGCCACGTCGGTGGAGCTGATCCACGCCTACTCGCTCATGCACGACGACCTGCCCTGCATGGACGACGCGCCTCTGCGCCGCGGCGCCCCCACCCCCCACACGGTTCACGGCGTGGCCGCGACCGCGCTGGCCGGCGCCGCCCTCATTCCCTGGGCCGCGGCAAGGGCCTACGAGGCCGCGTGCACCGTCGGGCGGACCCCAGCGGAAGCGGCCCGGATCGCCCAGCGCCTCCTGGAGGCGGCCGGCGCCGGCGGCATGATTGGCGGCCAAGTCCTGGACCTGCTGGCCGAGGGACGCACGCTGGACGAAGAGGAGCTGGCTGCGCTGCACGGCCTCAAGACCGGCGCCCTCCTCTCCGCCTCCCTGGAGGTGGGCGCCATGGCGGCTGGCGCCAGCGACGAAGCCCTCGCGGCGGTGCGAGCGTTCGGGCAGGACCTGGGGCTGGCGTTCCAGGTCATGGACGACGTGCTGGACGCCACCGCCTCCTCCCAAGCTCTCGGCAAGCGACCGTCGGATGCGGCGCTGGCCAAGTCCACCTACGTGGCACTGCTGGGGGTGGCCGGCGCCAGGGAGAGGGGACGGCAACTGGCGGCACGGGCCGAGACCGCCCTGGACGCGGCGCACCTTCCGGCGCCTCGACTCCGGCAGCTGGCCCGCTTCGTGGTCGATCGCCAGCGTTGAGTGCCCAGCCTTCGCCAGCGATGACCGCCCAGCCTTACCGCCCCGCGCCGTTCCGCAGGATCGCGGTCTTCGGCAAGGGCGCGACAACCCGGCTCGGCACTGAAGCAGGTCCTGGCGCCGAAGCACGTCCCGGCGCCGAGCATCCCGTCGCCCCCGTCGTGGAGGCGTGCCGAAGCGTGGCGAAGGTAGCCGCCGAGTTCGGGGCGACCTTGAGCGCGGAGCCCCCGCTGGCGGCGGTCGTGGGCGGAGAGCCCGCATCTCCCGAGCCCGCATCCCCCGAGGCTGCATCCCCCGAGGCTGCGTCTAATGCGGCCGCGTCTAACGCGGACTTGGTGATCTCCCTGGGGGGCGACGGAACTCTGCTGCGCGCCGCCCGTGCGGTCCTGGACCGGGAAGTGCCTGTGCTCGGGATCAACCTCGGGAATCTCGGGTTCCTCACCTCGGTGGCGGCCAGCGAGATCGAAGCCGGCCTCCGGCGCGTCCTGCGCGGCGAGTACCAGATCGAAGAGCGACGCACGCTGGAGGCCGTAGTCCTGCCAGAAAGCGGAACGCCAAGCGGTCCCCCACTGACCGCACTCAACGATGTGGTGGTCCACAAAGCCGGCGCCGCGCGCGTGGCCCGCCTCGACCTCTGGGTCGGCGAGACCAAACGCGAAGGCGCGGACGGAGGAGTTGGCGACAACGCCGGGCAGGAGATCGGCAGCTTCTCCGGCGACGGCGTAATCGTGGCCACGCCGACCGGTTCCACGGCCTACTCCCTTTCCGCCGGCGGGCCTATCGTCGTCCCGGAGCTGAACTGCTTCCTGGTCACGCCGATCCTCCCCCACACGCTGGCCGTCCGCCCCCTGGTGGTGCCCGGCGAGGAACGAATTACCATCAATATCCTGGACCGAGGCGAGCCCCTCCACCTCACCGTGGACGGTCGGGAAGGACCGCAACTGAGCCCGACGGACCGGGTGGTTGCCCAGATGGGCCAGTCGCGGGTTCGTCTCGTCCGCCTGCCGGGACATTCGTTCTTCGCCACCCTTAGGCGGAAGCTCAACTGGGCTGTCCACCCTCCGGAAGGACACTGACACCCTCTCCTCGCTCACGCCCCCTTCTCCCTCTCGCCCCTTCCTTTCTCTCGCCCCTTCCTTTCTCTCGCCCCTTCCTCCCTCTCGCCGCGAGCCGCCTGACCGTTGATCGCCGAGATGCGCATCCGCGACTTCGCCGTCGTTGAGGAGCTGACGGTGCCCCTGTCCCCAGGGCTGAACGTGGTCAGCGGCGAGACCGGTGCCGGGAAGTCGATCATGGTGGATGCGCTGGCGCTGCTGCTGGGCGGCCGAGCGTCGTCGGCCTCGGTGCGAGCGGGGAGCCAGCGTGCGGTGGTGGAGGGCGTGGTAGAGATGAAGGGCCTGCAACCCGTCGCATGCCGACTGGGCGAACTGGGGCTGGCCAGCGACGAGGACGCCCACTTGGTCCTGCGCCGGGAAGTGCGGGCCGGGAGTCGAAGCCGAAGCTGGATCAACGATTCGCCGGTGACCGCCGCCGCCCTGCGCTCCGTGGGGGAACTGCTGGCGGACATCCACGGCCAGCACGAGCACCAGCGGCTCCTTTCCGGGGGCTTTCAGCGGGAGGTGCTCGACGACTTCGGCGGTTGCGCCGAGCTTGCGGCCCAGGTTGGCGAGGCGTTCCATCGGGCCGCCGGGCTGCGGAAGCGACTGGCCAGTGCCGAGTCGCGGCGTCGCGAGCTTGAAAGCCGTGCCAACTTCCTGCGCTTCCAGCTGGGAGAGATCGACGCCGCCAACTTGCAGCCGGGGGAAGACGAGCAGCTACGCATCGAAGCGGCCCGCCTGGCCAACGCCGAGACCCTGGCCCGGGAGAGCGGTGCCCTTCACGACCTCCTCCATGCCGGGGAAGGTGCCGTCACGGACCGCTTGGCCAACGCGGCAGCCCGTGTGCGCCGCATGAGCGAGACCGACCCGGGGTTGGCCGCGCTCCACGGCGTCCTGCAGGACGCATACCACCGGGTGACAGACGCCGCCGGCGAGCTGGCGGCCTACGGGGAAGGAGTCGAGCACGACCCGGCCCGACTGGAGGCGCTGCGGGAGCGCGAAGCCTTCCTTCACGGGCTGAAGCGCAAGTACGGAGCCACCGTGGAGGAGGTGATCGCCACCGGCGAAGCGCTGCAGCGCGAGCTGGACGAGCGGACGGCCACGGAGGTGGACGCCGACGCGCTGGCCCAGGAGCTGACGGAGGCCGAGACGGAGTGGCGGACCGCCGCCGAGGCGCTTTCCCCTCGACGCAGAGAGGCCGCCCACCGCTTGAGCCGGGCCACGACTGCTCTCTTTGGGGGACTGGGACTAGAAGGCGGGCGCTTTCTCGTGCAGCTGGAAGAGTTGGAGGAGCCGTCGCCCCGGGGCCTGGAGCAGGCCCGCTTCACGGCCACCATGAACCCAGGCTTCCCCCCGGGACCCTTGGCGCGGATCGCCTCGGGCGGCGAGCTGTCCCGGGTCATGCTCGCGCTCAAGTCGGTTCTGGCCGGAGTGGACGACGCGCCCGTCATGGTGTTCGACGAGATCGACTCCGGCGTGGGCGGCGCCGTGGCGGCTCAGGTGGCCGACCGCTTGGTGGACGTCGCCCAGGGACGCCAGGTGCTCGTCGTCACCCACCTGGCCCGGATCGCCGCCCGGGCGTCCAATCACCTGCTGGTGGAGAAAGACGCCGGCGGAGCCCGCGCGAGCGCCTCGTTGCGTCGGCTGGAACCGGAAGAGCGGGTCCGCGAGGTCGCACGGATGCTGGACGGAGATCCAACGTCCGAGTCGTCGTTACGCCACGCCGGCGAACTGCTCGGCGAGCGCGCCGCCGTTTTGGGCTAGCCCCCGCGGCAGCTAGCTGCCGCCCTAGCTAGCTGCCGCCCCAGATCCTCACATGCAACCGAAAGCCGACCTCCAATGAGCCGGCCACGGGAACGCCGTCGCCGCTGCCCGCGACGACCTGACGGTAGAGGGCGCGCACTTCAAGCGGTCGCCTGGTTTCCGGCCCCCGGGGCGCGCCCGGCTCCCCGGTCCTGTACACCATCCCCAGCACGATCCGGCCGCTGGACGCCCCGCTTCCAGGGACGAGCACCTGGGGGTCCAGAGCGTCCCCGGCCGTGGTCGGGGCAGGGGCCGTCGGCGAGCCCTCCGTCCCGGCTGGCGGTACCGACAGAGCGAACGAGTCCTCGCCTTTGCGGAAGTGCCGGTAGCCGGCCACCAGCGTGACGGCCCCTGAAACCCGGAACCAGGGCGCGACCTCGGCGAATACGTAATCGCCCGGGTTCCAGTCGAGGCGCGCCAGGGTGGCCGCCGGAGCCATTGCGTAGCCCGGATCGAACACGCGCCGCTCCGTGGTTCCGGTCAGCTGGACGCCGTAGCGCAGGTCGGCCCACAGCCCGATTCGGTCCCGCCAACTACCGTTCAGCCAGCCGCGTAGCTCCACGTCGGTCTGGCCGTCGCCCGAGCCCGTGTCCAAAAAGTTGGCCGGATCGTCCTGACTGCCGGTGGGGAGCCTGACCAGCGCCCCGCCGCCGGCGTCCAGACGATGCCCCGGCTCGCTGCTGTGGAGCCAGCGGGCGTCGGCGCGGACCTCCAAGTCCCCTAGCATCCAAAGGGATATCCAAGCCGACAGGGGACGGTTCCCAGCGATCCCGAACGCAGGGTCGGTCACGAAGTCTTGAAGGTCCTCCGCGGACAAGGCCGCATCGGCCAGGGGCAAGACGCCGGGCAGACCGGTCCCCGCCGCCCGAAACGCCTCCACCAACTGGGCCAACCGGGCCCGCAACGCAATCCCCGTTGCCGACGACGCCAGCGGCGCCACGGGGCTGCCGTACATCGCCGCCAGCGCTTGGTGGAACGCACGCGATCCGGCGAGCACGGTCGTGGCGTCGCGACAGCCCGCCGAGGTCGGATCGTCGGCGCACAGCCCGGCGCGGTAGGCGTCGTATCCGTCTATGGAGGTGCCCAGGCCCGCCAGGAAGCGCGACACCCCCGTCGGATCGGCGAGGGCTGGGCTGAACCCCGCGTTGGCGCTGGCTGAGTCCGTCAGGAAGCCGAAGGCGAACTCGGTCTCGTTCCGCACGAACGAAGCCGACACGCCGGCCGTAAGCCAATCGAACACCCCCACGTCCAACGACACCGGCAACCGCACCGAGTTCTTCTCGACCGCAGAGGTCAGGACGCCCAGGCTGGCCGAGTACGCCTCGCCGGTTGCGTCCCGAACCGCCGCCTCGAACCCCGCCAAGTTGGGGAAGATCGCCGGCCCCGCGGGTCCGCTGAAGAAGCTCGCCAGAGTACGCGATCCCTCACCGCTCGCCGACCCGCTTCCGGTGCCGAGCCCGCCGTAGACGCTGGTAAACGACGAGTAGCCCGTGCCCACCTCCAACCGCACCGTCCCTCGCGGAACCATGGGCGAGTACGGTTCCTGGGCCACCGCCGGCGCCGCGAACCACATGGCGGACGCCCACGCCAGGGCGCCGACGAACGGGGGCGCGTAGCGGGTCAAGACGGGAAGCGGGTCAAGACGCGAGGCGGATCAAGACGCGAGGCAGGTCACAGGAGAAGGCGAGCAATCCAGATGAGCGCGGAATATAACTTGACTGGCGAGGCCGGTTTTCGTACACTCATAGCCCCACGCGGGAATAGCTCAGTTGGTAGAGCACCACCTTGCCAAGGTGGGGGTCGCCGGTTCGAGTCCGGTTTCCCGCTCTTGCGACGTAGGTCTAGACGAAGGTCAATCGGGGGTGACGGCCGTTGCCGTGCGCCCCCTTTTCGTCGCCTCTCGCCGGCGCCGTAGCCAAGTGGTAAGGCAGAGGTCTGCAAAACCTCCATTCGGCGGTTCGAATCCGCCCGGCGCCTCTTACCCGCACTGCCATGGGCCTCTTACCGCACTGCCATGGCCTACATCCGACACGTTGCGCCCGAGGAAGAGGGACCGGAGATGGCGGCGCTCCGGGAGCGCTTCGCCGGACCCGCGGGGCTGGACCACATCCTGGCCGTCCACGCCCTCAACCCGCCCTCGCTGGAGCACCACTACCGCCTGTACCGCCATCTCATGCGCGGGCCGTCTCCCCTCTCGCCGGCGCAACGGGAGATGATCGCCGTCGCCGTATCCGCCGAGAACGACTGCTTCTACTGAATCAACCACCACGGAGCGGGACTCCGTCGACTCGCGGGACTAGAACTGGCGCAGGCGCTGGCCAGGGGACGCCGACCCGCCGACATGAGCGGACGGGACGCGGCCATGCTCGAGTACGCCGTCAAGCTGACCCGCGACCCCGGCGGCATGACCAAGGCCGACGCGGAGGCTCTTCGCGACGCGGGCTTCGACGACGCGGCGATCCTGGACATCTGCCAAGTGACGGCCTACTACGCCTACGTGAACCGACTGGCCGACGGCCTGGGGGTCGAGTTGGAGCAGTACTGGCGCCCGGAGGACTTGACGTTGCCCTGGGACGAGTTCGAGGCGATTCGAGCCCGCCGGAGGGCGTCGCAGGCGGCCCGCGCACGACCCGCGCCCTCGTGATCGTCCTCGACGGCCACGGCCTCACGCTCGCCCAGATCGAAGCGGCGGCGTGCCAGCGGGTCCCCGTCCGCATTCGCGAGGACGCGATGACCCGGGTGCGCCACTCCCGCGCGACGCTGGAACGCCTGCTCCGCGCGGGCCAGCCAGTGTACGGAGTCACTACCGGGTTCGGACGGCTGGCCGAGACGACCGTCGCCCCCGACGACCGGCAGGCCCTGCAGCGCAACCTGGTGCGCAGCCACGCGGCCGGGGTCGGCCGCCCCCTCCCCGTGCCCGAAGTGCGGGCGGTGCTTCTCCTGCGCGCCAACGCCCTGGTCCGAGGCCACTCGGGCGTCCGTCCGGTGGTGGTGGAGCGGCTGGTGGAGATGCTCAACCGGGGCGTGCACCCGGTCGTGCCCGAGATCGGATCGGTGGGCGCCAGCGGCGACTTGGCCCCCCTGGCCCACGTGGCGCTCGCGCTGATCGGCGAAGGACGCGCGCTGGCGGCGAACGGACTCGAGGCCGACGCGGCCCACGTTCTGGCCGAGGCCGGCATCCCGCCCCTGGAGCTGGCGGAGAAGGAAGGACTCGCCCTCGTCAACGGCACCCAGGCCACGACCGCCGTGGGCGCACTGGCGCTGCGACGCTTTACCAGGGCTTTGGACGCGGCGGATGTGGCCGGCGCCGCCAGCGTGGAGGGCCTCCGTGGAACGCCCGACGCCTTCCGCCCCGAGGTCCAGGCGGTTCGCCCCCATCCGGGACAGGCCGCCAGTGCCGCTCGCCTGTGGTCGTTGCTCCTGGATTCGGAGATCCGCGAGTCCCACCGCGAAGGCGACCCCAGGGTCCAGGACGCCTATTCGCTCCGCTGCATGCCGCAGGTCCACGGAGCCGCCCGTGACGCGCTGGAGTACGCGTCGCGGATCGTCGCCACCGAAGCCAACTCCACCACCGACAACCCACTGGTGCTCCCCGACGCGATCATCAGCGGCGGCAACTTCCACGCCCAGATCGTCGCCCAATGTCTGGACTTGGCGGCGATCGCCGCCGCCGACGTGGCCTCGATCTCCGAACGTCGCACCGATCGTCTCCTGAACCCCGACCTTTCGGGGCTGCCCGCCTTCCTCGCGCGTCGCCCCGGCCTCTGCTCCGGCTTCATGATCGCCCACGTGGCCGCCGCCGACGCCCTCTCCGAGATGCGCGTCCTGGCATCGCCGGCCAGCGTGGACTCGGTGCCCACCAGCGCTTCTCGGGAGGATCACGTCTCCATGGGAATGGCGGCGGCCCGCAAGTTCCGCCGGAGCGTGGAGCTGCTGGAGACGGTGCTGGCCGTGGAACTCCTTTGCGCCGCCCAGGCCGTCGAGTTCCACCGCCCCCTGCGGGCCGGACGCGGGGTGGAGGCCGCCGTGAAGGCGGTGCGTCGCCAGGTGCCGCCCCTGGACGAGGACCGACCGCTGGCCGACGACATCGCCGCCGTGGCCGCGATCCTCCGCGAAGGCGGGCTCGCCCTTGATCCCATCCCAGGGACCATCCCAGGGAGCCATGGAGACGCCCCATGACCAAGCAAGCCCCGAGCGCCCGTGCAACTCCCCCGCGCACCGTCCGCGCCCCACGCGGTCCCGAGCTCCGTTGCAAGGGCTGGACCCAAGAGGCGGCGCTTCGGATGCTCATGAACAACCTGGACCCGGAGGTGGCCGAGAACCCCGACGAACTGGTCGTCTACGGGGGAACCGGGAAGGCCGCCCGCAACTGGGCCGCCTTCGACGCCATCGTCGCCTCGCTGCAGGAGCTGGAGGACGACGAGACGCTGCTGATCCAGTCCGGCAAGCCCGTCGCCGTCTTCCGCACCCACCGCCACGCGCCCCGAGTCCTCATCGCCAACGCCAACCTGGTGGGCCGGTGGGCGACTTGGGACCACTTCCACGAGCTGGAGCGCGCCGGCCTGACGATGTACGGCCAGATGACCGCAGGCTCGTGGATCTACATCGGCACCCAGGGCATCCTCCAGGGGACGTACGAGACCTTTGGCGCTATGGCCCAGGCCCACTTCGGCGGCTCGCTGGCGGGCCGATGGATCCTCACCGGCGGGATGGGCGGAATGGGAGGCGCCCAGCCCCTCGCCGCGACGATGAACGGTGCCGCCGCACTGGTGGTGGAGGTGGACCCGCAGCGCATCCGTCGGCGGATCGAGACCCGCTACTGCGACCGCATGACCGCCGACCTGGACGAAGCCCTGCGGTGGATCGAGGCGGCGACCCGGGAGCGCCGGCCCTTGTCCGTGGGGCTGGAGGGCAACTGCGCCCAGGTGCTCCCCGCGCTGCTGGAGCGCGGCGTCGCGCCCGATGTGGTGACCGACCAGACCTCGGCGCACGACCCCTTCAGCTACGTTCCGGCAGGGCTGACTGTGGAGCAGGCGGCGGAGTTGCGGACGCGAGACCCGGCCGAGTACCGCCAGCGTTCCCTCTCGTCGATCCGAACGCACTGCGAGGCGATCGTCGAGATGTCGCGCCGAGGCGCCGTGGCCGTGGATTACGGCAACAACCTGCGGGGCTACGCCAAGGAAGCGGGCTTCGAGGACGCCTTTTCGTACCCCGGGTTCGTGCCGGCGTATGTGCGACCGCTGTTCTGCCAGGGGAAGGGACCGTTCCGCTGGGCTGCCCTCTCCGGCGACCCTGCCGACATCCAACGGACCGACGACTTGGTGCTGGAGATGTTCCCTCGCGACGAGCACCTCTGCCGATGGATCCGCATGGCCAGGGAACAGATCGCGTTCCAGGGGCTCCCGGCCCGGATCTGCTGGCTGGGGCAGGGGGAGCGGGCGCGCTTCGGCTTGGCCGTCAACGACTTGGTGGCCCGCGGCGAGGTCGGCGCGCCAATCGTCATGGGACGCGACCACCTGGACACGGGCTCGGTGGCGTCCCCATACCGGGAGACGGAGGCGATGCGCGACGGAACCGACGCGGTGGCCGACTGGCCAGTCCTCAACGCGCTGCTCAACACCGCCTCGGGCGCCAGCTGGGTGTCGTTCCACCACGGCGGCGGCGTCGGCATCGGCGACTCGCTCCACGCGGGACAGGTCTTGGTCGCCGACGGAACCCCGGAGATGGCTGCCCGCATCCAGCGCGTCCTGACCAACGACCCGGGAATCGGCGTCGCCCGCCACGCCGACGCGGGCTACGAGGACGCGATCGCCACCGCTCGAGCCGCTGGCATCAAGCTTCCGATGCGCGGGTAGTTGCTCCGTGCCGAGCTGGAGTGCCTGATCGGGATCAACAACGATGGCGAAGTCGAGTACTAGCACCGCCGAGAAGGTTGCGAGGTACCGTCGCCGAGCCCGGTGCGCGGTGATCGCCGGCGTCCTGTTGGTGACGATTGGCGAGGAGCCGGTTTAGGTCGGACCCAGCCGTTTCGCACTCTCCCGGAAGGCCCGCGCGATCTCTTCCTCCCGGGGATGCCGACCGTCCTCGATCACCCGGACGCCGCCCACAAAGACGTGCCGCACGGGACTCTCCGTTCCCGAGAACACCCACGAGTCCAGCACGGTGCGCTCGCCTCGCCCGGCCAGTGCCGGGTGGTCCGCATCCAGGACCACGAAGTCGGCGCGACCTCCCGGGGCCACTTGGCCGCCGTCCCACCCCAGCGCCCGGCCACCGTCCCGCCATGCGTGGGCCAGCAGTGCGCCGCCGGTGCCGTCCAGGGCGTTGCCGGCCCCGTCCAGGGCGTCGCTGCGGCCATCTAGTGAGCCGCCGGTGCCGTCCAGGGCGTCGACGCGTCCCGCATCCAGCGAGGCCGCGGACGGCAGCACGCTCCGAGTGCGCCAGGCGAGCCGTTGGCCGTACTCCAGGATCCGAAGCTCCTCCACGGGACTGCGGGAGACGTGACTGTCGCTGCCGATCCCGAACCTCCCGCCATGCGCCGCGAAACGTCCCAGGGGGAAGAGTCCATCGCCCAAGTTGGCCTCGGTGGACGGGCAGAGACCGACGACGGCTCCGCTGCCGGCGATTCCCCGAACCTCGGCTTTGGTCACCCGAGTGGCGTGGACTAGGCACCAGCGTTCATTCACGGGCGCATTGTTCAGCAACCACTCCACGGGACGAGCCCCCCAAGCCGCCAAGCACTCCTCTACCTCCCGCTGCTGCTCGGCGATGTGGAGGTGCACGGGTGACCGCGCCCTGCTCGGTCGGCCATCCACGAAGTCGGCAATCCGAGCGAATGACTCTCGGGACACGGCTCGCAGGCTGTGCACCGCCCACCCCAAGCCCCGATGCGCGCTGGACCGACTCGCCCCGTCCTGCCTTGATCCGCCGCCGTCGCGCCCCGATCCGCCGCCGTCGCGCCCCGATCCGCTGCTGTCGCGCCTTGATCCGTCGCGCCCCGATCCGCGGAACTCGGGCTCCATCGCCTCGCAGATCCGCCGTGCGCCGTCCAAGTCCATGCGGAAGCGCAGTTGCCCGCCCGACAGCGGCTCCCCGCCGAAGCCCCCGGTCTCGTAGACGACGGGCATGTGCACCAACCCAATCCCGGCAGCGTCGGCGGCGCGAGCGATGCGGCGACTGGTCTCGGCCTCGTCGTCGTAGCTTCCGCCGCCGGGCGGGTGGTGCAGGTAGTGAAACTCACCCACGCAGACGAACCCCGCCTTCAACATCTCCACGTACAGCTGGGCCGCGACCGCCTCCATGTCGTCGGGCGACAGCCTCTCCAGGAAGGCGTACATCACCCGGCGCCACCGCCAGAACGAGCTGGCTGTCGGCTCGGCCCGCCCTCTCCCCGCCGTGCGCTCGGTCCGCCGTCCCCCCTCCGCCAAACCCGCCATCGCCCGCTGGAAGGCGTGGCTGTGCACGTTCGGCACGCCCGGCACCGTCCATCCGGTCACGTGCTCGCCCCCCGAGCCTGTCTCGCCCGGCGCAATCGACGCGATACGCCCTTCCTCGTTCACGACGACGCAGACGTCGCGCTGCCACTGGTCGCCCACCAGCAGCCGTTCGAAGCGGAGGACCGAGCGCGTCACGGCCCTACCGGCCTGCACCTCGCGGGAACCGCTTCCAGCGTTCACGTTCATGGTCTGGAAGCTACACGGGCGAACGAACCGTCGTTGCCGCCGTGCGAACCGCCGCCGCGCGAACCGCTGCCCCGCCAACCGTCACCCCGCGAACCGTCACCCCACGAAACCTCCACCATCCAGGAGCCCCGACGCTTGACCAGCCCGCTGTGGGACAGACTCTGGATCGACGTCAACCTGGCGACGATGGCCGACCACTCCCTGGGTGCGATCACGGACGGCGCGGTGGCCGTTGCCGATGGCCGGATCGCATGGGTCGGCAAGGCGTCGGCCCTCCCCGCGTCTGCTTCCGCTCGCGAGACGCTGCGGGGCAACGGGGCGTGGATGACGCCGGGGCTGATCGACTGCCACACCCACCTGGTCTTCGGCGCGGATCGAGTGGACGAGTTTCGGCGCCGGCTTCACGGCGAGTCGTACGAGGAGATTGCGCGTGCGGGCGGCGGCATCTGGTCGACCGTCCAGGCCACTCGCCGCGCCTCCGTGGCCGAACTGGCTGCGACCGCCGCCGCCAGGGCCAGGGAGCTCATGGGATGGGGGGTCACCACCGTCGAGATCAAGTCCGGCTACGGCCTGGATGTGGCGACCGAACTGAAGATGCTGGAGGCCGCCGCCGCAGTGGGTCGTGCGCTTCCCATCGACGTCAGCCCAACCCTCCTCGCCGCCCACGCCATTCCACCCGATTTCGCCGGACGCCGCGGCGAGTACGTCCGCCATGTGGTTCGGACGATCGTGCCGGCCGCTCTGGAGCAGGGAATCGCCACCGCCGTGGACGCGTTCTGCGAAGGCATCGCCTTCTCGCCGGAGGAGGCGCAGGCGGTCCTGCGAGCTGGCATCGCCGGCGGGCTCCACGGCCGACTTCACGCGGACCAGCTGTCGGACACCGGCGGAGGCTCGCTGGCGGCGTCGGTCGGTGCTCGTTCGGCGGATCACCTGGAATACCTGTCTTCCGCCGGCGTCGCGGCGATGGCCGCTACGGGGGTGACGGCGACGTTGCTGCCGGGAGCGGCCTACACGCTGGGCGCCCGTCGCATGCCTCCCGTGGACGCCCTGCGCCGAGCCGGGGTCCCGCTGGCCGTAGCCACCGACGCCAACCCGGGCTCGTCCCCGATCACACACGTAGGAATGATCCTCAACTTGGCGTGCGTGCTCTTCGGGCTTACCCCGGAAGAGGCGTTGCGGGGGTTCACCGTCGCCGCAGCCCAGGTGCTGGCCTTGGAAGAAGACCGAGGAACGCTGGCGCCCGGGATGCGGGCAGACATGGCCCTTTGGAACGTTCGGGACCCAGCGACGCTCTGCTACTGGGTGGGCCGAAGCCCGCTGGTGTCCCTGATCAAGGACGGCGACCCTGTAATCAAGGACGGCGAGCCCGTCACGCAGCCGTAGCGCACGTCGCCGCCAGTTGGCCGGCAACGCCCCGTTGCGCCCAGTGCTGTCGATGCAGCGTCAGCCGCCGCGACGTCGCACCGGAGGCCGCTTGGCCTTCGGCTTGCCTCGGGGCGGTGGTCGCTGAGCCGGACGAGCTTTCGGCGCGGGCCGTCGTGCAGGCGCTGGCCGGACCTTCGGCGCGGGCCGTCTTTCAGGTGCTGGCCGGGCCTTGGGCGCGGCCCCAGGCCGACGGCTCGGTGCTGGACGCGCCGTCGGCTCGGGTCGGGACCGCACATCCGGCCGGGACCGCACATCTGGCCTCGTCCGCACGTCGGGCCTAGATCGCACGTTGGGTCTCGTCCGCGCTTCGGGCCTCCGCATGTCGGGCCTTGTCCGCACCGACGGGCGGGTTGGTGCTGCCGGGCGGGTACGGATCGTCGGGCGGGTTCGCGCCGTGGGCCGGGGCCGGATCGTCGGGCGCGCCGGGCGGGTTGTCGGGCGCGCCTGGTCTGGCGTGCGCGGCCTCGCCGAGGGCCGAGCCGTCGCGCCCGCGCCGACGCCGTTGCGGGGCCGAGCCTTTCGCGTGGACCCGCTGGCGGGGTTGGCCCGGTGCCCTTCGGGGCGGAGCATCTCCGTTCCGGCCGCTTCCCTCGGTACGGCCTTGGAGACCGGTCGCTCGGGACCGTTGTCCGTCACGTACACCCGTGGATCGACCTTGTACCTGGGACCGAAGAGGGGGGACCGGCGAGCGATCCGGCCAGCCCTTCCCCAGTAAGGATCGCGTACTGCAAATCGAGAACGATGGCCCCATCTAGGCCGGTAGCCGTAATCCCACCAACCCAGGTGAGCGTAATCCCATCCGTCCCGGTAGCCGTCCCAATAGCCGCCCCAGTGCCGACGGACCGGCCAGCCGAGACTGGCGCCAAAGCCGAAGCCGAAGCCGAAGCCGAAGGAGCGTCCCCACCACAGGCCCGGCGATTCGAGCCACCCACACCCGCTCCACGGACGATCCCACGGATCGAACCAGAAGGGGTCGTGCCAGAAGGAGTCGTGCCCGTAGGGCGCATGGAAGTCGTCCCAGCATCCGCCGCTCGCGAACCTCGGATCGACCCGGTACCAGTGGCCGTGCACGCCGGCGTCCCAGTATCCGAGGGAGAAGCCCCACACCGAGTGGCCGAGTCCGGCGCCGGCAGCCATCCCGATTCCGGCCGACACGTGGTTGGCGACCTGGCCCACCGAGGGCTGCGGCACCGCTGCCGAAGCAAGCAGCGCGACGCCCGTCAGCAGCGTCCTCATCCCGTTCTTCATCCGATCAACCCTCCACTCCACAGGTAGAAGCGACTCGCACCACATTGGAAGCGACTCGCACGCCAAAATCTACTGCAACAAACGTGCCAAGAGAACTAGGCTGGCCCCGCACCCAAAACCGAGCCCCGCTGTCCACTTCTTGCGACACCAAGCGAAGTAGATCGCTGACACTTGGTCACGGACGTGGACCTCGGGTGGCACCCCTCCGAAGCGAGACTGGCCTCCTCTCCCCAACTACCATCAGTCAAGAGTTCCTCCGTTTTGGTAGCATTTTACCTCCATTCCTCCGTTTTACTACCAAAATGGAGGCAAACTCCCGGGAGACCCCCCCTACTACCCCTAGGGAAAGCCAGGTCGGCCCGTCCCCAACTTGGCCCGTCCCCCTTGCCAACTCGGCAAGGAAATGTCAACCTTCCTTCAACGCAGTAGCGCCGAGCCGGTGTGGACCCCCGGCGGTGCCCCCTCGGACCATCCGGTCCAAGTTCCACCGCTGTTCAATGGCAACTGTTGCGACTTCCCCGCGACCGTTGCGACCTCGTTGGCGCGGGGTCGGCCTGACGGCTGAACCCCGATTCGGACTTCAAATCAGTCAGCACCTCAGCCGGAGAAAGCGCAGAAGCTCGTGAGCGATCAGCCTCTCCCGACATCGCAGGACCCGACGCAACCCCAATCGGAGCTTCCACTGGCCCCCGAGTCGCCGACTCCCGAGCCGACTCCGACCACCGGTAGCACCCCGGCCCAGGACCACTCCCCAGCCGCCGACCACTCCTCCACCGCTGACCACTCGCCGGCCACAGGTCAGTCGCCCGCCTCGGATCAGTCGCCCGCCGCCAGCCCGGAGCCGGAAAGGGGTCCGCCCGCCCGTCGCCGGAGACGGAGGAGCCGCGGGAGGGGTCGTCGTCGCCGAATCCGTCGCGACAGGGAGGCCGCGCCGGCGCCGTCCGCCGAGCCGGCCGAGCGCGAGCCGGGCAAGTACCTGGGAGTGCTGGAAGTGCTGGGACGAGGTTCGGGCTTCATCCGCCGCCCCGACGATGGGTACGTGCCGGGCAACGACGACGTCTACGTCGGTTCTCGCCTGATCCACCGGTTCGGACTGCGCACCGGGGACGAGCTCTGGGGCGCGGCAGGCCGTCGGCCCCGCAACGGCAAGAACCCGCCCCTTCTCTTCCTGGACGAGGTCAACGGCGGCCCCCCCGAGGAAGCGACGAAGCGCCCTGACTTCGCCCGCTTGAGCGCCATGCACCCTCGCGAGCAGCTCAAGCTGGAGTGCGGGCGCACATTCGCCGGCGAGCCCGACATGACCAACCGGGTGATCGACCTCTTCTGTCCGCTGGGGAAGGGACAGCGCGCGCTGATCGTGGCGCCGGCCAAAGCGGGCAAGACGACGGTGCTCCAGGCGGTGGCCGAAGGGGTCGTCAGCAATCACCCGGAGTGCGAGCTGATGATCCTTCTGGTGGACGAACGCCCCGAAGAAGTCACCGAAATGGAGGCGTGCGGCTTCGGCGAAGTGATCGCGTCCACCTTCGACCTGACGGCGGAGCGCCACTGCAACGTGGCGGAGATGACCCTGGAACGCGCCCGACGCCGGGTGGAGGCGGGGAAGGACGTGGTGATCATCCTCGACTCGATCACTCGCCTAGCCCGGGCCCACAACACGGTGGAGGAGGGGAGCGGCCGGACCCTCTCCGGGGGACTCGACGCCAACTCCCTCGAGAAGCCCAAGCGGTTTCTGGGGAGCGCGCGGCTCATCAAGAAAGAGCAGGGGGGCGGCTCGCTCACGATCATCGCCACCGCTCTGGTGGACACGGGCTCGCGGATGGACCAGGTGATCTTCGAGGAGTTCAAGGGGACTGGAAACAGCGAACTCGTGCTGAGCCGCGAACTGGCGGACCGGCGCATCTTCCCTGCCATCGACATCAAGGCGTCGGCGACCCGGAAGGAGGAGCTGCTGCTCTCCCACCCGGCCCTCCTCGTCTCCCGAGCGATGCGGCGTCAGCTGTCGGCTTCCTATCCCGCCGACGCGATGGACGAGCTGCTCCGCGTCATGCGCCAGACCGAAGCCAACGAGGAGCTGATCGAAGTCGCCAGGGAGAGGTTGTAAGCCCTCCAACGCCAAGCTGCACAATCCCACAGGCCGCCGGCCCTACCGCGACTCCGCGACCTCCTTGAGCCGAGCGAGGCTCTCTTCCAGTTGCCGTCCCTGGGAATCGTCCATGGCCAGGGCGGTCCACCGTAGCAGCGGGTTCCACCCCACGTCGGCCCACTCGCTCCACTCCACGACCGCCCCGTCGGCGGTGGCCTCCACGTTCAGCGCCCCCTCGAAGCGGATCGCGCCGTCCTCCACCTCGACCAGGTATGCGACCCGCGTGGGCGGCTCGGAATCGAGGATGACCAGGGAGCCGGAGCCCATCCGGGGATCATCCCACGAGCGACGCGCGCCGGGACCGGATGATCTCCCCTCCACATGGGACTCGACTTCGCCCCAGGGCGTCCACTCGGCCCACGCCTCCAGATCGTTCAGCAGGGGGAAGATCACCTCGGGGGGCGCCTCGATCTCGACCGAACGGGTGACTTCCAGCGTGCTCGGCAAGAGCGCGCCCGCCGCCAGGAACGCCGCCAGCAGAAGCGCCAGTCCGCCCAGCAGCCGGGCCGCCCACCGGGCCGGGGAGGCCGCGCCGCCGCCCGCCCGTCGCCGCCCGTCGCCGCCGGTCAGCACGCCCCGTCCCCCTCGCAGCGCTCGGCCAGCCAGTCGCCCAAGTATGACCATACATGGGCCGCCACCGCTTCATGGCCCTCTGCGCTGGGGTGTATCCCGTCGGACTGGTTGAGCTCGGGCACCGCGGCTACGCCGTCCAGAAGGAAGGGCACGAAAAGCGCCCCCGCCTCGTCCGCCACCTGTCGGTAGACCTCCCGGAAGGCGTCGGTGTACAGAGGACCCAGGTTGGGCGGCGCCTCCATCCCCGCAATCGCGATCCCCGCTTCCGGTCGACGGCTCCGAGTCTCGCGCACGATCCACTCCAAGTTCTCGCGGAGTGCGTCCACGCTGCGCCCCCGCAACCCGTCGTTGGCCCCCATCTCCAGAAAGAGCACCGCCAGTGCGTCGCCGTGGTGGGCCAGCACTCCGGGCAGGCGGCTTCGTCCACCGGCGGAGGTGTCTCCACTGACTCCTGCGTTGGTGATTTCGTACCGCCAGCCGGCCGCCTCCATCCGCGCGCCCAGCCGGCCGGGGTAGGCCAGGTCCGGGTCCTCCAGTCCGTAGCCGGCGGTGAGGCTGGTCCCAAGAAAGACGATGCGGGAGACCGCGCCCGACTGCTCACGGGCTGTACCCGGCGTCGAACCTTCGACAGCTTCAGATGTTTCGGCGACAATGGGCGGATCGGCTCGGGGAGGGGGATTCGGGTCGTCGCACGCACCGCCCGCCGCCCCCAGCGAGAGAGCGAGCACGACCCTGGCGAACCACTCCCGGCCAGCGACCGGTCCCATGATCGAGGCCCAGGGCCTGTCCAGGACCTTCATGAGCGGCGGCAAGCCCCTGGAGGTGCTGCGGGGCGTCGACCTGAAGCTGGAAGCCCGCGCCTTCGCGGCGATCGTGGGCCCCTCGGGCAGCGGAAAGACGACACTGCTGGGTCTCCTTGCGGGGCTGGATCGCCCAACGAGCGGCAGGGTCCTTCTGGACGGGCGCGACGTCCACGCCCTCACGGAAGATGAACGGGCGCGCTTTCGGGTCAACCGAATCGGCTTCGTCTTCCAGACCTTCCACCTCCTGCCGACGCTGACCGCGCTGGAGAACGTGCTGGTCCCCCTGGAGCTGGCGGGGCGGGACCGACTCCCCGGCGGCGGGTCGGCAAGGCGTCGCGCCGCCGAACTGCTGAAACGAGTGGGGCTGGCCGGGCGCGCTACCCACTACCCGGTCCAGCTCTCCGGGGGCGAACGGCAGCGGGTCGCCCTGGCCCGGGCTTTCGCGAACCGGCCGCTCATCCTCTTCGCCGACGAGCCCACCGGCAACCTGGACGCGGAGACCGGCGAGCGGGTGGCGGCGCTGATGGAGGAGCTGAACCGAGACGCCGGAACGACCCTCGTGCTCGTGACCCACGACCTGGAGTTGGCGTCCCGCGCTGGACGGGTGATCCGTCTGGTGGGCGGCCGCATCGCGCAGCCCGAGTAACGTGGCGCCGTTCGCACTCCGCATGGCCTCCCGCGAGTGGAGGCACACGCTGCGGCGGCTGGGCGTCTACATGACGTCGATCACCGTGGGGGTCGCGGCACTGGTCGCCCTGCACTCCTTCCGGAACGACGTGGTCCGGTCGATCCAGGAAGAGAACCGCAGCCTGCTGGGAGCCAACGCGCGCCTCAGCGGGAGCCGCCCCACCCCGGACTCGGTGCAGGCGATGGTGGACTCGCTGGTCGCCTTGGGAGCCGACGCCGCCCGGGTCACCAGCCTGGTCTCGATGGCGCTTGCCGAGGAGAGCGGTCGGACGCGGCTGGTGCAGGCGCGGGGCGTGGAGCCGGGCTTCCCCTTCTTCGGAGCGGTGGTCACGGACCCGCCAGGACTATGGGACCAACTGTCGGCGCCCGCCAGCAACGTCGATGCCCGGTCCGCCGACGAGTCGCCCGATCCCCCCGACGCCCGCCGGGACCCCCGCCCGCCCGCGCTGGTGGACCCGTCGCTCCTGGCCCAGCTGGACATGGAGGTGGGGCAGGGGCTTCGCCTGGGAACGACCGAGTTCCAGGTGGTGGGTACCGTGGACGGCCTTCCCACCGACATCGGCTTTCAGACCGCCGTCGGCCCGAGAGTCTTCGTGGCGTTCCACGACCTGGGGAACACCGGATTGCTGGCCCGAGGCAGCCTGGCGCGCCATTACGTCTACCTGCGGCTCCCGCCAAGCGTGGACCCGGACGACCTGGAGGAGGCCCGCGAAGAGCTCTTGCGCGCCACCGACACCGGGTTGCGGACCCCCGAGGAGCAAGCCCGCTCCCTAACCCGCTCGGCCGACTTCCTGGCCGACTTCCTGGGGCTCGTGGGCTTGGCGGCGCTCCTCCTGGGCGGCGTGGGTGTAGGGAGCGCGGTGGCCGTCTATGTGCGCGGCAAGCTGGACGCGGTGGCGCTTCTCCGCTGCGTCGGTGCCACCCGTCGTCAGGTGTTCGCCACCTACCTGCTCCAAGCCGCCGCCATGGGGATGCTGGGATCGGCCGCCGGCGTGGCCGGGGGACTCGTGGTCCAGCGTTGGTTGCCGGGGCTGATCCGGGAAGTGCTCCCCGTGCCCGTCGCGTCCTCCGTGTCCCTCGGTTCGGTGGCCTTCGGCCTCTTCCTGGGAACGTGGGTGGCCGTGGTGTTCGCCCTCGTGCCCCTCCTCCGAGTGCGGAAGGTTTCCCCCCTCCAGGCGCTCCGCCACGTCGCCGAATCCCCGTCGGAGATTGACCCGGCGCGATGGGGCGCGGTCGCCGCCGTCGCCGTCACCGTCTTGGCGCTGACCCTCTTCGAAGCCCCGTCGCCGGCCGCTGGGCTGGCATTCGCAGCAGGGCTCGCCGCCGTCGCCGCCGTTCTATGGTGCGTCGCCTGGGGCCTCGCCTGGGCTACCCGCCGGTTCTTCCCGCGCCGCGCCGCCTACACGACCCGCCAGGGCGTCGCCAACCTCTTCCGCCCCGGCAACCAGACCGTGGCCGTCACCCTGGCGCTGGGCTTCGGCGTGCTGGTGGTGGGCGTGATCGTCCAGCTTCAGCGCAACTTGGTCCGGGAACTCTCCTTCGACCGAGGTCCGGACGGCTTCAACGTGCTGGTGTTCGACGTGCAGCCGGACCAGGAGGACGACGTACAGGCGCTTCTGGAGGGCCGAGCCGAGGGCGACCCGTCGCCAGTGCCCGTGGTGACCGCCCGGATCGCCGCCGTGAAGGGGCAGGCCGTGCAGGACCTCCTGGCCGACAGCGTGCGGGAGAACCGCCCGCCGCGCTGGGTGCTGCGGCAAGAGCACCGAGCCACCTACCGGAACGAACTCAAAGCCAACGAGACGATCCTGGCCGGCGACTGGTGGGGCGATCCTCCCGAAGGTGCTGACGACGACGAGTCCAGGCCCGGTGCGCCAGTCCGCACCTCACCGGAGGAACCCGTCCGCGTCTCCCTGGAGGAAGAGATCGCCGAGGACCTGCAGGTGGGCGTGAGCGACGAGATCGTCTGGCGAATAGCGGGCGTCGAGTACCCGTCGGTCGTGGCCAACATAAGGGACGTGGACTGGGCCGGCTTCGACGCCAACTTCCTGGCCGTCTTCGAGCCGGGAGCGCTGGAGGACGCCCCCCGGACCAGCGTCGTGCTGGCCAGGATGCCCCGGGAGGAGGCGCGGCTGGCGTTTCAGGAGGCCCTGGTGCGCCAGCACCCCAACGTGTCCGTGCTGGACCTGTTCACCGTGCGCTCCACCGTCGACGCGATCCTCTCCCGGGTCGTGGCCGCGATCCGCATCCTGGCAGGGCTGTGCACGGCGGCAGGGCTCGTGGTGATGGCCGGCTCGATGGCGTCCACCCGCGCGCAACGCCGACTCGAAGGCGCCCTCCTCCGCACTCTGGGCGCGCGCCTCCGGCAGGTGCGCTGGGTGCTGCTGAGCGAGTACGTCGCACTGGGCGCCCTGGCGGCGCTGGCCGGAGGCGTGCTCTCGCTGGCCGCCAGCTGGCTCCTCGCCTCGAGCCTCTTCGGCATCTCCTACCGACCTGCCGCCGGTGCAGCGGCCTCGCTCTGGCTGGCGGTGGTGGGGCTCGTCGTCCTGGCGGGCGCCGTCGGAGGACAAGGACGGTCCCGCGCCGGTCCGCTGACAGTGCTGCGCGAGGCCGAGTAGCGGAGCCCCCTTCGAGCAGCGAAGCCGTTCGAGCAGCGGAGCCCCCCTTAAAGTGCAACGGCGGGACGCCCCCGAAGGAACGCCCCGCCAGTTGCTGCGGCCCGAAGACCGCGTTTCCCGGCGATCCTACTGGATGCCGGCCACCCCACCCCACCTCGTCCGCAGATGGTTCCGCTCGTCTTCCTCAATGAGCGGAGAAGTAGCGAGCAGCTGAGCTCTGGTCAGCAACCCCTGGGCCCGGTCGCCCCGGCCCTGGTTGCCAGCCACCCAGGCTGCGTCGGTGAACGCGTTGGCCGCGACGATCACGTCGCCACGGGCGAGCGCCAGCTGCCCGGCGCTCTCGAAGTCCCGAACTGCCCGGCGCTCGTCCCCTTCGTAGAAGGAGAGGCGCGCAGCCAGCAGCAGGTCGTCCACGGCCGCCCCGTCCGCAGGCGAGCGGAACTCGGCCGCCCGCCGGAGCAGGTTCGCCGCCCGGTCCCACTGGTCGGGCGTGGCCAGGTAGCCGTGGGCCTTGGTCTCGAGGCGCACGGCCTCGTCGGTGTCGATCTCGGTGGGCGTCTGGGCCGAGATCCCGGTCGCGACGGAAACCGCCACGAGAACCGCCAGGACGCCGCGCGCCCAGCTGGTGAAGGTCTTCATCTATATGGTCTCCTGATGTCAGGAAGAGAGAGGTAACGAGGGGAGAATTCGCCCTCGTGCATGGTGATACGCCGGTGCGCCGAATTGGTTTCACCGGGCGCTCGGGTACTCCCACGAAAAAAAAGGCCGATCCAGCTATGTAAACGCCCATCTTGCGGGCACAACGTTTCGGTTCGCCCCCGGTCGCGCTCCCTTCCACGCCGAGACGCCCCCGCCAATGGACCGAAACCGCAACAACTCTCCCGCCCCGACTCCGGCTCCGACTCCGGCTCCGACTCCCTCGCCGACTCCCGCTCCGGCTCCCGACCCGCCCACCGACCCCCGGCGTCACGATCAGAGCTACAAGCGCATCTTCTCCCACCCAATCGCCACCCGGTCCCTGTTGCGCCTGCTCGCCCGCGACTGGCACCACGAACTGGACCTGTCCACGATCGAGTCCTTCCCCACCGAGAACGTCGGGGCGGACCTGAAGCGGCGGTTAGGCGACGCCGGCTGGCGGGTGAGGTTCAAGAACAGCCAGCGCACGGTGATCTTCCTGGTCGAGTTCCAGTCCTCCGTCGATTCGTCGATGGCGTTGCGCACGCTGCGCTACTCCGAGGCGGTGTTCGACTCCATGCGCGCCAACCCCGAGCTACGCGACCCCGGCGGCGCTATACCCCTGGTGCTGACGTACGTGGTGCACACCGGCCCCGAGCGATGGACCGCCGAGACCAGCGTTGCTGCGCTGGTGCGCGGGGAGGAGCTGCCTCCTGCCGTCCTCCGTGCGACTGCCGAGATTGGGACGGCGCACCAGCACCTGGTGGTTGACTTGCAGCCGCCAGAACCGCGACAGTTAGTAGGGGAGGACGCGGTTCTTGGCTGGCTGGCGGCACTGGAGCGGGAACCGTGGGAGAACTTCCCCGAAGTGTACAAACATCTGGCGTCGCAGTGCCGCGGTGACGAGCACAAGTCGTTCCGGGAGGCGTTCGCGATGTGGACCGTGGAGCGGATGCGGGCCTCGGGCGCACCGGAAGACGCGACCCAGACCATCGCGGAACGGATCATCGAACTGGAGGAGGAGGAAACGGACATGGGATACGCTGAGTGGGCGGAGCGTCACCGACAGGCGGGCTTTGAGCAGGGTCTGGATCGGAACCGGGCGCTGGTGGTGCGGCTAGCGTTGCGGCGGTTCGGGGCTCGGACGGCGGAGAGGCTGGCGGGACTGGTGCGGCCGATGACTCCGGAGCAGCTCGACCGGGTGGGCGACGCGGTGGTGGAGTGCGAGACCGGTGACGAGCTGCTGGTGCGGGCGGCAACTGGGCATAGCCCCTGAAGGAGGACACGGACATGGGATACGCTGAGTGGGCGGAGCGTCACCGACAGGCGGGCTTTGAGCAGGGCCGGGAGCTGGGTCGGGACTTGAGCCGGGCACTGGTGGTGCGGCAAGCATCGCGGCGGTTCGGGGCTCGGACGGGGGAGAGGCTGGCAGGACTGGTGCGGTCGATGGGTGCGGACCAGCTTGACCTGGTGGGCGATGCGGTGGTGGAGTGCGAGACCGGCGACGAGTTGCTGGTCCGGGCGGCGAACGCGGCTTAGCCACTTACCCCCAGCCTAGCATTTTGCCTCCATGCCTCCGTTTTGCTACCAAAATGGAGGCAAATTGCCGGGAGACCCCCCATCATACGAGGCTCGGTCCCGGCTCGGCCACCGCAGAAGCTAGGTTCGCCGAGTTGGCCGCCCCGATGCAGACCCGGCTATTTTGGAGTCCGCCCGTAGAGGGGGCGAACAGGCTGCACGTGGCGGCCTCCGACATCGACAGGGAGGGGGAAGCACTGGCGGACGCGGAGGTCCCGGCGTGAGCGCCTGGGCCGCCTGGGTCGCCTACGCCTAGCCGAAGAACTCCCGCAACCGCTCCACGGCCCGCTCCAGAGTCGCGGTCCGCTTGCAGAAGGCGAAGCGCACCAATCCGCTCCCGTCCTCGGACCGGCCGAAGAAGCACGAGCCCGGCACTGGCGCCACCCCGCACTCCTTGGCCATCCACCGGCTGAACGCCACGTCGTCCATTCCCCTGCCGTGCTCCGAGAAGCCGGCCAGGACGTAGTACGCGCCCTCGGGCTTGACGCACTCGAAGCCCGCCTCGACCAGACCGCCGTGCAGCACGTCCCGCCGCTTGGCGTAGGCCCGCGTCATCCCTTGGTAGTAGTCCCGTCCCAGGCCGTCCAGCCCCACGGCACACGCCTCCTGCAACGGCGCTGGCGCCCCCACGGTGAGGAAGTCGTGCACCTTGCGGATCGCCGACGTCAGCTCCGGCGGCGCCACGATCGTCCCGATCCGCCATCCCGTCACGCTGAACGTCTTGGAGAGCCCGGACACGACCACCGTCCGCTCCCGCATCCCAGGGAATGTCGCCAGCGGAACGTGCTCGCCCTCGTACAGGATGTGCTCGTAGATCTCGTCGGTGAACGCCAGCACGTCGCGCTCGCGGCACACCTGGGCCACCGACTCCATCTCGTCGCGCCCGAAGACCCGGCCCGTCGGGTTGTTGGGCGTGTTCACCACGATCGCCCGCGTCCGCTCGGTCACCAGGGCGCGCAGCCGTTCCGGGTCGAGCCGAAAGTCGGGCGGCACCAGCCTCAGGTAGACGGGCTTGGCTCCGCAGAGCACGGCGTCGGGTCCGTAGTTCTCGTAGAAGGGCTCCAGGACGATCACCTCGTCGCCCGGGTCCACCAGCGCCAGCATGACCGCGGCCATCGCCTCGGTGGCGCCGCAGCAGACGGTGATCTCCCGCTCCTCGTCCACCTCCATCCCGTACCACTCCCGGTACTTCCGAGCCAGCGCGGCCCGGAGGGAGGGCGTACCCCAGGTGACGGCGTACTGGTTCACGTCGTCCTGGATCGCCCGGCAGGCCGCGTCCTTGAGCATCTGCGGAGCCGGAAAGTCCGGAAAGCCCTGGGCCAAGTTGACCGCCCCGTGCCTGCGCGCGACCCGGGTCATGTCGCGGATCAAGGACTCGGTAAAGGAGTGGGTGCGCCGTGCGGTGCGGTGGCTCATCGGGGGTTCCGTCGCGGGAAATCGAGGGTTCCGTCGCGGGAAGAATGTCCCAAATCTAAGGTCCAGTGTCCCAACGGAGCATCACGTATTGACAGCCTCTCGCGGCGGAAACTCTATTGCCGCACTAGCGGCCGACTTCCGCCCCCGCGCCGGAGCCGACCCGGAGCGTCACGCGACCACAGGAGGCACCCATTTCCGCGCCGATCCCCACGTACCGCGAAGCCATGGACCGTCTCGTCGGACACGCCGTCGTGCACCACGGGGCCGACACGCTCGCGGACTTGGTCGACCTGGACTTCAACGCGCTCCTTCGAGAGTCGGGCCTCGCGGTCGTCGCCGACGAGGTCGATCTGTCGCCCGAGCGCGACGTGGCCCCGCCGCCGTTCCAGGTCGGCGCCCTCTTCGCCGAGGCCGTGGCCGCGCTGGACCCCCGCCGCCGCACCGTGGCGCTCAAGCGGACCTACGCCCGCGACCCGGAGAAGCTGGAGGTCCTCGGCACCGAGTTCGGAGTGAGCCGCGAGCGCGCGCGACAGCTGGAAGCGAACCTCCGCATCGTGGTGGAGGAGCAGGTCGGCCACGAGCTGCGGAAAGCCGCCCAGTGGATGCGGAGCAAGATCGGGTGCGCGGCGGAGGAGCAGGAGGTCGACCGTATGCTGGAGCTGCTGGCGAGCGATGCGCCGGAGGAGTACCGGGTCGCCGCCGAAGTTGCGGTGATGGCGGTCGCCGGCTACCAGCGCATGGAGTGGGGCGTAGGCGACCTGAAGTTTCTCGACTTGGTGGACCGGGTGCGGTCGATGGCCCCCTCGTGCGCCAACGACGCCGGCATCGTGGACGAAGAGACGCTGCTGGAGACCGCCGCCGACGGATCGACCCACGGATGGGACTTGGCAGTGCGGAACGCGGGCTTGGTGCGGATCGACGACTACCTGATGCTCCGAGACACGCGGCGGGCACGGGTCTTCGCGACCCTGGAGACCCTGGGCGAACCTGTCACGAGACCCGACTTGGCGAAGGCCGCCGGCCTGCCGGACAACACGACGCTGTCGAGCCTGCTGTCGTCGGACCCCCTCTTCGCTCGCCTCACCAAGGACAAGTGGGGGTTGGTGGAGTGGACCGACAGCCCCTACGAAGGCGTGGTCGCCGAGCTCGTGAAGCGGATCAAGCGTGCCGGAGGCGAGGCCCCTGCCGAGGAGCTGCTGCGGGAGATTCCGGACCAGTTCGAAGTGCTGCCGGCCACCGTCCGGAACTACCTGGCGACCCGCAAGTTCGAGGTCAGCAACGGAATGGTGCGAGTCGTCAAGACGCCGTTCGTCCCCCCACAGCCGCTCTACGAGGCCCGAGACGTGGTGTGGATCCCCGACGGCCACCCGGCGCTCCACATTGTGGTCGGCGAGCACCACTTGAAGGGCAATAGCCAGAAGGTGTCGATCGCCGTGGCCCAGCACTTCGACGTCGCACCCGACCAGTCCGCCAAGCTCCCCTTCGCCGACCCCGCCGGAGTGGACGCCGCCTCCCTGATCTGGCGCTCCTACGACCCCAACGGCCCGGAGATGGGACGCCTGCGCGAAGCCATGGAGGCCGTCGGCGCCGAGCCGGGGGACTTGGTGACCGTGGTGCTCCGCACCGATGGGCTAAAGATGGTGCTGGGGGATGGGGAGTGAAGGGGATTTGACCTCGCGCTGCTTCTCCAGGCTGGAAGCGTCAGCCGCCATCCCTCATTGCTGGTGCACGGAAGACCTGCTGCTGGTGCCACTTCACAAAGACCCGTGACGGTGCTTTGTCTGGCGTAACCGGCCCACGTAGAGGCTTGCCATGGAGATCGATCAGCAGGTTGGCCGATGGGCTGTCGCCGCTCACGTGATCGGAGACAAGGACATGCGTGTTCCGGGTCGAGCGATCCAAACCGAGTGCGCCGCGGTCCAGTGCCTTGTGGTGGAGCACGCACAACGCGAGCCCGTTCGATACTTTGTCGGGTCCCTTGTGGGAGTGCCACTGGATGTGTGCCGCTTCCAATCCGAAGACTCGGTCGCCGAGTCGGATGTCGTGGTCGCAGATCGCACATCGGTGTTCGTACGCCTTCAAGACCTTGTCTCGAAACGTGGAGTCCCGGGACTCCCGGACCACGGTCCTCTCGTTCCAAGCACCCAAGTCAGGCCACAACGTGCTCCAGTCCCGAGGAAGCCCCACTGCTCGTCGGATGTCGTCGTGGAGGGATGGCGGGAAGTGCATGGCCAGAAGTCCCTGGGCGGCGTGCAAGACAAGGTCAGTGCTGGACTGGAGCAGCGTGAATACTTCCTCTGGAAAGCCTCCGCGAGTGCCCAACTCTCTCATCTCCTTCGGGCTTACGTCTCCGCTCGCCGTTACCGTGAGCACGGAGTCGCCCGGGATCTCCCAAAGTCCGTCGTTGCGAAGCCTGCCAAAGGGGAACTCCGGGCGAACCGCCTGACGGGGCGGGCCGAACTCACGGAGCAGCTTCGCCAAGTCGTCGGCTATATCGGCGTAGCGAACCAACCTATCGCTGCCCTTCACTACACGGCCCAGAGACAGGAGCAGAAGCAGCGGCTTGTGGGGTGCTCGAGTGCCGCGCCACTTTCCGGTCCTGATATCGCGGAGGAGTTGGAGGAAGCGATCTCGTGTCATGGTGACGGGCAGGGAGGTGCTTGGGACTCGAAGTGCCACCCGGCATCGTGCCCCGGCGGCCGAATCAACAATACGGTACGAGAACGCCGCAGACAAGGGTTTGCCTGCGCAAGCATGTCCGAACCCGTTTGTTGCAACTACATCCGGCAAGTCACATACCAGCTGGGAACGCCTGAAATGCAAGCATCGCGCTAAGCGTCGCGGCTCGGTGGCACTCCCACACGAATGCCGTCGATCCGACGACATAACGGAGTACTTGCGCCGGCCGGCACCAGTCGCCATACTCTACTCTAACCAACGAGTCCGCGACCGCCAGGGAGAGTCAAGAATGACAACCGACCTGTACATCGCCACCCATCGTGCCATCCGCGTGCCTCAGCTGTCTGACGACCCCGACTTTCGGGAGACCAGTGAGTGGTTAGAAGGAAGGGTCGGCGACATCTGGCAGGTTGCTTGCGACCTGACCAGCGAGCGATCTCCATGGATCGGCGCAGCTGACGAGACCGGCGACCTCCGATTCGTCGCACGGCCAGGGGACTGGATCGTGGTTTCGCCCAGCGGCCGGATAGAGGTCAAGCCTGACGGTTTCGTACAACGGAATATGGTGCCGATTCGGCACGACTATTAGAGATCAGCGACCACATCAACCATGTGCGGAGGCCAACATGACTCACGATCTCCCCGTCATCTCGCTCAAGCGACAGGACGCCCGGGACGCCGCCGAAGCTGTCATCAAGTTCCACGAAGCTTACGAGGAAGTCTGTCGCATCTACGCCGAGCACCTCGTAGATCTCCTCGAGGAAAGAGTGGCCAGGATCGATTCCGAAAAGATCGAGGGCGTCTTAAAGGACATCCATGACCACGACCTCTGGCGCCTGAGCCACTACGCCGACCTAGCGTTGGAAGTCCGCAAGGACCTTGCCAAGTGAGACCCCTCCACTACCTTGAAGTCGAGAACTTCAAGCGGTTCGGAGCGGAGCAACGCATCGAGCTGGGCCAGTCGGCCGTCCTCGTTGGCCCGAACAACTGCGGCAAGACCAGCGTGACGCAGGCGATCGCGCTTTGGTCGCACGCGGTCAAGACCTGGTTCGTCGCGAAGGGGGAATCGCCACCGAAGAAGCGGACCGCCACGGCTCTGAACCGGCTCAACATCGTGGCGGTGCCGGTGCCGCGCACCCGGTGTTATTGGCACGACATGGTGGTCCGTCGGGGTGCGGCGAACGTCCACTTCACCATCACGGCCGGTGTCTGGCACGACGACGAGGTTGTGCCGGTGGAGATGCGGTTTCGTAATCAAGGCGACGACATCGCGTACTGCTGGCCGGGGCCGGAGACGCTCCAACGGCTCGACGCCATCAAGACCGCTTCCAAGGTCAACGTGGAACTGCTCTATCCCATGTCTGGGCTCGAGGCGGAGGAGCCGATTCTCCAGCCGGGCCGTGTTAGCGTGCTGCTTGGGCAGGGACAGACGGCGCAGGTGCTTCGCAATCTCTGTATGACCGTACATCAGCACTCGACCAGGGACTGGGATACCGTCACTGGCCTCATGAAGCGGCTTTTCTCGGTAGAGTTGGAGGTGCCGGCGGGGAACGTCCGGGGCAGCATCGATCTGATGTACGGTCAAGAGGGCGTCAAGCAGCCGATGGACTTGTCACTGGCGGGGCGGGGCCTTCAGCAGATGCTCTTGCTGTTGGCCTACCTACATCTGCCCGGCAGGAACGTTTTGCTTGTAGACGAGCCCGACGCCCATCTGGAGATACTTCGGCAGCGCCAGGCGTACGTGTTGTTGCGCGACGTGGCAGCGAAGAGGGCGTCCCAAGTCGTCATGGCTACCCACTCGGAAGTGATGCTGGACGAGGCCGCCGCTCACGGGGTCGTTACGCTGCTCGTGGGCGGGCGTGCGGAGCCCCTTCCGAACGCGAGCTCGGGGCGTCGGGCTCTTCGGCACTACGGCGCGGAACACTACGTGAGGGCCAAGCAGAGGGGCTATGCGCTGTATGTAGAGGGTACGACCGATTTCGACATCCTGAGGGCGATGGCGGAGCGGCTGGAACATCCCGTGGCCGCGAAGTGGGACGAGCGCGCCAACGTCTACTACGTCCGGGACAACCATACGGGCACAGGGTTGGAAGCTAGTCTGGACCGCGCTGAGCAGGGATTCGGGCTGACGCCCAGGCAACACTTTGGTGCACTGCGGGGCATGGTGGACGGCCTGCAGGGTCTGGCCATACTGGACGGCGACGCAAGAGCGGGCCGCGATGTGCCGTCGGTCCCGGCCGGATCATCTGGCAGTGCCTCGGAGTCGCTGCCTTCTGGCCTGCGCATCGTTCGCTGGCGTCGCTACGAAGTCGAGAACTACTTCGTCTCGCCGGAGTTGCTGCTTCTTTACGTCCAGATCTGCTACACTGACCACGGGCAACTTGACCTCTTTACGGAAACGGCCGCCGACATCCTCGACCAGCTGGTCCTCGAACGCGTATTCGACGCCAACCAGGGCGACTTCGCCACCTGGAAGAACGCTAGCGACGACGAACGCCGACTCATCTGGAACGCGAAGTCGGCGACCACCAAGCTCAGCGACCTCGCGGAGGCGTTCTTCCGTCGCCTCGCCGACCAATCCGATCGACCAATGCTGCTCCGGAAGTCCATCCTGCATCGCCTTGTGGAGCACGCCGACCCATCGACGTTCTCCCCCGAAGTCAGGACGAAGCTGGACTTGGTGGAGGAGCTGTTCGACGGCGCCGAGCCGGGCGAGTAGGCCGGGGCGACAGCCGCGAGGGGGGCCGCTGATCGATCAGAACGAGTACTGGTAGTAGTTCCGGGCCACTGTCGAGCGGTAGACTTCCGGGGTGCGTCGTCCCGCTCTAGGATGCACGTGATGCACCGTGGTGCCGAGGTTGACCGCGGAGTGAATGGCGGGCCAGAGGTCGTCGTCGTTGCTCGCCACGATGACAGTCGTCGGCCGTCGCATCGCTGCGTACAGCAGGTCGGCCGTCAGCATGGTGTCCACCAGCTTCTGCTGCGGTTGCATGATCACGTTCCTCAGTCGCACCGAGCACCCCGGCTCCGGGCATCGCCTCCGTTCCAGAAACTCGTAAGTCCCGTGGAGAGGACAGCCGCCTTCGGACTTGGCGCATCCATTGAAGGGATAGCTGTGGGGACGGAGGTTCGGCGGTACTCCCCGGATGCGGTAGGTGTTCATCATCGTTGAGGAGGGACTAATTGAGAGCGAGCGTGCGAGTTCCACGGAGACGCTGACGCTGCGGTGTCCCAGCGTGGACAGGGAAACGACGGTCGGAAAGCTACCTCCAATGTCTTGTTCCAGTGCACGGGCGGCTGGCGACAACTGCTGCTGATCGTACCAGCCTCCGTAGATTCTGGCGAGGACCTCGGTGCCGACTGGCAAAGCATCTCCTGGCATCTGCTGGAGCACTGCACGTATCACCCTGTCCACCCCCCTCTGTCTAACCCTTTGGTCAACGTTGTCGTAGTCGATGAACATTGTGATCTGCTGTCCTCTGATTGGCATCCCGAGCTTCTCCTCTTGCGGTTCACTGGCTGAAGTCGCGGCTCGACTCCGCGAGCTGGTGGGCCCCTAAAAAGGTAACAAGAACCCAACGCAGGTTGAAGGTCGGGAGACGCAGCAGGCAGGCCATGTCGGGCAGTCCAGCCAGTCCCGGTTGACAGCCCTCCACATCGATGCGACAATAGAAGGGTTAGGTCGCGGGCGTAACCAAGTCATGAGCCATGGGAGGTGCCGAATGACAGTTGGCGAGTTTGAGCGTGTGCTGCGAAGCTTCGCGGACGACGCATCTAATCTGGACGTGTCCAACGGCCAGGTCCTAGTTGAGATTTGGGACGAGTTGGTCCATGCGTCGCTGGAAGACTCCTTGGGCGAGGTCTACGTCGTCGAGAACGGCGGGAGAGTGTCTGCGGCCAAGTGGCTCGTCCAACGGATCGCCCGGGTACCCCTGCTTGCCGATCGCATCCTCAAGCATGTAGAGGACGAGCCGTACTACGTCGCTCCCTCGGGCCGGTTGCTGGATCGTGTCAACGACGCCCCGGAGGACGCCGATCAAGAGATATCCGACGTTGGCCTGGACGTCTTGAAGCGGCTCAGGGGAACGACCGGGACGACCAGCGTCCACTACTTGACGTCCGACGCTGGCGAAGGCAAGACCACGCTTATCAACTGGATGGCCCGTCGGCAGGCCCAGTGCTACAAGCGAAAGGACGCCAACTGGCTCCTGGTGCCGATCCGCTTGGGCGGCCGGACGTTCCTGAGCTTCGACGACATTGTAGTTGCGGAACTGTCCAACAAGCTCCGCTTCCCGTTCTTCTACTACGACGCCTTCATCGAACTCGTTAGAATGCGCATAGTCGTGCCGGCGTTCGACGGATTCGAGGAAATGTTTGTCGAGCGTTCCTCGGGAGAAGCCATATCGGCGCTGAGCAACCTGATTCGCGACCTGCAGTCCAGCGGCTCGATCCTGGTCGCGGCCCGGAAGGCGTACTTCGAGTATGGGAGCCTGGAAACTCAAGCGAAGCTGTTCGACGCGATCCAGGACCAGTCGGTGTCGGTGGACTACGCGAGGACTAGCCTGGGCAGGTGGAACCGCCAGAAGTTCCTGGAGTATGCGCGGAAGCGGGGCGTCAGCGACGGCCCCCAGATGTACGAGCGGGTCGAGAACAGGACGGGCGTCAAGCATCCCGTGCTGACCCGGGCCGTCCTGGTAAAGAGACTGATCGACGTATCCCAACAAGGGGAGGCAGGCGGGCTGCTGGAACGCCTGGAGCAGGAGCCGTACGACTACTTCCACAGCTTCGTGGAGAGCGTCGTCGCTCGCGAGGCCCGGGAGAAGTGGATCGACAGATCGGGCAGCCCCCGCCAGCCGCTGATGACCACCGACGAGCACCACGGTCTGCTGGCCGAGGTCGCCAAGGAGATGTGGATCACGTCCACCGATGTGCTTCGGAGGGACTACTTGGAGCTGGTGGCCGAGTTGTTCGCAACCGACCGCGACAAGGACCCGAGCATCGTGCGTCAGATCAAAGAGCGGGTCACACAACACTCGGTGCTTGCTTTGCGTGGGCTTCGGTATGGATTCGACCACGAGGACTTCCAGAGCTACTACCTCGGTGAAGGGCTAGGCAGGATATTCACGGCTGCCGCTGGGTTGAGCGATGTTCGAATAGACCTGGACGACTACCTGCGTAAGCGAATCCTGCCCGGCTTGGCGGCCGACTCGGCCGTCAACGCTGCAAAGCGACGGGGGGTCGATCCCAGAATGTTCCTGGAGGCGCTTCAATGGCTTGTGAAACGCGCTCATCCAAGCTCGTACATCGTCGAAAACGCGGGGGCTCTGGCTGTGCGACTGCTTGAGGCGATCGACGACGACAAGCCAACGGACCTCACCGGCTTCGTCTTCCCGCAGGACTCCCTAAAGGGACGCCAGTTGGGCCACGTTCGGTTCCAGCAGTGCCAGTTCCTGAGCACGTCCCTGGACGGTGCGCGCCTTGCCGGTTCTCGGTTCGAGGAGTGTACGATGCAAGAGCTATCGTGGTCCAAGCGATTCGGGGCGGCCGGTGCCGCCATTCGAGGCGGGACTGTGACCAGCGTCATACGAGGCGGGGGCCACGGCATCTACGTGCCCTCCGATGTGCGACAAGCGTTGCGCGGTGTCGGATTCCGAGTGGAGGAGTCGCCAGGCAAGCCGGAAGAGGTATGGGTCGAGCCCGACAACGACACCCGACTGGCCGAGCGGGCGTTCAGGGCATTCATCCGCACCACTCATGTCCACGAGGATGTGTTCAGACGCAAGTGCGGCACGCAGGCTCGCCAGTTCTTCGGCAAGGTCCTGCCCAAGATGCTTGAAGCCGGCGTCCTGGCCGACGACGAAGCGACGCGGAATCAGCGTCGCTACAAACTAGCAGTGCCGATGCGGGCCGTTGCAACCCAGGTTCCCGCTCGAGTCGAGACGCTGGATGAGTTCCTGGCCGCGATCCGGGCGGCGGTCTAGGTGGATGAGATTGGTGAGCCGGGCGGGGGGTTGACATCGGTTCGGGATCGCGTACCTTCAATCAGTCCAGTAGCCGACGTTCCCTTCAAGGTACCGACATACCGTTCCCCGCAGCAGCAATGGAGTCGACAATGGTGACAACCCACGAACCCCACAACACTGGACCCCCGGAGGTCGTTGACCCACGCGACGGCGACGAGGAGTTCGGAGACACCCTGCGTTACGCCATCAGGAGCTACGGTGCCGACATACCAGTTGAATCCCTTGTCCGCCGCATGGACCAAGATATTTTTGTGCCCTCCTTCCAGCGCAAGTTTGTGTGGAGTCAGAAGCAGGCGTCGCGGTTTATCGAATCGCTCCTCCTCGACTTGCCCGTCCCGGGTATTTTCTTGTTCAGGGAGCCGGACACAAAGAGGCTGATGGTCGTTGATGGACAGCAACGGCTGGTGACCCTGGAACGGTACTACCATGGCCTATTTGGAAACAAGAGATTCGGTCTCGTTGGAGTATCGAGAGAGTTTGCAGGCGTGACCTACGACAGCCTGCTGGCCCCCGACCGGCGTCGCCTCGATGAGTCGCTCATCCGTGCCACGATATTTGAGCAACTCCAGCCGAGCGACGATCGGAGTTCAGTGTATTCTGTATTCGAGAGGCTGAATATGGGAGGCACTAGACTTATGCCCCAAGAAATACGAGCGTGCGTGTATCGCGGGCAACTGAACGACTTACTTGGACAGTTGGCGCAGGATGCCTCGTGGAGGAAGCTGTACCGATCGAACAGCAACCGCAGGAAGGACGAGGAGATCATCCTGCGATTCTTGGCACTAAGTCATTCTCTGGACGTGTACGAGCGGCCAATGAAGCAGTTCTTGAACGACTTTATGGAAGAGCACATGAATCCCGGCGAGGACGTGTGCCGCTCGCTCGGCGACCGTTTTCGGGAAGTGGTGGGAGTGATTGCCGGTTACCTCGGTGCGGAGGCGCTGAGGCCTCAGAGGAGCCTTAACGTATCGGTTGCTGATGCCGTGATGGTTGGACTTGCGCGGCGGCTACAAGCGGGACCGATCAGAGATGGCGACGTGCTGCAAGAGGCCCATCAGGAGGTACTGCGCCAACTAGAAAGAGAGCAGCTCTACAAGTTCGACACCACAGATAAGGAACGGGTTCACAGACGAATTCAGATTGCCAGCGAAGCGTACGGAGGTGTGACATGAGCTTCGGGGACAGCCATCGATTGGAAGCGGCATTTGATGACATGGAGAGGGACCTTGGTAGCTTGGAGCTTTCCGAACACAACAGGTCGCAAGTTGCTCAGCTATTGACGGTTTGGGCATCTGCCTATCTTGAAGCCACATGTCGGGAGGTCATGACGACGTACACGCTTCGGCGAGCCGAGCCGTCGGTGGTCGCTTATGTGATGTCACAGCTTGATCGATTTCGGAGCCCAAAGGCGGAAAACATGGTGAATCTAGTTCGGACGTTCGACAAAGACGCGGCGAGACAGCTGGAGGGGTTTTGCCGTGGCCAGATCAAGGAAAGCATCAATAGTATCGTTGGCAATCGACATCTCATCGCACACGGACGTACGACGAAAATCAGTATGGCGGAGATCATGCGGTATTTTCAGGATGCGAAACGTCTTGCTGACAAGATGAGAAGCGTATTGCTCAAATAGACACGTCACGGAGTCATGACCATCAACTGCCACGGACAGGAACCATGAACCACAGTGCTTACACGGCAGCATGCTTTGCCGCGCTCGTCGCCTCGGCTGTGGCGCTGGGCCGCCCCACCCCCGCCCACGCCCAGTCCCCGCCTCCCATCTCCGCAGCCCACTTCGCCCCCATGACCGCCCGCAGCATCGGGCCGGCGGGGATGAGCGGGCGCGTCTCCGACGTAGCCGTCAACCTGAGCGACCCGACGGTGATCTACGTGGGCACGGCCACCGGAGGCGTGTGGCGCTCTCGGGACGGCGGGCTCACCTGGCAGCCGATCTTCGACGAGCAACCGGTGTTGGGGATCGGCGCCGTTGCAGTGTCGGAGTCGAACCCGGACGTGGTGTGGGCCGGCACGGGGGAGGGGAACCCACGCAACTCGGCGGGCGTCGGCAACGGCGTCTACCGCAGCCTCGACGGCGGCGACACCTGGCGGCACATGGGCCTGGAGCGCTCGGAGCGCATCCATCGCATCGTCATCCACCCCGAAGACCCCCGCACGGTGTACGTGGGCGCCATGGGACCAGCGTGGAGCGACGGCGAGCAGCGCGGCGTCTACAAGACCACCGACGGCGGCGAGACGTGGGAACGGGCCCTCTACATAGACGCGGGCACGGGCGTGGCGGACCTGGTGATCGACCCGGAGAACCCGGACAAGCTCTTCGCGGCGATGTGGTCGTTCCGGCGCTGGCCGTGGTTCTTCCGCTCGGGCGGACCCGGAAGCGGGCTGTACGTCACCCACGACGGCGGCGCCGACTGGAAGCGCCTCGGACCAGAGGACGGCCTGCCGCCCGGCGAGCTGGGGCGGATCGGCGTAGCCGTCTCCCACTCCAACCCGGACGTGGTGTACGCGCTGGTGGAAGCCGAGCGGAGCGCACTGTTGCGTTCCGACGACGGAGGCGCGCGCTGGCGGACGATCAGCGACCGGCGAGGCGTGGCGCCCAGACCCTTCTACTACGCCGACCTGCGCGTCGATCCCACCAACGAGAACCGGCTCTACAGCCTCCACAGCGCGATTCAGGTCAGCGAGGACGCGGGACGCAACTTCCGCACCGTGGTGCCCAGCCAGACGATCCACGGAGATGTGCACGAGCTGTGGATTCACCCCGACGACAGCCGCTTCATGATCCTGGGCGAGGACGGCGGGATCGCCTTCACCTACGACCGGGGCGACACCTGGCGCTTCGTCGAGAACCTCCCGCTGGCCCAGTACTACCACATCGCCGTGGACATGGAGACACCCTTCAACGTCTACGGCGGCCTGCAGGACAACGGCTCGTGGTTCGGCCCGTCCACGGTGTGGGCCCAGCGGGGGATCATGAACCTGCACTGGACCCGAGTCGGCAGCGGCGACGGGTTCGCCGTCATGACCGACTTCGGCGATGTCCGATACGGCTATTCCCTCGCCCAAGGCGGCCGTCTGGTGCGCTTCGACAAGACCACCGGGAACCGGCGCGACATCACCCCCGTCCATCCCGACGGTGCCGCGCTGCGCTTCAGCTGGAACGCGGCCCTCGCCGTGGACGCCCTCGACTCCACCACGATCTACCTGGGCTCCCAGTACGTCCACCGTTCCCGGGACCGGGGCGCTTCGTGGGAGATCGTCTCGCCCGACCTCACCACCAACGACCCCGAGAAGCAACGCCACCGAGAGAGCGGCGGACTCACGATCGACGCCTCCGGGGCCGAAGCCCACACCACGATCCTGAGCATCGCGCCCAGTCGTCTGGAGCGGGGGCTGATCTGGGCGACCACCGACGACGGCAACGTGCAGCTCACCCGCAACGACGGTGCCACCTGGACCAACGTGGGCGACCGGGTACCCAACGTCCCTCCCGCCACCTGGGCGCCCCACGTGGAGCCCTCCAAGCACGACCCCGCGACCGCCTACGTGGTCTACGACGACCATCGGCGGGGCAACTGGACCCCCTACGCCTTCCGAACGGAGGACTACGGGCAGAGCTGGGAACCCCTGGGCGTGGGCGACGGCGGCATCGGCGTCCGCGAAGATGTCGGCAACGGCGTCTGGGGCTTCGTCCACGTCATCGAGGAGGACCCGGTGGAGCCGAACCTTCTCTTCCTCGGCACCGAGTTCGGCCTCTTCGCGAGCCTGGACCGGGGCGCGTCGTGGATCGAGTGGCGGAACGGCCTGCCCCCAGCGCCGGTGCGCGGCCTAGTGGTGCACCCCCGCGACCACGACCTGGTGGTGGGAACCCACGGTCGCGCCGCCTACGTGATCGACGACATCCGCCCCCTGCGAGCGATGGCCGCCGACCCCACCGCCGCGGACGACGCGCTGCGAGTCTTCCCGTCCGCCCCCGCCATCCAGTACGTGGAAGCCGAAGCCCAGGGCTACCGCTCCACTGGCCACGCCATGTTCATGGGCGAGCGGAGACCCTACGGCGCCCTCCTCCACTACTGGATCGGCGAAGCGGCCACACCCACATCGCCGCAGCTCTCAATCCTGGACAGTGCTGGAGAGGTGGTGCGCACCTTCGCCGGGAGCGCCGATCTTGGTCTGAACCGAGTCGTATGGGACTTGCGCATGGCGTTGCCCGACGACGACGGCGAGACCGGCGACGAGGCCGGGCCGTGGGTCCTGCCGGGCCGCTACGCCGTGCACGTGGAGGCGGGCGAGCATGTCGCCGAGGGCAGCGTGGAAGTCGTGGCCGACCCGCGCCTAGCGATCTCCACCGCCGACCGTCGAGCGCGGATCGCCATCCAGCTGGAAGCCGCTCGCCTCGCCTCGGCGGCCTCCCATGCCTCCGACCGGCTTGAAGATATGATCGAAGCCGTGGAAGATGTGCTGGCGTGGTGGCCCGACGATGACGACGACCTGTCCGCCCTCCGGGAGCAGGGCAGGGAGCTCCGCGACCAGCTGACCGCTCTCAACGAACACCTCTTCACCGGCCCCGATTGCCAGGGCGGTTGCGGCCGCGCCGCCGTCGTCAACCGCGTACGCGCCCCCATGCGCAAGCTGAACAGCGCACTGGGTGCCCCGACCCCCACCGACCGGCTCGCCATCTCCCACGCCGAAGCCGCGCTGGAGGAGCTGCTGGCCGCCGTCGAGTCCGCCATGAGTGGCTCCGTGGAGGCGTTCCGGCAGGCACTGGTGGCGGCCGGGTACACGCTGTTGCCACGGGCCGGGTAGGCTGACAGCCATGCAACTTGCTCAAGTCCGAATCCAGAACTTCCGGTGCATCAAGGACGTGACTGTCGACCTAGACCAAACCACGGTCTTGATCGGCGAGAACAATACCGGAAAGACAGCATTCCTCGAAGCCATCCGACTCTGCTTGTACCGCCTGTCGGGCCGTGGACGGAACCCCTTCGCGGAGTATGACTACCACTTGGCGAACAAGGACTCCACGCCAACAACGGCGCCGCCGATCCAGATCAACTTGGTGTTTGGCCCTTCGGCGACTGCGCCCTGGGACGACCAAATCGACTTTGACTTGAAGGACGTCATAGTGCTCGCCGCCGACGATCAGCGAATAGAACTCCAGGTTACTTCCTCCTGGGATCCCGCGGCCTCCGAGTTTCGGACGGACTGGGCCTTCCTCGACGTGAACGGCGACCCTATGCACAACTACACCATGGCACTTCGGAGTTTGCAGCGCTTGGTACCCACCTTCTACTTGTCGGCGCTCCGGGATGCATCAAAGCACTTCATATCGAAGGGTCGCTACTGGCGGACGTTCCTGGCCGAGGCAGGCGTACCAGAGGAAGACCGGGCGGACCTGGAGTCGGAGCTCGACTCGTTGAACTCGCGTGTTATTAGTGCCCACCGGGCACTGAGCGAGCTTCGGGAGTACCTTGACGAGAACGCTACCAAGGTTGTTGACCTCGCTGGCGAGGACCGCGTGGCCATCTCTGCGCTACCGACCCAGCTGTTCTCCTTGCTGTCGCGAGCTCAGGTACTTCTCGCTTCTTCGTCTGGTGCCAGGATACCGGTGGAGCTTCAAGGCGAAGGAACGCAGAGCTTGGCTGTGCTGCTGATCTTCGGCGCGTACCTGCGAAGCCAGCTCTCCGGCCCTGACCCGGCCGCTACGCCTGTCATCGCCCTTGAGGAACCGGAGGCCCACCTTCACCCGTCCGCGATTCGCTCTCTGATGGGCGTGCTCCGGGATCTGCCCGGTCAGAAGGTCGTAGCGACTCACAGCGGCGACCTCTTGGCCAGCGTCACCGCAACGGAGATCCGTCGCCTCGCGCATGTAGGTGGTACGGTTCGGTCGTTTCGGCTCCATCCCGGAGTATTGGAGGCGGAAGAGCAACGTCGGTTTGACGTTCATGTACGTCGGACGCGGGGTGAAACGCTGTTCGCGCGATGTTGGTTGTTGGTTGAAGGAGAAACCGAAGTCGTTCTGTTTGAGGGAGCGGCGGAAGCACTGGGAATCGACATCGTGCGCGAGGGAGTGTGCTGCGTGCAGTTTGCCCAAATAGGTGCCAGGATGTTTGCCAAGGCCGCCGGCCAACTGGGAATCGAGTGGTACTGCGTAGTGGACGATGACTCCCGTGGCCATCAAGTCAAGTGCGACTTGAAGCGCAAGCTTGGCGAAGGGTGTATAGACAACCGACTTGTTAGCCCGTACAAGGACGTCGAAACGATGCTATGTGCCCACGGTTTCGAGGAAGTATATGGCCATGGATCGAGGAGACACAGGGGCAAGCCCAAGCGGGGCAAGCCCAGGCTGGCCGCCGAAGTCGTGGAGTTGATGACCAGAGAGAAGGATCCGAAGCCCGTTCCCGACCCGGTAGCAGACATCCTTCGCACTGCTGTCCGGCTCGCAGGAGGGCGGCAATGACGCAAGACATTCGGCTGAACGACGGTCAGCGCAGGGCCGTCGAGTGGGGCGAGGGCCCGTTGCTGGTGCTGGCCGGACCCGGCTCCGGGAAGACGCTCGTTCTGACCAGACGGATCGCTAGGCTGGTAGATGACACTCCCAAGGGGCGATTCGGGATCCTTGGACTCACGTTCACGACCCAGGCTGCAGACCAGATGCGTAGTCGCGTGGCCAAGATGCTCGGCAACAAGCGCCGCCGGACCCACCTGACAACCTTTCACTCGTTCGCTGCAGGTGTGCTGCGACAGCACGGTAGTCACCTAGGACTGCGGCCCAATTTCAGCCTGCTCTCGGATGCCGATCGAGTCGATGCGCTGTCCAGCGTCCTGCGACGACCCGGCTTCGAAGGCTCGCCCACCGGCGAAGACGGCGTGCGGCGCATTCTGCGCACAATCGACTACCTGTACAGGGAAGGCTACGACTGGGAAGACGCTCGTTCCGCCCCTCTTCGCGGCGCGGCGAATGAGTGGGCCGTGCCCGTCTATGCCGCCTACGTGAAGTCGCTTGTTCAGCGCAACTACCTGGACTACGGCGGCATGCTGGTGTGCTGCGTTCAACTGTTCCGGAAACATCCCCGAATCGCGGAGTTCTATCGCAACGTGTATCGGTTCACGTGCGTGGACGAATATCAGGACACCAACAGGGCACAGGACCTTATCCTCCAAGCCATCTACCCCGACCCGACTTCCAATCTGTTCGTGGTTGCTGACGACGACCAGACGATCTTTCAGTGGAACGGTGCGGACCCACGGCGCATCTGGGAACTGAGGGACCGCTACCAGATGAAGGTGGTCCAGTTACCGGAGAGCTTCCGATGTCCGCAACCAGTAGTTGACGTGGCGAACAACTTGATCCGACACGGCTCGCATGTTCGGCAGGGCCGGCAGCGGATGGTCGTCAGAGAGCCCCTAACGGCGTCGCCCCAGCGTATTGCCGATGGAGCAGTCGTCGTCAAGCGATTCGAGAGCCACCACGACGAAGTGAGATGGGTGGCCCAGGATATCGCGAAGCGTTCGGGCAGTTCCAGCGACTGCGTTGTCCTGGCGAGGAACAAGAAGCTGGTGGCATCGGCAGGCGACGCCCTAAAGGGTGCCGGTCTAACGCCGTACCTAGGAACTCGCAAGGACGATTTTTCCTCCCCACTTGTCGGATTCGCTTACTCCGCGCTCAAGTTGGCGAATGCGCCGAACAACAGTGGCCAGCTGGCGAAGCTGTGCGACGCCTTCGCATCCCTTACGGGCGAGCAACTTCGTGCCGCGGACGCCGAGGCAGAGAGCGGTCCCGAGGGCCGTTCACCGCTACACGGATTCGTTGAAGCGGCTGCGACCGAGATCGGAGATTCGGGACGGGCATTGTTGCGACTTGTGCGGAGCCACTTGCTGGACGAATTGGACTACCAAGCCTTCGTCGATGCTGTCTTCCAATGGCAGCTCAGCCCAGGAGACTGGTTCGACCGGATCGCAGACAAGGACGAGGAAAGGGAAGAGAAGGAGATGTGGAGGAGCATCGAGCGCCAAGCGAGAGCCCGCATCGGCTCGGCTCCCACGCTCACCCAGCTGCTACAACAGTTTGATCTGAGCTCGAAGACGTCCCCACCCACAGATGGGCAGACCCCCTGCCTGACCATTCACGGTGCCAAGGGAATGGAGTTCAAGCACGTCTACGTGATAGGACTCGCGGAGGGCGAGCTGCCCTCGTACCACGCGACCCGGCACAAAAGCGACTCGGGTGCGGCCCATCGTGCCATTGACGAAGAGCGGAGAAGCTGCTTCGTGGCGATCACGAGGGCGCGGTCCACCGTCACGCTAACGTACGCCGGCTCGTACTTCGGCTGGTCTCGAGAACCGTCGCGATTCCTGAGGGAGATGGAACTGGTCGCGGGATAGGTGCTCCACTGCCCGAGCACCGGCGTTGTTCTAACTTGGGTGCCCAACTGTGAATAAGCCGAGCCGTTATTATCATTTTCGACACAAGCGGCGGGGAGGGACCCTTGAAGCGAACACGGACAGGTCGCTACGAAACCACAGTCGCTGGCAGCGAGAGAATCGCCGCCTTCATTCCGGCGCCGCTGCCGCCCGAGCCGCGCCTGGACCTTCACGGTCCTCTCCAGCGTCTGCTGGAATCCGCGACTGTCGCGCTCGGTCGGCTGGACGGCGTGTCGACTCTCCTTCCGAACGAACATCTCTTCATCTACTCCTCTGTTCGCCGGGAAGCCGTGCTGTCCTCCCAGATCGAGGGAGCCCAGTCCTCGCTGTCCGACCTGCTGGTCTTCGAGATGGGGGAGGCGCCCGGCGTGCCGCGCCACGACGTTGAGGAGGTGTCCACCTGCGTCGCGGCCACCAACCACGGCATCCGCCGCCTGCAAGAGGGCTTCCCCCTCTCCAACCGCCTGATCCGCGAAGTGCACGGCGTGCTGATGTCGAAGGGACGCGGCGCGTGGGCCACCCCGGGCGAGTTCCGACGCTCCCAGAACTGGATCGGCGGTTCCAGGCCGGGCAACGCCGTTTTCGTGCCGCCGCCGCACACCTGGGTGCAGGATTGCATGAGCGACTTGGAACGCTTCCTTCACGACGAGGAGGACGGCCTTCCAACGCTGGTCAGAGCCGGCTTGGCCCATGTCCAGTTCGAGACGATTCATCCCTTCCTGGACGGCAACGGGCGCGTGGGACGCCTGCTCGTCACGCTCCTGCTCATTCACGCCGGCGTGCTGCGGCACCCACTTCTCTACCTGAGCCTCTTCCTGAAAGAGCACCGCCCCGAGTACTACCGGCTCCTGGACCACGTCCGCCAGACCGGCGACTGGGAGGCTTGGCTGGCCTTCTTCCTTGAAGGGGTGCGGGTCACTGCGGAGGGAGCGGTGTCCACGGCACGGGAACTCAACGGGACCTTCCAGCGCGACTACGAGCGCGTCCGTGCCAACACCGGACGGGGCGCCTCGTCGGCCCTGCATGTGCTCGACGCACTCAAGGGCCGCGTTGTGGTGTCGCTCCCGGAAGCGGCACGCCACACCGGCCTCACCTTCCCGACAGTGTCACGGGCGATGGACCGGCTGGTCGACCATGGAATCGCCCAGGAGATCACGGGAAGATCAAGAAGCCGGCTGTACGCCTACCGGGAGTACTTGGCCGCCCTCAACCATGGGCTGTGAGTGGGGTCCCTTCTGCCTTACATGAGCTTGTGGGCAGCCGCTAGCCCCTTGACTAGCCCCTGGTCGAGCCAGTTCGCGAACCGGTCGACGACTGCGGCCTCCGATTCCTTGTAGTTGACCTGAAACGGCTCGTCCGTCAGCTGGACCACGTTGGCGGCGGGGATCACGTAGTCGCCCACCGGGTCCTTCTCGAAGATGCAGAGCGAGCCGACCACCACGCCCCTGTACTCCTGACCGAGGCCGTGGAGGGACAGCAGGATCTCCGACCTGCCCGTCGTCTTCAGGACGAGCCGCGCCCAGCCGTGGTAGGAGCCGATGTTGGCAAAGTAGCCGTGCCCCTTGGCCGTCTCCACGACCTGATAGCGAAACCAATGCGTCTTGTCGTCGCCGGGTTGGTTGCGGTTGACGAAGAACTCAAACGGGCGACGCGACGGTGCCGACGAGCCCAACTCCGAGGTTAACTCCTCGGCCAGCCGCTTAAGCTGTTTTTCCGCGATGTCCAGCAAGGCCCAGCTTATGTCCTTAGCTTGGTGCCACTCGGTCAGAAGAGCGGCGCGACGCTTCTCGAGGGTATCGCGCATGGCGGCGATTAGGGCGTCCGTCCGTTGCGTGTACTGCACTGCTTGGCCCGCGGCTTCGAGTGCGTCGCGGAAAGTCCGCTTCTCGATTTTTGCAAACAACTCCACGAGAGCTTGTAGCTCCCCTTTGTCGGCTGTCCGCAGTGCCTCGATGTATTCGGCCCGTTGGTTGTTGGTAACCACCAATGGGAGGCTCCTGGCCTTCAGCAGAATCAGCGTCGCCAACGTCCGTGCGACCCGACCGTTGCCGTCCTGGAACGGGTGAATCTGCGTAAACCTGTGGTGAAGCCAAGCCGCCTCGACTTCCGGGGCGACCCCCTCCGATTGGTGGTGACGGTGCATCGCGATCAGCTGGTCCATCTCCGATGCGACCTGCTCCGGCGGGCAGTACTCGTGAACTCGCCCGTCGGGCTCACGAGGGCTGTTGGGCAACCTCTTGTACTCGCCCCTTCGTAGCGGGACCCGGACCGATCTTCCCATGGGGTCGATGGCGTCGACGTGGTGCTGGTTAGCCGTCAGGGTCGCATGTAGCTCCTTGATGTAGGACGTTCCCAGTTCACGTCGCGCCGCCACAAAATCGAAGAGACCGGCAACGGCGTCGTGCTGGTCGCGGATCATCCGAACGATGTGCTCCGGGTTGCCGTTCGTGGTCCCGTATGGAACAAGGCTGGTGTCCAGGCCCCTCTCCACCAACAGCTCGGTGATGCCCTGGTCCAGCGTGTACAAGCGTTCGATCAGCCCTGTCTCGATCGCCCAGCGGCGTAGTAGCCGTGCATTGAACTCCTTGACTGCATGGCGAGCTTCAAGGTCCGCCTTCTGCTCCAACCAGACGTCGCGATCGGCCTTCAGGTCGTCCAAAGCCAGCCCCTCGTGACCTGGATGTAGATCGGCGATCGGGCTCCAGCGATGCGAGAACTCGGGTTGCGACATCAAGTTGCCTCGTTTGAATGGGGGTGACTCTCCTGCGAAGCGACAATCCAAGCTACCGACGCCGCGCCGATCTGTCACCAAGACCTGCCAAAATGGCAGGTCCATCCGGGCGTTGCCACCAAAACCTGCCAAATTGGCAGTAATGAGACGACCAACGACCACCACCTCTGCCAAAATGGCAGGTTCCGCCTCCGACGGCTCCGCCTCCCGCCGCCGCTGGCTCGTCCTCGCGCTGCTGGCGCTCGCCGAACTGCTGGGAATGTCGCTCTGGTTCACGGCGTCGGCGGTGTCGGGAGAGTTGGCAGCCCGCTGGGACCTCTCCCAGGCCCAGACCGGCTGGCTGGCCACTGCCGTGAACCTGGGCTTCGTGGCCGGAACGGCGGTGGCCGCGCTCCTCAACTTGGCCGACATCGTGCGTGCGCGACCGTACTTCGCGGTCTCCGCCGTGCTGGCAGCCGGCGCGAACGCCGCCGTGCTCGTCGCGCCCGGCTTCGGCGAAGCGGTGGCTTGGCGGTTCGCCACCGGCTTTCTCCTCGCGGGCGTCTACCCGCCCGCGATCAAGATGGCCGCCACTTGGTTCCGGTCGGCCCGAGGGCTGGCGGTCGGCACCCTCGTTGGCGCGCTCACGGTAGGGAAGGCCGCGCCCTACCTGCTCGACGCGCTGCCCGATGCCGGCCCCGACACGGTGGTGCTAGGAGCGTCCGGGGCGGCCCTGGTCGGGGCCGGCCTAGTGGCGCTCTTCTACCGCGACGGTCCGCACTCGTTCTCCCGCAGCCCGTTCTCGTGGGGGCTGGTGGGCAAGGTGGCGCGGCACCGGGAGACGCGGCTGGCCACGGCCGGCTACCTGGGCCACATGTGGGAGCTCTACGCCATGTGGGCGTGGATCCCCGCCTTCCTCGCGGCGTCGGAGGCTGGCCAAGCGACGCAAGGAGCCGAAGCGGCGGCGGTGGGCCTGGCCGGGTTCGCCGCCATCGCCGCCGGAGGAGTGGGTTGCATCTGGGGTGGATGGGCCGCGGACCGCACCAGCCGCCAGCGCGTCGTCGTACTGTCGATGGCGGCCAGCGGCACCTGCGCCCTGGGAATCGGCCTTCTCTTCGGCCAATCGCTCCCGCTGGTGGCGGCGGTCGCCGTGCTCTGGGGCTTCTTCGTCGTCGCCGATTCGGCCCAGTTCAGCACGATGGTCACCGAGTCGGCTCCCCGCGACGCAGTGGGGACCGCCGTCACCCTTCAGACCTGCCTCGGCTTCCTCCTAGCGACCGTCACGATTCAACTGGTCCCGGCCGTCGCCGACGTCGTGGGATGGCGGTGGGCGTTTCCCATCTTGGCGTTGGGGCCTGCGGCCGGCATCGCCGCAATCAGACGGCTCGCCGGCGTTCCCGTCGAGCCATGTACACGCCCCACGTCAGGACCGGAACGATGAACACGATCCACCATCCGTAGGTGATGTAGCCGTACCCCTGCGCAACGAGCCGCGTCAGTCCGAACTGGGCGATCAGCGCTCCCAACGTCAGCACGCTCACGGCCGAAGCGACCCTCAAGCCAGCCGACAGCCCGCGCCCGCGCTCGCCGGCGGCGTTGGCGATCCGCTCGTTGAGCGCATGAATCATCCCGGCGCCGGTCTCCACCAAAGTGCCGAAGACCATGACCCAGAACGCGATCTGGAAAGGCCGGGAGCCGATCAACTCCAGCATGTGGCTGACGGGCACTTCCGCGCCCAGGATGCCCGGATACTCGCCTGCAATCGCAACGAAGAAGAAGAGGGCGGGCATCATGGCAATCGGCCCCGTCAACAGCCCGGCCACGAAGGTGTCCCGCTGGTTCCGGTGGTGGCGGATCGTGATCAGCACCGCCGGCAGCACGCCCAGGTTGTAGCCCGCGTAACGCAAGCCGTCCCAGAACCAGTTGCCTTCGACGGCGCCGGCCGCAAAGGACTCGCCGATCTCGGGACCGAACCGACTCGCGCACCACACGAAGAAGGCGAAGTAGACCAGGTACAGCACGCCCGACCAGCTGGAGAACGCCTTCTCGATCACCTCGTTGCCGCCAAACACCAGGAGGCCCACCAACCCCATGATCCCCACGACGCCGACCAAGTACGGGAACCCGAACGTCTCCTGCAAGATCGATCCCGCCGAGGCGGCGATGACCGCCAGCACCAGCATCATCATCGTCACGTACAGGACTTCGAACAGGAACCACCACCTGCCCAGAAGGCGCTGGAAGAAGCTGCGGTACTCGAACGCCTTGAACGCCCTGGCGAACTCGTAGGCGGCGATGCAGACCACGCTCCACACCACAGTGGACACCGTCATCGCCAGCAGGCCGCCGACCGGCCCGTGCGAAAGGAAGTACTCGGCCAGCTCCCTGCCGGTTCCGTAGCCGCCCGCGATCACCACGGACTGGAACATGAAGCCTGGCAGCAAGTAGCGCCGCAGGGCGTTCGTCACCGTTGCCTCTCCTCCGCCTAGCGTTTGGTTGCTTGGTTGCGCAACCTACGGAGCTTCCCGGGTCGCCGCCACGAACCACAGCCCCTCGGGCAGAAAAGCGCTTCGCACCGTCTCCTGGTCTGCCACGCCGACTCCCGCTCGGCGCATCGTCTCCTGCCATCGGCTTCGCACCACATCGCACACATGGTCGAAGGTCGCCTCGGCATCTTCTCGGCTCATCAGAAACCGACCGGCGCCGGCCACCAAGTTCGCCCTCCGTGCTCTTCGGCCTGTCGGACCGCAGACCATTGACAAGTCCCGCTCCATTGGGTGGGACATCGAACGGGATGGCGATGGTGTGAGATCATAGGCGGGCGCGAGCCTCCAAGGGCCTCGGCGCGCCACGATCGCATGGTTGCGCGGATGATCGTCCTGGTTGGAGACGGCGGCGTTGAAGCACATCCGCACGAAAAGCTCGTGGAGATCGTCCCGCGGTCGAGCGCTGGCGCGTCGCACCTCGTCGGCCAGCGCAAGGTAGGACCAGCGTTCGCGCCCGGTAGGCGAGTCGTCGCTGCGCAGGAGGGTCAGCGCGCTCGTCATTCGGTGGCGCAACCAGCCGACCCCGTCCTCGGCGCGTTCCCGGTCGAAGCGGCGCACCAGCAGCACGTCCCGCGTTCCGACGCGTTCGATTCGGCTCTCAGCTGCGCGGATGCCGCACTCCCGTGCCAGGAGCAACAGAGCGTGCTCCACCCTGGGATCGTTCCATCGGTCGCGGGGGCGGCTGAACTTGGCGAGCCAGAGGGCGTCGTCGTCCACCACGACCGCCTTGGGCCTGGCGCCGCCCATCGACGTGCCTTCCTCGAAGACGGCCTCGACGAGAACCGAAGTGTCCACGGCCTCCCCAGCCTCCACTGCGTCGGCGGCGAGCTGGAGCTGCGCCAGCTGCACGGTGCCCGAGAACCGAAGTCGCGGCGGCGGTGGCGTCACCGTCGGACCGAACCCAAGGGCGCCGGCCCGGTCGTCGGGTGCTGCCGTCAGGTATTCGAACTCGTCCAGCGGCGACCGGCCCAGTCGGCGTTCGATCAGGAGTCGCCCCCAGTAGTCGGGCATGGCGTCGCGAACGGCACCGAAGAAGCCGTCCATGCGACCCGTTTGGTAGAGGCGGTCCGCCAAGCGCAGCTCCACCGGGTCGAGCTCGACCGCATCGGCCCGATCCAGGTAGCTCCGACCGTAGACGAACTCCCCGGTAGATGTCCCGCCGGGACCGCGCCGGAGGCGGAACCGGCCGGCCGTGGTGAACTCGGTGTCGCCCGGCAGGACCACGTACACGTAGGTGTTGCGGCTGCGGTCAGAAGTCATTGTCCAGGCGTCGGGGCCGGCGAACGCGACGGGGGAGGGCGGCCTGCGCCAGAGCCTTGCCCGGCTCGTCGCGCTCCGGGTCGGCCAGCGCCTTTGCGTCGTCCAGCAGGCCCATCGCCCACAGAGCCGCGAAGTAGGCGACGGCCGAGCTTCCTGGCTTGCCGCGCTCCAAGTCGGCGACGGTGTGGCGCGAGACGCCCATCCGACTGGCCAGGTCCTCCATCCGCAGACGGCGGCGCAGGCGGGCGATGCGGATGTTGCCGCCGAGGGTGCGAAGGGCTTCCTCGACGGCGGCAGGCGGGTCGGCGGTCAGTGGCGTCGGTGCTGGCATGTTGCCTTCGATCTACTCAAAACGGATTTGCGAGTACATCAAGCTACACCTATGAACATATCAAGCTACAATGACGGACTATTCGCGCCGCTCCCGCACTCCCTTCGGCGCCACCCGCGCCTCGGCACGGGCCAGCGCCCAGTCCACGCCCAGCGCCATCGCCGCCGCCGGGACCGCGCCCGACAGGATCATCACCGGGTCCGAGAGCGCCAGCCCGGCCACGATGGGGTCGCCCAGCCCGCCGGCTCCCACGAAGGCGGCCAAGGTGGCGGTGCCCACGTTGATGACGGCGGCGGTGCGCACCCCGGCCATCACCACCGGCGCAGCCAAGGGCAGGCGGATACGGCGCAGCAGCTGGCCCTCGGTCATGCCCAGCGCCCGGCCAGCCTCCACGGCGCCCGGGGCCGCGCCCACGATCCCGGTGTAGGTGTTCCGCAGGATCGGAAGCAGCGAGTACAGGAAGAGGGCGGCCGCGGCGGGTGTGGCGCCGATCCCGAACAGGGGGAGCATGAACGCCAGCAGCGCGATCCCCGGGATCGTCTGAAGGAGGCCGGCCGCCCGGATCGCGCCTTCGGCTGCCGAGCGCTGGCGCTCCAGAGCCACGCCGACGGGAACAGCCACGAGCACTGCCGCGCCCAGCGAAGTCAGAACCAGGAGGAGGTGGCGGGCCGCCTGTCGTGCCAGTGCCGTCCGGTTGCTCCACATGTAGCCGGGCAGCGCACGGATCGACCGGGAGGAGGTGCCGTCGCGACCTGCTGTGTCGCCGTCGTCACCTGCCACATCGCCGGTGCGACCTTCTACATCGCCCGCGCCGGAACCCGCCTCGACCAAGCCGATCTCCGCCAGCAGCTCCCCGGCAGCCTGGGCCACCGGCATGGCGGCCAGCTCCACCTTCTCGTTGGCGCGCCGCATGGTCTCTTCGTCGATCCTTCCCGCCAAGCGCGACAGCACCAGTGCCGCGTCAGGGCGGAGCTCGTAGAAATCTCGGCTGACCAGAGGCGCGGCGTCGTACGGGGGGAAGAACCCCAGGTCGTCCACCATGACCTGCAAGTCGTAGCGGGCCACCGCCCCGTCGGTGGAGTAGGCGTCGATCACGTCCACCTCGCCCTCGGCCAGAGCGCGGTACTTGACCGCCTGGAGCACGTTGCGCACCTCACGAAAGCGCATTCCGACGTAGGTCTCGGCGAGCCCGACCAAGCCATCGGTGCGGCCCGCGAAGTCCGGCGAGAACCCGGCTGCGAGCTGCGGTGCCGCGCTGGCCAGTCCCGACAGGGTGCGGATGCCCAGGGAGTCGGCGGCGGTTCGCCGCATCGCCACAGCGTAGTTGTTGGCGAAGCCCAGCGGCGGCAGCCAGCGAGCGCCCCAGCGGACCTCGAAGACCGTGCTCACGCGGCGGAAGACGCCCGCAGAGCCGCCGGAGGGAACCTCGTTGAGGATCGCGACCAAGCCGGTGCCGGTGTACTCGGGGTAGACGTGCACATCGCCCCGGACGAGAGCCTGGAAGGTGAGTTCCGTGGTGCCCAGCCCCAGCCGCCGGTCCACCGCGTGCCCGTGCTGTTCGAGCAGTTGGGCGAAGACCTCTGCCAGCACGTATGACTCGGCGAACTGCTTGGAGGCGACCACCACTGGACCGGATGCGGACGCCTCTTGCGTCTGGGCGAGTGCGCCACTGGGCGACAAGGCGACGCCGGCCGCCAACGCAATGCTGCCCGCCAACCCGACGCCGGTGGCCAGCCCGCCCCAGCGCCGCCCTTTCACGCCTCGCCGCCCCTTCGCGCCCCGACCCCCGACTTGCGCAGCAGCTCGGCGGCGTACCCCCTGCCTAGCGCGGCTTCCTCCCTCGCCCGTACGGCGAGTTCGCCTGAGGCCGCCTCCAGGACGATCCGCCCCGCCCTCATGACGGCAACGCGGGTGGCGATCCGCATCGCCTCCAACAGATCGTGGGTGACCAGCACGGCGGTGGTGCCAGCCGAAGCCCGCAGCGCCAGAAAAGCCTCCTGGGCGTCGAAGCGGGTGACGGCGTCCAGGGCGCCGAACGGCTCGTCCATGAGAAGCACGTCAGGGTCGGCCGCCACGGCCCGGGCGATGGCGACGCGCTGGCGCTGTCCGCCCGAAAGCTGGCGGGGGTAGCGCTTGCCGTAGAGCGCCGAGTCCAGCCCGGTGGCGTCCAGGGCGCTCCGTCCGCGCTCCTCCGCGTCGGCCATCCCGCGAAGCGACGGCACCAGGGCGGCGTTGGCGAGGCAGGTCCAGTGGGGGATCAGTCCGCCGTCCTGCTGCACGTACCCCATGGAGCGGCGGAGCGCCACCGGGTCCATCGCGGCGACCGACTCGCCCCTCACGCGGACACGCCCTTCGTCCAGCGCCGTCAGGCCGTTGACCGTGCGCAGAAGGGTGGTCTTCCCCGAGCCGCTCTCGCCCACCAGCGCCACGCAGGCGCCAGCGTCCACCCGGAGGTCGGCGCCGTCGAGGGCGGTCGCTCCGCCGTAGCGCTTGACCGCGCCCTCCACCTCGATCAGGGCCACGGCGTACCCTCCCGCAACGCCCGGCACAGCAGCTGCGGATCCACGTTCCCCCCGGAGATCAGCGCCACCGCAACGCCGCCCGACGCCACGGGAATCCGTCCGTGCATCAGCGCCGCCACCGCCGCGGCTCCCGACGGCTCCACCACCAGCTTGCCTCGGACTGCCAGAAGGCGCATCGCCGAGAGGATCTCCCTGTCGGAGACCAGCGCCACGTCCTCCACGAACTCTCGCACGTACCGATAGGTGCGTTCGCCGGCCATGGGCGGTGCCAAGCCGTCTGCGACCGTATCGACCGCGTCCAGCCGCACCGCCCGCCCCTCGTCGAGGCTGCGGCGCATCGCGGGCGCCCCCCTAGGCTCGACGCCGAAGACGCGGTGGACCGCCGGTGCGCCTCGCCGGCCCGGGTCTTCGCCCTCCCGCAATTCTCGGCCCTCCCGCAATTCTCGGCCCGCACGCAACTCTCCGTCTCGCCGCAACGCCGCCAGCGCGCCTGCGATTCCGGCAATCTGTCCGCCCCCTCCCACGGGGACCACCACCGTGGCCGGCTCGGGCAGCTCTTCGTCCAGCTCCATCCCCGTGGAGCCGTGCCCGGCGATCACCTCGCGAGCGTCGAACGGATGGAGGAAGACGAATCCCTCGGTGCGGGCCAGCCGATCAGCCTCCCGAAAGGCGTCCGCTGCGGTGCCGTGCAGGATCACCTCGGCGCCGTACCCTCGCGCCGCGTCCACTTTCGTCCGGGCCGCGCCCTCCGGCATGACCACCACGGCCCGGACGCCCGCCCTGCCCGCGGCCCAAGCCACGGCCTGGGCGTGGTTGCCAGCGGAGACGGTCACCACTCCCCGCTCCCGATCCTCCGGCCCAAGCGACGCCACCGCGTTCAGCGCGCCCCGTACCTTGAACGATCCCGTCCTCTGGAGGTTCTCGCACTTGAGGAAGACGCGCGTCCCGGTCGGCGCGCCCAGCGTCGCGAAAGACAACAGGGGCGTCCGGTGGACGAAGGGCGCGATCCGCAGCCGCGCCTCCTGGTAGTCCGATTGCTCCAGCCAAGCCATGTCCGCTCTCGATTTGAAAAAACCGGCCGGGTTTTGTAACTTCGGAGATCATGACGCCGGCGACGGGCTTTCCGAAGCCTAGATCGTCGCACCGCTTCATACTCCCATCAAGAGCAGGACGACACCTCATGGCGGTTCCATGGCGGCAGGCCAGCTTCCCTTCCCTCGCGCCCCTCTTCTTCTTCCTCGCAGTCAGTCCCGTGGCGGCCCAGCAGGGCACGATCTCCGGGCGGGTGGTCGACGCCGAGACCGGCGAGCCGCTGGCGGGCGCCGCCGTGGAGGTGCTGGGGCAGGGCGTCCAGGCGGCCACCAACGACTCCGGTGGGTTCAGCGTCTCGGTGGCGCCGGGCAGCCACAGCGTGGTGGTTGAGATGATAGGCTACGAGACTGGCCGAGTGGACGGAGTGGGCGTGGCCGGGGGCGCGACCGAGGAGATCGAAATCGTTCTTCGCTCCCGCGCGCTGGTGCTCAATCCCATCGTGGTCACCGCGTCCCGACGCCAGGAGAAGGCGCTGGACGCCCCTGCCTCCGTGTCCACCGTCTCGGCAGCCGAGATCGCCCGGTCGGTCAAGACCACCCCGGCGGAGCACGTTCGCGCCCTCCCCGGCATTGACATGGCGCGGACCGGCCTGACCCAGAGCAACATCGTGGCGCGGGGGTTCAACAACGTCTTCTCGGGCGCGCTGCTCACGATCATGGACAACCGCTACGCCCGCGTCCCCTCTCTGCGGTTCAACGCCCACAACATGCTTCCGGCCACGGACCTGGACATTGAGCGGATCGAAGTCTCCCTGGGACCGGGGGCGGCCCTCTACGGCCCCAACGCATCCACGGGGGTCATGCACATGATCACCTCGTCTCCCATCGACAAGCCCGGGACCTCGGTCTCGCTGGCCGGTGGCGAGCGCTCCGTCTTCCACGGCCAGTTCCGCACCGCCTACGCCCCGTCCAGCTCCTTCGGCTTCAAGGTTTCGGGACAGTACTTCCGGGGGAACGACTTCGAGTACCAAGATCCCGTGGAGGAGCGCGACCCGCCGCCTCTGGAGCGCGACTTCCTCAACGAGCGCTACTCGGCCGACGCGCGGCTCGACTTTCGGTTCGGGGGCGACGCCGAGCTGGTGGTGAACGGCGGCATGAACGTGGCGGCCAAGAGCATCGAGCTTACGGGGATCGGCGCCGCCCAGGCGCAGGACTGGGGCTACCAGTACGCCCAGACGCGGTTCAGCAAGGGTCGCTTGTTCGCCCAGGCGTTCCTGAACCAGACCAACGCGGGCGACGCCACGCGCCTACTCCGCACCGGCGTGCCCGTGGTGGACAAGTCCCGGGCGATCGCCTTCCAGTTCCAGTACGGCTTCGACCTGGGCGGCTTTCAGAGCTTCACCTACGGGGTGGACTGGCAGCGCACCGAGCCGCGAACCGGCGGCACGATCACTGGCCGGAACGAGGACGACGACCTGGTGAGCGAGGTCGGCGCCTACCTGCACTCGGAGACCGCGCTGGGCGACAAGGTGGACTTTGTGGCGGCGATCCGCGTGGACGACCACAGCCGCTTGTCGGACGTGGCGATCTCGCCTCGGGCGGCACTGGTGCTGAAGCCCAAGGAAGACCAGACCTTCCGCCTGACCTTCAATCGGGCGTTCGCGACGCCGACCACGAACAACCTGTTCCTGGACATCTTGGCCGGCGGGTTCGAGCTGGGCTTCGGCTTGCCGAGCTACGGGATTCGGGCGTTGGGCGTGCCTGCCGGCGGGTTCAGCTGGAACAACCAGTGCCCCGGCGGGCACATGTCCATGTGCATGTACTCGCCCTTCCTGCCGGGCCAGCTGCCCGCCAACGCGGCGCTCTTCTGGGACTCCATGATGGACCGGGTCGCGGGCTTCGACCCTGCCTTGGGTTCGCTCGTCCCCGTGCTGAAAGGGCCAGGCCGGCAGCCCAGCGATCCAGCGCTGGTCACCGTCTTCCGGCGCCTGAACCAAGCGGCGGCCGAGACCGGTCAAGGCGACCTGTTCCCCTTGGACAACGCCCAGCTCGGCGAGATCGCCGAGATGCGGTCCACCATCTACAACACCTTCGAAGTGGGGTACAAGGGCGTGCTCGGCGATCGGGTGCTACTGGCCGCCGACGTGTACCATGCGCGAGTCAAGGACTTCGTGGGTCCCCTGCGAATCGAGACCCCCAACGTGTTCCTGGAGCCGGGTTCGGTGCAGGCGTTCTTGCAGGCGCGGCTGGCGCCCCTCGTCCAAGCGGGCGCGCTGGATCCGGCCACCGTTGCCGCGGTGTTGGCCCAGGTCGTGCCCGTGGTTGCGGCGATCCCCTTCGGCACCGTCGTCCCCGATCAGGTCGACTCGTCCGACCTTCTCGTGACCTACCGGAACTTCGGAGACGTGAACTACTGGGGCACGGACTTGGCGTTGCAGGTCCTGGCGTCCGACCGGGTGCGGATCAACGGCGCGTACTCGTTCCAGAGCGACGAGTGCTTCGACTTCAACGAGGACGGCCAGTGCACCAGCGCCGACGACATAGCGCTCAACGCGCCGCGTCACAAGGGGTCCGTCGGGTTCGTCTTCGACGACCAGGTCTCGGGCTTCTCCTTCGACGGACGGTTCCGCATGAGCGGCGGGTTCCCGATGAACTCGGGCGTCTACATCGGCGACGTGGAAGGGTACGGGGTGGTGGACTTGGGCGTCGGCTGGCGGCTGCCCTTCCAGCCCAGCGCCCGGCTGTCCCTGAGCGCCACCAACGTGCTGAACAACATGCACCGGGAGTTCATCGGAGCGCCGGAGCTGGGCCGACTGGTCCTGGCCCGCCTGCGGTACGACTTCTGATCCCACTCGCTTCGCGCCGATGCGCGTCTCCACCCGCCTCGAGGGGCGGGGGGCGGTGCGCCGGCCCAACACACGGGGAGGGTGGGCCATGAAGGTCGTTCTGGGATACTCGGGCGGGCTGGACACGTCGGTGATCGTGCCGTGGTTGCGCGAGAACCACGAGGCCGACGTGATCTGCATGGCCGCCGACGTGGGCCAGCAGGGCGGGGTAGAGCGCTTGGCCACGAAGGCGTTCGCCACGGGCGCGTCGGCGTTCTTCGGGGAGGACCTGAAGGACGAGTTCGTGTCGGATTACGTGCTGCCCGTGGTCCGGGCCGGCGCGGTGTACAGTCGCAAGTACCTGCTGGGCACGGCGATGGCGCGCCCGCTGATCGCCCGTCGCATGGTTGAGATTGCCCGCGAGACCGGCGCCGACGCCCTGGCGCATGGCTGCACCGGCAAGGGGAACGACCAGCTTCGCTTCGAGCTCTCCTTTGCGGCGCTGGCGCCGGAGCTGGAGGTGGTGGCACCGTGGCGGACGTGGGAGATCGCCTCTCGGGAGGACGCTCTCGCCTTCGCCCGCGCCCGCGCCATCTCGCTGGATGTGGACGAGGAGAAGCTCTACTCCCGGGACGAGAACCTGTGGCACACCAGCCACGAGGGGGGTCCCCTGGAGGACCCGGCCAACGCGCCGACCCCGGACGTGTTCACCCGCACCTGCGATCCCCTGGACGCCCCCGACCGGCCCCTGGAGCTGGCCATCTCCTTCGAGTCTGGCGTGCCCGTGGCGCTGGACGGCGAGCCGCTGGGACTCCTGGCGCTGCTGGAGGAGCTCAACCGCGCCGGCGCGGAGCACGGCGTGGGCCGGGACGATGTGGTGGAGGACCGGGTGGTGGGCATCAAGTCGCGGGGCGTGTACGAGACGCCGGGCGGGACGATCCTGCTGACCGCTCTTCAGGAGCTGGAGCAGCTGGTCCTCTCCCGACGGGCGCTGTCGCTGAAGGACGAGCTGGCGCCCCGCTACGCGGACGTGGTCTACGAGGGCCGCTGGTGGACCCCGGAGCGCCGGGCCCTGGACGCGCTGGTGGACTCGCTGATGGTGCCCGTGACCGGCTCGGTCCGTCTCCGCCTCTTCAAGGGAGGCGCCGACGTACTGTCTCGGACGAGCCCCACCTCGCTCTACGACCTGGGCTTGGCCTCCTTCGGCGCCTCGGAGGGGTACGAGCACTCCGACTCGTCGGGCTTCGTCAAGCTCTTCGGGCTCCCGTTGCGGGCGGTCGCGGGCCAGCAGGCGGAGGCGGGGGCGCAGGCGGGGCCGCAGGGAAAGGTCGGCCGTCCGGGGGCGGTGGGTGCGTCGTCCGCCAAGCCAGCGGCCTCGCGGGCTGGTGTGGACCCGGCAGCTTTGCGGGACTGGCGCGGACCCGATGACCTCGCGGGGTAGCGCGGACCCGGCAGGCTGCACGCTGGCCTGATCCAAGGTGAGCCACGCCCTCTGGGGCGGTCGCTTCGAGGGCGCTCTTGCCCCCGAGATGGAGCCGCTCAACCGCTCCCTGGACGTGGACTGGCGGCTCTGGCGTCACGACGTGCGGGGGAGCCGCGCCTGGGCTCGCGGGCTGGCGAGGGCCGGAATCCTATCGCCCGACGAAGCAGCAGCCGTCGACCAAGGGCTGGTCCAGGTGGCGGAACGACTGGAAGCGCGGCCTGGTCCGGCGGGGCTGCCCGACGAGGACATTCACACCGTCGTCGAACGGCTCCTGACCGAGATCGTCGGTCCCGTCGGCGGGAAGCTTCACACGGGCCGCTCTCGCAACGATCAAGTCGCCACCGATTTCCGCATGTGGGGGATGAAGGCGGTTGCGGGGCTCTGCGACCAGATCGGCGCGCTGGCGGAGGCTCTGAGGGCCAGGGCGCGGGCAACGACCGACGTGATCATGCCGGCGTACACCCACTTGCAGCAGGCCCAGCCGGTGCCGGTAGCCCACTGGCTGCTGTCTCGGGCGTGGCCGCTGGTGCGCGACCTGAAGCGGTTCGGGGCCGTGGCAGACGAGTGCCGGGTCCTGCCGCTGGGGTCGGGGGCGGCGGCGGGCTGCCCCTTCGACGTGGATCGGGAGGCGCTGGCAGCCGAGCTGGGCTTCGACCGGGTCTCGGAGAACTCCATCGACGCTGTGTCGGACCGCGACTGGGCGGTCGAGCTGGTGTTCGCGTGCGCGCTGACGGGCGTGCACCTCTCGCAACTGGCGGAAGACTTGGTGGTGTTCTCCAGCGCCGAGTTCGGCTTCGTGCGGATCGAGGGCGGCTTCGCCACGGGGTCGTCGCTCATGCCCCAGAAGCGCAACCCGGATGTGGCGGAACTGGTCCGAGGGAAGGCCGGACGGCTGGTGGGCAACGTCGCCGGGATGCTCGCCCTGCTGAAGGGCCTGCCCACGGGCTACAACCGGGACTTGCAGGAGGACAAGGAGGCGGCCTTCGACGCGGTGGACGTGCTCTCGGTGGCGTTGCCGGCGATGACGGGTGCGGTGGCGAACCTGGAAGTGGTGCGCGAGCGCGTGTCGGATGCGCTGCGGGCCGGCCTCCACGCCACCGACTTGGCCGAACACCTAGTGCGGCAGGGCGTCCCCTTCAGGGAGAGCCACCATGCCGTGGGCGAGCTGGTGCGCACCGCCGAGGCGTCAGGCCGGGCACTGAACGAACTGGCGCTTGAGGAAATGCGCGCCGCGCACCCCGCCTTCGGAGACGATGCGACGGTGGTCTTTTCGCCGGTTGCGTCGGTAGAGTCCCGAGCCGTCCGGGGCGGCACCTCCGGGGCGGCGGTGGAACGTCAGCTGGAGGCACTGACGGAGGCGTTGCAGGAGGCGCGGAGGCTCCCCGCCGCCCGCGTCGACCCGCGCATGTGCTCCTCGTAGCTGGGCACATCCCGACGGCTTGATCCGGCGACGAACCCGGCGGTATACTTCCCATCGCGTTCAGCACCTGCCGTCAGCTCGTGGAGTTCGCCCCTTGACAGACGACTACCCCCAAGCAGCCCGGAAGCACCTCCTTGATGCGATGGTGCTGGAAGCCGCTGAACGCTTCGACGGGGCAGCCTACTTGTCCGGCTACGTGGTCGAGTGCGCCGCAAAGGCGCTGATTCAAGTCGAGAGCGGACAGGTGCGACATACTCACGAGCTGGAAGAGTTGCGCGAAATGCTTGACCATCAGGCAGGTGCCTTGGATCTCCGGACGGCCCGACTAGGCAGCCTAGTAGCGGCGAGGATCAGGGAGGCCCACGTCCTAGCATGGCGGCCCGGAATGCGGTATCGTCCCTATGGTGTCCCAAGGAGGACTGGGCGTCGGCACGACAACAGGTCCACAGCGTGATGGCCGATGCCGGTGGGCCGTACTGGTCCCAAGGTATTGTGCGAGGCGAGGCCAGCGAACGCCATCCGGATGCCACTTGGCAGACACAGGCATGGGGACAGGCGAGGAGCGTAAGCGGATCCTGCGACCGACTCCGGATTCTAACAAGACACAGAGCGAAGGCGGCGTGGTTTGATGCCCCGAGAGAGCCTCCCTGGCCTGGTGGACAGGACGAATGCACGATCGCCTTGTTCTACTCGTTCAAGGGGGGAGTAGGCCGCTCGACCGCCCTTGCTGCTACAGCCCTGCGACTTGCGGCTGACGAGGAGCGAGTCGTGGTAGTTGATGCCGACCTTGATGCGCCCGGCGTCGGTCCGTTGCTCTCAGGGCTGGACGGCAATACCGCGCGCCACGGCATCATCGACTACTTGTTGGAGCGCCCCGTGCTGGAAACCGCAGGATCCCGGCCCGTGCTTGACGAGTACTATCACAGATCCGTCTTCCGCGATTCCGGCAGTGATCGAAGCGTATCCGTGTTTCCGGCTGGGACGCTTGACGCGGATTTCATCCACAAGCTGGCTCGAGTCGACTACACCAGTCCGCCGAACGGCGACGACCATGCGCTGGTCGCACTGATGCGCCAGATTCGGAGCGAACTTGAGCCGAACTGGATTCTGATCGACTCGCGGGCGGGACTTGGGGAGGTGAGCGGGTTCTTGACCGGCGGCTTCTGTCACGTCAACGTGCTGTTCGGCGCACTGGCAGAGTCCAGCTGGCGAGGCACGGAGCTGCTGCTTGATCAACTCGGTCACCAGCGGTTGCAAGAATCGAATCCTCGGCCCCAAGCGGAATGCATTTGGGTTGCGGCCATGATTCCCCGGCAACAGCAGCAGTACCACGCTTCGACCGCTGCGTTTCACACTCGGTCTCGCGACCTGTTTGCACAGAGGTACTATGCTGACCCAGTGTACGGAGAAGACTTTTGGACGACCGACGACCTGGAATCCATTGACAGTCCCCACGTTCCAGTCGTACTTCCCTACGAACCACTTCTTGCGGACTATCGAGAGTTGACGGAGGTCGCCAACTCCGTCTTGCTGAAGGACAGCCATTACGAGCAACTTGTTGAGCGGTTGCGCACGTGTCGCAAGCGCCTGTAGGAGGGAGACACCTTCAATGGCGACCAAGCGGCTTACTAAGGCCCGTTGCGCGAAACTGCGCCGAGATCTGACGGATCTGGGTTACGGACAGGCCGAGACCGAGATGCGGGAGCGGTTTCCCCTCCGCCTGTATCCGGTTCCCGACCATCTTCGGGCTCTCGATCCAGGCGTGGTGTTGGTCGTAGGATCGCGAGGTGCAGGAAAGAGCGAACTGTTCCGAGCGTTCTTTGAGCAAGGCGCGGACGTACGAGACGCGGTGATGAACCATGCTCCCCTTCCGGCGTCCAGATCCTTCGGCGCAGCGACATGGCTTCCCGCCTATCCGAAGGGCACCGAATTTCCAGACGAAGTCGCTCTCCGGATGCACGTCAAGAGCGACGACCAAGCCCAGCAAACGTGGCATGTGATGCTGGTCCGATGTCTGCAAGACGAACTCGATGAGAGCTCGAGATCTGCGCTCAAGCCCGTTCTTTCTCCAAACGCGGCGGACCTGAAGAGGGTCCTGGAGGGTGCCGAGTCCCTGGAGCTGAGTCCGACGGTCGCCTTGGACCTCCTTGAGGAAAGATTGAAGCAAGAGGGCAGATGGATTTTTCTGGGCTATGACGAACTGGATACGCTCGGCGGTGCCGATTGGTTGCTAATGGCCCGAATGATTCGTGGACTGATGGCGTTCTGGTCCAGCTACGGACGCCGCTGGGAGCGAATTCGCGCGAAAATCTTCTTGAGGTCCGACCTCTTTCGACGACACGCCAACATGGGGACGGCGGATTTTGCAAAGCTCGCTGCCAATCGGGCCGAATTGAGGTGGTCGAACGCGGCAATACTTGGGATGTTGGTGAAGAGAATTGCGAACACGTCTCCTGGGCTGGCGGAGTACTGTCGAGGTGCGAGAATAAAGTTTGCCGACGAGGAACACCTGGGGCTTCTGCCACAGATTGGTCGGCCTGACGATGCGTTTCCGCTCCTGCAGCGAATGGTGGGCGAACACATGGGGGCCAACAAGAAGAAGGGCTATGTCCGCAACTGGGTGTTCACGCATCTATACGACGGCAACGAGCACATCAGCCCACGCACGATGGTCCGGCTCTTCGAGTGCGCCGCCACTAAGGATGCTGTCAACCAGACGGTGCGCGTCCCGAGACTGCTCCACCCTACAGGGCTTCGTCAGGGTCTAGGGGATGTCGCCACCGATCACGTCGCGCAAGGTCACCATGAATGGCCTTGGCTGGAAGGCGTAAAGCGGCGATTGGCTCGGCAGCCCCTCGTACCCTGGGGACGCTCGGTATTCAACGAGCTTCTGTCTGAAGACTGGAACGGCAACTGGCACGCATCCAAGAGGTCGGTTCGCCCACCGGCAGACCGAGCCTCCGACCTTGGAGACTACCTGATCGAGCTGGGGATCGTGCGAAGGCGCACCGACGACCGGATCGACGTGCCCGATCTCTACCTGTTCGGCTTCGGGCTCCGACGCAAGGGAGGCGTCAGGGCGAGAGCAGCCAGGTAGTCGGGCAACCCCCCCCCTACCGCCGAACCCCCGCGGCCGTGCGGCTGGGGTCCTCTTCGGTGGGTCGGGCTCGCTCCAGGGGACGTTGTTGGGGGTACACCTCGTCCAAGGTCGTGCCGTCGTAGAGGCGGCCGTCCTTCATGACGTAGCGGATGTCCACGGAGTTGCGCAGGTCGTCCAGCGGGTTGGAGTTGAGTACGACGATGTCGGCGAACTTGCCCTCTTCGATGCTGCCCAGCTGATCGCCGAAGCCGATCGCCTCGGCGCCCAGGATCGTGGCGGCGCGCAAGATGTCGTGGCTGGTCGCGCCTCCCGCCGCCATTGCCCACATCTCCCAGTGGTAGCCCACGCCCTGTATCTGGCCGTGGCTGCCCACGCCCATGCGTCCGCCGCCCTCCAGCAGCTTCTTCACGAACTCGGCGTGGCGCGGGAAGACGTGCTCTTCTTCTAGGAACCAGCCCGCCTGGCCGGGACTGCCGCCGCCGCCGGGGCCGCGCCGCCTGGCTCGGGCGTCGATGTTCGCAGCGGGCACGAAGACGTTCAGCTTCGGGTCGTCGTGGACGTTCTCGGTGGCGTAGAACCAGTTCTCGCCGAAGGGACCTCCGTACGACACCAGCAGGGTTGGCGAGTTGGTGGTCTCCGACTCCTTGAAGAGCTCCACCACATCGGAGTAGATCGGCGCGATCGGCAAGTTGTGCTCGATCCCCGGGTAGCCGTCCACGGCGTGGGTCATGTCGATCTTGAAGTCAAGCCCGCCTTCGGTGGTGGGCATGAGCTCCAGCTCCTTCGCCGCCTGGATGATCCACTGGCGCTGCTGCCGGTTGCCGCTCATGTACATCTTCAGCGTCTTGGTGTCGTAGTACTCGGAGTAGCGCCGCAAGATCGACTTGGCGTGGTCCGCGTCTCGGATGTTCTCACTGGTGAAGACGCCCGGCCCCGTGGAGTAGATGCGGGGGCCGGTCATCCCGCCGGTGCGCACCCGGTCCGTGTAGGCGAGGATGTCGGTGGTGGCGGTCTGGGGGTCCCGCGTGGTAGTGACGCCGTACGACAGCGTGGCTAGGTACTGCCACACCTCTTGGGGATGGATTTCGGGCACGAGCCACTGGGCGTGGTAGTGGGTGTCGACGAAGCCGGGCACCAAGGTCTTGCCGGACATGTCCATGACCACGGCGCTGTCGGGCACCTCCACCGAGTCCGCGGCGCCCACGGCCGTGATCCGGTTGTCGACGACCACCACCACGCCGTTCTCGATCACGTGGGGCGCGCCGGTGGTGTCGTCCGGCGCCTCGGCCATCGTCACGATCCGGCCTCCGCGCAGTGCCACCGTCCCACGCGGGACATCCCGGGGCATCTCCACTTCGATCTTCCGCTCGTGGGCTTCGTAGCTCTCGGTGGTGTCGGCTAGGGCCTCGTCGTCACCGCCCCGCACGGCCTCGGCCTTGGCGGCCACCTCCGCCGCCGCGTCGCGGATCGAATCGGCCCGCGCCGTCAGCGAGTCCGCCGCGACCTGCACCGAGTCGGCCTGGAGCCGGCGGATCTCGTCCTCCAGCTCTTCGGGCACATCCTCGTCCTCGCCCTTGATGCTGTCGGCCTCGGCCCGCTTCTCCTTCAGCGTGTCCGACACGGCCGCGGCCCGGACCCGCAACAGCGCGCGAGCGTGGGCGGTCTCCTCTTCCTCCACCTCTTCGGTCTCCACGTGGTCCAGGTCGTAGGTGAAGAAGACGTTGCCCATGGCCCAGTGGAGGGAGCCGCCGTCGCTGGCCCAGGAGGGGAACTCGCCGCCCACATCGGTGAGCTTGCGGATCGGCACCGGCGACATGGCCAGGTTCATGAGCATGATGTTGGGCGGCTGCGCGCCCACTTCGGCCAGCTCCACGACGTAGATGTCGCGTCCGAACTGGACGAACGCCCGGTCGCCCTGGGGCGAGAGGACCACTAGCCCGGCCGGCGCGGGTCCGCCGCTGGGTTCCGTGGGATCAGGCCCTAGTCGCCATGGGTACACGCGTCGGGGCAGGAACTCCCACTCCCGGTGCGGAGATCCAATCCCCCGCAGCCCCTGCCGGCCCCGCACGACCAAGTGGCGCTTCACGTCGGTCCCGTCCCAGCGGAAGGAGACGAGTCCCTCGGCAGGGCTGTAGGCGTAGATGCGGTCGGGCTCGTCGGCGGCGAAGTGGGCCACGTCGCGGCTGCCGGTGGGCGAGATCACCTCCGCCTCCGCAGGCGCTTCGCCGGACGCAGGGACCCAGACGAACTCGGCGCCCAGAGGTCCGAAGAAGAGGCCGGTGGCTTCCTTGAGCTCCCTAGCGGCGCCCCGGGTGGCCACGACCCGCGTTCCGTCGGGGGACCAGGTCACGTTGTAGTACAGTGCCGCGGTGGCCGTAAGCCGTACGGGTTCGCCGCCGTCCGCAGGCGCCTTCATGATGTGGCCGCCGTCCGCGTCGTCCCATGTGGCATAGGCGATCCACTGGCCGTCGGGGGACCATTGGGGGTGATACTCGCCCACGTCGTGGCTGGTCGCTCTGCGCGCCTCGCCGTCGGGAAGCTCCTTCAGCCAGAGGCGGTCGAAGGCGGTGAACGCGATTCGGTCTCCGTCCGGGGACGCTGCCGGGGAGCGGATCTGGCTGGCCGTCACGTTGGCGGTCGTGTCGATCTGGTAGGCGAACTTCACTTCGGGGCCGATTCCCAGCTCCACTTCCGCCTTGAAGGGGACCTCCACGGGCTCGCCGCCGTTCATGGGGACGTTCCAGATCTTGCCGCCGTAGGAGACCACAATCGCCGAGCCGTCCGGGAGGAAGGCGTAGCCGGGCATCAGGTCCAGCGGGGCTCGGGACTCTTGCTCGTCGCGCTGCACGGGGTAGGCCAGCCACTCCTCGTCGCCGGTCTCCAAGTCGCGCTTCCGCAACCCGGTGTCGGCGTTGTAGCGGGTGGCGTAGACGAGCCAGCGTCCGTCGGGCGAGATCGCCGGGCGCATGGCGGAGCCGTATCGGGTCGTCATCAGATCGTGGGCGCTGGTCTCTCGGTCGTACCGGTAGAGCTGGTAGCGCGGCAGGGTGGCGTTGTACTGCCAGTCGCCGAATCCGCCGGCGTACCAGATGTGGCGTCCGTCGGGGCTGAACGCCGCGCCCACCATCTTGAGGTTGCCGGGCGTTCCTCCGCTCAGCGAGAGGGCCGAGCCCCGCTCCACGTGGTAGAGGCCCAGCTTGGCGGGGCCGCCCAGGCCGCCGGCGCGGCTGGCGACGATGTAGTCGCCGTCGGGCGTCCACTCGGGAGACAGCATGAGGCCGCCACCGCCGACCCGGGTCGTGTCCGTCTTGTCCAGGCGCATCGTCCAGAGCGCGTCGCTTCCGCTCCGGTCCGAGATGAACGCCACCGACTCGCCGTCGGGGCTGAAACGCGGCTGCACCTCGTAGGCCATCCCCGTGAGGAGCGGCGACGCCTTGCCGCCCTCCGCGGGCATGGTGTAGAGGTCGCCCAGCAGGTCGAAAACGATCGTCCGCCCGTCGGGGCTCACGTCCAGGGAGATCCAAGTGCCCTCGGTGGCGGTGAACTCGGCGGTGCGCGCGCTGCGGAGGGGTAGGGGGGCTTCCCGGCCACGGCCGCCCGGCGGCATTCCGGGCGGCCCCTGGGCGTGGACCAAGGCCGGGACGAGCACCGGCAGCGCGGGGATAGCCAGCAAGGCCAGCAGGAACAGTGCCCGCGACCTCTTTGTGGGGGCGGCCTGGGGCTGCATGGCCGGGGCCGTCGAGGCCGTCAGGGGGCCCCTCGCGGGGGTGCTCATCGGTCCTCTCCCGGGTTGCCAGCGTCGGAGCTGCCAGAGTCGTCGGCCTCCTCCGCCACCTGGCGGATGCCGGCCCGCACGTCGGGCGCCGTGTTCCGCCACGGCTCCATCGGCGCGGGGCGCTGCCTCGGCCACAGCTCGTCCAGCGTGTCGCCGTCGTAGAGCCTTCCGTTCATCATCACCTTGTCCACGGTGTTCGTGTTGCGGATGTCGTCGAGCGGGTTCGCGTCCAGGATCACCAAGTCGGCCAGCTTGCCCGGCTCCACCGAGCCCAGGTCCCGGCCCAGCCCGATCGCTTCGGCACCCATGATCGTGGCGGCCCGAAGCGCGTCGTGCTCGTCCATGCCGCCGCTCTGGAGTGCCCACAGCTCCCAGTGGTAGCCCAAGCCCTGAAGCTGTCCGTGGCTCCCCACCCCCGTCTTGCCGCCGCCCTCCACCAGTTGCACCAGCCAGCCCGAGTGCTTCGCGAAGGCGTACTCCTCGTCCATGAACCAGCCGCCTCGTCCTGGGCCGGTGGTCTGGAGCCGGCGCGCCTTGAAGTCCAGCTCCCGCTTCGGCGTGAAGTGGGTCAGCTTTTCGTCGCCGAAGACGTCCTCTTTGGTGTAGAAGTAGTTCTCCGCCCAGGGCCCGCCGTACGACACAAGCAGCGTCGGCGAGTTGACCGTGCCCGACTCGGCGAAGAGGCGCACCACATCGTCGTACGCCGGAATAATCGGCATGGAGTGCTCGATCCCCGGATAGCCGTCCATGGCGTGGGTCATGTTCAGCCGGTAGTCGAGACCGCCCTCGGTGGTGGGCATCAGCTCCAGCTCCCGCGCCGCCATGATCAGCCACTGCCGCTGCCGACGGTTGCCCGACATGTACATCTTGAACGTCTTGGTGTCGTAGTAGTCGCTGTACTTGCGCAGCACGTCCACGGCGTGCTCGTAGCTCCGCACCGCGTCGCCGGAGAAGACGCCGGGTCCCGTGTGGTAGACCCGCGGCCCCACCATCTTGCCCGCCCGCACCATGTCCTCGTAGGAGAGCACGTCGGTGGTGGCCGTCTGGGGGTCCCTCGTGGTGGTCACCCCGTACGCCAAGTTGGCTTGGTAGATCCAGGGCCGCGCCCAGTGGAGGCCCCACAGGTTCCACATGTGGGCGTGGGTGTCCACGAAGCCGGGGACGATCGTCTTGCCCGTCACGTCGACCACCGTGGCGCCCTCGGGCACATCGCCGGCCCCCGCCGACACCGAGGCGATCCGGTTGTTCTCCACCACCACGTCGGCGTTCTCCACGACCTGGTCGCCGTCCATAGTGATCACCCGCGCGCCCCGCAGCACCACCGTCCCCTGGGGGATGTCGCGATCGGCGACCACGTCGATCCACTGCTCGGCCGGCTCGTACTCCAGGTCGTTCGCGGCCGCTTCCAGATCGTAGGTGAAGAGCGCATTGCCGAGGGACCAAGTCACGGTCCGTCCGTCGGCACCCCATGCGGGGAACTCGCCGCCCAGGTCGTTGAGCTTGCGCACGGGCACAGCGGCGGAGTCGGGCTTGAAGACGTCCACGACCGGCAGTGTGGCCCCCATGTTTGGCACCGTCACCACATACACGTCGCGGCCGATGTAGGCCATGGCCAGATCGCCTTCCGGCGCCATCTGGACGATCCCGGCGCTGCGCTGGATCACGAACTCCCGAGGCTCGTCGTCGTTGAACTGCTGGGGCATGACCAGATGGGACGTCCCGGACAGATCGTAGCCGGGCGCCACGCCCCCTGCGTCCTGGTCGAACCGCGACACGATCCGGATGTGCAGCTTGTGGTCCGTATCGTCCCAGCGGGCGGAGCTGAGAGCCAGCGACCGTGGTCCGGGAGCGGGAGAGCCGGGGATCGGGTCCCCTCGGCCCAGCCCGTAGTAGTAGATGCGCTCCGGGTCGGCGGCGAAGTGGGGAAGACGCCTTCCCGCCGTGGGGCCGATCACCGTGGCGTCGCCTCCGTCGGCGGGGATCCACACGAACTCCGAATCGAGTCCGCCGATGAAGGGGTCGACCGCCTCCTGCAGGTGCCGACGCGCGGCCCGAACCGCCACGATCCGCTCCCCGTCCGACGACCAGGCCAGCTGCTGGTAGTACGCCGGCGCCGTCGTGAGCGTGGTCGCGCTTCCGCCCTCGGCCGGAACCCGGCGGATGTGCCCGTCGCCCGCGTCGTCGTCCCAGGTGACGTAGGCGATCCAGCGGCCGTCGGGCGACCAAACGGGCTGGAACTCGCCCACTTCGTCGTCGGTGAGGCGGCGAGGCTCCGAAGCGGCTTCCTCCGGCGCACCGCCCGTGTCGGTGTCGTCGGCGCCGTTGGCGGAGAGGTCGGCCACGTACAGCCGGTCCAGCGCGGTGAAGGCGACCCGCGAGCCGTCGGGAGAGGTGCGGGCGTCGCGGATCTGCTTGACCGTGAAGACGGGCGTGTCCTCGATAGGGTACTCGAACTCGACTTCCGGCCCGATCGCCACCTCCACGTCGGCGGTGAAGGGGATCTCCGTCGGCTCCGAGCCGTCCACCGGGACCCGCCAGATGCGCCCGCCGTAGGAGATCACCAGCGCATCGGAGTCGGGGGTGAAGGAGTAGCCCGGGAGCACGTCCATGTTGGCGGTGGACTCCTGGTCGTCGCGCTGCACCGGGTAGGCCAGCCATCGCTCTTCGCCAGAGGCCAGCTCGCGGAGGCGGATGCCGGTGTCGGCGTCGTCCCGACTCCCGTACGCCAGCAGCGCGCCGTCGGGCGAGACGGCGGGCCGGAACGCCGACCCGTAGCGGTTGCTCATCGGCGTGCGCGTGCCCGACTGGCGGTCGTAGACCCACAGCTGGTACTGGGGGAAGATCGCGTTGTACTCCCACGTCCCCGACCGCTGGGAGTGCCATATGTAGCGGCCGTCGGGGCTGACGGCGGGTCCCATGAGTCGTTGGCTGAAGGACGCGAAGGAGATCGGGGCGCCCGGGACGAGCGCCGGCCCGCCGACCATCTGCAGGCCCGTGCCTCCGTCCACGTGGTAGAGCCAGAGCTTCTCCAACCCGAAGAACCCTCCCCCGGCCCGGGCCACCACCACGTACTTCCCGTCGGGCATCCACTCGGGAGACAGGAAGCGGCTGCCGATCCCCTTGGTCAGCTGGGTGGGCTCGCCGCCCGTTGCCGGCATGAGCCACACGTTGTCGTCGCCGCTGCGGTCCGAGACGAACGCCAGCCGCTGGCCGTCGGGGCTGAAGCGGGGTTGCATGTCGTGGGCGAGCCCGCTGGTGAGGCGAGTGGCTTGGCCGCCCTCGGCCGGGATCGTGTACAGGTCGCCCAGCAGGTCGAAGGCGATCGTGCTCCCGTCGGGGCTCACGTCCAGGGAGATCCAGGTGCCCTCGCTGGCCGTGAAGCGCGCCCAGCGGGCCGGCTCCAAGGGGAGACCTCGGTCCGGGTCGGGCTTCTCCTCACGGGCGTCTTGGGCACCGACGGCCGAGGGGACGCCGACGACGAAGGGGGCGATGAAGAGGAGCGCGACTGGCCAGAAGCCGCGGGTGGAGGATCGCATTGCGCCGACTCCGTGTCTCGAGGTTGATACGCCGCTGCCGCATAGTTGATACGCCGTTGCAGCATAGTAGTGTCAGCGATGGGCGGCGGCTACTGTTGTGGGGTCACGCCGGCGGTTACTCCACTCCATCCATGACCATCCATGAGCGAGCATGTGCGACATCCATGAGCGAGGCCTCGCGAAGCTTGTGGCAGTGGGCGCGCTGGCCTTGGCGGGCGTCGCCCCTTCTGCCGGGCAAGAGCAGCCTGACACGATGCGTGCGCGAGCTGGGGTCGGGGTCGTCGGATCGCGGGTCTCGACGGGGAACCCGGCGGAGCTTTCGGTTCCGGTCGACGTGTACGGCTCGGAAGAGCTGGCGCGGCTCGGCCAGATCGAACTTGCGGAGGCTCTGGCGCGCATCGCCCCGTTCTTCAACACCCAGCGGCTGAGCCTCGGGGACGGCGCGGCGCTTCACGTGGCCACCCTCCGGGGCATGAACCCGGACCAAGTGCTCGTCCTCGTCAACGGCAAGCGGCGCCATTCGGCCGCGTTCCCCAAGGTGATCTCCACCCTTGGATTCGGGACTACGGGCACCGATCTGCGCGCCATCCCCATTCAAGCAGTCGAGCGGATCGAAGTGCTGCGGGAAGGGGCGGCGTCCCAGTACGGGTCGAACGCCGTGGCTGGCGTGATCAATATCGTCCTCAAGGATGCGAGCGAAGGAGTCGCCGCCTCCACCTATCTCGGCCGAACGTCGCGGGGCGACGGCGCTCGGATGCTGGCGTCGGCCAACACGGGAGTACGGCTGGGCGACGAGGGCTTCCTCAACCTGACGATGGAGTTCGCCAAGCAGGAGCCTACCAGCAGGACCGGCGTCGCGCCCACTTGCTTCGCGGCCGATCCCGTCTACGCGCCCTGTGCCGGGGGCGGGAAGGTCGAGCGGCTGCAGCGAGTCGGCGAACCGGAGTACGAAGGCGTGGGCGTGATCTTCAACGCGGCGATCCCGGCTGGCGAGTCCGGCGAGTTCTATGCCTTCGGCGGGTACACAGGACGAGAGGCCGTAAGCGACGGACCCTACATCAAGGCGGACTGGATTCCACGCAATGTCTCCTACATGCATCCGGACGGGTTCTTCCCCCTGGAGGAGTCCACGCTGACGGACGGGTCCGTGGTCGTCGGGCTGCGCGGCGACCTCGATGAGTGGTCGGCGGACGTGAGCCTGCGTTTCGGCCAAGGACGGTTCGCGTTCGATGCCGTCAACTCGATCAACCCCTCCTTTGCCGCCGAGTACCTGGCGCGCAACCCGGGAGCGAGCGCCGCGGCCATCGCGTCCAACGCCGGCCCGGGCGACGCCTTCGGCGGGGCCCTCAACTTTCGCCAAGCGGAGGCGAGCGCCGACGTGACGCACGACATAAAGGTGGCGGGGCGTGCCGGCGTCCTTGCGTTCGGCGCGGCACTCGTGCGGGAGAGCTTCTGGATGGAAGCGGGCGAACTGGCCTCGTACGCGTGCGGACCCAGCAACACGCCGGGCGGCTTCCCGGCGGCGCACCACCAGAACGACGGCAGCACGTTCGCCAGCTGCGGCATTCAGGGGTACCCCGGCTACAGCCCGCAAAGCGCCGAAGCCGGCGAGCGCGACCGGACGAGCGTGGGCGGTTACGCCGACCTGGAGCTCCGTTCGCCCGAGTCGCCGCTGTCGGTGGGCGGTGCGCTGCGCTTCGAGCACTACAGCGACGCCGGCAACGTGGTGGTCGGCAAGGTCGCGGGCCGAGTGGAGCTGGGCGAGTCGGGGGCGGCGCTGCGAGCGGCCGCGTCCACGGGCTTCCGCGCCCCGGGGCCTCCCCAGCGCGGCTTCAACACGGTCGTCTTCCAGGGCGGCGGGGACGGACTCGCCAGCACCGGCTTCCTTCCCGAGGGCGACCCAATCGCCTGCCAGAACTTCGACGCGTGCGCCTTGAAGCACGAGACCTCCCTGAGCCTGACCGGCGGATTCGTCTATTCCCACGCCCGCGGCTTCCAGCTCACGGCGGACTACTACCGTGTGGCCGTCACCGACGCGATCGTGCTGACGCAAGGTCTCGGCCCCGACGAAGGTCTCCCGGCCGGCGCCCAGTTCCAGGGACGGCCCGTCAACGGCGTGGCGTTCTGGGCGAACGCGATCGACACCCGCACTTCAGGGTTCGACGTGATCGGCGCCTGGCGGCTCAGGTCAATGTCTTGGGGAGTCGCGGAACTCTCGGCCGGCTACCACCGCAACGAGACCCAGATCACCCGCAACCACCACCCCGCGTTCGTGCGCCAGACCCAGACGACGCTCGTCACCGCGGCGCAACCCAAGCAACGCATCGGCGCCAGCGTGGACGTGCGGCTCGCCCGGGGCCTCGGTGCGCGGCTTCGCGTGAACCACATCGGCAAGACCACTTCGCCGACGGTCTTCGAGGAGCCGGTCGTGCTCTCGGCAGCCACCATCGTCGACTTGGAGGCGGATGTGGAGATAGCCGACAGAGTCCGGCTGACCGTCGGCGCCGGCAACCTCTTCGACACGCTGCCCGACGAGTTGCCGTCCGACCACCTGGGACGGTCGTGGTCATTCCAATACCCCAACGAGTCGCCCTACGGAGTGCTGGGCCGAGTCGTCTTCGCGAAGGTGGACATGGCGGGGTCGTAGAAGAGCCGGGCGGCGGTCTGGACTTGCCCCCGGCTGTCGGCGACCTTCTTTGGCATGACTGGACGCAACGAGCGCGAGGTCGCCCTGATCTCGGTGTCCATCGACCTGGGCGCCGGACGCCGGGGCGTGGACATGGGACCCTCCGCGTTGCGAATCGCCGGAATCGCCGAGGCGCTGGACGCCGTGGTCGGTCGAGTCCACGAGGGCGGGAGCGTGGCCGCAGGGGGATTGGAGACCAGCGACCCGGGAGACGCGACGCTGCGCTTCCTGGACGAAGTCGCCAGGGTGACCGCGCGCACGCGCTTCATGGTGTCCCGGGCCCTGGGCCAGGGCCGGCTGCCGGTGATTCTGGGCGGCGACCACTCCCTGTCGATCGGCTCCGTCGCCGCGGTGGCCGACCACTTCAGGGAGCGGCGCAAGCCCGTCGGCGCGATCTGGGTAGACGCCCACACCGACATGAACCTCCCCGAGACCACCCCCAGCGGGAACATCCACGGCATGTCGCTGGCCGTTCTCCTGGGCCGAGGCGCCGGGCGACTCAAAGGGCCGGTGCCCAGCCTCCGCCCCGAGCACGTGTGCGTGCTGGGCGCCCGGGAGGTGGACCCGGGCGAGAGGGCGCTGATCTCGGAGCTGGGCGTGCGCGTCTTCACCATGTCCGAGATCGACGCCCGGGGCGTGGGACCGTGCATGGACGAAGCGCTGGAGCGTGCCACCGACGGCACCGCGGGCTTCCACCTCTCCTTCGACCTGGACGTGCTGGACCCGCGCTTCGCCCCCGGGGTGGGCACGCCGGTCCAGGGCGGCCTCACCAACCGGGAGGCGCACTTGGTCTGCGAGTCGGCGGCCCGCTCCGGGAAGCTGGTGGGCATGGACCTGGTCGAGCTCAACCCGGTGCTGGATCACCGCAACGACACGGCGGCCCTCGCCGTCGGCCTAGTGGCTTCGGCCCTGGGCAAGACGATCCTCTAGGCGCCGCCCGCCGCTCTCGATGATCTCCGTCGCCGGCTTGGGCAAGTCCTTCGGCGGACGCACGCTCTTCGCCGACGCGACCTTCCAGCTCAACCCGGGCGAGCGCTACGGCTTGGTGGGTGCCAACGGTTCTGGCAAGACCACCCTGCTGAACATCTTGGCAGGCGACGCGGCGCCCAGCGAAGGCACAGTGTCGGTACCCAAGCGGACGCGCCTCGGCGTGTTGCGCCAGGACCAGTTCCACTACCGCGACGAGCTGATCCTCCACGTCGCCCTCATGGGCCATCAGGATCTCTGGAAGGCGATGGCCGAGAAGGAGAAGGTGCTGGCCGCGCCGGACCACGACTTCGACGCGCAGCGCTTCTCGGAGCTGGAGGAGATCGTTCAGAGCCACGACGGCTACGCCGCCGAATCCCGGGCGGGCGCGATCCTGGAGGGTCTGGGGCTGCCGTCCTCGATCCACGGCGACCCCGTGTCCACCCTCTCCGGCGGCTTCCGGCTGCGGGTCCTGCTGGCCCAAGTGCTGGCCGGCGCGCCCGACGCGCTGCTCCTGGACGAGCCCACCAACCACCTGGACATCCTGTCGATCCGCTGGCTGGAGAAGTTCCTGGCCGACTTCCGAGGTCCGGTCGTCGTGATCAGCCACGACCACAGGTTCCTGGACCACGTGGTCACCCACATCCTGGACGTGGACTACGAGACGGTGACGGCGTACCCCGGCGGCTACGACGACTTCCGAAAGGCAAAGGATGCGGAGCGGCAGCGGCGCGAAAAGGAGATCGTGACCCGGCAGCGCGAGATCGCCCACCACCAGCAGTTCGTGGACCGCTTCCGGGCCAAGGCCACCAAGGCGCGGCAAGCCCAGAGCAAGGTGCGGCTCATCGAGAAGAGGGCGGAAGCGCTGGTGGAGCTTCCCCGCAGCTCCCGTCGCTGGCCTGTCTTCCGCTTCGAGCAGGAACGCCCCAGCGGCAAGGAAGTCGTGCGGACGAAAACGATTTCCATGTCCTACGGCGAGAACCAAGTCCTTCGCCAGGTGAACCTGGAGGTAGTGCGGGGGGACCGGCTGGCGGTGATGGGTCCCAACGGGATCGGCAAGTCCACCCTCCTCAAGATCATGACGGGCCGGGTGAAGCCGGACCTGGGCTCGGTGAAGTGGGGGTACGAGACCCGGCGGGGCTACTTCGCCCAAGACGTGGAGGACCACTTCGGCTCGGGCTCCGGGCGGCGAAGCGCCGAGGCGTGGATCGGCGACTTCTGCGAGGGAAGGGACCGGGGCTACGCCCGCAACATGATGGGGCGCGTGCTCTTCACGGGGGACGACGCGGACAAGCCGCTGGACGCGCTCTCCGGCGGCGAGGCGGCGAGACTGGTCTTCTGCAGCCTGATGATCCAGTCGCCGAACGTGCTGGTGCTCGACGAGCCCACCAACCACCTGGACATGGAGTCCATCGAGGCGCTGGTGGACGGTTTGCGAGAGTACGAGGGGACGCTCATCTTCGTCTCTCACGATCGCTGGTTCGTGAGCCGACTGGCGAACCGGGTCGTCGAGATCACGCCGGAGGGCCTCCGGGACTACCGGGGCAGCTATGAGGAATACGTCCACTTCTGCGGGGACGACCACCTGGACGTGGACAGGGTCGTTCTGAAGGCCAAGGCGGGGCGACGGAAGGCCGGTGCTCGCAGATCGGGTGCCCGGTCCAAGGCCAAGCGCGGTGGGCGGCGGCGCTCCGAGACGGGCCGGGGTGGGCGCCCTCGCCGCGGCAGGCTCCCCGCCGGGCGCTCAGGGAAGGACTACAGGCGGCAGGGCTTGATCAGACGCATCGAGGAGCTCGAAGCCGATCTGCGGGCCATCGATCGCAGGCTGGCCGATCCGAGCCTGTACGCCGGGCCCGCCCAAGGCGAGGCGAAGTCCTTGGTGGACCAACGCGAGCGAGACTCGGCAGAGGTGGATCGCCTCATGGCCGAGTGGGAGGAGCTGGAGGCCGAATTCGAGGAGGAGAACCCATGATCCGACAGCGTGTACCAGCCGTGGCGACCGGTCGTGCGAGCGGTGTTCTCGACGATCACAAGGCGAGGTGGCTGATGGCCACGGTCGCGGTTCTGGCTGCCGCCTGCGCCGACGAGCCTTGGCCCGAGCCGCCTCCGGTCGAGCCGGCGGTCTTGGCGGCGGAGCACGAGGAATGGCGGCTGGAACGGCAGGCCAGCTTGGTCGACCCGACGGGGCGAGGCGCCGTCCTGTGGAGCGGCCTCTGGGAGCTCCCGGAGGGGGCAGTTCAGTTCGGCTCCGACTCCTCCCTGGCGATCGTGCTGCCGGCCCAAGACTCGCCTCCGCTGGCGGGAACGCTCCGCCGCACCGACGGGCGGGTCGTGTTGGAGCCGTCGCCCGGTACCGACCTGCGCTTCCAGGACGGCGACGCCCTCGGCGAGCTGGTGACGGGTCCCACGACCTTGGAGAACGACCGCTCCGACAGCGTGACCGTCCTCTCGCTGGGCTCGCTGGGACTGCGGGTGCACGCGGAGCGGGGAACGCCCCGGCTGTGGTTGCGGGCGTGGGACCGAGACTCGCCCAAGCGCGAATCGTTCCAACTGCCGCCCTACTATCCCGTGGACGGCGGCTGGCGCTTCGCGGCGCGCCTGGACCCGTACCCCGAGCCCCGGACCTTCGAGCTGGCCGACGTGACCGCCGGCACCGTCCAGAACGTGTCGCCGGGCGAACTGGTCTTCAGGGCGGCCGGCGAAGAGCGGAGACTGGTCGCCTTCGCCACCGAGAGCAGCCGCAACTACTTCGTGATGCTGTGGGACTCGACGGCAACCACCGACACCTACCAGGCCGGACGCTACATGCGGGTGCCGCTGGCCGACGAGGACGGCTGGACCGTGATCGACTTCAACCGGGCGTACAACCCGCCCTGCGTCTTCACGCCCTACTCGGTGTGCAGCTTCCCCCCGCGCGAGAGCAGGCTGGCGCTGGCCGTCGAGGCTGGAGAGAGGCGGCCCACCGAGGCACCGTACTAGACCCCCGCTCGCTGGGCGCGCCCCCCGCGAGCCGCGCGCCCGCTCCGTCAGTTCAGGTAGCGGTCGGGAATCGGCCCGGCGTCGCCGGCGTCCTGCCAGAAGATCGAAAGAATCCACCAGCGCTCGCCGTCGTTCAGCAGCTGGAAGGAGTTGATGCCTCGCGTGAAGGGTTCCGCGTCGTCCTCCGACCGAAAGGAGGCGTAGCTGCTGAAGCGGTGCGCGATGGCGCCGTAGCTCTCGCTCACGCTGCCGGTCTCCACCTCGAAGAACCCCTCGGCGAACCAATTTCCCTCTTGCGCCATGGAGGCGTAGTCGGCCGGCGCCATGACCCGGACCACCCTGCGCCCGTTCTCGTCGGTTCCGGTCGGCATCAGTCGGGCGCCGGGCGCGAAGAGCGAGCGGAAGCGGTCCCAGTCCCGTTGGGCCTCGCCGGGACCCGAGATCACCTCGTAGACCGCCGCCACCAGGGCGTCCGGTGACCCCACGTCGGCGGGATCGGCTTCGAACGTCGGAGGTGCTTCGGCGACCTGGGGCGCGGGTTCGGGAGGGGGCGCTTCCCCAGCGCGCTCGGCCTCGGCGCACGCCGCTGCCACGACCACGCCGACCGCGACGGCGCACCGGGTCAGAGTCCCAAGGGATGTCTTCATGAGCAGGGGTCCTTTCCTCATTGCTGATGCAGGATGGTGCGGGCTGGCGTCGGGTGCGGGCTGGCAGCCGCGTCTCGTGCGGGCTGGCGTCGCTTGCCGTATTATGCTAACCAACTCCGCCAACCAAGACGATGCCATGACCACAGAAGCCGCCGCTTCCGAGAGCACCGCCGTCCGCTTCGAACCGAACGAGCGGCCTCCCAACACGCTGGCGTTCGGGCTGGGCTTCCAGTTCGTCATGCTCACCATAGCGGGGATCGTCCTCACCCCGGCGATTGTGGTCCGCGCCGCCGGGGGAGCGGAGGGCTACCTGTCGTGGGCAGTCTTCGCCGCGCTCGTGATCTGCGGCCTCACCACCGTCCTGCAGGCGGTCCGCGTGGGACCGGTCGGCTCCGGCTACGTGCTGCTGATGGGCACCTCGGGCGCCTTCATCGCCGTGTGCGTCACCGCGCTGGCCGAAGGCGGACCCGGGATGCTGGCCACCCTGGTCTTCGTGTCGGCGCTCTTCCAGTTCCTCCTCTCGTGGCGCTTGGCGTGGCTGCGGCGGATCATCACCCCGACCGTCGCCGGCACCGTGATCATGCTCATCGCGGTGACGATCATGCCGATCCTCTTCGACATGCTGGGCAACGTCCCGGAGGGCACGCCGGCCGCCGCTGCGCCTGTCTGCGTCGTCGCCACCCTCGCCGTCGCTCTGGTGGTGCTGCTGCGGGGATCGGGACCATGGCGGCTCTGGGCCCCCGTCCTGGCAATCCTCACGGGTTGCGTGGTCGCCGGCGGCTTCGGCTTGTACGACATGGAGCGGGTCATGGCCGAGGCGTGGTTCGGTCTGCCCCAAGCGGGCTGGCCCGGACTCGACCTCAACTTCGGCCCGGCGTTCTGGGTCCTGCTTCCGGCCTTCGTCTTCGTGACGCTGGTGGGCGCCATCGAAACGATCGGCGACTCGGTGGCGATCCAGACGGTCTCGTGGCGCGGTCGTCGCGCGACCGATTACCGGGCCGTCCAGGGGGCAGTCGCCGCCGACGGCGTGGGCAACCTCCTCTCCGGCCTCGCCGCCACGGTCCCCAACACCACCTACTCCTCCAGCGTCGCGGTCACCGAGATCACCGGCGTCGCCTCCCGCCTCGTCGGCGTCTGCGCCGGGATCATCTTCTTTTCGCTGGCGTTCCTGCCCAAGACCACCGCCCTGCTGCTGGCCGTTCCCGACCCGGTGGTCGGCGCCTACGCGATCGTGCTGATCGCAATGCTTTTCGCGCTGGGCGTGCGCATCGTCGCCCAGGACGGACTCGACTACCGCAAGGCGGTGCTGGTGGGGGTGGCCTTCTGGATCGGGGCCGGCTTCCAGACCGGCGGGATCTTCCCCGACCACCTGGGCGAGTTCTGGAGCCGGCTGCTGGGCAACGGCATGACCGCCGGCGGCCTCACCGCGCTTCTGATGACGATCTTCATCGAGATCACGGCCCCCCGCCGCAAGCGCCTCCGCACCCAGCTGGACGTAGCCTCCATGTCGGAGATCCGTGCATTCCTGGACAAGTTCTCCTCGCGGATGGGGTGGAGCCCCGACGTGACCGACCGCCTTTACCTGGTAGCCGAGGAAGCGGTGCAGGCGCTTGTGGAACAGCGCAGGGGAAGGGAGGCGGCCGACGGCTCCCGGCTTCTGGTCGTGGCCGGCGGCGGCGACGACGGGGCCGAGCTGGAGTTCCTGGCCTCCAGCGGCGAAGGGAACATCGAGGACCGCATGACCGTGCTGGGCGAGAGCCCCTCCGAAGCCCATTTCGAGCGGGAGATCTCTTTGCGGCTCCTTCAGCACTTCGCCTCGTCGGTGCGCCACCAGCAGTATCAGGACGCGGACATCCTGACGGTGAAGGTGGACGTGCACGGGGGCGGTTCCGAGTAGGCAGCCAAAGGCAAAGGGCGCGACAGGCCAAAGGATGCGAAAGATGCGCAGTCGGCACCGCAGGACACAGGTGCGCAATCGGTGCCGCAGGGTGAGATGGATGGCCGGGATCCTCCCGGTCGTCGTCGGCTTCGGAGCAGCTGCGACGTTGCCCGTGCTTCCTCGGGAGGCGGCGGCTCAACCGGAACGCCGCCCCTTCCTCTTCAAGGACTCGCGAGGCGAGTTGGCCCAGGCGCGGGCTCGGGGCGACGCCGGCGTGGTGCTGGTGATCGCTTCCATGCCGGGCCGCAACGCCCGGGTTGCCGCCGCCGTGGAGGCTGCAGGCGGGCGGATCGGCTTCCGCCACGACGAGGTGGACTACCTGCGCGCGTGGGTCCCGCTAGAACGCGCGGCGGAGCTGGCGCAGCACCCCGACGTGCACAGCGCCGACGTGTCGATCACGAACCGGCCTCGCTCCCTTGGGCTCGCCGGCGGGGAGGGGGACGCGACGCCGGAGTTGCCCGCGGTGCCGGAGCTACTCACGGTCCCGTCGCTGGCCTCCGATCCGGATGCCCACGCGTTGTCGGTGTCCCGGCGCCCGTCTCGCGCCGACACGATCTGGCCGCCCGTCCTAGGCGACCATCCGCTCCGCAACCGCTACAGTCCTCTGGACGACATCCGGGCTCTCGCCTTCCGCCGTGAGAACCCCACCTGGGACGGACGGGGCACGACGATCGCGATGATCGACATGTCGCCGGATATGCTGCTTCCCGAACTCCAGACCGCCACGGCTCTGGACGGCGCCACCGTGCCCAAGATCGCCGTCTACCGCAACGCGCTGGACCCGGAGATCGAGGACGACGGCCGCTGGCTCTACATGGACGACGTCGTGACGGCGCAGGCCGGTCGCTTCCGCTACCAAGACACGCTCTGGACCGCCCCTCGCGACGGCGTGTTCCGCATTGCCATGTTCGACGAGGCCAAGGCCGACACCGCTGGCATATTCGGTGCCCAGGGGCTGGACGAAGACGTGAACCGGGACGGCAACCCGGAGGGGTCGAGCCGCCTCTTCGGGGTGCTGTGGGACGAAGCCGCGGGCGATGTGTGGGTGGACGCGGACCAGGACTTCGACTTGGCCGAGGAGCCTGCGCTGGGCGAGTACGACCAGAGGCCGGCCTTCGGCGTCTTCGGCAACGACGACCCGGAGACCGCGGTGCGCGAGTCGGTGGGCTTCGGCGTCCAGATCGACGCGGAGCGGCAGCGGGTCGCCCTCAACTTGGGGATCGCGTCCCACGCAACCTTGGTGGTGGGCGCCGCAATGGCCAGCCGGGGCGAGAACGGCCGCTTCGAAGGCGTGGCCCCTGGCGCGCGGCTGGCCAGCGTGGCGGAAGGGGGTTCGGCCTACGGGCAGACCGAGGCGGCGATCGTGGCGGCCGCCACTCCGCTCGTGGACGTGATCTACTTCGAGCAGAGCTCCAACATTACACGCACCTACCTCCTCCGGGACGGCCGACTGGTCCCGTCGGTGATCCACGACCGGTTGGTGGAGCGCTACGGATCGTCGATCCTCTCGCCCACCCACAACTTTCCCGTTCTGGGCGCTATCGACGACATCGTGATGGGCCGGGGTGTGATCGGCGTGGGTGGCCACGAGAGCAAGGCCAACTTCTTCATGAACCACGGCGTGCGGGTGGAGCACGACGACAACCTGCTGATCACCGGCGGCTACGGGCCCATGGGCAACGGAACGCTGAAGCCGGACGTGATCTCGCCCTCCAACTTCGTGAGCACCGCCCAAGGGTTCGTGGAGGGGCGTGCGATTCCGGGCCTCTTCCAGCTCCCGCCGGGCTACACCATAGCTGGAGGGACCTCCACGGCCACTCCCACCGCCGCCGCCGCCGTCGCGTTGCTGATCAGCGCGGCGCGGCAGGCCGGAGTCGCCGTCGATCCCTACCGCCTCAAGTACGCTGTCTCCCGAGGTGCTCGCTGGGTGCCCCACATCGCGGCCTACAAGCAGGGCAACGGCGTGATCAGCGTCGCAGGGGCCTGGGATGTGCTCACGGCGCTGGACGCTGGCGGCTTGGCCGTGGAGATCAAGTCCCGCGCCGCCGTCAAGACTCCCTACAGCCACCTTTTGCCCACGCCCCACGAAGGCGCGGGGCTGTACGAGCGAAGCGGCTGGCGGGTCGGCGAGCGGGGCGAGCGCGCCGTCGTCCTGACCCGCCGCTCGGGACCTTCCGCGCCCATGACCTTCGCCGTCGAGTGGGACGGCAACGACGACGCCGTCTTCTCGTCGCCCCCCACCGTCACCCTACCCCTGGACGTTCCCACGACGTTGACCGTGACCGCGACTCCCCGCGAACACGGCGTCCACACGGCCCACCTGACCCTTCGCCACGACGAGGTGACGGGGTACGCACATCGGATGCTGGCGGCAGTCGTGGCGCCCGAGCCTCTGGACGCGGGCAACGACTGGACGGCTCAAAACGAAGTGCAGGTTCCGCGCCCCGGAATGCGGAGCCTCTTCTTCTCCGTTCCCGAGGGCGCCGACGCCCTCAAGCTGGAGCTGGCGTGGGAGGAGCGGCCCGTGACGATGTCGGTGGTGCGGCCCGACACGCGGCTTCAGCGAGGGGAGCTGGTGGGCAGAGACGGCTCCGGCGTGGTACAGGTGGTGGCCGACCCCATGCCGGGTACGTGGGAGGTGCGGTTGGCGGATATCGCCGACGTGCGCGAGTTCGACTGGGAGCAGGCCAAGAAGGAGGAACCGGTGCCGCCGACCCCGGCCACCCTGACCGTCTCGGCACTGTCGGTGGAGGTGGGCGTGGTGGCGGACGACGGCGGGAGCGGGCGGTTGCAAGCCGTCAACCGGATGGCGGCGTTCACCGGGGCCGTGACGGGGATGCCCGCCGGGAGCGCACGTCGAGAGTCCCGGGCAATCGCCGCCGGCGAGCAGCACGTGTACGAGGTGGAGGCGCCGCCCGGCTCCCGGGCCCTGGTGGTGCGCACCTGGACCGCCGAAAGCGATGACGCTTCGGCCGTCGGAGGCCACGACGGAGATGGCGGTGCCGGCACCCTGGACCTGGACGTGTACGTCTTCGACTGCACTGGAGACGGCGACGAGTGCCAAAGCGTCCGAGTGGACGGCGACCCCGTGGGCGCCGAGTCCGTGATCGTCCACCGGCCCGCTGCCGGGACGTGGAAGGTGGTCGTGGATGCGGCCGCGATGCCAGCGGGCGCGGACTCGGCCGAGTACGAGTACCTGGACGTGGTGTTCAACCCGTCCTACGGCGCGGTCGCCGCCGCCGATGTGCCCCAGGAGCGGACGGTGGGTGCGCGCTGGACCACCGAGGTGCGCGGCTGGGCGGCCCCGGCTGTCCACGGCCAGGACCGTGCGCCCTACTTGGCCGTCGCGCTGGAGGGGGTGTCGGGTGCCGACGCATGGTGGGCGAAGGTGGCGGAGGCCGGGATTGGTGGCCGGGGGGCGGGTGGCGACGCTGCTAGCCCGCTGCCGGCTCGCTCCACGTCGCTCCCGAACTGACGGAGGCAGAGATGGCGAAGGTGGAGCAATGGGAGGACCTGGGGGGCCCGGAAGTTCGGCGAGGCGGCGGCGGGGGAGCTTGCCGCGTTGCTGGAGGGGGTCTCCGGTCCGGAGCGTCTGACGGAGGTGGCCGACCTGATCATCGACTGCGCGAGCGGCCCGGAACTGTTGGCGCGCGCGGCGGAGGCGGCCTGACACCGATCCATGTCCTGCGTACTGTCCAGGAGACGCGACGAATTGGGACAGCCAAGTCACGCTACCTGGATTTCGGGTAGCCAGAATGTCCCGTGCGATGTCCGGCCTGACGACCCGGCCTGTCCGTCCCGATAGCAGAACTGCGTCCCAAATCAGCTAACGGTAGTCCCATACAGCTATACGGGCGCCTGCCGCTTGCCGCGACGCTTCAGGGACGCACCCTCCGGCGTCCCCCGCAGCCCGTCCCGTCCCTTGCCTGCGCCGCTGCTGGCCGCCGGAGGCGACGATCCCCGATCACGCCTCCCGGAGCAAGTTCATGGCCGACGTCAGCCCCCGCGACCCCACTCCCGTTCCCGAGCCGGACAACCGCGAGCCGGACAACCCCGACTTGGACGGCCCCGATCCGGACGGTCCCGCCGTCCAGCCGATCCGCCAGCCGAAGGACAAGAGCGCCAAGCTGGTCTACCGGGACAAGCAGTTCGTCGCCGACTTCCTGGCCAAGCACATCCTCGGCAAGGTCGTGCCGGACGAGATCGCGTCCCGCATCGACCTGACCGGACTGCAGCCCGGCCCGACGGAGCACGTGGACCCCAAGATGCGCACGTCCCGCCTCGCCGACCTGGTGTGGCGCGCTCCGTTCGGCGACTCGTGGTTCTACGTCGTCTTCCTCTTCGAGTTCGAGGCGACGCCGAAGTGGCGGATGCCAGTGCGCATCCTGGTCGAGACGGCGCTGGCGTACGACTACCTGAGCAAGGACACGGAGGCGAGCAGGGAGCGCAAGCTGCCCCCGGTGCTGCCGATCGTGGTGGATGTGGGGGGGAGGCCGTGGCCGCTGCCGACGCGGCTCGAGGACCTGCTGGCGGAGGAGGCGCAGGGGTTCCTGACGTTCGCGCTGGGGCAGGAGTTCGTGCTGGTATCGGAGGCGGAGGAGGCGCGGGGGTTGGAGCGGGTGGAGACGGCGCGGGAGGCGGCGCTGAAGTTGCGCTACGCGGCGACCAGGGCCGAATATAAGGAGGCGCTGGCGGTGTTGGCGGAGTGGTTGCCTCGGGACAGCGCGGCGCGGGAGGGACTGCTGGCGTGGGTGCGCAGTTTGATGATCGAAGCGGGAGCGACGGAGGCGGAGATGGCGAAGGTGAAGCAACTGGAGGACCTGGGGGGCCCGGTGGTGGACTCGTGGTGGGCGAGGGAGGGGCGGGAGCTCCGCCGCAGGGGGCGGGAAGAGGGCCGGCAGGAAGCCGAGACGATCGCACGGGAGGACCAGCGGGCGACGCTGGTGCGTCTGGCGGGGCGGAAGTTCGGCGAGGCGGCGGCGGGGGAGCTTGCCGCGTTGCTGGAGGGGGTCTCCGGTCCGGAGCGGCTGGCGGAGGTGGCCGACCTGATCATCGACTGCGCGAGCGGCCCGGAGCTGTTGGCGCGGGCGGCGGAGACGACCTGACACCGATCCGCGTCCTGCCGCCTGTCAGGAAGACGCAACGAATCGGGACAGCCAAGTCACGCTATCTGGATTTCGGGTAGCCAGAATGTCCCGTGCGATGTCCGGCCTGACGACATGGCCTGTCCGTTGTGATCGCGGCACTGTGTCCCAATCAGCTATACGGTAGTCCCATGTAGCCATACGGGCGCCTGCCGCTTGCCGCGACGCTCAGGGACGCACCCTCCGGCGTCCCCCGCAGCCCGTCCCGGCCCTTGCTTGCGTCGCTGCTGGCCGCCGGAGGCGACGATCCCCGATCACGCCTTCCCGGAGCAAGCCCATGGCGAACGTCAGCCCCTGTGACCCCACTCCCGACCGCGACCCCACTCCCGTTCCCGAGCCGGACAACCGCGAGCCGGACAACCCCGACCTGGACGGCCCCGATCCGGACGGCCACGCCGTCCAGCCGATCCCCCAGCCGAAGGACAAGAGCGCCAAGCTGGTGTACCGGGATAAGCAGTTTGTCGCCGACTTCTTGGCCAAGCACATCCTCGGCAAGGTCGTGCCGGACGAGATCGCGTCCCGCATCGACCTGGGCAGGCTGCAGCCCGGCCCGACGGAGCACGTGGACCCGAAGATGCGAACGTCTCGCCTCGCCGACCTGGTGTGGCGTGCGCCGTTCGGCGACTCGTGGTTCTACGTCGTCTTCCTCTTCGAGTTCGAGGCGACGCCGAAGTGGCGGATGCCGGTGCGCATCCTGGTCGAGACGGCGCTGGCGTACGACTACCTGAGCAAGGACCAGGAGGCGAGCAAGGAGCGCAAGCTGCCGCCGGTGCTGCCGATCGTGGTGGACGTGGGGGGAGGCCGTGGCAGCTGCCGACGCGGCTCGAGGAGTTGCTGGCGGAGGAGGCGCAGGGGTTCCTGTCGTTCGCGCTGGGGCAGGAGTTCGTGCTGGTGTCGGAGGCGGAGGAGGCGCGGGGGTTGGAGCGGGTGGAGACGGCGCGGGAGGCGGCGCTGAAGTTGCGCTACGCGGCGGACAGGGCCGAATATAGGGAGGCGCTGGCGATGTTGGAGGCGTGGTTGCCTCGGGACAGCGCGGCGCGGGAGGGACTGGTGGCGTGGGTGCGCAGTTCGATGATCGAAGCGGGAGCGACGGAGGCGGAGATGGCGAAGGTGAAGCAGTTGGAGGACCTGGGAAGCCCGGTGGTGGACTCGTGGTGGGCGAGGGAGGGGCGGGAGCTCCGCCGCAGAGGCCGGGAAGAGGGCGAGGCGAAGGGCCGGCGGGAAGGTCGGCAGGAGGGCCGACAAGAGGGCCGACGGGATGGCCAACGGGCGACGCTGGTGCGTCAGGCGAGGCGGAAGTTCGGCGAGGCGGCGGCGGGGGAGCTCGCCGCGTTGCTGGAGAGGGTCTCCGGTCCGGGGCGTCTGGCGGAGGTGGCCGACCTGATCATCGACTGCGCGAGCGGCCCGGAGCTGTTGGCGCGTGCGGCGGAGACGACCTGACACCGATCCGCGTCCTGCCGCCTGTCCGGGAGACGCAACGAATCGGGACAGCCAAGTCACGCTATATGGATTTCGGGTAGCCAGAATGTCCCGTGCGATGTCCGGCCTGACGACCCGGCCTGTCCGCCCAGATCGCGGCACTGCGTCCCAAATCAGCTATACGGTAGTCCCATGTAGCCATAGGGACCGTTGCCGCTTGCCGCGACGCTTCAGAAACGCACCCTCCGGCGTCCCCCGCAGCCCGCCCCGGCCCTTGCCGGCGCCGCTGCTAGCCGCCGGAGGCGATGATCCCCGATCACGCCTTTCCTGGAGCAAGCCCATGGCGAACGTCAGCCCCCGCGACCCCACTCCCGTCCGTGACCCCACTCCCGTTCCCGAGCCGGACGACCGCGAGCCGGACAACCCCGACCTGGACGGCCCCGAGCCGGACGGCCACGCCGTCCAGCCGATCCGCCAGCCGAAGGACAAGAGCGCCAAGCTGGTCTACCGGGACAAGCAGTTCGTCGCCGACTTCTTGGCCAAGCACATCCTCGGCAAGGTCGTGCCGGACGAGATCGCGTCCCGCATCGACTTGGGCAGGCTGCAGCCCGGCCCGACCGAGCACGTGGACCCCAAGATGCGCACGTCTCGCCTCGCCGACCTGGTGTGGCGCGCGCCGTTCGGCGACTCGTGGTTCTACGTCGTCTTCCTCTTCGAGTTCGAAGCGACGCCGAAGTGGCGGATGCCGGTGCGGATCCTGGTCGAGACGGCACTGGCATACGACTACCTGAGCAAGGACACGGAGGCGAGCAGGGAGCGCAAGCTGCCGCCGGTGCTGCCGATCGTCGTGGATGTGGGGGGGAGGCCGTGGCCGACGCCGACGCGGCTCGAGGAGCTGCTGGCGGAGGAGGCGCAGGGCTTCCTGTCGTTCGCGCTGGGGCAGGAGTTCGTGCTGGTGTCGGAGGCGGAGGAGGCGCGGGGGTTGGAGCGGGTGGAGACGGCGCGGGAGGCGGCGCTGAAGTTGCGCTACGCGGCGAACAAGGCCGAATATAAGGAAGCGCTGGCGGTGTTGGCGGAGCGGTTGCCTCGGGACAGCGCGGCGCGGGAGGGACTGCTGGCGTGGGTGCGCAGTTCGATGATCGAAGCGGGAGCGACGGAGGCGGAGATGGCGAAGGTGACGCAGTTGGAGGACCTGGGGGGCCCGGTGGTGGACTCGTGGTGGGCGAGGGAGGGGCGGGAACTCCGCCGCAGAGGCCGGGAAGAGGGCGAGGCGAAGGGCCGGCGGGAAGGTCGGCAGGAGGGCCGACAAGAGGGCCGACGGGAAGGCCAACGGGAGGGCCAACGGGCGACGCTGGTGCGTCAGGCGAGGCGGAAGTTCGGCGAGGCGGCGGCGGGGGAGCTCGCCGCGTTGCTGGAGAGGGTCTCCGGTCCGGGGCGTCTGGCGGAGGTGGCCGACCTGATCATCGACTGCGCGAGCGGATCGGAGCTGTTGGCGCGCGCGGCGGAGACGACCTGACCTAGCCCTCTGTCCAAACGGTGTTCTGGACGACCGGGCTAGCTCTGGGGTTGCTTGCGCGGAACGCCGCCGATCGTCGGTTCGAGCACCAAGCGATGCCGCCAATCCGCTACGGTCTTCCGATCCAGTCCGACGGCATCTGCCGCGATGTCGTCCAGTGCGGCGCGGACGGGACACTCGTCCAGGCGCGGCCAAGGCTGTAGCGCAAGCTCGCACAGCTCCTTGAACGCGGTTGCCAGCGGGGCAACATTGATCTGCGAGGGGTCGGGGCAGGGCAGGGACTTCAGCTTGTTCGGCATGAAGTCGGCGTAAGTCAGCTTCCGTCCCCGGCGGTGCAGGAACCCCAGGAGCCCGGGCGTGGAGTTCATCCAAGCGCACCAAGCCTGTATGACGACGCGCAATCCCCGACCGTACCGGTTCTTCGGGCTTGCAGGCGTCCACGCGCTGCCCACAGCCGGGTCATCCAGAAGGACGGCGGCTATGCGAGCCCCGGTCGTGTTCAGCTTGTTGGCGATCAGAAGCCGGCTGGCCTTGCCCCACGCCCTGTCCGCCTCGCGTTCCCTGCCGGGCTTGGCTCCTACCGAGAACTCGTGTGTCGAACGCATGGTTTGGCGGTCGGCCGTTCGGTGGCGCCAGAGGACGCGGTAGAGGCCGTCGGACGGATCGCTCAGCGGGTTGCGCATGTCGGAGCGCACGTGGGCGGGTCCCACGTTGGCCAAGCTGCCCAAAGGCCGCAGGCCCGGCAGCACCGACATGGAGTGGGCCGCTTCGGCCAACACGCCGTCCATCCACTGCGACGCGGACCAGTCTCCCGCTTCGATCCGGTCCCTTGGCCACCGATAGCACGTGCCCCAACTGACCTCCAGGTCCCCCGACAGGATTTGTTCCGCCACTTCCACGGCTTGGTCGGCGTTTTCGGGCATCCGGCGCAACGTTGCAAAGAGCGTGTCGCGGCGGTGTTCCCGTGTTCGGCGTCGGCACACCAGCAGGCACTCGTGAATGCGGGTGGCGGCGGAGAAGCTGCCCGCGTGAGAAGTGACCACGACCGAGACTTCGAAGCGGTCCGCCAAGAAGCGTCTTTCGTGCCGGCCCGTGGAACTGACGCTTGCGGCGAACGGCAGCACCTTGGCCAACACGCCTCGGTCTTTGTGCAACAGCGAATCGGCCAGGGGAGTGAAGAACGTACGTAGCGTCTTCTTCGTGATGGCGTTGGCGGCCTCCGGGTCGTGCTCGCGCATCTCCGCCAGGATGAAGTCTTCTCGAGAGCGCATCTTCTTTTGCCCTTCGACGCCGAACTTGGCGCTGCTACTAGTGTTGACCGAAAAGGGCGGGTTCATCAAGACGGCGTCCATGTCCCGCACGTCGAGGTCGCGCCCGTCCGCCACCTGTTGCGTGCCGATAAGGCCTGCAGTCAGCGCCGCTGTGCTGGAAGCGGCTAGCAAGTCCGGCCGCCGCCGCGCGATCAGATCGGGAATCAGCTCAAGCGAACCCGACCTGGCCGAAGAAATTCCCCCCCCCCCCCCCCCCCCCGTTTTCTTCTGCGAGTCCATGCTTCATCGCATGAAGGTGCATGGCCTTGTAGTCCACGGTGGGAGCCCCGAGCGTCAGGTTCGATGCCGCTAGTTGCAGGGCGTGCCAGTTGATGTCCAGCCCACGGACCGAACTCTCGACCAGACGCTTGTGCGCCTCCTCAATGTTGTCTTCGGCAAAGGCGCCGCCCTTGGTGGCGCGGTCCTTGATCGTCTTCAGGGCGGCCATCAGCAACGTACCCGTGCCACATGCGGGATCGATGATCCGCAGTCCGCACACCGACTCGAAGTCGGACCAGTCGGCGGTCTCGTCGTTCAGCGCCAAGCGCGACAGCAGCACGGCGGCCACGTTGTGCGTATAATACGCCCCGTCGCTTTCGGCCGACGGCAGAATCCGATGGTAGAGCGGTCCGGCGTGGTCGTAGCCCATCTCGCTCAAGGAGTCGGCCACGGCCTCGGCGCACGTTGCCAGCACACCGACGGCTTCATTGGCGTTGGGGCCAGTACGCAGACTGACCAGAACCGCCAAGGCAGGAGCGAAGATCGGCGCGTAGTCCCGCTTCAGCACCCTTTCCCATGAAGGGATCAGCGCCTCGGCAGGGGCTTTTCGACGGACAATCGCGTCGAGCGGCTCCACTCCGGATATCTCGATGGCGCCCAGTAGTCTCTTGTGCATCAAGAGTGCGTTGCACAGGATCAGGGCGGCAATCTTGTACAGGTTCTTGGACTCGATCCCGTGGAGCTTCAACGCTTCCGCCAGCGTGCCCGCGCACTCGTCCCGAGCCAGAATCGACGCGGAGGCGGTCACCGCGCTCTCGATCCAGTCGGCGGTCGCTCGACCTCGTTCCCGCCCGCTCAATCCGAAGGCGGCGGAGATCTTCGCGTACACCTGCGAATCGGCGGGACTCAGCGCAAGCGACATTTGCTCGCCGGGGTCGATCGTCGGAGCGTGCGCGGGGTCCGAGTCGTCCGCGGGAAGGGGCGTCGCGGGTGGATCGACCACCTGGACGAAGCGCGCCACGTTGTCCGCGAGCCGTTCGTCGTGAGACTGCAACGCGCGGAGCACATCTCCCACGGCCCTGAAGCCTTCGCTGTTCGCGCCCAACGCATCGCCCATGCTCTCGCCCTCCTGCAAGGCGATGGGGACGATGATGTAGCCGAACTGCTTGCCTTCGCTCTTGCGCATGACGCGACCCACCGCCTGCACGATGTCGATGTGGCTCTTGCGCGGGTCCAGGAACACGACCGAGTCGAGCTGCGGCACATCCACGCCTTCGGTGAACAGCTTGGCGTTGCACACCATTCGGCTTTCGTAGCGGTTCGATCCGCCGTCGCGCAGGAGCCGAAGTCCACGGTTCCGCTTGAGGGCGCTGTCGCTTCCGTCCAGGTGCTCCGCCACCACCCGTATTGCGGCTTGCGCGTCCTGTCCCCGGTCCAACCTGATGCGCCTCGTGGTGCGTCTCCGAAGCTCGGGATCGTTGATCGTGTCGGCGTACCACTTGGAGCGCGCGATGGTGTTTGCGAACGCCAGGTTCCTGCCCAGCGGACCTTGCGGCGCGTCTTCCATCTGACCCTGGATGTGCCCGTTGACAGCCAGCGACACGCCCAGAAGACGGGTGGCGTCGCTCGGCCGGACGACCTTGTGGTTGGCCTCCACCAGCTTGGCGATGGAGTCCGTCACCCACTCGCTGCGCACTCCGAGAACGATGACTCGGTAGTCGGACAACATGCCCGCCTCCACGGCGTCCTTGAACTTGAGGCGATACAGCTGGCGGCCGAAGACCTCCGGATCGCTCATGTCGTACACGCGGAGCTTGGTCGCGCCCAGCGTGCCTCGGGCTTGGCGCCTCTTCATCCGCGTGACCGAGACGGGGCTGTAGATGCGGGGTGTCGCCGTCATGTAGAGGCGCTTCCTGCACCGCAGCACGTCGCCTCGATGAAAGTCCTGGAACGCCTTTTCGTCGTCGCCCTCGACTCCCGCTGTTCGATGCGCCTCGTCGGCGATGGCCAAGTCGAAGACCAGTTCGGGGCACGTCTGCTGGGCCGCGATCACTTTGTTCAGGGACTGGTAGGTGCTGAACACGGCTCTCACGCCGTCGTCGCCCTGCAAGTGGGTAGCGATCTGCTCGGGGTCGGTTGCCACAGGGCATACGAGGGTGTCCAGTCCGGCCTTCTCGCTCTCGCCGCTGCCGCCCGCTCCGGCGTCCGAGCACACCACCAAGGACCGCATTGGGCGACTCGTGTGCGTCAGCCACTCCTTGCGGGCCTGCGACACCAGCGCGATCGACGGGGCGGCGAAGAGGACGCGTCCCCGGTCCGGCACGAGGCGTTCGGCGATCTTAAGCGACACGAAAGTCTTTCCGGTGCCGCACGCCATGATCAGCTTGCCGCGGTCGTGCCCCTGCGTTTCGAGCCCGTCGATGACGGCTTCCACGGCTTCGAGCCGCTTGCCGTCCAAGACAAGGGGGATCGGAGGCTTGGCGACTTCGAGGACTTGGCGGTCCGCATAGTCCATAAAGTCGATGCGGTGAACAGGAACCAGCAGGTTGCCCGCCACAGCCCGTTCTGCGCCTCGGCCCCAAGGACACGTGACCACCATCCACCGCTTGGCGAAGGGCTTCCGGCCGGACTCCGCCAGGAAGCTGTCAATGTCCTTGCGGGAGATGCGATTGTCTTCCGCGTAGAACTTGCACTGAATGGCTACCCACTCGCCGCCGTGGAGCTGGGCTACGAGGTCGATGCCCATGTCGCGGCCGTCCAGGCCCGTGAGGTCCTCGCGCTCCGGCCAGTCGCGCCAACTCCAGAGGTCTGCGACCTCGAACGTCGGCTCCTGGGCCAGAAACTGCTTGGCCAGCTTCTCGAACCACGTGCCCTTCTCGCGTTCGCTGCCGCTGTCGTCGCGGATGCGGGCCAGGGCCTCGCCCATCGTCTCGCTGGGGCGCAGGTCGAACTGGGGCTGCATTTGGGGCTGCATGGTTGCCATGGATACGGCAGGCTTGCGCCGGGGGCAACCCGGACGACTCGCGGGCTTGACCGCTTCGACGACTCGTTGTACTCTTCAAGCACGACAACTCATCGAGACCGGCTGAGGGACAGGCCCGAAGACGCCGGGGCAACCTGTGGAAGGTGGCTCTTCCATTAATGTGCCAACTCCTGCGGCGGAAGGAACGCCGAAAAGATGAGCCGCCCACCCCGTCCGCAAGGGCGCGGGGCCGGTCCGAAAGCTGGGCGTCGATTCTCCGGGAGTCCGATGGGGACACTCGAACGACCGGAGACTCTCCCAAATGGCTTTTCGCGCCGCCGCCTGTACGCGGCTCCCCGCTGGTGCTTCCGCAGCGCACCTGCACGCCTTCCCCGACGCCGCCGGGCGCGCTACAGGTGCCGCCGGGCGTACCACAAGCGTCACCGGACGTGCCACAGGCGCCACCGGACGCATCTCCCTTCCCATCGAATTCGACCACCTGGGCGAACGGCGGGCGACCGTTTCCTACCAGCTCCACGGGACCGGGAACGCGCCTCCGGTGGTGGTGCTGGGGGGCATCTCGGCGGGTCGCTGCCTAGCCCCCACCCCGGAAGACCCGTGCGAGGGTTGGTGGCCCGGCGTGGTGGGGTCTCGTGCGGTCCTCGATCCGTCACACCGCCGTCTGCTGGGGATCGACTACCTGGGCGGCCCCACCGACGACGGCGACGGGGACCTGCTGCGGCCCGTGACTACCCGCGACCAAGCCCGAGCGCTGGCGGCGCTGCTGGACCGGCTGGATGCGCCCGGGGCTTCGCTGGTCGGAGCGTCCTACGGCGGGATGGTGGCCCTGGCCTTCGCCGAACTCTTCCCGGAGCGGGTGTCGCGGCTGGTCGTCCTATGCGCGGCGCACCGCACCCACCCCATGGCCACGGCGTGGCGCTCCCTCCAGCGTGCGACCGTGCGACTGGGCGTGGAGACGGGGCGACCGGCGGACGGCCTTTCCCTGGCCCGTGCGCTGGCCATGACCACCTACCGGAGCGCCGCCGAGTTCGAGGAGCGCTTCTCGTCGCGGCCGCGGCCGTCGGTGGCGGGCCCCGATCGCCTCCCGTCGCGATTCCCGGTGGAGGAGTACCTGGACGCTCGGGGCGCCGACTTCGTGCGCCGCTTCGCCCCGGAGCGCTTCCTCGCCCTCTCCGAGTCGATCGATCTCCACTGGACGGAGCCCAGCTCGCTCCCTTCGTCGGCGCTGCTGGTCTCGGTGGCGAGCGACATGCTGGTCCCCTCGTGGCTGGTGGACCGGTTGGCGGAGCAGGGGGGAGGCGGAGCCCGCCACGTCGTCCTCGATTCGCCCTTCGGACACGACGCCTTCCTCAAGGAACCGGAGCGGGTCTCGGCGGTCGTGCGCACAGGACTGGCCCTTGACGAAGAGGAGACCCACCGATGAGAAACAGCAACGGAGATCGGCCCACGCCGCGTCGGCCCGATTCCAACCCCGGCTCCGACGCTGGCTCCGACCCCGGCTTCAACCCTGGCTCCGACGCTCGTGCCGACGCGGACTCCGACACCCAGGTCCCGGCTCCCGCCGAGCCGTCTCTCGTTACCCGCTCGGTTCGGGCGGGGATCGGCGCCGACTCGGCGCACCATGCCGTCATGCCGCCGATCCACCTCTCCACCAACTACCTCTTCCAGTCGCCCGGCGTCTACGAGCGGTACGACTACACACGCACCGCCAATCCGACCCGGGAGCTGGCCGCTGACGCCATCGCGGAGCTGGAGGGCGGGCACGGCGCCGTGGTCACTTCCTCCGGGATGGCTGCGGTCGCCGTGGTCATGCGTCTGCTGTCGGCGGGGGAGCTGCTAGTGGCGCCCCACGACTGCTACGGCGGCTGCCACCGGCTCTTCGCGGCCGAGCAGCGTCGGGGCTCCGGCCGTGTGCGCTTCGTGGACCAGACCCGACCCGGTGCCCTGGACGAGGTCCGCGCCCTGCGACCGCGCATGATCTGGCTGGAGACGCCCAGCAACCCTCTCCTGCGCATCGTGGAGATCGCCGCATGGGCGCGCCTTGCACGGGAGGTCGGCGCGCTCTGCGTGGTGGACAACACCTTCCTCTCGCCCGTGAACCAGCAGCCCCTCTCGCTGGGCGCCGACGTGGTCGTCCACTCGACCACCAAGTTCATCAACGGCCACAGCGACGTGGTGGGGGGCGCTGCGGTGGCGGCCGACGACCAGCTCCATGAACAGTTGGCTTGGTGGGCCAACGCCATGGGAGCGACGGGCGCGCCCTTCGACGCCTTCCTCACCCTTCGAGGCGTCCGCACCCTGCACGCCCGCAGCCGAATCCACGAAGAGAACGCGCTTCGCGTGGTGGACCTCCTGCGGAGCAGCGACGTGGTGACTCGCGTCAACCATCCCAGCCTGCCCACGCACCCCGGCCACCAAGTGGCTCGCGCTCAGCAGCTCGGCTGGGGCAGCCTGCTCTCCTTCGAGCTACGGGGCGGGCGGCCAGCAGTGGAACGGTTCGTGGACGGGTTGCGGCACTTCGCGCTGGCCGAGTCCCTGGGCGGCGTGGAGAGCTTGGTGTCCCACCCCTGGACGATGACCCATGCGTCCATGGAGGAGCCCGCGCGACGCGCAGCCGGCATCGGCGAAGGGCTGCTGCGGCTGTCGGTGGGGATCGAGTCGGCGGACGATCTGCTGGCCGACCTCAGGCGTGCCTTGGGACGCGCCGAGGCGGTGGCGGCGAGGGCGACGGCGGGGAGGACGACGGCGGCGTCTCTTCCAGCATCCACTCGTACGCCGGCCGGACGACCACTTCCGTAGGAGCCTCGGCGGGGAACCCGTCGCGGGTGAGGACCAGAAGAAGCTGTCGCGCCTGCGGAAACTCCACACCGGCCGACTGGAGCGCGCGGAACTCCCGCGCCGCCGTGGCCGGATCGGAGGCGTCGGCGCACACCTGAATCAGCGTTGTTCGACCGGTCGGAGCGCGCGCCAAGAAGTCGACCTCGTACCCCTGGCCGGTGCGGACGTAGGACACTTGGCACCGCCGCCGCTCCAGCTCGACCAGCACCGCCGACTCCAGGGCATGTCCGGCGTTGGCCCGGCCAGTGCGGTCGAAGACCCGGATCAGCCCCGTGTCCACGGGGTACGCCCTGCGCGGGTTGACCATCCGCTTGCGCGCCGAAGCCGACTCGATCTCGACTATGCGCACCAGAAAGCAGTCCTCCAGGCACGCCAGCAGTTCGTGCAGCGTGCCCTTGGCCACCGCGACGCCCTGGGACTTGAGCGCCGCGAAGAACTTCTGGACGCTGAACGCTCCGCCCGCGTTGCCCAGCAGATGACGCACCATCCATCGAAGGGCCGCCACGTTGCCCACTTGGTGGCGTTCCACCACGTCGCGGAGCACCGCCACGTCCACGTAGTCCCGAAGGAGTTGATGCCGCGTGGCTGCGTCGAGTCCCTGGGCCTCCGGGAAGCCTCCCTCCTCCAGCCAGTCGAGGAATGCGCGCTCGAGGAGGGCGCGCTCGTGTCCCGTGCGGGGTTCGGTGGACTCGGGCACCGGTGAGCCCAGGTGCGCCAGCGACTCGGCGAAGCTGAAGGGGTAGAGCGGCACCGTCCAAGCGCGGCCGCGCAGCGCAGTGGCCACTTCTCGCGACAGCAGGTCCGCCGAGGAGCCCGTGACTACGACCTCCGCGTCTCCGGCGTCGAGAATGCGCCGCACGAACCGCTCCCAACCCGGAACGACCTGGATTTCGTCGAAGTGCCAAGTCGTCAAGGTGCCGGTCACCGGAAACTGCCGGTAGTACTCGTCCAGCAGAAAGTGAAGGCTGCCTGCGTCGAGCCCTGCCAGCCGCTCGTCCTCGAAGGAGATGTAGGGCAAGCGCTCTCTGGGCACGCCCTCGGCGATGCGTTCCGCCCGAAGCTGGTGCAGGAACGTCGTCTTCCCGCTTCGGCGCATCCCGACCACCGCCGTGGCCTTGCCCGGCATCCGCAGTCGGCCCGGTACCCGTCGCGACGTGAAGAGGGGCAGGGGCCGCCGCACCGAATCGGCCAGCTGCTCCCGAAAGACCCGCTTCAACAGGGGCGTGGATGCTTCCATCGGCTATTTCTCCGTTTCAGACGGAGAATATAGCTCATTCTTGTCCCTGCGATAAGGACTATGCGCTCAGGACACCACCCGCTTCCCGGTCGGCCGGCCCCGGTACTTCTCGTAGAGCGACTGGTGCCGGTTGTCGAGGCTGACGCCCCTGCCGAGGATGAAGAGGTCGGTGACCTGGGTCTGGATCTCCAAGGGGTCGCCGTCGGTGATCATGATGTTGGCGATCTTGCCCTCCTCGATCGTGCCGATGCGGTCGTCGAAGCCCAGCAGCTCGGCGGCGTTCTTGGTCACCGCCTCCAGCGCGGCGTCGTGGGGCAGTCCGTAGGGAACGGCCTGGGCCGCCTCGTAGGGCAACGTGCGCGAGGCCGAGGAGTTGAAGGTGGCGAAGGCGATCTTGACGCCGGCTGCGTGGAGCTTGCCGGGTGCCGCGTAGGGTTCGTCGTAGGGTTCGTCGGGACCCGACGGCAGCGCCTGGGTGGGGGACATGATCACGCCCACGTCGTGCTCGGCCAGCCAGTCGGCGATCTTCCACGCTCCCCGGCCCCCGCTGATCACGAAGTCGATTCCCTGGCGCTGGGCCCACTCGACGGCGTTGCGGATGTCCCGTTCGCCGTTGGCCGACAGCAGCACGGGCATCTCCCGGTTCACGACCCTGGCCAGCGCCTCGTTCTTCAGGTCGCGACGCAGCTCCGCGCCATCCTTCATCGCCCGGTCGTACCGGCGCGCCGCGTCCATCCACTCGTCCAGCCGCGCCACGGCCTCTTCGTACCGCTCCTGGCGTTGGCGCCATCCGCCGGCGCCGGCACCGCCGCGACCGAAGCCCCCGAAGCGGCCCCTGCCTCCGCTCAGGCTCGGGTAGTTCACGACCATTGCCGCGCCCAGGTCGATCTCCATCTCCTCGACCGTCCAGCCGTCCAGCCCCACCAGCGACGCCTGGCCGACGATCGCTCCGCTCCCACCCTGGGGCGCCGCCATCGTGATGGCGATGCCGTTGGCGCGGGCCACGGGGATGTGCTCGGTGGCCGGATGGATCGCCGTGGCGGCCTGCAGGTGCGGGTTGAAGTCTCCCTGCTCTCGTGCGTCGTTGGTGACGTCCACGGCGCCGATCTCGGTGAGCCCCAAGCCGGACACGGCGTCGAACATGCCCGGGTAGACGTGCTTGCCGGCGGCGTCCACGATCTCGGCACCTGCGGGCGGCTGCACGTCCGGCCCCACCGCCACGATGCGGTCGCCCTGGATCACCACCGTGCCTACGAACGAGTCGCCCGCCAGCGTGTGCACCGTTCCGCCCTGGATGGCGTAGGTCTGGGCTGCGACCGGCGCGCTCCAGGCCGCTGTCGTCGCGGCGATGCAGAGGCCGAGCCCCAGCCCCGTCGCTATCAGCCCTGTCGCCACTCCCGCTCTCGTCGATCTCCGTCGGATCATCGGTTCTCTCCCAAGTGCTTTTCCACGAGCGCGTCCTTTTCGGCCTGCACGGCCGCTTGGCGCTCCCGGTCCATGTCGATGTCGAAGTACAGCTTCCCGTCCACGTACGTCCGCACGGCCTTGCCGAACATGCTCAGCGGGTGTCCTTCCCAGATCGCGATGTCGGCGTCCTTGCCTTCGTCGATGGAGCCGATCCGGTCCTCCAGGCCGAACTGAATCGCCGGGTTGAGCGTGACTAGGCGCAACGCCTGCTCCTCCTCCATGCCGCCCCACTTCATCGCCTTGGCCGCCTCCTGGTTGAGGTGGCGGATCTCCTCGCCCGAATCGGAGTTGATCGACACCAACACGCCGCGCTCGGCCATCAGCGCCGCGTTGTGAGGAATGGCGTCGTAGGCTTCGACCTTGTACGCCCACCAGTCGGAGAAGGTGGATGCGGTGGCTCCGTGGGCCGCGATCTCGTCGGCCACCTTGTACCCCTCCAGGACGTGTTGCAGGGTGCGCACGGTGAAGCCGAACTCCTCCGCCAAGCGCAGCAGCTGCAGGATTTCGTCGGCTCGGTAGGAGTGGGAGTGGACCCAGCGCTCGCCCGTCAGGATCTCCATGAGCGCTTCCAGCTTGAGGTCGCGGCGCGGCGCCACGCCCCTTCGCCCGCCTTCCTCGTAGGCGTCCCACTCCTCCATGTACTCGCGTGCGTCCAGGAACGCCTGGCGGATCACGTCCTGCACGCCCATGCGCGTCGCCGGGTAGCGGTCCGGGTTGCGGTCGCGCTTGGTGTTCTCGCCCAGCGCAAACTTGATCCCCTTGTGCGCTCCCACCCGCAACTCCGCGGCGTCGGCGCCCCAGCGCAACTTGATCACCGAGTTGCCGCCCCCGACGGGGTTGGCGGAGCCGTGGAGGATGTTGATCGTGGTGACGCCGCCCGCCAGCGCGCGGTACATGCCCACATCCTCGGGCCGCAGCACGTCTTCGATCGTCACCATCGACGAGATATTGACCGTGCCCTCGTTGATGCTCAGGGCAGCCATATGAGAGTGGGCGTCGAAGATGCCGGGGGTGACGTACAACCCTGTCGCGTCCACCACCACGGCGTCGCTGGGTGCGTCCAGTCCGGCGCCGACTGCAGCGATCTTGCCGTCGCGCATGAGCACGTCGGCGTTCTCTAGGGTGCCCCGGGATGCCGTGAGGACGGTGGCGTTGCGGATCAGGGTGACCGGGTCGTCCCGGTACGGACCCTTGTCGGGGCTCATGGGGATCGGCGGCGCGGCCGGGTCGGGTCCGGCGTTGCGGGCGCCGGAGCCTCCGCGGCGTCCACGGGCTCCCGGTCCGCCTCCGCCTCCTGGTCCGCCTCCGCCTCGAGGTCCGCCTGCGCTCGCGGTCTGGTCGCCTTCCGCGTCGCCGTCTTCGCCGTCCGCCCCTGCGCCGGGCGCATCCGCCACGAACCTCTCGCCGTCCACGAAGACCGTCTCAATGCGCACGTCTTCGTCCAGCAGACTCCCGCTGGCCACCACCAAGTTGGCGATCTTGCCCTCCTCCACGGAGCCCAGCCGGTCGGCGACCCCGAAGATCTCGGCCGGCGAGAGGGTCAGCGCCCGGATCGCATCCTCCTCCGAGAGCCCCTGGGCCACGGCCCGCCGCACCGCGGTCAGCGCCTCTGACGGCTGATCCAGTCCGCCGGTGTAGAAGGCGAAGGGCACACCGGCCTCGGCGAGGGTTGCGGGCGTGGTGGGCGCGCGGTCGAAGAGCCTCAGCTGCTCCAGGGTAGGCGTCGCCTCCGGGTCGCCGTCGGTGGGAGGAGCGGGCCAGTCCAAGTCCACCAAGGCCGGCACTCCGGCGTCCGCGAGCAGGTCCGCCGCCGCGTAGGTTCCGTGGGCTCCGTAGACGATCGGCCTCACGCCCATCTCCTGCGTGGTCTCGAGGGCGCGTCCCACGTCCGACCGGCTGGTGGCGGGGAAGAGCGCCGGCCAGCCCTCGTCGAACTGCATGCGCACCGGCTCCAGCGCCAGGTCCCACTCGGGGCGTCGCTTGCCCGTCGGGCTGGCGTTGTAGTCGGACCAGGCGTCGTCGTAGTGCTTGGCGTCGTAGTAGAGCTGCTTCAGGTAGGCGAACACGCCCATGGGGCTGCCGGGGTACCCGGTGTAGGTGCGCGACCGATCCTGGAGGTTGACCCGCATGGCAACGGGCGTAGCGACCACCATCTCCCGGGGGCGCACGTAGGACCGCAGGTTGAGGACGGCTGCTTGGCCCGGCACCAGCCCCTCGTGGCGTGTGGTGACGACGGTGGTGAAGCCCGCGTCGCGCCAGCTGTGGAAGCGGTCGTCCTCCGGGTCCATGTCGTCGGCGGCGGTGAGCCAAGTGGAGGTGCCTGGGCGGTCCTCGGGTCCCCAAGAGTGGCTCGCCGGGTCGGGCTGGGCACCGCCTCCCCCGCCGAAGCCGAAGCCGACCCTCTGCGCGGGCTCCGAGCCGTGGCCGAGGGTGGTGAAGGCGTCGAAGAGGCCGGGGTACACCGTCTTGCCCGAGGCGTCGATCACCCAAGCGCCCGCGGGGGCCGAGACGCCGGCGCCCACCGCGCTGATCACGCCGTCGTCCACCACCACCGTGCCGTTCTCGATCACCCCGTCCGACACCGTGACGATGCGCGCGTTGACGACGGCGAAGAGCCGCACGTCCTCTGGGTGGGTCGGGCGGGGCTGGGCCGCGAGGGTCGGAGGGGTCAGCGCGGGCAGCGCCAGAGCCAGGGCCAGGGCCAGGGGGAAGGCGATGGCGGTTGGGGCGGCAAGGCACAGACGCCCGGAGCGTAGCCGTGGGATCATGGAGTCCTCCGTTGAAGGGAAGCGGACGCTGGAAAGCACAATACGGGCGAGACACGGGTTCTGCCAGGGACCTTTGCCGAACCGCCCGCTCACGCCAGTGCCGTCGCGTCCTGTGGGTTGGGCGTCGCGCCGTCGGTGGTGGGGTGAAACAGTGCCGCGAGCATCTCCACACCGTCCACGAGCCTGGGGCCGCTTCGGCTGAAGTAGGCATTGGCGTTCACGGCGAACACGTTGCCGCTCCTTGCCGCAGGTGTATCCCGAAGCTGGGCCAGAACCCCTAGTTCTCGGGCTTCCCTGACGGCTCGCCGTGTGTGGTAGCCGCACGGCATCAGCAGGATCAAGTCAGGCTTGGCGGCGACGACGTCCTCGAGACCGACGCGCCGCGTGGGGAGGCCTGGCGCTCCCAGCGTGTCCACGCCGCCGGCCTGCTCGATCATCTCGGGGACCCAGTGGCCGCCGATCATCAGCGGGTCCAGCCACTCCAGGCACGCCACTCGCGGACGGGGAAGGTCCGCAACCCGATCGGCAACGCGATCGAGACGCCGTCGCAAGCCAGCGACCTTCTCCCTTGCCAGCGCTTCCACGCCAGCGGCCTTGCCGACTCTGACAATGTCGTCGAAGACGTCGGCCAGGCATGTGGGGTTGAGCGCGACCACGGCCGGCTCAAGGCCCATCGCGCCCATCGTCGAGACCACATCGTCGTAGGGCAACGCGCAGACTTCGCACAGCGCTTGCGTGACGACCAAGTTCGGCGAGATGCGGCGTACCGCCTCCTCGTCCAGCCGGTAGACGGCCTCGCCAGTGCTGACGAGCGTCCGTACTTGGCGGTCGATCTCGCCGGCGGTGGTCCCGTCGATCCTGCTGTGGACAACCCGTTGCTTCCTCTTCGCGTCCGGGGGGAAGTCGCACTCGTGAGTCACGCCCAGCACGGCGTCGCCCAGGCCCAGTAAGTAGGCGATCTCGGTGGCGCTGGGGAGTAGCGTGCAGATGCGGAGGGGTTCGGGTGGGGCCGCCGTGGTCGCGGCTGCGGTGGACTTCAAGAGATGCGCCCCGAGGTCGAAGGCTCTAGGTTCCAAGACTGAATGCAAGTTCCAAGATCGAGTGGAAGCTAACGACCTCAGCGCATCCGTCCGGCGGTCCCAAGGTGGCCCCGGCGGTCGATGGGGCGCCGAACCCGGGAGATTCGAGGCATGACTTCCTTCAAGAACGCGGCGACGGTCCTTGCAAGCGCGAAGACCCTCGCAAGCGCGACGGCGACCCTCGCAACCGTGGCGCCCGCGCTGCTCATGGCCGGCTGCGGCGGGGAAGCGGGTCGTCCCCAAGGTGGCGCAGCGGCTTCGTCCGACACCGTGACGGCGGTCGTGGCGGCCACCATTGGTGCGGGGTTGGACGGTGCCGAGGAGTACCTTCTGGGTCGCGTCACCTCCGTGGCCGCCGACTCGCGGGGGATGGTCTATGTCGCCGACGACCTTCCGCCCTCGGTACGGGTGTTCGGCCCGACGGGAGAGTTCGTGGCGTGGATCGGGCGCGAGGGCCAGGGGCCAGGCGAGTTCGAGGCGGCGGTGGACATCCTCCCGGCACAGGACGGCCGAGTGTACGTGAGCGGAATACGGATCACGGTCTTCGAGCCCAGCGCAGGCTCGAGCTTCGCGGATTCGCTGGCCTGGACGTGGCAGATTCCCCCCTACGCAAACACGAGTTCATGGCGTGCGCGGCTGGCGGACGGCATCTACTATTACCCGCACAGGGTTTCGCCCCAGGAAGGACCTGACCGCTACTTCTACCTGAAGTACGGCGCCGATGGACTGCAGGACGACACGCTCCACGTGCCCCAAGTCGACAACATGTCGGCGACCCGCGGCTTTGCGTTCTACATGACCAGTGCCGGAGGCGGCCGCATCGTGCGCGGAGTGACTGCGCCTCCGTTCGCCGCCCGTGCAGCGTGGGACGTGACGGAGCGGGGGAACGTCCTGGTCAGCGACGGCGAGGCATACCTGCTACGAGAGATGGCGGCCGACGGCAGCGTCCTGCGCGAGATCGCGGGACCGGAAGGAGAAGGCGCCCGTCCCGTGCCTGCCGGCGAACGGGCCGACAGCATGGCGGTGCTCCAGGCGCGCATCGACTCGCTGCCGGTGCCTTTGGACGAGGTTGTGAACGTTGCGCCCGAGATCCTGCGGGGCGAGATCCCCGAGACTCTGCCGCCGTTCGTTTCGGTGCACATTGGCGTCGGGGGCCGCGTCTGGGTCGAGCGCTGGCCGCCGGAGGGGATGGGCTCGCTCCGCCGCTACTACGACGTGCTGGAGGACGACGGAAGCTACGCCGGCACGGTCGTGGTTCCCGCGGCGCTCCTGGCGGACCCGCCTCCCTTCTTCGGCGACGGCGTGGTGGTGGGCGTGGTCGAAGACCCTGCGACCGAGCTCCAGTCGGTCGTGGCGATGCGCTTCGCCTTGCCCGGCGGTGCCGCCTGACCACGGAGCGTCCCATGGGCCCAACGGAGTGCTCCACGCCAATCGGAGGAAGCGCAAGTGAGCGACAAGGACGGGGTTCTGGACTACTTCTCGGCCGTCGGCCGCGCCGGCCGTGGCGAGATGTGGGGCTGCACGCTCGTCCCGAACTGGATCGCCAGCGCGATCGGCTTCGTGTTCTACGTCGTCTTCGGGTTCGGGGGACCGGTCGGGGCGGTCGTTACGGCTCTCGCTGCCATGGGGTCGACCTGGGTGACGGCGGCGGCCACCGTCCGACGCCTCCAGGACCTGGATCGCCCCGGCTGGCATATCGCCCTCCTGCTCGTTCCCGGGTACAACATCTTCCTGGGGTGCCAGCTCTTCCTCCGCCGGGGAACGGTGGGAGACAACCAGCACGGACCCGACCCGTTGGAGATGGTTGCTCGGCGCCAAGTCGGGCCTGCCGCGCCCGGAGCGATTGGCGCCGGCCCGGCCCCGGCGACGCCGGTGGATGCGGGCGAGACGCCGACTTCCGCCCCGGACGGGGCACCGACCTCCACCCCGAGCGGGGCGCCGACCCCCTCCCCAAGCGAGGTGCCGACCCCCTCCCCGCGAGCAGGGCAGTGACCGAGAAGCGTCCGGCCGCGCTGGCCGCTGCAGCCGTCGCCGTGTTCGCCGTGTTCGCCGTCTCGGCGTGCGGCGCCCCGGACGCGCCGGCCGCTTCGGACGCCGCCGATCCGTCCGAGACGCTCTTCGTGGACGGCGTCGTCTGGACGGCGGACCCGAACAACCCCCGCGCCGAGGCCGTGCTGGTGCGCGACGGCGTGATCGACTTTGTGGGCACGAGCGCAGAGGCGTCGGAGCGCGCCGGCTCTGGAGCGCGCACCGTGGAGTTGGCGGGACGGATGCTGCTGCCGGGCTTCGTCGAGTCCCACACGCACCCCGCCGTGGCCGGGCTGATCGCGTCCACCTTCCAGGTGATCGGCACGGAGAGCGTCGCCCAGGTGCAGGCCGCGCTGGCCGACTACGCCGCCGCCAACCCGGACGAGGACGTGCTCTTCGGCTTCGGCTTCCCGGGCGCGCTGGCCAGCGCCGTCAACTCGGCGGGCGTGACGGGGCCGCACAAGGAGGACCTGGACGCGGTGGTGTCGGACCGCCCCGTCATGATCCTGGCCGTGGACGCCCACAGCGCGTGGCTCAACAGCCGGGCGCTGGAGGTGGCGGGAATCGACCGCGACACGCCGGACCCGGTGCCGGGCGTCCACTTCTACCAGCGCGACGCCAGCGGAGAGCCCACGGGATGGGCGGTGGAGGGCGCCGCGTTCTGGCCGCTGCTGCCCGTCTTCGGGATCGGCTCGGAGGAGGAGTTCCGCGCCGCCCTCTCGGCGACGCTCCCCGCGCTGTCGTCGATGGGCGTCACCACCGTCTACGACGCGGGGATCCCCGGGGGCGAGACCACCCTGCGCAACGCCCTCTCGGCGGTGGCCGCGCTGGAGCGGGAAGGGCAGCTGTCCGTGCGCTACCAAGCCAGCTGGTACGTGGACTCGCCCAACCAGGAGCCGGCGGAGGTGGTGGCCAAGGTCAACGCGCTGCAGGGGGAGTTCGCCTCCGACCTGCTCGACGTTCGCACCGTCAAGATCGCCCTCGACGGCACGATCGAGGGGCAGACCGCCGCGGTGCTGGAGCCGTACGCCAGCGGTCGGGGCGGGGCCGTTGCGCTCTCCGGCGAATACCTCGCCGGCCTGCTGACCGCGCTCCGAGAGGCAGGCCTGCACGCCCACGCCCACGCCATCGGCGACCGGACGCTTCGGATGGTGCTGGACGCTGTTGCCGCGGCCCGCCAATCCGTCCCTCGCTCCGGCAGCCGGGTCGCCGTGGCCCACGCCATGCTCGCCGCCGACGAGGACCTGACGCGCCTTCGGGCGCTGGACGTGTCGATCCAGACGACGCCCCACTGGGCCCACGACATGCAGGGCTCCCTGGACCTGTACTCCCGGCTGCTGGACCCGGGACGCGGGGCGGCCATTATGCGGCTCCGGGCGATGTGGGACGCGGCGCCGCTGGTCGCCTTTGGCGCCGACTTCCCGGCCACTGGATTGCCCTTCGAGCTCGCGTCGCCCCTTTACGGCATCAAGATCGGCGTGACGCGCCTCGGCCCCGGGGTGTTGGAGGGCCCTTCGTATCCCCCTGCAGACCAACGCCTTGCCCTCGACGAGATGCTGCGGGGCTACACGACGAACGGCGCCCGCCAGCTGGGCATGGAAGAAACGACTGGCACGATCCGCTCCGGCTGGGCAGCGGACTTGGTGGTGGTGGACCGGGACCTCTTCGGCGTCGAGCCGGCCGAGATTGACCGCGCCCAAGTCGACATGACGATGCTGGGGGGACGGATCGTCTTTGCGCGGGTGGGGGCCGCCCAGTCGGCGACGACGCCAGTGCCGGGAAGCGGTCGTCTGGCCAGCCGCGAGAGCCAACAGGCGGCGGCGCTCCACGGCGACCTCCATCCCGATGCCGAGGAAGCCATCTCCAAGCTGCGCTCTCCCTTCTGTCCCGGGCTGATGCTGGAGGTGTGCCCCACCGCCAACGCCGACGCCCTGCGCGACAGCATCGACGCCGATGCGCGAGACGGCGCCGGGGCCGACAGCTTGGTGGAGATGGTGGTCGCGGCGTACGGGGAGGAGTACCGTGCGTTTCCCAAGCGGCAGGGCGCGGGACTGCTGGCGTGGGTCGTTCCCCCTGCGGGGCTGCTGGCTGGTCTCGGGCTGGTGGTGCTCGCCCTGAGGCGCCTGCGGGGATCAGTGGGGAGCGGGTCTGACGCCGCCGAAGCCGCCGACCGTCTCACCAGCGAGGAAGAAGCTCGCCTGAACGCCGCCCTGGCCGAGTTCGACGCCATGGAGGAGGCCGAAGCATGACGCAACACCCGCAGCACGGCGCCGGAAGGCTGGGCGCGTCCCAGGCTCTGCTCGCTACTCAAGAAGGCGTGGCCAGGGTTCAGTCGGCTCTCCGGGCACGGGAGCTGGATGCTTGGCTTCTCTACGACTTCAAGGACCGCAACCCCATCGGCCGCGCACTGCTGGGCCTGGAATGGACCACCCGCCGCGGCTTCGCTCTGATCCCCGCGACCGGGCAGCCGAAGCTGCTCATCCACGCCATCGAGCGCTCGTCGTGGCGCCACCTGGATTGGGCGAAGACGACCTACGCCAGCTGGCGGCAGATGCGGGACGGCGTGGCGGCGCTGCTGGAAGGCTGCGACCGGGTGGCCGCCGAGACCTCGGAGCAGAGCGCGGTGCCCTACCTGGACCTCCTGCCTGCCGGGACGAGGGACCTGATTCGGTCCACCGGTGTCGAGCTCGTCAGCTCGGGGGACTTGGTGTCGACCTTCTATGCAGTGTGGACGCCTGCCCAGCGCGAGGAGCACGGCCGGGCGTCGGCGCTGGTGAAGGAGCTGGCCCGCGCCGCCTTCCAGCGGGCCGCCGACCACTTGGCCAGGGGCGAGTCGATCACCGAGGGCGCCCTGGCGTCGTGGATACGCCAGGAGCTGGTCCGGCGCGGCGCACCCGCCCAGCGAGACTGCATCGTCGCCATCGGCCCCACCGCTTCCGACCCCCACTACGATCCTGGCGAGGTCGGCGAACCGATCCGCTCCGACGACCTGCTGCTGATCGACCTCTGGGGAGCGCTGCACGAGGAGTCGGTGCCGGCCGACCAGACCTGGATGGGCTACATGGGACGCGATCTCCCGCAGCGCTACGGCGAGCTCTGGGGCGCGGTCAGGGCGGCCCGGGACGCGGTGGTGGAGTCGCTGGAGGCGCGTTGGGCCAAGGGCGACGTGATCCGCGGCTTCGAAGTGGACGATGTGGCCCGAGGCGTGATCTCGGACGCGGGATGGGGCCCGTACTTCATCCACCGCACCGGCCACTCCATTGATCGGGACATCCACGGTCGCGGCCCCAACCTGGACAACCTGGAGACCCAGGACACGCGCACGCTGACGCCGGGCGTCGGCTTCTCCGTGGAGCCGGGGATCTACGTGCCGGGGGATGTGGGCATCCGCACTGAGATCAATGTGCACATGGGACCCGACGGCCCCCAGGTGACCGTGGACGAACCCCAGCAGGACGTCTTCCTCTTCCCGCTCGACTGACTTCCGGGCCGTCCGTTGTCCCGGAAGCCGTCCCCGCCGGGGTTGAAGCCGTCCCCGTCAGGGTTGAAGCCGTCCCTGTCAGGGTTGAAGCCGTCCCTGTCGGTGTTGCAGCCGTCCCCGCCGGAGTCCTCGCTGGTGGAAGTGGCGGTGCCGGTGCCCCTCCGCCAGACCTTCAACTACCGCATGGTGGGGACGGTGCCGTCGCCTGGGACCCGGGTGAAGGTCACCTTCCGAGGCCGAACCATGGTGGGATGGGTCCTGGGGCCGGGGAAGGAAGTGCCGGGACTGGTGGACGTGACCGCCGTGCTGGAGCCGGTCCCCTCCGTCGCTCCCGACCTCCTAGAGCTGGCGCACTGGCTCGCGGAGTACTACGTGGCGCCCTTGGGGATCGTCTTGCGGACGATGGTGCCGGCGGCGTTCTCCGGTCAGTGGAGGCTGCCCAAGCCCGCCACCCGTTCGGTCGTCCGGGTGGAGCGGGAGATCGGCACCTTGGACGAGATGCAGCGGGTCTTCGGTCGGGCCGTCCGCCAGCGGGAAGCCTACGAGCAGCTGCAAGAGGCAGGTGGGGTGCTGCCGGTTGCGGTCATGCTGGAGAAGGGGTTCAGCTACGCCGTGCTGAACGGGTTGGTCCGCCGGGGGGTCGTAGCGAAAGTCGCGGAGGTGGTGGTGCGGGACCCGTTCCGCGACGTGCCCCCCGCCAAGGGGCCGGCCCTGGTGCCCACCGCCGCCCAGCGAAAGGCGCTGCGGAACCTGCTGAACGCGCCGAGAGGGAAAGGCGGGACCTTCCTGCTCCACGGCGTGACCGGTTCCGGCAAGACGCTGGTGTACGTGGAGTTTCTGAAGCGGGTGATCGAGGGGGGCGAAGGCGCCGTGGTGCTGGTTCCCGAGATCGCGCTGACGCCCCAGACGGTCGGCCGCTTCCGGCAGGCGTTCGGCGATTCGGTGGCGGTCCTCCACTCGGGCCTTTCCGACGGCGAGCGCTTCGACGCGTGGAAGCAGCTCCGGGCCGGCGAGAAGCGGGTCGCGATCGGTGCGCGGTCGGCGGTCTTCGCCCCGGTCCAGCGCCTCGGCGCCGTGGTGGTGGACGAGGAGCACGAGGCCAGCTACAAGCAGTCGGACAACGCGCCCCGCTACAACGCCCGGGACGTGGCCGTGGTTCGGGCCGTGCAGGCAGGGGCGGTCTGCGTGCTCGGCTCGGCGACCCCCGCCCTGGAGAGCTGGGCCAACGCGGCGTCCGGCAAGTACCGCCTGCTCTCCTTGCCCGACCGGGTGGGCGGTGGGGTCCTGCCGGAGGTGCGGGTTGCCGACCTGCGCCGGAAGGCGGCCAAGGGCGGTGCAAGAAAGGTCGACGCGGACCAGGGCGAAGCAGCCCAGCGCGACGCGGCGCAGCGCAATCCGGCCGCCGGCCCGTCGGCTTCCACGTTGGCCGCTGGCGTCCCGCCGGATCACGTCCTTTCCCCTATGCTTGCCGACGCCATGCGACGGTGCCTCGACCGCCAAGAGCAGGCAATCGTCCTCCTGAACCGCCGGGGGTACGCCAACGTCTGCAGGTGCCAGGAGTGCGGAGAGGTGCGGCAGTGCGTTCGCTGCTCGGTCTCGCTGACGTATCACCGCCGCCGTCGCGTCCTGTCGTGCCATCACTGCGGCCACGAGGAGCCTCCCCCGGTCCGTTGCGGCCGTTGCGGTGCCGCTGCGCTTGCCTACCGGGGACTCGGGACGGAGCAGGTCGAGCGCATCTTGCGGGAGTGCCTCCCCCGAGCTCGCGTGGCTCGCATGGACGTGGACACGACGCGAGGCAAGTGGTCGCACCAAGAGATCCTGGGCCGGCTGCGGGATGGGGCCGTGGACGTTCTCCTAGGGACCCAGATGATTGCCAAGGGGCTGGACTTCCCTCGCGTTACGCTGGTCGGGGTCATCGACGCCGATGTGGCGCTGCACCTGCCCGACTTCCGCGCCTGCGAACGCACCTTCCACTTGCTGGCGCAGGTGGCGGGGCGCGCAGGTCGGGGCAACCTTCGCGGCGAGGTGGTCATTCAGACCCGTGTCCCGGACCACTATGTCGTCCGCTGCGCTCTGGCCCACGACTACCAGGGGTTCGTCGAGCGGGAGATGAAGGTGCGGGCCGACCCGGCCTACCCGCCGTTTCGTCGCATGGCTCGCCTGCTGGTCCACGGTCCCGTCCAAGAAGGCGTCCTGGGGAACGCCGAGACCCTGGGGGCGTGGCTGGGCAAGCGCGTCGGCACCGGGGTCGAAGTGCTGGGGCCTGCTCCCGCCCCCATTGAGAAGCTGCAGGATCGCTTCCGCTGGCACGTCCTGGTTCGAGGCTCCGCCGCCGGAGTGGGACGGGCGCTCCACGCCGCGGCCGATGGATTCGAGACGACGGGGAAGGGAGTCCGGGTCTCTCTGGACCGGGACCCGCTGAACCTGATGTAGGTGCTGAACCTGATGTAGCCCTGAATCTGCTGAAGCCCTGAACCTGATGTAAGTTGGTTGGGGTTAGAGTTAGAGGTTGCGATTCGACGAACCGTCCCCAAGAGAAGCATCTCCCAAAAAGAAGCATTGTCCTTCCCCCCGAGCGAGCCCCCAAGCGAGCCCCCCAAGCGAGACGAGCCCGGTGAGCTGCCTTGCCCTGAACGCGTCCTACGAGCCCCTGATGATCGTTCCCGCGAGGCGGGCGGTCCGCTTGGTCCTGGACCAGAAGGCCGAGGTGCTGGAAGAGGACGAGGCGCGAGCCTTCCGTTCCGTGCGCTCCCGTCATCCTTTTCCGGTGGTGATCCGGTTGGTGCGCTACGTCCATGTTCCCCGGCGCTTCCGGCGGCAGGTGACCAACACCTTCCTCTTCGCACGAGACGACTACGCTTGCCAGTACTGCGGGCGTCACAAGCGACAGCTGCGGGACCGGGAGAGCCTCACCCGCGACCATGTCGTTCCGATCTCCCGGGGCGGCGGCAACGAGTGGGCGAACGTGGTGACGGCGTGCTCCACCTGCAATCACCGGAAGGGAAGCCGGCTGCCCCAGGAGGCAGGTCTGCGGCTGACCAGGACCCCCGGCGAGCCCAACCACGTGCGACTGGTGTGGGCGGTTCGGAGGGTCACGCCTGTGCAGGCCAAGTACATCCGCCTCTTCTTCGGCGAGGACGCCGCGCCGCTGCTGGGCCAACCGGCTGGCCCGCGATGACGAGCCCTCGTCCGGCGCCCGCTCCTCGTCCTGCACGGCCCGGCGGTGCCCGTGCGCCCACCCCGTCCCCGCCGAGGGACCGTTCCGCTGCTCCCCGTCCCCCGGCACGGTCCCGCCAGATCACCGTCGAAGGCGAGCGCTGGACGCTCCACGAGATCGGTGCCTCGGCGGCGTGCCGAACTTCCCCCGGCCGCGTCGGCTTGTTGCGCGTTGCACCGGAGCCGCCTGGAGGCGGTGGACCCGCGGCGAAGCATGCGGCGTACGTAGTCGGCAACAGCCTCGCCCAAGTGCCGGAAGAGGCGCTGAGGGCGATCGCGTCGGCGGCGGCCAACGTGCGCTCGGCCCCGGAGACGGGCGAAGTCCCAGAGACCGGCGAAGCCCCAAGGCCAAGCGAGGCTTCAAGGCTAGGCAAGGGCCCGACGGCCCCCGTGAAGGACGCCAGGGACGGCTCCCGACCACGGAACCCTGTGGCCGCCCGACGCGCGCTCCGTCGCCGGCTGGCACGTCGAACCGCCCGCCACCCGACCGGGTGACGCCGGGGGGAGATTCAACGAGAACACGTCCCGGCGTGTCACAAGGTAGAATGAAGGAACGTTCTGACGGCGAACTGGTCGTCCTGGCGCGTTCCGGCGACCAAGACGCCTTTGCCGAGTTGGTGCGGCGCTACCAAAGGCCCGCGTACTCGGTGGCGTATTCCGTCGTCGGCAACCATCAGGACGCGGAGGACGCGGCACAGGAGGCTTTTCTGACTGCCTTGGAGCGGCTGGACGAATGCCGCAACCCGGCCAAGTTCGGCGGATGGTTCCTGACGATCGTCAGAAACCGTTCGCGGAACCTGGTTCGGCGCGAGAGCTTGCGTAGCGGGGACCCCATCCCCGAAAGCGCGCGTTCGAAGGAAAGGAGCCCGGCGAAGGCGGCGCAGCTGGCGGCGTTGCGAAGCCGGCTGGAGGAGGCGTTGCAAAAGGTCACCGAGGTGCAGCGTGAGATCGTTCTGCTCCACGACCTGGAGGGCTGGAAGCACGACGAGATCGCCGAGCGTCTGGGCATCCCCTCCGGCACCGTGCGTTCCCACCTCCACTTTGCGAGAAAGACGCTGCGGGCGGAGCTGGCCGACTGGAAGGACGACGACTAGCCGTGACCAGCCGCTGCCATCCGGCGCTCGGAGCCGTCCGCAACCGTGAACGAGCACTCCAGAGGCGAAGATGAAGCAAGGAAAGCGAATCGAGGCACTGAAGGCGCTCGACCCGGCGGCTGCCGACCCGCGCTACTGGGAGCGGTTCCGCGCCACGGTCCTTGAGCGGGCCGACTTCCAGCTGGCAAGGCGTCGGCGACTGGCCCGGGACTCGGTGGAGACGGTCCTCTCCGGGTGGTCCAAGAGCCTGATCCCGGTGGCGGTGGCGGCCGCCCTGGTCGCCGCCTTCCTGGCCGGCGCGATGACGAGCAGGCCGAACCCTGGTGCCGGCGCGGCGCCCGCCCTGGCGCTGGAGGACGTGCTGGCCGACCAGGTCGGCGAGGGGTTCTACCGCGCGGTCATCGAGGGGTCGGACGACGGCGGCGCCACGGCCTTCATGACCTTGGTGGAGGCGGCTCCATGACCGTCGCGCCCAAGAGTCCCCGGCTGATCTCGGCGGTCCTGCTGGTCCTGACGCTGGCCGCCGGGTTCGCCATCGGGATGGCTTGGCCAAGCGACGCGGAGCCGTCGCCCGAGGAAGGGGAAGCGCCCAGGTCCCGGGAAGGCGACCGCGGGCGCCGCGTGCTGGTCATACACGAGGTGGGGCTGGACCCGGAAGTCCGTGCGCAAGTGGACGAGATCATCAGCCACTTCGGGCGTCGCATGCAGGCGCTGGACCGGGAGTTTCAGGAAGCGTACCGCCCCAGGCAGCGGGCGCTGATCGGCCAGGCTCGCGACTCGATCCGGTCGATCCTCACGCCCCGGCAGGTGGTGGTCTACGACTCGCTGCTGGCGCTCCGCTACGACGGACGGGGCAGGGACCGGGGCCGGCCCCCACGAGGTGGTGGCCGATCCCGCGACGATGGAAGGGGAGGACGATGACGACCAAGCCCACGCGGCGGAACCGGGCGGCGGCCAAGGGCCTGGGCATCGTGGCGCTGGCGGTAGCAGCAACGGCGGCCGCTGGCGCAGGAAGAGCGTCCGGCCAAGAGGCGCCGCCCGACACGGTGTTCCTGGAAGAGGCGCTCGAACTGTCCCTCGTCCACAGTCCGCAGCTGGCCCAGAGCTTGGCGGCGGTCACCAACGCCGGCACGGCTCGGCGCCGGGCCTGGGGGTCGTTCCTGCCTAACCTGAGCATGGCGGGCGGAGCGTCGGTGCAGAGCCAGAACCGCTTCGACCCCAACACGCAACGAGTGGTGAGCGGCAGCGCCGATTCGTACAACGGCTCGCTGAACCTCTCCTACCAACTCTTCCAGGGCGGGCGAAAGTACTCGGAGCTGCGGCGGACGGAGACGGGGATCATGGAGGCCGAAGCCCGGATGGCGAACCAGCGCTACGCCGTCCTCTTCCAGACCCGCAACCTCTTCATGGCCACTCTGCGCCAGTCCGAGCTGGTCCAGGTGGCGGAAGCCCGAGTCGGACGGGCGGAGGAGAGCCTGGAGATCACACGCACCCAAGTTCAGGTGGGCACAGCCACCCGGTCCGACAGCCTGCGCACGCGCCTCGAGCTGGCCAACGCGCAGCAGGCGCTCCTCCAGAGCCGCAACCAGCTTCGTTCCGCCCAGTTCGCGCTGGGCAGGCAGGTCGGCGCCGACGGCCCGGTGGCGCCGTTTCTGCCCGGCAATCTGGACCCGGCGCCGCTGGCGCTCAGCGAGGAGGAGATCGTCGCCCTGGCCGAATCGGTGTCGCCCGCAGTGCTGGCGGCCCGGGCGGCGGCGTCCACGGCGGCGTCGGCGGAGCGGAGCGCGCGCGCCTCGTACCTGCCCAGCCTCTCGGCCTCCTTCGGGTCGTCATGGGCCAACCAGCAGCCAGCGTTCGCAGGTGGAACCACCAGCTGGAACTTCCGCACGTCGATGAGCTACACACTCTTCGACGGCTTTCAGCGGTCCCAGAACGTGGTTCAGGCGTCGGAGAGCAGGCGGGTGGCGCGCTTGACCGAAGACGACGCCCTGCGCGGAGTGCGGCAGGACGTGGACGCCGCCCTGCGCACGCTGGAGACTCAGGAGCAGGCGATCCTGATCGCCCGGGAGGCGGTGCTGGTGGCGGAAGAGGACCTGCGACTGATCCGTGAGCGGTACGCAGTGCAGATGGCGACGATCCTGGACGTGATCACGAGCCAGGTGGCGCTGGACCAAGCTGAAGCAGATCTGGTGTCGGCTCGGTACGACTATGTCGTGGCCAAGGCCGAACTCGAATCCATAGTGGGGAGGGCGCTGTGAAGAGAACGAACGGAGCGCGCGCCGACGGCGGTGCGCAGGCGGCCAACGGGATCGTGATCCGGACCCGAGGGTTGCGGAAGTACTACGTCCTGGGCGCGGAGACGGTACGGGCGGTCCGGGGGGTGGACCTGGAGATCCAGCAAGGCGAGTTCGTCGCCATCATGGGTCCGTCGGGGAGCGGCAAGTCCACCTTCATGAACCTGATCGGTTGCCTGGACACGCCCACCGACGGCGAGTACTGGCTCAACGGAAGGCAGGTGTCGGAGCTCTCCGACGACCAGCTCGCCCGGGTGCGGAACCGGGACATCGGCTTCGTCTTCCAGACCTTCAACCTTCTGCCGCGAGCGACCTCGCTTCACAATGTGGAGCTGCCGCTGATCTACGCCGGGACTCCGGCCAAGGAGCGGAAGCGGCGCGCCGAGGAGAAGCTGGAGCGGGTGGGGCTGGAGGACCGGATGGGACACAAGCCGCCGGAGCTCTCCGGCGGACAGCGGCAGCGGGTGGCGATCGCCCGGGCGTTGGTCAACGACCCCGCCCTTCTGCTGGCCGACGAGCCCACGGGCAACCTGGACTCCCAGACCTCCCAGGAGATCGTGGAGATCCTGCGGCAGCTCAACCATGCGGGCCAGACGATCGTGCTGGTGACCCACGAGCCGGACATCGCCGCGGCGGCGTCCCGGCAGGTGCACCTGATGGACGGGCTGGTCGAGCGCGACTTTCTCAACACGGGAGCAGCGAACTGATGCGGCGAGCAAGGCAGGTGCGGCAAGCAAGGCAGAACACGCAACCGCGCCATGTCCGGGGGCTTCGGATTCCGCCGACGGCGCACTTCGGCCTCTGGGCGCACTTCGGCCTCTGGGCGCTGGTGGGCTGGGGGCTCGCGTCCTGCGCCGGTGTGGCCGAGGAAGAGGGCGTGGTCGTCCAGACTGTGCCCGCCGAGGTCAGGGACATGCGGATCACGGCGGAGGCGGCCGGCGAGCTGGAGCCCGTCTACAAGGTCGAGGTCAAGTCCAAGGCCTCCGGCGAGATCCTGGAACTCTACGTGGACTCGGGCGACGAAGTGGAGCCCGGCACTCTGCTGGCGCGGGTCGACCCCCGGGACGTGGAGAACGCCCACGACCAGGCGACGGCTGATCTGGAGGTGGCCAGGGCGCGGCTTTCGATCGCCAAGGCCCAGCTGAATCGCTCCCAGGCGCTTCTCGGGTCGGAGATCATCACCGCCCAGGAGTACGAGCAGCGGGACCTTGAACACGCCAACGCCCGGGCGGCGCTGGTGAGGGCGCAGACCAACCTGGAGCTGGCCGAGCTGCGCCTGACCGACGTGACGATACGAGCGCCCGTGGGCGGGACGGTCCTGGAGAAGCTGGTGGAGAACGGCCAAGTCATCCAGTCGGCCACCGGGAACGTCTCGGGGGGCTCGACGCTCTTCATCATGGCGAACCTGGACGACATGCGCGTCCGCACCCTGGTGGACGAGACCGACATGGGGCAGCTCACGGCTGGGATGAACGCCACCGTGAGCGTCGAGGCGTTCCCCGACCGGACGTTCCACGGCCAGATCGAGAAGATCGAGCCCCAAGCCGTCGTGGTGCAAAACGTCACCATGTTCCCGGTGATCGTGCTGCTGGACAACCGCTCCGGGCTGCTCAAGCCCGGGATGAACGCCGAAGTGGAGGTGCTGGTCAACGAGCGGCTGGGTGCGCTGACCGTGCCCAACAACGCCGTGGTGCAGGTGCGGGAGCTGGCGCCCGCCGCAGAGGTGCTGGGGCTCGACCCCAACGTGTCGATCGACCGGGAAGTGTGGGGTCCGCTAATGGCCCAGGCGGCGGCCCGGGCCGGCGTGCAGCCGCTTGGCGGAGGCGCACCGGGCGCAGGCGCACCGGGTGAGAATGCACCGGGCGGCGGCCGTCCCATGGCCGGGCCCGGCGGCTCCGGGCCCATGGCCGAGATCCGCGCCAAGGTGGAGTCGGGCGAGATCACCATGGACTCGGCGCGGGCCCTCTTCGCGACGGCGCGGGAGGGGCGTCAAGGCCAGCGCGAGGCGGCTAGCGGCGAAGCGCAAGTCGGACGAGCCGCCCGTGGGGGCTCCTCCGGCGAACCCGCCTTCCAGCCCGCAGTGGCGTTCGTTATGGACGAGAACGGCGTCATCGCGCCGCGTCCTGTCGTGATGGGGCTCAGCGACTGGGACTACGCCGAGATCCTGGCGGGGCTGGAGGAGGGCGAGCAGCTGGCCCTCATCGGTGCCGCCCAGCTTCAGGCCCAGCAGCAGGAGCGCATGGAGCGGATGCGCCAGCGGATGGGCGGCGGCCGGCCCTTCGGCGACTGATCCCGCAACGACCGCGACTGATCCCGCGAGACTGATCCCGCGAGACCGAAAAAGGAGGCGACGCGACCCATGTTCATCATCAAGGAGACCGTTCTGGTGGCGATGGGCTCGATCCGCACCAACGCCCTGCGCTCGGCCCTGACGACCCTGGGCATCGTGATCGGATCGGCAGCGGTGATCACCATGGTCGCCCTCGGGGAAGGCGCCCAGCGTCGGGTGCAGGAACAGATCGAGACGATGGGCACCAACATCCTCACGGTGCGCCCCGGCCAGGGCTTCTTCCGGGGAGTCGCCAGCGGCAACCGGCGGCTGGAAGAAGACGATGCCGTGGCCCTCCGGGAACAGGTGGGCGACAAGTACGAGATCGCGCCGGAGATCGAGTCCCGGATGCAGGTCTCGTACCTACGCTGGAACTCCTCCAACGAGGTGGTGGGGACTTGGCCTTCGTACTTCTCGGTCCACAGCCACGAAGCCGAGCACGGTCGCTTCTTCGACGAAGGCGAGGTGCAGGGACGCCGAAGAGTGGCCGTTCTGGGGTCCAATGTTCCCGACGACCTGGGCACGCCTCCGCAGCTGCTGGTGGGCCGCACGATCCAGATTCGCGGCATCCCCTTTGAGGTCGTGGGCGTGCTCAAGGAGAAGGGCGGCGCTATGTGGATGCAGCCCGACGACCAGGTGTTCGTGCCCCTCTCCACCGCAATGTACAGGGTGATGGGCGGTCGCGACCGGTTGCGCTCCGTCTATGTGGCGGCGGCGTCGCCCGAGCTGCTGGACCCGGCGTGGGCCGACATCGACCGAGTGATTAGACGGGAGCACCGCATTCTCCCCGGCGAAGACGCCGACTTCAGCATCCAGAGGTCCTCCGACCTCCTGGAGACCTTCGGCGAGGCGCAGCAGACCTTCAGCCTGCTTCTGGCGGGGATCGCGGCGATCAGCTTGGTGGTGGGCGGGATCGGGATCATGAACATTATGCTGGTGAGCGTGACGGAGCGGACTCGCGAGATCGGCGTCCGCAAAGCACTGGGCGCCACCCGCAAGACGATCCTCTTCCAGTTCCTGGTGGAGGCCCTCGTGCTGTGCGTGCTAGGGGGATTGCTGGGAGTGGCGGCTGGCTTCGGCGGAGCGGAGGGCTTCACGCGAATCGCCGGCTGGGAGACGGCGGTGGCCCCGGAAGCGGTGGCCGCGGCGCTGGGCGTGGCGGCGTCGATCGGCCTCTTCTTCGGGATTTGGCCAGCCCGTCGCGCCTCGCTGCTGGACCCAATCGACGCGCTGAGGTACGAGTAGGGCGACCTATCGCCTGGGCTGGCCGGGTGCCTGGGGGTACCAAACCGTTGTGCGCCCGCCTCGGCGCACCACCGAGATCTGGTAGGGCGGGCGTGTCCCGGCGAGAGCAGTCCGCAGCGTGGCCAGCGTCGGGGTCTCCTGGTCAGCCACGGCGACGATCACGTCTCCGGGCTGGAAGCCGGCCGCCGCCGCGGGGGTTCGGGCGAGCACGTCGGTGAGCAGCACTCCGGCGGCGCTGTCGAAGTAGCGTCCCAGCTCCCCGGTCAGGTTCCTGGCCAGTGCCCCGCCGAAGAGGAATGGGTTGTCCAGCAGGGCAGGGGTCATGAGGCGCACCTGCCAGAAGGCTCCGCTTCGGACGGGGCGCAGCACGGGGCCGCCACCGCCGTCGGCCGGAGTCGCATAGTCGTCGTCGGCCGTCCGCACCGCTTCTCGGGACAACCGATGCTGCTCCTGGGTGCGGCGGATCACGGCCTGGGCCAGGGAGTCGCCGCGCCGAGCGCCTCGAAGCGCACCGGCCAAGAGGTCGAACGAGCGGGCGCGGGACCACGACGGCTCGACTTGGCCCGAGGGAGACGCCGACACCCGGAGGAGCGAGTCCATCGTGCGTAGCAGTCGGAGTTGGATCGCGACGAGCTCGTCTCGGGCGCGCTGGTCGGCGGCGAGTCGGTTCGGCGCATCGCTCACGACGGAGGCGGGAGGATTGCCGGCCACCACCGTCTCCTCTCGGACTGCGCCGTCTCCACCGAGGAGGCTCAGCCGCAAGGCGCGTCCGGGCAGGATGTCGGCCGTCAGCCGGTTCCACATCTCCCAGCCGGCGAACGATGCGCCGTCCACGGCCAGCACCCGGTCGCCCGCCAGGACACCGCCCTCTGCCGCCGGACCGCCCGGGTAGACGTCGGCGACGATCACGACAACCGAGTCGTCCAGGGCTCGTGTGTTCGCGTTGAGGCGGATGCCGAGCCAGCCCGCACGCCGTTCACCCTCGCCGCCTAGCTGGGCCGCTCGGCGGTCTCCGGCGCCGGTGGCCGACTGCGCGCCCAACGTCGCGGGCAGGGACACGGCGGCGACCCACGCCAGGAGCATCGTCCGCGCCGGGAGCATCGCGCGCGCCGGGGGGGCGAAGGGGGTCAATGCCAAAAGTCCTGGCTCGCCAGCCGGAGAAGGTTTTCCTGCTCCCGCGTTGCCGACACGTACACGGTGTTGAGGAACGGGTCTCCGGGAGATTCGTGCAGCGCGGTCTGGCTGGCGGTTCGGATCAGCTCCATGAACTGGGCCCTGGAGGCCGGGTCCGGCGCGGCTGGAAGCAGACCCTGGGCGCGCAACAGTCGCTGGTACGCGTCGTACGCCGCCGCCCACTCCTCCTCGGCCGCCTCCACGGCCGTCCTCGCCTCGTCCACCGTGGCGAAGGACGCGCCGGCCGCAACGCCGTCGCCCAGGGCTGCCGGGGGAAGCTCCGTCCCATCCGCCAGCGGTCCCGGCGAGCCTGGTGAACCCGGCGAGCCTGGCGAGTCTGGCGAGCCCGGCAGGCCCGACGAGCCCGGCCCGCCGTCGCCCAACCGCGGCCCCACCGTCGCACCGAGCCCCGCTCCACCCGCGAAGAGCACCAGCGCCGCCGCCGCCTGCATCCACTTCCTCGTGAGGACGACCCGTCGCCGGCGGTCCCGGATCAACCCGGCGGCTACCAGGCGGTCCCGCAGCTGCTCCCATCCCGTGGGCGGCGGCAGCACCGCTGGCAGGTTCTTGAGGGCCGCAGTCTGGTCCCGAAGCGCCTCCAGCTGTCTGCGGGCGTTCGGGTCGCGGTTCAGGGCCGCCTGCTCTTCCGGCGTTGGCGGCTCGTCGACCAGCCGCGCCAACTGTTCGAGTGTCAACCGTTCCATGCTGCGATTTCCTTGGCTTCCTGTTCGTAGTCGGCCAGCATCCCGCGCATCTTGGCGCGGGCCTTGAACAACTGGGACTTGGACGTTCCCGGGGCGACCCCCAGAGCCTCTGCGATCTCCTCGTGGGTGCGGCCCTCCACATCGTGGAGCACGATCACCTGCCGCATCCTCGGCGGAAGCTGGTCCAGCGCCTCCTCCAACCTCCGTTGCAGAAGCACGTCGCGCACCTGAGGCGCTACCGGCACCACCTCGGGCAGCGGCGCCTCCCGCTCCCGCCTCGTCTTCTGCTTCCGATCCATCTGCAAAGCCGCGTTGACCGCAATCCGGTGCAGCCAAGTGGAGAAGCGGGCCTCGCCTCGGAAGGTGGGCAGCGCCCGGAAAGCCCGAATCCACGCCTCCTGGGCGTAGTCCTTGGCCAAGTCGTCGGCTCCCGCGATCCTGCGCACGACGGCGTACACCCGGGGGGCGTAGCGGTCGTGCAGTCCGCGGGCGGCCCGCTCGTCGCCCTCGCAGGCTCGGCGAATCAGTTCGCGCGTCGACTCGGCTTCGATGGGGTTTGCTCCGGTTGCCAGTCCCGTTCGGCTTGCTCGTGCCGTCCGGTGGCTGCTTCGGGCGATCCTTCCGTTCAACTTGGTAAGACGCAACTGGTCCCAATAGGGTTGCCCACGGCTCCCAACAGGGTTGCCCACGGGCGTTGCCCTGGACGTCGCCCTGGGTGTTGTCCCGGGTGTTGCCCCGGGTGTTGCCCCCGCTCACGGCTGTTGCCCTAGGCTCCCGGCGAGTTACGCTTCGGGCAGCAGACGCGCTGGCTTGCCGGGCACCGGCGTTAGCTTTGGCAGCTCGTCCAGCCCTTCTTCTGACCAATCGTCCCTTCCTCCGACCACGCCAGCCTTCCCAGGCGTTCTTCCACGTGTCCTCTTCCTCCGTCCCCCTCCTCCCCGGCACCCTTCCCGGTGCCTCCCACCTGGAGTGCACCGCCACTGGCCGGAGCTTCGAGTCCGAACGACTGGCCGGACTCTCGCCGGCGGGCAAGCCCTTCTTCGCGCGCTACGACCTGGACGCCCTGCGTCAACGGTTCGCGCCCGAGGCGCTCGACGGCCGCCCGCCCACCCTCTGGCGCTACGCCGAAGCCCTGCCGGTGCGGGACCCGACCTGCCGCGTCAGCCTGGGCGAGGGCTTCACGCCTCTGCTGGAGTCCCCCCGGCTGGCGCATTCGCTGGATGTGGGCCGGCTGTGGATCAAGGACGAGGGCCAGAACCCCACCGGCTCCTTCAAGGACCGGGGGCTGTGCATGGCGGTTTCACGGGCGCTGGAGCTGGGCGCAACGGCGCTGGCGATCCCGTCTGCCGGCAACGCGGCGGGGTCGGCGGCTGCCTACGGGGCCGCGGCGGGGCTCCCCGTGCATGTCGTAGTCCCCACCGACACGCCCGCTCCTATCCTGGCCGAGATCCGCGCATTGGGGGCGGAGCTGCGGCTCCTCGACGGGCTGATCAGCGACTGCGGGAAGGTCGTCCGCCAAGGGTGCGACGAGCACGGCTGGTGGGACCTCTCCACCCTGAAAGAGCCGTACCGCATCGAGGGCAAGAAGACGATGGGCTACGAGCTCTTCGAGCAGTTGGGAGGACGCCTGCCGGACGCCGTGGTGTACCCGACGGGCGGCGGAACGGGACTGGTGGGGATGTGGAAGGCGTTCGACGAGATGGAGCGGCTCGGCTGGATCGGCCCGGCGCGCCCCAAGATGTTCACGGTGCAGGCCGCCGGCTGTGCGCCGATGGTGCGGGCGTGGGAAGAGGGTGCCGAGGACGCTGGCACGTGGGAGAACGCGGCCACATACGCCTCGGGGTTGCGCGTACCGGGGGCGGTGGGGGACTTTCTGATCTTGCGGGCGTTGCGCGAGTCTGGAGGCGGGGCGGTCGCCGTGCGGGACGCCGAAATGGCCGAGTGGGTCGCGGCGATGGGGGCGGCCACCGGGGTATTCGCGGCGCCCGAAGGCGGAGCCACCGCTGCCGCAGTTCCCAAGCTGCGGAGGATGGGGCTGATCTCACCGGAAGACGAAGTCGTGCTCTTCAACACGGGGAGCGGCTTGAAGTACGTGGGAATGGAGCCGCTCGCATGAGGTCGCAGCCGCGCCCAGCCGAAGCGCAGGCGGCGCATGCGGCTCGGTGACGGGCTGGCTCTTCGCGGGGCTGGCGGCACTCGTGCTGGTCGCCGGCGCGGCGGCGCGACGTCGGATCGTCCGCAAGACGGGTCGCGGCGGCGCGGGCCTCTCCGACGGCGACATCGCCCGGATCGAGAAGGAGGGCGTGCTGGTCCGAGAGGATGACGAGCCGTTGGACATGGACGAGATCCGCAAAGAAGAGGAGCGGTTCTGGAGGTCGGAGTCGTGGGACGAGGCCGAAGAGTACTGACGGCAGCGGTGCTGACGGCGCTGGTCGGGTCGCTCGCCGGGTGTCGCGAGTCGCCGGAGCCGACCTCCGCCTCGGTGCCGCCGCTCCCCGCCGAGGCCGAGACCCTGCTTGCGCCCGACACGGTGCGGGGCGAGCACCTGGGCGAGGGCGTCCACTACCGCTACCGCTGGTCTCCCGAGGGACCTTGGGCCGTCCACCTCGTCTCTGCAGACTTGAAGCGGTGCGACTTGCAGCTTCGCGTCGTTCCTGCCGTGGAGGACGACAGCCCGGAGCGCACGCGGATGACCGTCACCGAGATGCGCCCCAACGGCTCCGTCGTGCCCGTGGCCGGCGTCAATGGCGACTTCTTCATGGAAGGGGGAATGCCCCTGGGCCCCGAAGTGACGATGGGCACTCGGCGGGCCTCCAGTCGCCCGGCGCTGGTGTGGACCTCCCGTAGGACGCTCTGGATCGGCTCTGCCGAGAGGACGGGCCGCGTCATGGTCTTCGGCGCCGACACCGTGGGCGGCCCCGCCCACGAAGCCGCACCGGTCCAAGTCGTGGGCGGCTACCCCGAGCTGCTCGACGACGGCCGCCGGGTGGGCGACTTGGCCACGGGCGCTCGCCCCGCCTTCGCCGCCGCCCGCCATCCCCGAACCGCCGTGGGCTACGACAACGAGACGACGCTTCTCTGGCTTGTGGTCGTGGACGGCCGCCAGGAGCCCTACTCGGACGGAATGACCCTGCCGGAGCTGGTGGACCTGCTCGCCGCCCTGGGCGTGGACGAGGCGCTGAACCTGGACGGTGGCGGTTCCTCGGCCATGTCCCTGGGCACGCGACTGGCCAACCGCCCCTCCGACATGGGAGGCGAACGCCGAGTCGGCAACAGCCTCTGGCTAGTGGAGGACGCTGGGGCGTGCGCCGGCTAGATCGCCTACGTCCGTGCCGACGCACTCATTCCGGGGACGATGATCCCACGAGTTCCAGGATGTGGGATAGGTCTCCCAACGGCAGTGCGCGCACCTTGGGTGCTAGGCGGTAGCGGGCGGTGCCCGCGTGCACCACATCCAGCCGGTCCAGATTCAGGGTATCCAGCGCGGAACGCATGGAGCGGGTCAGGCGGGGTGATTCGGAGCGCTTGATCTCGTAGCCGTGGCGCGTTGCGCCGTCCATGATCAGCAGGTCCACTTCAGCGCCCGTGTGCGTGGACCAGTGGAAGCACTGCTCCGGCGAAGCGCCGGTCAGATGGGCAATCTGCTGCACCACGAACCCTTCCCACGACGCCCCGACCTTCGGATGCGAGAGCACATCTTCCCGAGTGGTCAATCCCAACAGTGCATGCAGAATCCCCGAATCGGCGATGTACACCTTCGGCGAGCGCACCTGGCGTTTGGCGATGTTCTCGAACCAGGGTTGAAGTTGGCGCACGAGGAACACGGAGGTCAGAAAGTCCAGATAGCGCCGCACCGTCGTGTGGGCAACGCCGAACGCCCGCCCGAATTCGGCGCCGTTCCAGGTTTGACCGTGCCAATGGGCGAGCATCGTCCAGAAGCGGCGGAGCGTGACCGGCGACATTCCGGTGCCGAGCTCGCGTGCGTCTCGGGACAAGAAGGTGCGGACGAAGCCGTCTCGCCAACGACGGCTAGCCGGCGACGATTGGACCAAGTACGAACGGGGAAAGCTTCCGCGCAGCCAAAGGCGCTCCGCGTCCTCGACTTCCGTGAGCCCGAAGCCGTCGAGTTCGTGGAATGAGATTCGGCCGGCCAGCGTCTCCGAACTCTGGCGGAGCAGCTCGGGCGAAGCGCTCCCCAGCACGAGAAAGCGAGCGGGAATGCCGGGACGATCCGCCAGCACGCGGAGCAGTTGGAAGATGTCAGGGAGTCGATGGATCTCGTCCAACACGACCAGGCCGCGGAGCGGTCGGAGTTCCAAGCCGGGATCGTCTAGTCGAGCAAGGTCGACCGGGTCCTCCAGGTCGAACCATGCGACGGGCGCATCGTGCGAGGCGGCCAGTTGGCGCGCGAGAGTCGTCTTGCCAACCTGCCGCGGGCCCAGAAGCGCGACGACGGGAGACTCGCGCAACAGCAGGCGCACGCGGTTCAGGTGCCGGTCCCGAGGAATCATCCTTGAAATATGAACAGATGGCACACAGATATCAATGATAAGCCTGGTCGTCCAGAATCTTTGCGGGCGTCTACCCGGCCGCTCTGGTCCCGCCCGGCGGGCCGCTAGTGCCTCTTCGCGACCCTCCTGCTGGCTCTCTTCGCGACCCTCTTGCCAGCCCTCTTGACGACCCGCTTCGTGACCCTCTTGACCACCCTCCTGCTGGCCCTCTTGACGACCCTCTTGACGACCTTCTTGACGGTCCTCTGCCCGGTGCCCGCCGCCCACGCTGCGTAAGTCTGCACGATTTCTTCCTCCTCCTACCCGCGCTGGGTTGCCCCGTTGCTTGCGGCCGCCGCCAGGAGTTCGTCCGCCGTGCTGGATTTCACCACGGCGTCACCGACCCGCGCCAGCTCCTCCCCGCCCATCCCACGAACCATCTCCGCCAGCCGCGTCCCGATGTCGATCCCGAAGCGGCTCGACACCAGACGCACCAGCATCGCACGGCCGCCCTCTTGCCGGCCTTCTTCGCGGCCCTCTTGGCGGCCCTCCTGGCGACCTTCTTGGCGGCCTTCTTGGCGACCCTCTTCTCGACCCTCTTCTCGGCCCTCTTGGCGGCCCTCTTGGCGGCCCTCTGCCCGGTGACCCTCCGCCCACTCCGCGTAGGTCTGCACGATGTCTTCCTCCCCCGTTGGGTTGACGATCTGCTCCTTGATGTCGACCAGCATCGCCGGCGGCGCACCCACCGCCCGCATCCGCTCCTCCGTCCACTGCGCGAACGCCCGACGCGCCGACACGCGCTCCAGCTCCGGGCCGCCCCAGTGCCGCGCCATCGCTTCGTGCACCCGCGGAAGGTTCGCCCACGGGTCCTGCTCCAGCTGCGCCAGCCAGTTCAGCACGCTGTCCTCCGGCAACCAACCTTGCGCAAGCGCTGCCAGAAGGTCAAGCAACGCGTGCTCGTGACGCAGCCCAGCCCGCCGATCGCCTGCGCCATCGCCGGGGGCAGCTTCCCCTTGTCCAGCGGCACCCGCACCGCGTTCTCGGCGTTCCACGGCCGCGGGCCGGTGTAGACCACGAACGCCAGCACCAGCGGCAACTCGCCGTCGGGACCCCGGAGGCGCCGCAGCTCTTCGCTCCGTTGCAGGGTCGCCAGCACCGTCGCGCTGTACAGCAGCGTCCGAACCGCCATGCCCGGGTCCCGCGAGGACTGGAACTCGAAGAACATCACCACCCAGCGTCCGTCCTTCAGCTGGACCCGCCACGCCACGTCGGTGAGCCGTCGCTTGAGGTCGGGGCCCACGGTCTCGGTGGGGAAGCTCACGAGCGTCGGCAGCACCAGTTCATGATGCCAGTCCTTGGCGGCGAAGTTGCGGAGCAGGTCCCGGACGACCAGGACCTCCTGGCCCAGGGCCTTGTAGGTCGCGTCGTGCCTGCGACGGCGCGGCGGCTGGGGTTCGGATGCGCGGGACTGCTTCGTGGTTCTGCCCATGGTCGACGGCCTCCAAGTCGGGGGGACGGCCGCTTGGAACTCGACCCCGGACCGGCTCCCGAAGCGGGCCGGCAGGGGTCTCCTGGGCCGCGTAGGGACAGTATGTGTCCGATTTTGGGGCGTTTGGATGGCTGGATGGGACTAATTTTCGGTGCCTCGGAAGCCGAGGGCCGACACGCCAGGAGACGAGCCGACGGAGAGCGGAGACGATTGGTGGAACCAGACTTACTTGACGATTGGACGACTGCTAGTCTTACGATTGGCCGACCCGTTCATCTCAAATAAAATCTATTGTAACCATAGTGCTATCAGCCGAAACGGCAGTAAACCTTGCGATTGGCCGATCTATGGACTTACGATCAGCCTATGACCTGGACCGACCTCTATCCGCGCCACGCCGCCCGACCGCTTGCCGAAGCCCTCGCGCACTCGCCGGCCGTTCTGGTCCACGGACCTCGCCAGTGCGGCAAGACGACCCTGGCGCGCTCCGTCGGCGGCCCACTGGGCCATTCCTACGTCAGCTTCGACGACGATGTGGCCCGCCGGACCGCGGAAACGGACCCGGCCGGCTTCGTGGCCGACCTACCCGAGCGGATCGTGCTGGACGAAGTGCAGCGTGTCCCCGGGATATTCGCGGCGCTGAAGACCGCTATCGACCGTCATCGGATTCCAGGCCGCTTCATCCTGACGGGGTCGTCCAACATCCTGCTGGTCCCCAAGCTCTCGGACTCGTTGGCCGGACGGATGCACGTCCTTCGTCTCCATCCACTGTCGCAGAACGAACTGGCCCGGCAAGTGCCGGCGGCCACCGGGGAGTCGCCTCGCGACCCAGCCGCCCATGCCGAGCCGGGTCGCGGTCGAACGCCCCAAGCGGGGTCTGGATTCCTTGACTCCCTGTTCGACGGAGGACCTCGCTTCCAGGCCGTGGAGCGGCTGGGCACCGAACTGGCCGACCGGATCGTCGCTGGCGGCTACCCTGCCGCCCTGGTCCGCCCGAAGGGCCGCTGGCGCACCGAGTGGTACCGGAGCTACGTGGAGACGATCGTGGCGCGAGACGTGCGGGACTTGGCGCGAATCCGCCACTTCGACGCCCTGCCGAAGCTGCTCTCCGTGGCCGCCGCCGGCACCGCGCAACTCTTCAACGCGACCAAGCTGGCCTCCACGTTCGGCGTCAGCAGGGTCACGATAGCCGACTACGTTGCGCTGCTGGAGCGCGTTTTCCTCTTGGAGCGAGTCCAGCCCTGGCACGGTAGCAGGCTCAAACGACTCGCCAAGACGCCGAAGCTCCACCTTGGCGACACCGGGCTGGCGTGCGCCGTTCTCGGCATCGACGTCGCATCCATCGCCGTCCACCGGCCGATGCTGGGCCACCTGCTGGAAACCTTCGTCTACCAGGAGCTTCGGCGCATGGCCACTGGCCACCCCGATTCTCACGTGTTCCACCACTACCGCGACAAGGACGGTGCCGAGGTGGACATCGTGATCCAACGCGGCCTCGCCGTGGCGGGCGTTGAAGTGAAGGCTGCGTCGACCGTTCACCGTGCCGACTTCGGCGGCCTACGCAAGTTGCGGAACGCCCTGGGGCCGCGCTTCGCCGGCGGCGTCGTGCTGTACGACGGCGAACTGGGAGTTGCCTTTGGGCAGGGTCTCCGCGCCGTCCCGCTCCGGGCGCTGTGGGAGACAGCCAGCGGCTAGCCGCGCTGGGTCGCCCCGTTGCTTGCGGCCGCCGCCAGGAGCTCGTCCGCCGTGTTGCACTTCACCACCGCGTCGCCGACCCGCGCCAGCTCCTCCCCGCCCATCCCACGAACCATCTCTGCCAGCCGCGTCCCGATGTCGGTCCCGAAGCGGCTCGACACCAGACGCACCAGCATCGCACGGCCGCCCTCTTGCCGGCCCTCTTCGCGACCCTCTTCGTGGCCCTCTCTACGGCCCTCTTGCCGGCCCTCTGCCCGGTGACCCTCCGCCCACTCCGCGTAGGTCTGCACGATGTCTTCCTCCCCCGTTGGGTTGACGATCTGCTCCTTGATGTCGACCAGCACCGAGCACCACTCGTTCCACCACTTAAGGCGGCGAGGACGGTGTGGAGATGGATGTGGTGACCAACTGGGGGATGGACCTTGGTATGCCTCAAAGTGTCCGCCTCCCCATGGGCCTTGCGCTGTCGTTCGGTCCGGTAGCCGCGAGCGCGAGACCGATCCGCTAGCGGCTAGCCGCGTCGGGTCGCCCCGTTGCTTGCGGCCGTTGCCAGAAGCTCGTCTGCCGTGCTGCACTTCACCACCGCATCGCCGACCCGCGCCAACTCCTCCCCGCCCATGCCCCGCACCATCTCTGCCAGCCGCGTCCCGATGTCGGTCCCGAAGCGGCTCGACACCTGACGCACCAGCATCGCACGGCCGCCCTCTTCGCGGCCTTCTTCTCGACCCTCTTGGCGACCCTCTTGGCGGCCCTCTGCCCGGTGACCCTCTGCCCACTCCGCGTAGGTCTGCACGATGTCTTCCTCCCCCGTTGGGTTGACGATCTGCTCCTTGATGTCGACCAGCATCGCCGGCGGCGCACCCGCCGCCCGCATCCGCTCCTCCGTCCACTGCGCGAACGCCTCACGCGCCGACACGCGCTCCAGCTCCGGGCCGCCCCAGTGTCTTGCCATCGCCTCGTGCACCCGCGGAAGGTTCGCCCACGGGTCCTGCTCCAGCTGCGCCAGCCAGTTCAGCACGCTGTCCTCCGGCAACCAACCTTGCGCAAGCGCCGCCAGAAGGTCAAGCAACGCGTGCTCGTGACGGACGCCCAGACCGCCGATCGCCTGCGCCATCGCCGGGGGCAGCTTCCCCTTGTCCAGCGGCACCCGCACCGCATTCTCGGCGTTCCACGGCCGCGGGCCGGTGTACACCACGAACGCCAGCACCAGCGGCAGCTCGCCGTCGGGACCCCGGAGGCGCCGCAGCTCCTCGCTCCGCTGCAGGGCCGCGAGCACCGTCGCGCTGTACAGCAGCGTCCGAACCGCCATGCCTGGGTCCCGCGAGGACTGGAACTCGAAGAACATGACCACCCAGCGGCCGTTCCTCAGCTGGACCCGCCACGCCACGTCGGTGAGCCGTCGTTTGAGGTCGGGGCCCACGGTCTCGGTCGGGAAGCTCACGAGCGTCGACAGCGCCAGTTCGTGGTGCCAGTCCTTGGCGGCGAAGTTGCGGAGCAGGTCCCGGACGACCAGGACCTCCTGGCCCAGGGCCTTGTAGGTCGCGTCGTGCCTGCGACGGCGCGGCGGCTGGGGTTCGGATGCGCGGGACGGCTTCGTGGTTCTGCCCATGGTCGACGGCCTCCAAGTGGGGGGGACGGCCGCTTGGAACTCGACCCCGGACCGGCTCCCGAAGCGGGCCGGCACGGGTCTCCTGGGCCGCGTAGGGACAGTATGTGTTCGATTTTGGGGCGTTTGGATAGCTGGATGGGACTAATTTTTCGGCACCCACCCCACCAAGACCTGCGACGGGGTTTGCAAGGTGATTCACCGGGTTGCGAAGCAGCCCGGAGTGCAGTAGTATCCAACGAGTACCGTCCGGTTCAGCCCTTGCCGTGGACTTGGCTGACGGACGGCTGGTCTCACGTCCCGCGTCCCATCCGAGCATGGCCAAGAAGCCGAAGTCCAAGAAGGACATCCAAAGCTACGCCCACCGGGACAAGGAGCGCGCCAACAACCCGCCTGTCGGCCTGGTGACCCCGGACACCGACAAGGACGCCGGCAAGAAGACCTACGCCCACGACCCCCACATCGACCCGGAGCTGTCCTGGGCGGGGAAGACCGAGCACACGTCCTTCCAGGTCCCGACCGTGTCGCTCCACGTCCACGAACGCATCGACCCGCGCACCATCGTGGAGGCGGTCCGCAAGCGCAACGGCGACCTGTCCTCGCAGAAATCCATGTTCGAGGACCCGAAGGAGAACCCCCCGATCCGGCAGGCCATCGACTTCTACCGCCACCGCCACAACTGGACCAACCGCCTGATCGCCGGCGACAGTCTGCTCGTCATGAACAGCCTGCTGGAAAAGGAAGGCATGGGCGGCAAGGTGCAGATGGTGTACATGGACCCGCCCTACGGGATTCGGTACGGGTCAAACTTCCAGCCGTTCGTGAACAAGCGGGACGTGACGGACGGCAAGGACGAGGACTTGACGCGGGAACCCGAGATGATCCGCGCCTTTCGGGACACCTGGGAACTCGGGGTTCATTCGTACCTGACCTATCTCCGTGACCGGCTGCTCTTGGCCAGGAAACTCTTGCACAAGAGCGGTAGCTGCTTTGTGCAGATCGGCAAGGAGAACGTTCATCGGGCAGGCGTAGTGATGGACGAAGTCTTCGGCGCGGAGAACCGCATCGCGACGATATCCTATGCGACGACGGGCGGCAGTTCAGCACTCACGATACCGGAAGTGGCGGACTATCTGCTTTGGTACGCCCGAGATCGCAAGCAAGTGAAGTATCGGCACCTGTACGAACCGCTGACGCGAGCCGAGGTGGTTGGGTTTTTCAACTGGCACGTGATGGTCGAGGAGCCCGACGGCACAACCCGTCCCTTGACGCCGAAAGAGAAGCTTGACCCGGACGAGCATCTGCCCGCAGGTGCCAGAATCTGTCGACGAATGCCGCTTGTCTCTCGTGGTGGTTCCTCCACGGGACGATCTGAACCCTACGAATGGGACGATCGCGTGTTCATGCCACCAGTTGGTCAGCAATGGCGTGTGTCGCACGACGGCTTGGATCGCTTGACGAAAGCTGGAAGGTTGGCAGCTTGGGAAGGGCAGTCGTCGTTGATGTGGAAGAAGTACGAAGACGAGGTGCCTGGTCGCAGGATCCACAACATCTGGCCTGCGCAGACCTCGGCCAAGCAGAAGCGCTATGTGGTCCAGACCGACGCCAAGGCCATCCAGCGTTGCATTCTCATGACCACTGATCCTGGCGACTTGGTCCTCGATCCAACCTGCGGCTCCGGCACCACTGCCTACGTGGCCGAGCAGTGGGGACGCCGCTGGGCAACGTGCGATACCTCCCGCGTGGCCGTCGCTGTTGCCCGCCAACGGCTGTTGACGGCGAACTTCGACTATTACGAGCTTGCTCACTCCGACGAAGGCGTGGGCTCCGGGTTCCGCTATCGCACAGTGGACACGGTTTCAGCCCGGACGCTCGCGTACGACGAACCTGCCAAACAAACCGCACTCTACGACCAGCCGAAGATCGACAGCAGCAAGGCCCGCGTCACGGGCCCGTTCACCGTTGAAGCGGTTCCAGCTCCAGGGGTGAAGCCGCTTGACGAATTCGAGCACGCCGAGGTAACCGAGCCATGGGAGGCCGACGAGTCCGTCGCTCGTTCCGGCGAGACGATTCGGCAGAGCGATTGGCGCGACGAACTACTGAATGTCGGCATTCGAGGCAAAGCGGGCCAACGGATATCGTTTGCCCGACTGGAGCCATTGGCCGGTGCCAGGTCGCTCCATGCCGAAGGGGACACGCGGCCAGACGACTCCGGTGCCGCCAGCGTTCGAGAAGGCACGGCGACGAAGGTTCAGCGGGTCGTGGTGTCGTTCGGGCCGGACCACGCACCCTTGGAGCAACGCCAGGTCGACCTTGCCATCGAGGAAGCCCAAAAGTTGGTTCCACGTCCCGGGATCATCGTATTCGCCGCATTCCAGTTCGACCCGGAGGCGGCCAAGGACATCGACGAGACCAGTTGGCCGGGCGTCCAGCTTCTCAAGGCGCACATGAACGCGGACCTGCTCACCAAGGACCTGCGCAAGTCAACCGCCAACGAGAGCTTCTGGCTGATCGGCCAGCCCGATGTGGAGGTGGAGATCGTGGCCGACGGCGAGCACGCCGGCAAACACCGTGTGTCGGTCAAGGGCTTCGACTACTACAACACCAAGACGGGCCAGCTGGAATCCGGTGGAGAAGACCAGATCGCCGTTTGGATGCTTGATCCTGACTACGACGGGCGAAGCCTATTCCCACGCCAGGTGTTCTTCCCCGCAAGCACCGCCCGCCACGACTGGACTCGGTTGGCCAAGAACCTGAAGGCCGAGATCGACCCGGACCTGATCACCGCCTACCGCGGCACGGTCTCGCTCCCGTTCAAGGCCGGCAAGTACGGCCGCGCCGCCGTCAAGATTGTGGACGATCGCGGCATCGAGAGCCTCAAGATCGTGGAGCTGAAGTAGATGGTTGAAGTCAAGATTGACGTGCCAGCTGTCGAAAAGCTGATCGAGGTTGTTGCTAGCGGAATCGGTGCTGTCGCGGGTCCCGTGATCGCTCGGTTGATGGCGGGCACAAGGGCACAAGTACGACGCAGTGATGCCACAGCCGATGCAGACGCCCAGCGTATCAAGGCCAAAGCAGATGCGGAGTCATTGGTCATCAAGACAGAGGGTCAAATGAAGGCTGTACAACATATTGCCGAAGCCCAAGAGAACGCCCGCTTGCCTGCCACAGCCGAAATCAGTATTGATCAGGAGATCGGTATGCGTGTACAGTTCCAGGAACAGAAAAGGCAGGCCAACATACATAGCGTTGTTTCTATGGCCATCGAGGAACTTGAGGGAAAGGAAGTACCGGATCACGATGTAGACCATGACTGGACGGCGCGTTTCTTTTCCGATGTTCAAGACGTCACATCCGAACAGATGCAACGGATTTGGGCCAGGATATTGTCGGGTGAAGTGGAAACCCCTGGACGAACCTCCTTGCACACTTTGGCAATTCTCAAGAACATGAGTCAGAGGGACGCAGAAGTGTTCGCCAACGCCAGCCGATTTGTACTGGGAACATTCATACTGAACGATAGCGGATACACTAATCATCTTGAAGGCTTTCCTTCTCTTGAAGACCTCTTGAATCTTAGTGCGTACGGCCTTTTGACAACAAGTTATGGTTTACACAACACCTTTCGATTCGAGCAGCGAATTGCAGGCATGCCTGCTGCTAATCTGATGAACCAACGGCAAACTGCATATGGGGTGATCTCGGTTGTTAAGGAGCAAGGTGACGCGAAAGTTCCTTCTTCTTGTCTTACCCTCGCGGGACAACAGCTGTATGACAACATAGATGTGGAAACTGATGAGCGTTACTTGCGGTGCATTGCAAAGTATCTACAAGACAAGACCAACACTCGGCTCATACGTGCGCCAGTATTGGAAAAGGTTTCCTCCGATCAGATCAGAGCTGGCCAGTTTGTCGATGTGCTTACTGGACAACCAGTGGTACCACCGGTAGGATAAGTCCAGCCATGCCCCACCCCACCATCAACCGCCTAATCGTCAACTCCCCCTACGACGAGCCCACCCAGCACTGGCACTACGACCACCACACCCGCCTCTTTGACCTCGCCGACGGCCGCCGCCCCGCCGGATACATCGTCGCCTCCAAGGACTCCCAGGCATTCAACGACCCCGGCACCTTCGTCGAGATCGCGCTGGTGAACCGCATACGCCCCCGAGTGCAAGCGTGGCGCGAAGCCGGCTGGCCGGGCGTATCGGCCGTCACGCGCCGCTTGCTCTACCACTGGAACGACCCGGAGGAGTTCGAGAGCCGTCGGTTCTTCTTCTGCCAGCTCGAAGCCGTCGAGACGCTGATCTGGCTGGTCGAGTCGTCGTCGGCCGACCGGGCCGGAATCGACATCCCGTCGGACGGGGGCGACTTCCAGCGCGTGTGCGCCAAGATGGCGACGGGCTCGGGCAAGACCATCGTCATGGCCATGCTGATCGCCTGGCAGGTGCTGAACCGGGTGGAGCGGCGGCAGGACACCCGGTTTGCGCGCAACGTGTTGGTGGTGGCGCCGGGGCTCACCGTGAAGAGCCGCTTGGCCGTGCTGGAGCCATTCCACCCGGAGAACTACTACGAGGCGTTTCGGATCGTCCCGTCCGCGATGCTCGACAAGCTGCGGCAGGGCAGGGTGGTCGTGCGCAACTGGCACGCGCTCAACTGGGAGACGGAGGAGAAGGTCGCCAAACGCCGCAGCGTGGACAAGCGGGGCGTCAAGAGCGACGAAGCGTACGTCCGCGATGTGCTGGGCGACATGTCCCGCGCCCGAGGCATCCTGGTGATCAACGACGAAGCGCACCACGCTTGGCGCACCTCCGCCGCGCCGAAGCTCCGAGGCGTCACCAAGGCCCAGGTCGAAGAGGCGACCAAGTGGGTCGGCGGGCTGGACAGGATCGACCGGGCCCGGGGCATCCTGCGCTGCTACGACTTCTCGGCCACGCCGTTCGCCCCGTCGGGCGGGCAAAGCTCGCAAGAGGCGCTCTTCGACTGGATCGCGAGCGACTTTGGCCTGAACGACGCCATCGAGTCCGGGCTGGTGAAGACGCCCCGCGTGGTCGTGCGCGACGACGCCCTTCCCGACGTGGCCACCTACAAGTCGCGCCTGTACCACATCTACAACGACCCGGATGTGAAGCCCGACCTGAACCGCCGAGCCGCCGAGACCGAGCCGTTGCCCGACCTGGTCGTCAACGGCTACCACCTGCTGGGGTACGACTGGCAGGAGACGGCCAAGAAGTGGGCTCGTGACGGAATGGCGGCGCCGCCCACGATGATCACCGTGGCCAACCGCACCGAGACCGCCGCTCGCGTCAAGCACGCCTTCGACAAGGGCCGGATTCCGATCCCGGAGCTGTGCGACCCGGAGCGCACCCTTCACATCGACTCCAAGGTGCTGGCCAAGGCCGAATCCGCCGCAGAGGAGGCCGGGGCCCCAGCCGCCGACGGCCCCGGCACCGCGAAGACCAAGCCGAGCAACGCCGGAGAGCGCGCCGAGTTCCTTCGCCGCCAAGTGGACACCGTGGGACGGCCCGGCCAGCCCGGCGAGCGCATCCAGAACGTCATCTCGGTGGGGATGCTGTCGGAGGGCTGGGACGCCAAGACCGTTACGCACATCATGGGGTTGCGCGCCTTCGCCAGCCAGCTGCTGTGCGAGCAGGTCGTGGGACGGGGGCTGCGCCGAACCGCCTACGAAGTCAACCCCGAGACGGGCCTCTTCGACCCGGAGTACGTGAACGTCTTCGGCGTGCCCTTCACCTTCCTCCCTCACGAGCAGCACGACGACACGGTGCCGGCGCCGCCCGAGCCGAAGATCGCCGTCCATCCGGTCCCCGAGAAGGCTCGGTACGAGCTTCGCTGGCCCAACGTGGTGCGCATCGACCGTGTGATGCGGCCCCGCCTGTCGATCGACTGGGACAAGATCGAGCCGCTGAAGATCAATCTCCACACGGTGACCAAGGTGGCCGACTTGGCGCCGGTGGTCGAAGGCAACCCGGACCTGACCAAGATCAAGACGATCGACCTGGAGAAGCTGGTCGGCGGCCTGCGCATGCAGACGATCGTCTTCACCGTCGTAGCACAGGTGTTCGACCAAGTGAAGCCCGACTGGATGGGGAGCCGACACCTGCTGCTGGCGCAGCTGGTTCGACTCGTGGAGGAGTTCGTCCGCTCCGACAAGATCGAGCTGGAGCCACCGCTCTTCGCCCAGGACCCGCGGAGACGCCGCCTCGTCGTCAGCCTGACCATGCGACGGGTGGTCCAGCACGTCTGCCAAGCCGTCCGCCAGGAGAACGCGGAGGAGTTCGCCCCCGTCTTCGACCGCGACCGCCCGATCTGCTCCACCGGCGACATGACCACGTGGTACACCGGCAAGCCCTGCGCACCCGCGGACCGCAGCCACGTCAACTACTGCGTCCACGACAGCGGCTGGGAGGCCTCCGAGGCCCACGCCCTCGACACCAGCCCCCTGGTCGAGGCCTGGGTCAAGAACGACCACTTGGGCTTCGAGGTCTTCTACGTCCACAACGGCGTCGTGCGGAAGTACCGCCCCGACTTCCTGATCCGCCTGACGTCCGGCGTCATGCTCGTCCTGGAGGTGAAGGGAATCGAGCGCGAAACCGACCCGGTGAAGCGCACGTTCATGGAGGAGTGGTGCCGAGCCGTCACCGCCCACGGCGGCTTCGGCCAGTGGCGCCACGCGGTGTCCTGGGGACCAGGCGAGGTCCACGGAATACTGGCGGAGAACCTCAAGCCCAAGTAAACGGCACTAGGTTTGAGGATGACTTGCAACGTGGGAAGCCGGGACTTGGCGTCTGCAGCAGCCACTCGTCCCGCGTTCGTTGCCCGCTTCCGCGGGTGCCTCCTGGTCTGGACCGGCTTCGCCCTCGCGTGCTCTTCCGTCGGCGAAGGCGCGAACGACTTGGCATCCACCGCAGACGAAGAAGTGCCCGTACCCCCAGGGTGGCCGCTCGAGGTCGGCGACACGATAGAAACAGGTGCCCTGCACGACTTGGTGTCCCGGTTCCAGCCCATGGAATGGGCCGACGCCACTGACTTGGTACTCAACCGCGAGAAGTACCAAGCGAGGATTCAGGCGAGCGCATACGGCATTGCGGCTTTTGATTTCGTCTATCTTGAGGTTCCCAGAGACTTCAAGGGGTGGACGTATGCCTGCCCGCCGGAGGGCTTCGTCCTCGAGGAACAGGAGGGAGAAGACTTCTGGACGCTGGACGGTGCCATCATCGTCAATCTGCCCCCAGAAATCCCGTGCGACCCGGACAAGCGCTTCGTGGGAGCCCAGGTCTACGTGGGCCAAGTCCGGTGACGGGCCGTCCCATCCAGTAGCATTTCACCACCACGCCTCCATTTTACTACCAAAATGGAGGCAAACTGCCGGGAGACCCCCCTCTCCTACTTCCACTGGTGGACCATATCCACGCCCCGTGCCCTGCAACCATGGCCCGTTTCTTTCATCGCCACAACGAGCGACGGGGCTCCCTGACGGGCGACAGAGCCAGCTAGATCGGGCAAACCTGCCAAAATGGCAGACTTTCGTCGCCCACAGGCCCGCCAAACCTGCCAAAATGGCAGACTTCGGCCCGTTCCGGCCGCCCTGGGACCACCACGCCGACCGTGAACCTGCCAAAATGGCAGGCTCGGTGACCGCCGAAGAAGAGCACCAAGATCAAGGAGAAGACGCCAAGATGCTGACCCCGGACCGACTCACCGTGAAGGCCGCCGAGGCCCTGCAAGCCGCCGCCGCCGAAGCTCGGCGCCGCGAGCACCCGGAGGTGCGCGGACTCCATCTGCTCAAGGCGCTGGTGGAGCAGGAAGGCGGCGTCGTGGTGCCCGTGCTGCGCAAGATGGAGGCCGCGCCGGAGGAAGTCGCCCGAACCGCCGAAGCCGAGCTTGCCCGCGCCCCCAAGATCTCCGGCGGCTCCGATCCCGGTCTCTCCCGCGGCCTGCGTGGTGCGCTGGACAAGGCCGAGGAGGCGTCCCGCAACCTGGGCGACGCCTACGTCTCCACCGAACACATGCTCATGGGACTGGCGGCGGAGAAGGGCGCGGCCCGCGATCTGCTGGAGCGGCACGGAGTTGAGCGCAAGGGCTTGGCGGAGGCGCTGGCCGCCGTCCGGGGCTCCCATCGGGTCGTGGACCAGAACCCGGAGGAGAAGTTCCAGGCGCTGGCCCGCTTCTCCAACGACCTGACCGAAGCTGCCCGCCGCGGCAAGCTGGACCCGATCATCGGGCGCGACGACGAAATCCGCCGGGTGATCCGCGTCCTGGCCCGTCGCACCAAGAACAACCCGGTTCTCATCGGCGAGCCCGGCGTGGGCAAGACCGCCATCGCAGAGGGACTGGCGCAGCGCATCGTGGCGGGCGACGTGCCAGCGTCGCTCAACGGCAAGGCCCTGCTGGCGCTGGACATCTCGGCGATGCTGGCGGGCGCCAAGTACCGGGGCGACTTCGAGGAGCGGATGAAGGCGGTCCTCAAGGAAGTCGTCGAATCCGACGGCCGCTTCGTCCTCTTCATCGACGAGATGCACACGCTGGTGGGCGCGGGCGCCGCCGAGGGGGCCGTGGACGCGGGCAACATGCTCAAGCCTGCGTTGGCCCGGGGCGACCTGCGGGTCGTGGGCGCTACCACGCTGGGCGAGTACCGCAAGCGCGTCGAGAAGGACCCGGCCCTGGAGCGCCGCTTCCAGCCCGTCTACGTGGCCCCGCCCTCGGTGGAGGACACGGTGGGCATCCTCCGAGGCTTGAAGGGGCGCTACGAGGTGCACCACGGCGTGCGCATCACCGACGACGCCCTGGTCGCCGCCGCCCGCCTCTCCGACCGCTACATCGGCGGCCGCTTCCTCCCCGACAAGGCGATCGACCTGATGGACGAGGCCGCCAGCCGTCTCCGCATCGAGATCGACTCGCTCCCACGGGTGATCGACGACGTGGAGCGGCGGATCGTCCAGCTCGAGATCGAGCGGCAGGCACTGGCCGGCGAAGACGACGCGAGCGCCCAGGAGCGGCTGGCCGGGATCGACGCCGAACTGGCCGAACTCCGCGAGTCCAGCCAGGGGATGAAGGCCCGCTGGCAGGCCGAGAAGACGCAGATCACCCGCATTCAGGAACTCAAGGAGAAGGTGGATGCGCTGCGCACCGAGTCGGAGCGCGCCACCCGCCGGGGCGAGCTGGAGCGCGCCGCCGAGCTCCAGTACGGCGAGCTTCCCCGCGCCCAAGCCGAGATCGCGGAGGCGGAAGAGCGGTTGGGCGGGTTGCAGGCCGAGGGCAAGTTCCTGAAAGAAGAGGTGGAGTCGGAGGACGTGGCCGAAGTGGTGGCCGAGTGGACGGGCGTTCCCGTCACGCGCCTCCTGGACCCGGAGCGGAGGCGGCTGGCGCGGCTGGAGTCGCTGCTGGCGCGTCGCGTCGTGGGCCAAGACGAGGCGCTGGCGGCGGTGTCGCGGGCGGTGCGCCGGGCCCGGGCCGGCATCCAGGACCCGGACCGCCCCATCGGCTCCTTCCTCTTCCTGGGACCGACGGGCGTCGGCAAAACCGAGACGGCCCGCGCCCTGGCCGAGTTCCTCTTTGACGACGAGCGCGCCATGGTGCGCATGGACATGTCCGAGTACATGGAGGCGCACGCCGTCTCCCGGATGCTCGGCGCGCCTCCCGGCTACGTCGGTTTCGAGGAGGGAGGCCAGCTCACCGAGGCGATCCGCCGCCGGCCCCACGCGGTGATCCTCTTCGACGAAGTGGAGAAGGCGCATCCCAAGGTCTTCAACGTCTTCCTGCAACTCCTGGACGACGGACGCCTCACCGACGGCCAGGGCCGCACCGTGGACTTCCGCAACACGGTCGTGATCATGACCTCCAACATCGCCGGCCCCGAGATCCTGGCGCGCAAGCAGGGCCAAGGCGACTGGGCGGGCGTCGAAGAGATGGTGAGGGCCAGGCTGCGCGAGAGCTTCCGCCCCGAGCTTCTCAACCGCCTGGACGACACGGTCGTCTTCCGGCCCCTATCCGAGTCCGACCTGGAACAGATCGTGGAGATCCAGCTGGCCCGAGTGGCGAAGCTGGCGGCTCGACAGGACGTGGCCCTCACCGTCTCCGACGAGGCCAAGGCGCGGATCGCTCGGGAGGGCTACGACCCGGCCTTCGGTGCCCGCCCCCTCAAGCGCGCCGTGCAGCGGCTGGTGCAGGACCCGCTGGCGCTGGCCGTGCTGGAAGGGAAGGTGGCGCCGGGACAGGCCGTGCGAGCGGAGGCGGCGCCGGACGGGGCGGGTTTGACGCTTCGGGTTGACGGCGAATACTCGGGTTGACGGCGAGCATTCCGGTTGACGGCAAGAAGGGGGGTCACATCCCCCAAGCCACGTCAGCTCCGGGGCACGACTTCGGCGTAGATGGGGTTGGCCATGCGGATCGGGGGATCCCGGGCGATCAGCCCCAGATCGCGGACGTACTCCACGTCGCGGGCCGTGTAACGAGACCGGTCGCTGCCGGCCAGGATCGGCGCGACCACGCGCCACACCCGGTCCTCCTTGAGCTTGTCGGTCAGCTGGTCCAGGTGGGTGTCGCGTCGCAGGATCAACTGCTCCCGTGCGGCCAGCACGTCGGCCTGGGTGACGGGGCGGGAGCGGTCGGCAGTCTCGGTTACCGAACGGGTGCGGTCCGCCGCCAGTGGGCTCTGGAAACATGTCTCGTGTGCCAGCGCGTTGACGAGCCAGGGCTGGCCACGAGTCTGGTTCCAGACCGCCTCCACAGCACCCTCGGTGAACGGTTGGCCCGTCTCCTCGGTGTGCTGGCCGAGCAGCGCGTGCGCTTCGTCATGGGAGAAGTCGTCTAGCCGGAACGACTCGGCCTTGATGTTGAAAGGGCTACCGCCCGTCACCATCGTCTTGGCGGAGCTGGAGTAGATGCGGTAGTCGCACACGTCGTGGACCCCGCACAGAACGACGCTCTGGGGAAAGCCGTCGGGGCGCAGGTAGTAGCCCGCCCGAAGCTGCCGCAGCACGGCAATCAACGAGTCGCCCACCAGGGAATCAATCTCGTCGATCAGCAGTGCCAGCGGCTTGGGGCTTGTCCGGCACCAGCGAGTCAGCGCAACCCGGAGTGCGCTGTGTCCGCCGGCCCTGTCCATCACGGCGGGCCATATCTCGCCAAGGCGGCCGTCGCCCAGCGTGTCCTGCGCCGTCTCGGCCAATTCGTTCAGAACGGTGCGGATCGCCGTGTCTACGTCCTCCCGGGCAGTCGAGGCGCCCTCGACGTTCACATAGACGCAGCGGCAAGGACCATCTTCGGCATTCAGCAGCTCCTGAAGCGCCAGCAGCGCGGAGGTCTTGCCCGTCTGGCGGGGCGCGTGGAGCACGAAGTACTGCTGGTCGTCGATCAGCTCCCGGATCTCGGCGAGGTCGATCCGTTCGAGCGGCGGAATGTGGTAGTGGCGGTCCGCCACTACGGGCCCGGACCTGTTGAAGCGGCGCATCGTCACATCCCCCAGACCGCGATCTCGGCACCGCTCTCGGCGGCTCGGCTGTCGCGGAACACCTTCTCGTCCCAACTGCGATCCTCGCGGCGGTCGAAGACCACGAGGTGGCCCGCCTCCGCACCGCAACGGTCCATGTATGCTGCCGTCTGCTCCACGCCGTCGGCCACTGTGCGCTCCATCCCTCGGCGGTCGTGGCGAACCTTGCACTCGACCACGTACTGGCGCATCCGCTCGCCTTGCGTCCAGAAGACGAGCAGGTCGGTGCGGCCGCTGCCCAGCGCGTACTCCCGCTCGATACGCCCGCCGCTGTTGACGACGCGTTGCAGGAACGCTTGCAGGAGCAGCTGCGGCCCTGCTTCCCGGAAGTCGTGGCACTCCACCCAGTACTCCGAGTTCTCGCGGTAGAACTCCTGGAAGGCGTCCAGCAGCTTGCCGAGCTGGAGGGCTCCGTCGGCGTCCACGTACCAAGTCGGATCGTGGGAGAGGTCGTCTTGGGCGAGCCAAGTCAGCTCCCGGGGCACGACTTCGGCGTAGATGGGGTTGGCCATGCGGATCGGGGGATCGCGGGCGATCAGCCCCAGGTCGCGGACGTACTCTACGTCGTGGCCGGTGTAGTGGGACCGGTCGCTGCTGGCCAGGGTCGGCTCGATCACGCGCCACACCCGGTCCTCTTTGAGCTTGTCGGTTAACTGGTCCAGGTGGGTGTCGCGTCCCAGGATCAACTGCTCTCGGGCGGCCAGCACGTCGGCCTGGGCGACGGGACGGGTGCGGTCGGCCGCCAGTGTGCCTTGGAAGCATGTTTCGTGTGCCAGCGCGTTGACGAGCCAGGGCTGGCCACGAGTCTGGTTCCAGACCGCCTCCACGGCACCCTCGGTGAACGGTTGGCCCGTCTCGGCGGTGTGCTGGCCGAGCAGCGTGCGCACTTCGTCCCGGGAGAAGTCGTCCAGACGGAACGACTCGGCTATGATGTTGAAAGGGCTACCGCCCGTCACCAACGTCTTGGCGGAGTTGGAGTAGATGCGATAGTCGCGCATGTCGTGGACCCCGCACAGAACTACGCTCTGGGGAAAGCCGTCGGGGCGCAGGTAGTAGCCCGCCCGAAGTTGCCGCAGCACGGCCAATAGCGAGTCGCCCACCAGCGAATCGATCTCGTCGATCAACAGCACGAGAGGCTTCTGGTTGTCCTCTGCCCAGCGCGACAGCGCTTCCGCGAAGGCTCCAGGGCCGTGTTCGGCGAAGATCCCGGGCCAAGTTTCGGTCAGATAGTCGTCGCCCATTCGCCTTGCCTGGCGGGCCATCTGACTCAGGATCACTTCCGTCGTCGCCCTAACGTCCTCCCGTGTTGCCCGTCCGGCCTCCACGTTGACGTAGACGCAACGGTAACTGCCCTCGGCGTTCAGCAGCGCCTGAAGCGCCAGCAGCGCGGAGGTCTTGCCCGTCTGGCAGGGCGCATGCAGCACGAAGTACTGCTTCCAGGCGACGAGCTCCCGGATCTCGGCAAGGTCGACCCGTTCGAGCGGCGGTATGTGGTAGTGGCGCTCCGCCACAACGGGCCCGGACCTGTTGAAGCGGCGCATCGTCACATCCCCCAGACCACGATCTCGGTGCCGCTCTCGGCGGTACGGCTGTCTCGGAAGACCTTCTCGTCCCAACTGCGTTCCTCGCGACGGTCGAAGACCACCAAGTGGCCCGCCTCCGCCTCGCATCGGTCCATGTACGCTGCTGTCTGCTCCACGCCATCGGCCACCGTGCGCTCCAGGCCCCGGCGGTCGTGGCGAACCTTGCACTCGACCACGTACTTGCGGACGCGCTCGCCCTCCGGCCACTCGATCAGCAGGTCGGCGCGTCGGCGGCCAAGCCCGTGTTCGCGCTCGACGCGGCCGCCGCTGTTGACGATCCGCTGCAAGAACGCCTGCAACAGCAGGTGCGGCCCCGCTTCCCGGTAGTCGAACCGCTCCACCCAGCTCTCCGAGTGCTCGCGGAAGAACTCCTGGAAGCGGGCCAGCAGCTTGTCCAGCAGCAGCGCGCCGTCGGCGTCCACGTACCACGCTGGGTCGTCCTGCAGCTTGAGCTGGGTCGGCCAGGTGAGCTGCCGGGGCACGACTTCAGCGTAGATCGGGTTGGCCAGCCGCATCGGGGGGTCGCGGGCGATCAGGCCCAGGTCCTGCACGTACTCGATGTCGTCGGCGGTGGACTCGAAGCCGTCGCCGCCGACCAGCAGGGGCTCGATCACCCGCCGCACCCGGTTTTCCTTGAGCTTGTCGGTCAGCTGATCCAGGTGCGTGTCGCGGCGCAGGATCAGCTGCTCCCGGGCGGCGAGCACATCGGCTTCGGTGATGGGGCGGGTGCGGTCGGTAACCGGACGGGAGCGGTCCGCCGCCAGTGGGCCCCGGAAGCAGGCCTCGTATGCCAGAGCGTTGACGAGCCAGGGCTGGCCGCGGGTCTGGTTCCACACCGCTTGCATAGCGCCGTCCGTGAACAACTGGCCCGTCTCGGTGGTATGCTGGCCGAGAAGCGCGTGCACTTCGTCCCGAGTGAAGTCGCCCAGCCGGAGCGACTCGGCCTTGATGTTGAAGGCGCTGCCGCCCGTCACCATCGTCTTTGCGGAGCTGGAGTAGATGCGGTAGTCGCGCACATCGCGGACTCCGCACAGAACGACGCTCTGGGGAAAGCTCTCGGGACGGTGAGGGTAGTCGGCGCGCAACTGTCGCAATACGGCCAGCAGCGAGTCGCCCACCAGCGAGTCGATCTCGTCAATCAACAGCACCAGAGGCTTCTCGGCCGCCTCGGCCCAGCGCGACAGTGCCTCCCCAAGGGCTCCGGGGCCGTGTTCGGCGAAGATGCCGGGCCAGGCGTCGGTCAGATAGTCGTCGCCCACTCGCCTTGCTTGGCGAGCCAGCTGGCCCAGGATCACCTTCGTTGCGCGCTCCACGTCTTCGCGCATCGCTTGTCCGGCTTCCACGTTGACGTAGACGCAACGGTAGCCGCCCTCGGCGTTCAGCAGGTCCCGAAGCGCCAGCAACGCAGAGGTCTTGCCCGTCTGGCGGGGCGCGTGGAGCACGAAGTACTGCTGGTCGTCGATCAGCTCCCGGATCTCGGCAAGGTCGACTCGTTCGAGCGGCGGAATGTGGTAGTGGCGCTCCGCTACCACGGGCCCAGACCTGTTGAAGCGGCGCATCATCACATCCTCCAAACGGCGGTCTCGGTGCCGCTCTCGGCGGTCCGGCACTCAGTCCCCCTTTGAGCTTGTCGCTACGCCGGCCCTGAGTCAACGACCGTGGCGGGTTGGCTCGGCTGCCGCCCGCCGCCATGACCAGAAGATGATCGCCGATGTGCAGGATGGCTTCGTCGGTCTCGCCCATCCACTCGCTCCTCCAACAGCAGGTCGAAAGCGCGCATGACGACAGGGATCAGGCTTGGCGGCGGCAAGCTCCGCCGGCGAGCCGCCAGAGGCGGGCAGTGCACCGGGGGACAGAGCACCACTCGCCGGCTTCACACTTGGGCGAGGACGGGAGTCGGCTTCGCGGCCGTGATCGCATGGGCCGTTGCGGCGTGCGGCGGCACGGTGGAGCCGATGCCAGCACCGCGGGCGCCGCTCGGCCCGTCGGCGGCCGTGGAGTCCTTCCTGGAAGCGGCCGCCCGCCGAGAGCTGTCGGAGATGGCCCGGTGGTTCGGGACGCCGGACGGCCCTCTCTCCGAGACCGGGGGCACGCTGGGATGCGCGCTCCGCAAGATCGGTTCTTGGGTCGGAATCGGGGAAGCGTGCCCGCGCTGGTCCGAGGTCGAGCTGCGCATGAACCTGCTGGCCGCGATCTTGGCGCCGTCGGCCTATCGGGTGCGTGCCGAGGAGCAGGTCGCCGGCGTGGAGCATCCCTCCGTCCGGGTCTTCGTGGACGTGACGGTTGGCGGCCGCGAGGCTTCGCGAGTCCCCTTCGTCGTGGTCATGGCCCGGGACGGCTCCTGGCTGGTTCAGCAGATCGAGCTGGAACGCCTGACCGGCTGACCTGGACTTCGTCGCCGCTTCACCTGCGTCGCTTCTCCACCAGCTCCACGAGCAAACCGCCTGTGGAGCGAGGGTGCAGGAACGCGATTCGGTGTCCGCCTCGGCCAACCGTGGGTTCGGGCGACGTGAACGTCCAGCCCTCCGCCGTCAGCTTCTTCATCAGGGCTGTTACGTCGTCGGTGCGGTAGGCCACGTGGTGCAGACCCGGGCCGCGCCGGTCCAGGAACCGCGCCACCCCTGTGTCCGGGTCGAAGGGGACGATCACCTCCAGGTCGCCCACGAAGCTCACGTCCACCCCCTGCGCATCGACCCGCTCTGGAGCGGTGGCCTTGGCGCCCGTCAGCCGCTCCATCAGCGGAAGCATGTCGTCGAAGGATCGGGCTGCGACGGCCACGTGGTCGAACTTCAGTGCTTCGAGAGGCGCGACGGACCCGCCGAGGGGCGCGACGGACTTGCCCAGGGACGCTTGAAGGGACCCTTGAGAGGTCTTCGCAACCGCGCTGTCGTCGGCCATCTTGCTCGGCTCCTTCTGCTTTGGGCGCGAACGGCTTTCAGCCTCTGGGCGCGACCGGCTTCGACCTTGGGGCTTCAACGGCTTTCCGTCTCCCAGCGTGATCGGCTCGCGAATCGGTTAGCTTTACGATACGCAATCCAACGAGTAAGCGGCGGACCGAACCTGCGAGTGCGGGCGTTCCGTCGCCGAACCAAGCCTCAATCTGCGCTTGCTAGGCGCATCGGAGTGCGCTGGCGGCAGGACGCATCGGAGGGAAGAACGATGGCGGACAGCACGAACGTACTGACAGTTACCGACGACAACTTCGCTGGAGAGATCGAGGGACACGACGGCCTCGCTCTGGTGGACTTCTGGGCCGAGTGGTGCGGGCCGTGCCGGATGGTCGGCCCGGTGGTCAGCGACTTGGCGGACGAGTACGCGGGCCGGGTCCGGGTGGGCAAGCTGGACGTGGACGAGAACCAATCCACCTCGATCCGCTTCGGAGTCCGGTCGATCCCCACGATCCTCTTCTTCAAGGGGGGCGCGCAGGTGGACACGGTGGTCGGAGCGGTGCCGAAGGCCGTGTTGCAGCGGAAGATCGAAGAGCACCTCTGATCCGGGAGGAGCGGGCCGGGTTGGAGGGCGGCCGGCTCTTCGTCGTGGCCACGCCGATCGGCAACCTCTCGGACCTGTCGTCGCGAGCGGCGGAAGTCTTGGGATCGGTCGGCCATGTCCTGGCGGAGGACACTCGCCGAGCGCGGATCGTTCTGCGCCAGGCACGCTCGCCCGCGCGCCCCCTCTCGCTCCACGCCCACAACGAAGCGTCGCGGACCGGTCAAGCCCTGGCGTGGCTGGCGGACGGCGACGACGTGGCTTTGGTCTCCGACGCGGGCACGCCTCTCCTCTCCGATCCGGGCGAGCGGCTGGTCGGCGCTGCGGTCGCCGACGGCTTCGACGTGGTGCCGGTGCCGGGCCCGTCCGCCATCCTCGCGGCACTGGTCGCCTCGGGCCTACCTTGCGTCCCGTTCACCTTCTTGGGGTTCTTGCCCCGCAAGGCCGGGAGACGGGAGCGGATGCTGAACCGAGTCGCGGCGGCTTCGGACACCACGGTGCTCTTCGAGTCGCCGGTGCGCTTGGTGCGCCTTTTGGACGACTTGGCGACCCGCTTTTCCGGTCGGTCGGGAGAGCGCGTGGCGGGAGCTGCCGGCGGACGACGGGTGGCGGTCTGCCGGGAGCTAACGAAGCTGCACGAGGAAGTCATTCGGGGGACGCCTTCCGAAGCTGCGGCCCACTTCCGCGAGTCGCCGCCCAAGGGGGAAGTGACGGTCGTCGTCGAAGGTCGTCGCGCCGAAGACGGGCACGCGGACCCGCAGGAGGTCCAGGCGCTGGCCGCCCGCCTGCTGGACGAAGGGTTGGCCCCGACGGCGGCGGCCAAGGAGCTGGCCAAGCGCACCGGGCTCCCTCGAGGCGACGCCTACGAGACGATCCGCCAAGCCAAGGAGAGGCCATGACCGACCGACAGTGGACCGACGGACCATGGACCGACCGACCATGGCGCAAGTCAGAGTTCATGGCACGTTTCGCGCCATATGGCATGTTTTCCATTTCATGGCGCGATCTTCGTTTCATGGCACAGTTCGCATCTTATGGCACAACTTGGAGATCCTGGCACGGTTCGCGTTTTCTGCCATTCGCGCTGGGCCTCGTTGCCCTCCTTCCTGCCGTCCCGCCGCCTGCTGCCGCCGCCCAGGCCGATGGTCCCGTGGCCATCGCCCGCCTTCGGTACGACGGTGGTGGAGACTGGTATGCGAATCCGTCGTCGCTGCCCAACTTGCTGGCGGCGGTGCGGGAGCGGACGGGCATTCCCACGGCGGAGCGGGACGTACCGGTCGGTCCCGGCGACCCGGCGCTCCGCGACTACCCGTTCCTCTACATGACCGGTCACGGCAACGTCCGCTTCTCTCCCGACGAGAGGCTCGCACTGCGGCGCCACCTGCTGGGCGGAGGCTTCCTTCACGCCGACGACAACTACGGCATGGACGAGTCGTTCCGCCTGGAGATCTCCCGGGTGTTCCCCGACAAGGAGCTGGTGGAGCTTCCGCCGGACCATCCGGTGTTCAGGACGCCGTACCCATTCCCGGACGGACTGCCGAAGGTGCACGAGCACGATGGCGCCGCTCCCCAGGCGTTCGGCATCTTTCACCAAGGCAGGCTCGTCGTGATCTACACCTACGAAACGGACCTGGGCGACGGATGGGAGGACCCGGACGTGCACAAGGACCCGGAGGAGACCAGGGAGGCGGCGTTGCGGATGGGCGTGAACATCTTCGTCTTCGCCATGGCGCAGGCGGCGTGGTCGTCGTGAAAGCGCGGTCGTCGTGAGAGCGTCGTCGTCGTGAAGGGGGACGCAGGCGAAGGAAGGCGGGCGGTCCGTATCCACCAAGCCGTTGCCGACGTTCGGCGACACGTCTTCCGAGGCTTGGGCCTCGCGGTGGCGGCGTGGTGTGTCTCGGCGCTTCTGGTGCTGATGGCGCTCGCGTCCTGGCTGTCCGGGAGCGGCGGATGGCGGGCTGGCAGCCCTGGTCCGCTGATCCTCGTCGCCACGGCGGTGGCGGTCGGGGGCGCGGGCTTCGCGGGATGGCGGCGCATCGGTCGGCGGTGGGGCGCGGAGCACCGGATCACCCGAGCCATGGACGTCGTGGCCGGACTTCGCGAGGGCGAGACGCTGGCGAGCCTGGAGCTCTCCCGTTCCGCGCCCGAGGGCACGTCGCCCGGGCTACGGGAGCTGGCGATGCACTTGGTGGGCGAGCGGCTCTCCGGCGGCGCGAAGCAGCTCTCGGGTTCGCTGGGCCGCCGGGCCGAGGCAATGGCCAGGCGGGCGGGCGTGTCGCTGGCCGTGGCCGTTCCGGCGGTGGGCTTGACGGCCGCCCTGGCGCCTGTGCGCACCTTCAGCGCCTGGGACGGCCTCCTCCACCCGATCGCGGTTCTGGCCGAGCCGGTTCTGCCCCCCGTGTCCGTGGAGCCGGGCACTGCCGAAGTGGCTCGGGGCGCCGTGGTGGAGGTCGTCGCTCACGCGCCGCTCCGGGACAGCGTTCGCCTCCGATGGGAGGTGACGGGGCAGGTGGCCGCCGGCCGAACGGTCGTTCTGGAGGACGGGGAAGGGCGGTCGGCCCTGCCCCCCGTCAACGCCGAGACACGCTACTGGGTGGAGGCGCCCGACGGTGCGCGGAGCCCGGTCCACATCCTCGTGCCGGTGGACCCCCTCTTCGTCGGCACGTTCACGCTGGAGCTGGCCTACCCGCCCCACACCGGCCTGGGGGACGAGGAGTACCGCGACGAGGCGCCGCCGCTCGTCCTGCCGGCGGGCACGCGGCTTCGCATTCGAGGAGAGGGCAGCCGCCCGATCGGTCGGGGCGTTCTGGTGGACGAGGACCGTGACGTGGCGCTCGCCTTCGCCGTGGAGGGCGCACGCTTCCAGGGGTCGTGGACTCCAACCCGGTCCGGCGTCTACGCCTGGGAGTTCGCCGACGCACTCGGCGGTCCGGCGGCCACCGCTCCCCAGCCGCTGACGCTGGAGGTGGCGCCCGACCGTCGCCCGCAGGTCGAGATCGTCTACCCCGCCCCCGACACGGTCCTTCCCGTGGACATGCGCCAGCCGCTGGTGGTGCGCGCCCAAGACGACTACGGACTGCAACGAGTGGAGATTGTAGCTCGGCGGATCACGGCCTTCGGCGAGGCGGGCGAGCCGGTGACGCGAGGCGTGGAGATGGGCGGGACCGCGGGGGCGATCATCCGCCCGGTGCTGGACGTCTCCGACTGGAACCTCTCCCCGGGCGATGCAATACGCTATCGGGCCAGGTCCACCGACAACCACCCCTCCGGTCAGACCGCCGAGACGCCGGAGCACGTGCTGCGGATGCCGGAGGTCTCGGAGATCGAACGAGCCGCGCAAGAGGAGTTGGAGCGCACGGCCGAGGAAGTGCGGTCGCTGGCCGAAGAGGCGGAAGAGGCGGAGCGGGAGGCCCGGGACCTTCAGGCCCGAAGCGAGGCGGAACGGAGCGGCCGCGACGGTCGGGAGAACGGCTTCGAGACGCGGGAGGAAGTGGCCGAGGCGCTGGAACGGCAGGATCGGATCATGTCGGCGGTGGACTCTCTGCAGCAGGAGCTGGCGGAGCTGCGGGAGGCGTTGCGGGACGCGGGACTGGCGGACCCGGAGCTGGGCGACCGGATCGAGGGATTGGAGGAGCTGCTGGAGGAAGCCGCGCCCGAGGATCGGCAGGACGCTCTGACCGAGCAGATGGAGCAGCTGTCGGAGATGGACCCCGAGGCGCTGCGGGAGGCTCTGGACCGGATCGCGGCGGAGCAGGAAGAGATGCGCCGCCGGCTGGAAGCGTCGGTGGAGCAGTTCCGCCAGGCCGCCCTGGATCAGGACTTCCGGGCCACCAGCCAGGAAGCGGAAGAGTTGGCCGAGGAGCAGCAGCTGCTGGCCGACGCCATGCGAGAGGGCGGCGAGGATGCCCTGCGTGCCGAACAGCAGGAAGCGCTGGAAGAGGAGGCCGCGGCGCTTCAGCAGCGGCTCGAGACGTTGCAGCAGCGCTTGGCCGAAGCGGGGGAACAGGAGGCGGGCGCCGGCGTGCAGGAGGCGAGGCACCAGCTGTCGCAAGCTCGCCGCCAGATGGAGCAGGCGGGCCAGATGGCGTCTCAAGGACAGAGCCAGAGCGCGTCGGAGCAGGCCCAGGAGGCCGCGGGCGATATGTCGCAGGTCTCCCAGGAGCTGAGCGAGGCGATGATGCAGATGCAGCAACAGATGATGGAGGCACTGCGCAACGCGCTGGGACGCACCGCCGTGAACGCGCTGGCGCTGGCCCGCCGCCAGTCGGAGCTGCGCGAGCAGATGGTCGGGGCCACGGCGTCGGAACTGGCGACGCTGCGGGGCGACGAGGGGGCGATCGCGCAGGGCATCCGCAACTTGGCCGAGAGCTACGTCGCCGACACCGAGATGGCGGCCCCCGGCGCCCGGGAGCTGATGACCGCCGTCGGCGAAGCGATGGAGCGCCTGGACGGGACGATCGAGGCCATGGAGAGCCGTCGGTCCCGTGGTCCGTCGCCCGTTGCCGGGGCGGAGACGGTCGTGCAAGCGTTGAACGAGGTCGCCCGCCTGGCCATGACTTCCGGGCAGCAGGGACAATCCCAGGGTGCGGCGGCGGCCTCCGAGCAGATGATGCAGCAGCTGCAGCAGCTGGCCCAGCAGCAGGGCGAGATCATGCAGGACGCGTCGTCGCTGTCTCCGATGCGGCTGGGGGAGGAGACGATGAACCAGCAGGTGGACCAGATGGCCGCCCGCCAGGAAGAGGTGGCCCGGGAGCTGGAGGAGATCTCCGAGTCGGAGGGCAGGGAAGAGGAGGGCGGCCCCGACCCGCTTGGGGACCTGTCGGCGTTTGCGGAGGAAGCCCAGCGACTGGCGGAGGCGCTGGCCAGCGGACGGCTCGACCCGGAGGTGCTGCGGCGCCAGGAGCGGCTCTTCCACCGTCTCCTGGACGCCGGGCGCAGCCTCGAGCGCGACGAGGAGTCGGAGGAACGGGAATCGGAGGCCCCGGGCGACTTCAGCCGGGAAGGGGCGGGACCCCTGACCGACGCCGACCTGGACGTCCTGCGCTTCCGTCTGCCGGAGGCCGAGGCCCTGCGTGCGCTGCCCCCAGCCCAGCGCGCCCTGGTGATCAGCTACTTTGAGCGACTGAACCGAAACGGCGCCTCGGGCGCGGATGCGATCCCCCCGATCGTGCCCCGTCAGGATCACTGAAGTGGATGTGCAAGCAGCCGTCGATCGGCTCTACCAGACCGCGATTCAGGCCGGGAAGCCAACGTCCACGAGGAGAATGGACGGCGTAGCGGAGCTTGTGGTCGGGGAGATGGAGAAGCGCGGGCTCGTCGGTGCCTTGACCGATGTCTCGGTGCCGGGAGGTGCTAGGCCAAAGTCCTGGGATGTCGTCTGGAGCATGGGTAACAAGCCGCGGCTGGTAATCTCCCTGAAGTCCATCCTCGCAAACCTCGGCGGCACGATTCCCAACCGCCTTGACGACTTGATGGGAGAAGTGACCAACGTACAGATGTACTCCCCAGAGGTCGTAACCGGCTATGTCATGATCCTCAATGTGGCCGAAGACGACTTCAGCACTCGGCACGGAAGCACATGGTCCCAACTCTTGCGGGGCCGACTCGAGACTTTGTCTGGTCGCCGACCGCCGGCATGGAGCACCGGCATGATCGAAGCGTCGTGGCTTGTGGAGGTCGACTTCTCCCGTGGCCCGGTGTTGGTGTCCGGCGAAGACGATGCCGACGCCTTCTTTGACCTGCTCGTCGCGGAAGTTTGCGGCAGGCACCCTAATCTGGAGCGACCAACGTGACGAAGGCGGGGAGAGCTGAAGCGATGTTGCTGAGAGTGGTCCAGGAGCATCTGCAGGGCATCGAGCTGTCGGACTCGTCGCTGAAGCGGTCGTTGCCCCGGGTGGCGAAGGACCCTCGCGAGACGGCGAAGATCGCGGATGCGTTGCAGGAAGTTCCCTCCGACCACCGCATGATCTTGGGCGACGCGAGGGACCTGTCCGCGCTTGCAGACGGTTCCGTTCACCTCGTGGTCACGTCGCCGCCCTACTGGAACCTCAAGAGGTATCGCGATTCGGAGGGCCAGTTGGGGCACATTGCCAGCTACGATAAGTTTGTGGCGGAGGTTGCCCGGGTCTGGGGCGAGTGCCGACGAGTGTTGGTGCCTGGCGGTCGGCTGGTTGTGGTCGTGGGCGATGTGTGCTTGTCGCGTCGGCGCCACGGGCGGCACACGGTGGTCCCGCTCCACGCCAGCATTCAGGAGTCGTGCCGACGGCTGGGGTTCGACAACTTGGCCCCGGTCATCTGGCACAAGATCGCCAACGCGGATTACGAAGCGGGATCGTCGGGCGGATTCCTGGGCAAGCCCTACGAGCCCAACGCAGTCGTAAAGAACGACATCGAGTTCGTCCTCATGCAGCGGAAGCCCGGAGGATACCGCAGTCCATCGCCTGCGGCCCGTGCGCTCAGCGTGATACCCGAGTCGGAGCACCGGGAGTGGTTTCGGCAGATCTGGACGATTCCCGGCGCGTCCACCGGTCGCCACCCGGCACCCTTTCCGTTGGAGTTGGCGACTCGCTTGGTCCGCATGTTCTCCTTTGTGGGGGACACCGTCCTCGATCCCTTCCTGGGAACCGGAACAACTTCGGTGGCTGCGGCGCTGTGGGGCCGGAGCAGCGTCGGCGTCGAGGTGGACCCGGAGTACCTGCAGATGGCGCGGGCACGGTTCCTCGCTCGGACCAGCGACCTGTTCGCACGTCAGCGCCTGGATGTGGTGGCATGACTGGCCGCGCCCACCTCCGCAGTCCAGCAGCTGGCCTGTGTGTGGGACTGGTCGGCGCACTCGCGGTCTTGGGGGCACTGGCGGCTGTTCCCTGGCTCGCCGTCGCCGAGCAGCGGAGGTTGCCTCGCATCGAGGATCGGATGCTGCGCGACGCTTCGGCGTTGGAGGCTCGCGGGGACTTGGCAGGGGCCGAGGCCGCCTTGCGCGAGCTGTTGCGTGTGCGCCCACGTGCCTCGTCGGCCGTGCTTGCGCTGGAGCGCGTCCTCGCAGCGGACGGGCGGATCGAAGCACTGCTTCCCGTCGCCGACGCTTTCCTGGCGGCGGATCCGTCGGCTGGCACGGTGTGGTCTCTCAAGTTGCGCGTGCTGGTGGAGAGCGACTCGCTCTCGGCGCTGGACCAGGTGGTGGGCGATTGGGCGCGGGCCGTTCCCGGCTCGACGGAGCCGTACCTGGTGGGTGCCCGCGTCTACCTGGACACGCTTGGCTCGGACGCAGCGGTCGCGCTGCTGGAGGACGGCCTGAGGGTGCTGGCCGCACCGCCGGAACTGCTGGTCGCTCTGGGCGAGGCGCATGTCTCCGCCGGGCGGATCGAGGACGGTGCCGAGGCGTGGGCGCAGGCTCTGGGGCGGGACCGTGCCCAGAGCGCGGAGGTGTTGCGCCTCTTGCCCATCACTGCCGACCAAGGGCGGAAGCGAGAGGAGCGGAAACGAGTGGCCGCGGCCCTCGTCGCCGCGCTGGGAGCGGAAGGCGCCACGGCCTCCCAGCTGGAGATCGGAGCCGAGATCGCACTGCGCGAAGGGCTGGGCGACGAAGCCAGGGCGATGGCGGCCGCGGCGCTGGCGCGGTTCGGCGACCGAGAGGCCCGGGGCTGGTTGCGCGGCTTCGCTCGCCGGGCGGAGGACTTGGGCCAGCCCGAGAGCGCTCTGTGGGCCTATTCGAGGCTTGCCGAGACGGCGAGGGACGAAGGCGAGGGACGCGCCAACGACGAGCGCATCGCGTCGGTCGCCCTCGCGGCGGGCGACACGGCGGCCGCCCTGGGCGCCCTCTCTCGCGTCACGGCCTCCTATCCTTCCGGGTCCGACGGACGGCAGTCGGCGTGGACGGCGGAACTCCGGTTGCGCATCGCCGCCGACGACCTGGAGGCGGTGCGCGGCATCTTCGCCCGCTACCGAGAAGAGCATCCCGACGCGCCGGAGCTCGACCAGCTCTCCGCCGCGCTGGCTTCCAGGCTCATGCGGAGCGGCGACGTGGGCGAGGCGCTGGTCGTGCTGAACGGCATCGAGGGACCGGGCGCGGCTCTGGAGCGCGCTTACCTTCTTCTGGAGGGCGGCGCAATAGCGGAAGGGGCGGCGGCGCTTCAGGAGGCGCTTCCCGACTTGGAGGCTGCCCAAGCCACGGAAGTCCTGGCCCTGGCGCTTGCCCTGAGCAGCCTCACACCGGAGGGCGCCCGAGTGGCCGCCGGTGCCGCCGTGGCCGCCCATCGGGACGACCCTGTTGCCGCCGTCCGCGCCGTGGAGGCCGGGATCGCGACCATTCCCGTGCCGGACCTTCCCGCCGTCCTGGCCCTGGGAGCCCGCGCCGCGGACGCCGCCGGACTCGCCGACCAGGCTGTGACGTTCCGTCGCGCGATTGTCGCGGACCACGCCGATGCGCCCGAGTTCCCCGAGGCGGCGTTGCTGCTGGGCCGGGTGCTGGCCTCCCGGCCCGAGAGCGCCGACGAGGCCGTGCGCCTGCTGGAAGGGCTGATCGTGGCCCACCCCGGCAGTCCAGTGGCGCCCGGTGCGCGGCGGGAGCTGGAACGGCTTCGCGGGAGCGGTCGGTGAGCGCCGCCCCCCGGCTGCTTGCCCTTTGGTTCGTCTGCTCGGCGTTCCCGACCGTCCTCCCCGACTCCGCGGCCGGGCAGATGCTCCTCGTGCCCATGGATCGGACGCAGGCCAACCACCTGAAGGCGTACGGACTGACGTATTCGGTGCTGGAGCGGGGTGGTCGGGCCGAGTGGCTCCTCAACTACCGGGGCGGATCGTTCCTGCTGGGCGATACGGATGCGACGCGGCGAGGGGCGGCGCTCATGGGCGTGACCGTTCAGCCCATTGACGCGCCCGACGAGGCCCGCATGAGAGCCGAGATTTCGTCCTCCAACATGGAGGCGGTCGTCTTGGAGAAGGCCACTAGCATCGCCATCTACACGCCGCCCAACAGTGCGCCCTGGGACGACGCCGTGACGATGGCGCTGGAGTACGCCGAGATCCCCTACGAGCGCGTCTGGGACCCTGAGGTGATCCAGGGCGAGATCGGCGACTACGAGTGGCTTCACCTGCACCACGAGGACTTCACGGGGCAGTACTCCAAGTTCTACATCACCTACGCAGGTGCGCCGTGGCTGGAAGAGGAGGTGGCCCGCAACGAGGAGGCGGCGCTGGCGTTGGGCTACCCCGACGTGCCGGCGTTGAAGAAGGCGGTGAGCCAGCGCATCCGCCAGTACGTGGAGGAGGGCGGCTTCCTCTTCGCCATGTGTTCCGCGCCCGAAACGCTGGAGCTGGCGCTGGCCGCAGGATCGGTGGACATCGCGGCCGCGTACTCCGACGGGACGCCCCCGGACCCCGACGCCGGCGCTAAGGTGGACTGGGACAAGTCCATGGCGTTTCGGGACGCCGACATCCAGCTGGCCCCTTCCGTCAACTCCTTCTCCGACATCGACGGCCATCAAGTCAACACGCCTTGGCGCAAGGAGTTGGGCGCGTTCACGCTCTTCGAGTTCTCGGCCAAATTCGACCCGGTGCCGGCGATGCTCACCCAGAACCACGAGTCGGTGGTGTCGGACTTCTACGGGCTGACGACGTCGTTCTCTGTCGACCGCCTCAAGCCGGGCGTCGTGCAGCTGGCCCAGGAAGGGGGCTGGGCCAAGTACATCCACGGCGTCGCCGGCGAAGGGACCTGGACCTACTACGGAGGTCACGACCCGGAGGACCCGGAGCACCAGATCGGCGACGCGCCCACCGACCTGTCGCTCCACGCCAACTCTCCGGGCTACCGGCTGATCTTGAACAACGTCCTCTTCCCGGCGGCGAAGAAGAAGAAGCTGAAGACGTGACCAGCTTGCCCCTCCGGCTCGCTCCGGAGGCTGCGCGGGTCGTTCGCGACGAAGTGGCCCGGGCAGCAGGCCGCGAAGTCTCCTTTCTCGCCGAGGTGACCCGGGACCGGGTGGTGGTCAGCCCCAGGGCCGTCGCCCGGGGGAACCGCTCGGCGGTGCTGGCCGTGGCTCGGGAGGCGCCCGAGGGCGGAGTGATGATCCACAACCATCCGTCGGGAGTGCTGGAGCCGTCGGACGCGGACTTGGCGGTGGCCGCACGCCTTCACGACGAGGGACTGGGGACGGCGATCGTCAGCAACCGGGCCGACCGGATGTACGTGGTGGTCGAGCCCCCGGAGCCGAAGCGCATCGAGCCGCTGGACGCGGACGAGTTGGAAGGGATCGTCGCTCCGGGTGGGGCGCTGTCGTCGATGGCCGGCTACGAGGATCGGGCGGGCCAGCGCAAGATGCTTCGCTTTGTGGCGTCGCGTTTCAACGAGGGCGGGACGGGGCTGGTGGAAGCGGGCACCGGGACGGGCAAGTCAATGGCCTATCTGCTTCCCGCGGCGCGCTGGGCTGTGCGAAACCGAGAGCGAACGGTGGTCTCCACCAACACGATCAACCTGCAGGAACAGCTGGTGCGCAAGGACATCCCCCTGGCCGAGGAAGCACTGGGGGAGGATGTGAAGTGGGCGCTGGTGAAGGGCAGGGGCAACTACGTCTCGATCCGGCGCGCGCTGCTGGCGGGCGAGTCGGCGGCCAGCCTCTTTCCCGGCGACCGCACCGAGGAGATCGCGGCGATTCTGGAGTGGCTCCGCCACACCGACGACGGCTCCCGGTCCGATCTGAGCTTCACGCCCACCACCGACGTGTGGGAGGAGGTGCGGAGCGAGACCGACGCCTGCATGCGCGCCCGCTGCCCCTACTTCCAGGACTGCCACTACCAGCGCGCCCGCCGTCGCGCTGCTGCCGCCGACCTGCTGGTCGTGAACCACGCCCTCTTCTTCTCGGACCTGGCCGTTCGCATCGACACCGACAACTTCCGCGACGCTGCGGTGTTGCCCCCCTACCGGCGCGTGGTCTTCGACGAGGCCCACCACCTGGAGGAAGCCGCCACCAACCGGCTGGGAACCGAGGCGTCGCGGGTTGGCCTCTTCCGGGCCGCATCTCGCCTTTACCGCCAGGGGAAGGGCGTGCTGCCCTCCATCGAGGCTGCGATTCGCTCCGTGGCCCGTGCCCCAGAAGCCGATGCGCTGGCGGCCCGAATCCGACGCACCCGGGGCAAGGTGGAGGAGCTGCGCAAGGCGCTCACCGAGTTCTTCAGCTTCATGGAGCCGTGGGCGGAGGAGCGCGCCGGACGCGGGCCGTTGCGGCTGGGGGCTCCCGGGAGCCGGCGGTCGGGCGGCGGATCGGGTCTGGAGCCCACGTCCGATTCGGCCATTGCCGAGTCGCTGGATCGCACGCTGATCTCGCTGGCGGACCTGCGGCGGGAGTTGGAGTCGCTCTACGACCACCTGGAGGGGGAGGAGGAGCTGGCCGTGCAGCTGGAAGGCCGTCTCCTGGACCTGCAGGGTTCGTCGAGCCGGATCGGCCATGCCGAGACCGCCCTGCGCCGTTGCCTCCTTCCCGGCTCCGGGCCTGGTGTGGATAAGGGGCCGCGCATTGTGCGCTGGATCGAGCTTCGCCGCTCCCAGCGAGCCGCGGGCACTCCAGGGGCGGCCGGCCGTGGCGGGAGGCGGACCGGTCCCGCTGGGATCGGCCGCTTCGGCAACCTAGTGATGGCAACCGCCCCCGTGGAGCCGGGCCCCATTCTCGCCGAGCACCTCTTCGGCTCCACGAAGACCACCGTCCTCACCTCCGCCACCCTGACGGCCGACCACGGCTTCGACTACCTGAAGGACCGTCTGGGCTTATCGGGAGGCGCTCGGACCTCTCCCGCTCCCGCGGTGCCGACCGATCCTCTCTCGCTGCTGGACAGCGTCCCCCTGCCGCCGTCGCCCCACGTCGATCCCCCCGAGGCCCACATCCTGCCGCCTCCGGCCGAGGCCGTCTTCGACTCGCCCTTCGACTACCGGTCCCAGACCTGCCTTGTAGTGCCCACCGGATTGCCCGCACCGGGACGGACTCGGGACGCGGGCGACGCCTATCACCGAGCGGTGGCGGACGTGGTCCACGATGTGGCCGAGTGCTCCGACGGGGGCCTCTTCGCCCTCTTCACCTCGTACGTCGCGCTGCGGGGCGTGGCGCGGGAGCTTCGCGCCCGGGGCGCCGAGGCCCGATGGCCGCTGCACGTGCAGGGCGAGGCCGACCGATCCGCGCTCCTCCAGCGCTTCACCGAGTCGGGGTCGGACCTCTTGCTCGGCACGGCTTCGTTCTGGGAGGGCGTGGACGTGCCCGGCGACCCGCTCCGCGCGCTGGTGATCCAGAAGCTGCCCTTCCGAGTGCCCACCGAACCCGTCACCGAAGCCCGGGTCGAGGCCATAGAGGAACGGGGCAGGAACTCGTTCTGGGAGTTCACGGTCCCCGACGCCGCGATCCGCCTCAAGCAGGGCGTGGGCCGCTTGGTCCGTCGCCGCACCGACCGGGGCGTGGTGGTGCTGCTCGACGACCGCATCCTCCACAAGCGCTACGGCCCGGTCATGCTGGAAACGTTGCCGCCCATGCCCCTGATCAGGCAGCCCTGGCCCCAGGCGAAGCGCCACGTGGAGGCGTTCTATGCGACCCGATGAAGGCCCCGCTTCCAGGTAGGTCGTTTTGAGATCGAAGTTCCAGCTTCCCCTAGGCCCAAGTTCCGACGGGATTGACGGGTTCTGACGCTGGAAGGTAATGTGGGGCAACGACTTGCGTTGCTTGATGCGTGGTCGGCTGTACCCATGTATATACCATGACGACATTTGACTTGTCGTCGCTTCCGCGTTACCGTCATACCCATGTACATCGAACGCGTGCCCAACCGGAACTCGCCGCCCGCCGTCCTGCTGCGCCGCTCCTGGCGCGAAGACGGCAAGGTCCGCAAGCAGACGCTGGCCAACCTGTCCAAGTGGCCCGACGAGCTCGTCGAGGGCTTTCGCGTCCTGCTCAAGGGCGGCGTCGCGCTGCCCTCCCTCGACGACGCCTTCCGCATCGTGCGCTCCCGGCCCCACGGCCACGTCGCCGCCGTCGTGGGCGCCGCCCGCAAGCTGGGCTTCGAGCGGATGCTGGACCGCAAGCCCTCGAAGAACCGGTCGCTGGCCGCCGCCATGGCGCTGGCACGCATCCTCGAGCCCGGCTCCAAGCTGGCCACGGCCCGAGGCCTGAGCCGCGAGACGCTGGCGAACACGCTGGGCGAGGAGCTGGGTGTGGAGGACGCCAGCGCCGACGAGCTGTACGCGGCGATGGACTGGCTGCTGGCACGGCAGGACAGGATCGAGCGCCGGCTGGCGGAGAAGCACTTGACGGACGGCTCGCTGGTGCTGTGCGACGTCACCTCGACGTACTTCGAAGGCCGGAGCTGCCCGCTGGCGAAGCGGGGCTACTCCCGGGACGGCAAGCGGGGCTCGCTGCAGATCGTCTTCGCGCTGCTGTGCGCGGCGGACGGCTGTCCGGTGGCGGTCGAGGTGTTCCAGGGCAACACGGCCGATCCGGGCGTGCTGGGCAGCCAACTGCGGAAGCTGTGCGCGCGCTTCGGGCTCGCCCAGGTCGTGGTGGTGGGCGACCGGGGGCTGCTGACCAGCGCGCGCATCCGCGAGGAGGTCAAGCCGGCGGGGCTGGACTGGATCACGTCGCTGCGCGCGCCGGAGGTGCAGAAGCTGGCAGCCGGGGGGTGCCTGCAGATGTCGCTGTTCGACGAGCAGGACCTGGCGGAGATCGAGTCGGCAGAGCTCTACCCGGACGAGCGGCTGGTGGTGTGCAGGAACCCGCTGCTGGCCGAGGAACGGGCGCGCAAGCGGAAGGAGCTGCTGGCGGTCACCGAAGCGAAGCTCGAGCAGGTGGCGCAGGCGGTGCGCCGCGAGCGGCGGCCGTTGCGGGGCGCCGCCCAGATCGCCGTGCGGGCCGACCGTGCGCTGCGGTCGCGCAAGGTGGGCAAGCACTTCGACGTGCGCGTGACCGACGACTCGTTCTCGTATGCGCGCAACGAGGCGCGGATCGCCAAGGAGGCGGCCCTGGACGGCGTGTACGTGCTGCGCACCAGCGTCGCGAAGCAGCGGCTGAGCGCCGCCGACGCCGTGCGGGCTTACAAGGGCCTGAGCCGGATCGAGCGGGCGTTCCGCAGCTTCAAGACGGTGGACCTGAAGGTGCGGCCCGTTCACCACCGCCTAGCGCACCGGGTCCGCGCCCATGTCTTCCTCTGCATGCTGGCCTACTACGTCGAGTGGCACATGCGCCGCGCGCTGGCCCCAATGCTCTTCGACGACCACGATCCCGCCGCAGCCGCACGAGCCCGGGCGTCCCCCGTCGCTCCCGCCAGAGCGTCGCCGGCGGCCCGTGCCAAGGCCGGCGGACGAAAGCGCACCCGCGACGGCCTGCCCGTCCACAGCTTCCGCACGCTGCTCAAAGACTTGGCGACGCTGGCCCGCAACCGCGTCCAGCCCACCGGTGCCGCCTCGGCCGACATCCTGACCCAGCCCACCCCCGTCCAAGACCGAGCGTTTCGGCTCCTCGGCGTCAAGCCGTGAGCCCCCGTACCCAGTAGCGTACACTTCCCTGTTCGTGCTACGCCGTTGCCATGCAACAACTTCCACGCATCCCGTCCTCGGAACTTGGGCCTAGGCGTCACCAACGTGTGGTCGTCGCCTGCGGTTCGCGGAGACGAACGAGTGCGCCGTCCCGACGGCTCGGGCAAGTTCGTGCACGCCAACCAAAAGCCCGAGAAGCTGATCTGGCGAATCATTGACGCGACATCCGAGCCGGGCGACGTGGTATGGGAGCCGTTCGGGGGGTTGTGCACCGCCGCTGTCGTGTGCGCCGACAGCGGCCGCGAGTGCTACTCGGCGGAGCTGTTGCCGGAGTACCATGCAGCGGCCGTGCGGCGTCTCAAGGACAACTTCCAGCTTCGACTAGTGTGACTCCGAAGGCGGAGCTACCCCTGGCCCACGGGATCGGGTTTGGTACTCCCGGGGCGTCCACCGGTCGCTAGCACCCACCCCGAGACCGCGGCGTAGCCAGCGCCGAACGCGGCGCCTCCCAGCCCCTGCCCCGAGGCTGCATCGCCCATCGCCATCGCCAGGACGATGGTGGCCAGGAAGGCGGCGAGGAGGCTCGCAACGCTGGCGGCGGCCCACCATCCGGGCCTCACGGCGTTGCGTCTTGCAGCCGCCGACTGTCCGGCCGCGAAGGTCGCCAGCCCCGTCAGCGAGCCCGCCGTGGCGGCGGTGCCGGGCCCGGCCAAAGTGCCCACTCCCGCCCACACGCCAAGCCCGGCCGCGCCCGTGACAGCGCCGGACAGGGGCAACGCCAGCGCCAACGGTCCCGCCCAGCGGCGGTGTCGCCGCCCGGCCAGCCACAGCCCCGGCGCCACTCCCAGCGTCATCGCGCCCATCACCAGCGCGCCGATCGCGACTTCGGCGGCGACCGCTCCCATGGCCTCTCCTACAGCTAAGCCGAGGGGCTCGCTCAGGCGCCTCGCCACGAACGCGGCCACTCCGGCGCCGACGGCGCTCGCCAGCACCCCCAACGCCCACGCCCTCCAGTCCCGCTCCTTCGATTCCGTCATCTCGCTCCTCCCAAGGTTCGGCTACGGGTCGCTGCAATCCCGCTGGTAGCCGCAGTTCAGGCACAGGACCTTGCAGTGCCGCTCCGCCACGGGTCCCCCGCACAGCTCGCACTCCACCTCCGTCAGGTAGCGGCGGCTCAGCTCCACGTAGTGCGCGGCGCTGCGCTCCGTCCACGCCGCCGCCCTCGCGCCCAGGGGCCGAACCCGCCCTGGCACCCCGGCCACCAGCCGCCCATCCGGCACTACGGCTCCTTCCTTCACAACGGTTCCAGCCGCGACCACGCACCGCTCGCCCACCACCGCCCGCTGGAGGACGGCGGCGCCCATCCCCACCACCGTCCGCCGCCCAATCCGGCAGCTCTCCAGCACGGCGCCGTGCCCCACCGTCACATCGTCCTCCAGGATCGTGGCCCCCTGCGCGCTCACATGCACCACCGCGTTGTCCTGCACGTTCGTCCGCGCACCGATCCGAATGCTGTGCCCAGGGTGATCCCCCCGCACGACCGCGCCGAACCACACGCTGGCCTCCTCCCCGATCTCCACATCGCCGATCACCACCGCCCCCGGCGCCACGAGAGCGCTCTCGGCGATCCTGGGCCGAACCCCGCCGAAGGCCAGGACCCGCCCCGTCACGCGCCCCGAAGCCTAGCCGTCACGCGCCCCGAAGCCTGGCTGTCACGTGCGCCGAAGCTTGGCACGCAAGACCTGGGTGTCCGACGCCTCCACCACTTCGATCCGCGCCCCTCCCGCCTCGAACGTCGCCCCGGGTTCGGGGACGTGGCCCAGCTCCTCCAGGATGAAGCCGTTGAGGGAGCGGTTCTCGCCGGCGGGGAGGGCGAACCCGAAGCGCTGGTTGATCTCCCGCAGCTCCGCGCTGCCCGACGCCGCGATCTCATCCCGAGACACTCTGGTCAGGGGCTCCTCGTCCACATCGGTCTCGTCCACGATCTCGCCGACCAGCTCCTCCAGCACGTCCTCCAAGGTGATCAGCCCGTCGGTGCCGCCGAACTCGTCGGCCACGATCCCCATGTGCACCCGCTTGGCCCGGAAGAGCGCCAGAAGCTTGGCCAGCGACAGGGAGCCGGGCACGAACATCGGCTCTCGCGCCAGCACCGACAGCGGCACGTCCCGCCGCCCCGCCACATATGCCTGGAACGCCTCCCGCACATGAAGGATGCCCGTCACGTCGTCGATGCTCTCTCCGTAGACGGGGACCCGCGAGTGGGGGACCGAGTCCAGTTCGGGGACGATCTCTTCCAGCGCACGCGAGTCCTTCCACGCGAAGATCTCCACGCGAGGCGTCATGGCGTCCCAGGCGTCCAGCTCGTCCAGCTGGAAGGCCCTCTCCACCAGCCGGTGCTCGTCGGCCTCCACCACCCCCTCATCGGCGCCGATCTCCAGCGCCTCCCGCACCTGAAGCTCCTCGGGCGACGCCCCGCCGTCGGCCTCCCGGCGCGGCGCCAGCCGCTCCACCACGCGCAGGGGCAGCATCAGCCATCCGAAGAAGCCCGATCCCCGCTGAAGGAGGGGCGCGGTCGCCAGGGCCAGCCGCACTGGACGCTTGCTCGCCAGCCCGCGTGGGACCAAGTCTCCCGCCAGGAGCATGACCAGCCAGAGCAGGGGAGTTGCCCACAGCCCACCGATCCCCCAGCCTGCCGTCGCCGCGCCCGCGCCAGCGGCCATGGCGCCCAAGTAGCACGCCGTGCGGAGGACCGCCAGCGGCGAAGTGGCCAGCTCGTCCACCCGAAGCGCCGCCAACGCCTCCGCCCCTGCGAAGCCCTCGTCGGCCAAGAGGCGAGCCCGGGAGTCGCTGATCCTGAGGACGGCGGTCAACGCAGCGGTGAGCGCGCCGGAGAAGGCCGTCAGCGCCACGGCCGCCACTGCCAGTCCTATCGTCAGCCCCATCATCCGGCCTTCCTTCGACTTGGAGGCTGGTCCTCCTGCGGACGAGCCCCTACGTCCACTTCCTGCTTTCGCCAATGAGTTCTGCGATCACGTCCCGTGTGCTCAAGCCCTCCGCCTCGGCGTCGAAGTTCACCACGATCCGATGAGCCAGAATCGCCGGCGCGATGTCGTGCACGTCCTGCATCGTGGGCATCGGCGCCCCCCGGAAGGCGGCCCGCGCCTTGGCCCCCAGCACCAAGTACTGGGATGCCCGGGGACCCGACCCCCAGCTGATGTAGCGCTTGGCCACCGAAGCCTGCTCCTCGCCGCCGGGCCGAGTGGAGCGCGCCAGGCGCACTGCGTAGCCGACGATCGAGGGCGGTGCCGGAATCCGACGCACCAGCCGCTGGAGCTCGATGATCTCGTCGCCGTGGACCACCGGCTCCACCTCCACGTCCTGCACCTCGGTGGTCAGGGTGGCGATCTTCTCTTCCTCGCCCCGGTCCGGGTACCCGATCCGCAGATCGAACATGAAGCGGTCCAGCTGCGCCTCGGGGAGCGGGTAGGTGCCCTCCTGCTCGATTGGGTTCTGGGTCGCCAGCACGAAGAACGGCGGGTCCAAGTGATACGTCTTGCCGGCCGCCGTCACGTCCCGTTCCTGCATCGCCTCCAGCAAGGCGGCCTGGGTCTTGGGAGGCGTGCGGTTGATCTCGTCGGCCAGCACGATGTTGGCGAAGATCGGCCCCGGCACGAAGCGGAATGTGCGCTTGCCGGTGATCTTGTCCTCCTCGATCACGTCGGTCCCGGTGATGTCAGTGGGCATCAGGTCCGGCGTGAACTGGATGCGGGAGAACTTGAGGTGCAGGGCCTCCGCGAGAGTGGAGATGATCAGCGTCTTGGCCAGCCCTGGCACGCCCACCAGCAGCACGTGGCCGTTGGCCATCATCGCCGTGAGGATGCCGTCCACGATGTGCTGCTGACCGACGATCCGCTGCTCGACGGCGGTCCGGAGCTCGGTGGCGATCTCGCCCGCCCGCCGAAGGAGCTGAACGTCCCGGTCGGCGGCCAAGTCGAAGCCCGCCGGGGCGGGGGGGGAGGACACGAGGTTCATGGCAAGCGAAGATAGGTTGCGAGCGATTGGCCGGTCAAGCCGGACGGGCGCCGCCGGACCGCTTGCGAATTTTTTCACAAGCACTAGCTTTCAGTCGTCACAGGAGGTAATCGTGGAGGAACGCGGGACGCGGGAGCAGCGATCTCGCAGGGGTGCCGGAGGGCTCCACCGCTACGCCGGGTACGGCATGGCGTGGGTCGCGGCGGCGCTGTTGGGAGGATGGGCCGGCTTGGCTCTGGACGAGCGGCTCGGCACCAGTCCGCTGCTCGTGCTGGTCGGGGCCTTCACGGGAGCAGGAGCAGGACTGTACACCCTTTACGCGAGGCTCGTGCTGGAGCCCGCCCACAAGGAGACGGACCGAGAGGAATGAACCGGCAGCCGCCCTTCTACGTCGCGGCCCCCCTGTTGGTCGGGGCGGGCAGCGTCGCAGCGTGGCCGTTCTTGGGAGGCCCGGCCCGGGCTGCCGTCGCCTGGGCCGCCTGTTCGGGCTTGGCCGTCCAGCTCCTGCTGCACGCATCGCTCAGGGGATGGCGGCGGAGCCCCGCAGGCTTCGTGAAGGCCGTCGCCGTCGGCTTTGCCGCGCGCGTGCTGGCCGTCGTCGCGGCTCTCGTCTTCGTCGTGGTTCCGAACCGGGCCGATCCCGTACCGTTCCTGCTTGCGTTCGCCGTCATTCTCGTCTCGACCTCGCTCGTTGAGGCCGTCCTGGAGTACCGGATCGGCCGTGCGGCGCCAGCCGGAGGCCCTGCCGGAGCATGACGAGGTTCCTCGTCCGGGACTCCCACGCCCCGCAGGACTCCCAAGGCCCGCAGGATTCCCACGGCGCATCCGACGGTGCCGAGCACGGCTTCGACCTGGGGGAGATGTTGTCGCACCACATCCTCGACGCTCCCTACTACGAGCTGCCCTGGGTCGAGGTCCACCTGCCTTCGTGGATCAGCAAGCACGGCGTCCTCATGCTGCTGGCGGCGGTGATCACCACGGCCGTGATGGTGACCGTGGCCCGGACGATCTCCCGCCGGGGGGCGTCCCGGGCGCCGTCGGGCTTCTCCAACGCCGTCGAGGCCATGGTGGTCTTCTTCCGCGACGACGTCTGCAAGGGGAACATCGGCCACGGCTACGAGCGCTTCACCCCGTTCGTCCTGACGCTGTTCTTCTTCATCCTGACGATGAACCTCCTGGGGCTCGTCCCCTGGGGAGGGACGGCAACGGGCAACGTGTCCGTCACCGCCGCCCTGGCCGTCGTGACCTTCTTCGTCGCCGAGGTCTCGGGGTTCAGGACGCTGGGCGCGGCGGGCTACATGAAGACGATCTTCTTCGCGCCCCCCGGAATGCACGGCTTCGGAAGGTTCGCCATCCTGTGCCTCATGACCCCCATCGAGGTGCTCGGCAAGTTCACCAAGCCGTTCGCGCTGGCGATCCGGCTCTTCGCCAACATGATCGCCGGCCACATGCTGATCTTCTCCCTCCTGGGGCTGATCTTCGTCTTCCAGGAACTGTTCCCCGACAAGCTGCTCGTGGTGGGCGGCGTGGCCGGGGCGTCGTTCCTGATGGTGTCGGGGATCATGCTCATGGAGCTTCTGATCGCCATCATCCAGGCGTACGTCTTCGCCATGCTGTCGGCCGTCTTCATCGGCCTCATGCAGCACGAGCACTGATCCTCAACCTCACAAAACCCACATCGGAGACACCATGCTGCTCACCACGCTAGGACTCATTCAGGACGCGGTCGCCCAGTCGGACCTGGAGACCGCCAAGAACACCTTCGCCCTCCTGGGCGCGGGCATCGGCGCAGGACTGGCCGTGGTCGGCGCCGGGCTCGGGATCGGCCGCATCGGCGAAGGCGCGACCCAGGCGATCGCCCGCCAGCCCGAAGCCGTCGGCGACATCCGCAACTTGGCGATCCTCCTGGCGGCGTTCGTCGAGGGAGCGGCGCTCTTCGCCATCGTGATCGCCGCCCTCTTCAAGTTCATCTGATGGCCGCTGCGGAAGGCGGCTGGAACAGCCTCTTCACCCCCGATCTGGGCCTCTCCTTCTGGACGCTGCTCACCTTCGGGGCCATGCTCTTCATCCTCGGGCGCTTCGCCTGGAAGCCCCTGCTGGGGGCCTTGGACGCCCGTGAGAAGGGCATCCAGAACGAGATCGACGAGGCGAAGCGCCAACGGGAAGAGGCCGAACGGGTGCTGGCGGAGCGCCAAGCCGAGTTGGCCCAGGGACACCGCCAAGCCCAGGCCGTCGTGGCCGAGAGCCGGGAGGCGGCGGCCAAGCTCGGCAAGGAGCTGGAAGCGAAGGCGCGGGAGGACGCCCAGGCGATCCTCGACGCCGCCCGCCGGGACATCGAGCGAGAGCGCGAAGCCGCTGTGGAGGCCGTGCGCACCGAGGCCGTGGAGCTTGCCCTTGCCGCGGCCCAGCGCCTCCTGGCACACCGCCTGGACGACGAGCGGGACCGGCAGCTGGTCATCGGCTACATCGACGAGCTCTCCAACTCCGGCGGCTTCAGGGCGTGAGAGAAGCCACCGTCGCCCGCAGCTACGCCGAGGCCCTCTTCGAGCTCGCGCAGCGCCACGAAGGGGTCGAAGCGTTCGGCGACGCCGCCCAAGCCGTAGCTAGCCTCTGCGAGGACGGCACGGTGCGAACGTTCCTGGACACCCCCCGCATCTCGTCGTCGGCCAAGAAGGAGGCGCTGGAGCGGGCGTTGGGCCCGGCGGTCCCCCGGTGCTTCCTCATCTTTCTCAAGGTGCTGGTGGACAAGGGCCGGCAACGGCTGCTCGTGGAGATCGCAAAGGAGTACCAGCGCCTTCTGGACCGCCACCACGGTCGCCGGCACGTGGAGGTGACGGTGGCCCAACCGATCGACGACGCCACCTTGAGCGACTTGGCGGAGCGCATGTCAATAGCCACGGGCGCGACCGTCGTCCCCCACGTGAAGGTGGCGCCCCGCATTTTGGGCGGCATCGTGATCCGAGACGGCGACACCGTTTACGACGGGTCCCTGCAACGTCGTCTAGGACTCATGCGACGGCGGCTCCTGGCCGCGGAACTTCCTTCGGCGGACCAGAACGAATCCGTCGGCGGTCCCTGACAACGAACCACAGGAAAGAACACACGACATGGCAGACTCCCATCTTCGGGCAGGCGAGCTCAAAGGAGTGCTCCTGGCCGAGATCGAGCGATACGAAGAGGCCCTCGACGCCGAGGAAGTAGGCGAAGTCCTGGAGGTCAAGGACGGGGTGGCCCGCATCTACGGACTTGGCCGGGCCATGGCCAGCGAGATGCTGGAGATCGCTTCCGGCGAGACCGGCGAGACCGTCACCGCTCTGGCGTTGAACCTGGAGGAAGACAACATCGGCGCCGTGGTCATGGGCGAATGGGCCGGACTGCACGAGGGCGACGAAGTGCGTCGCACGGGTCGGGTGCTGGACGTGCCTGTGGGCGACGGCTACCTGGGCCGGGTGGTGGACGCCCTGGGCGCCCCGGTGGACGGGGGACCCGCCATCGAAAGCAGCGGCCGCCGCCAGATCGACGTGGTGGCTCCCGGAATCGTCAAGCGCCAGCCGGTCAAGGAGCCCCTCCAGACGGGCATCAAGGCCATCGACGCCATGATCCCTATCGGCCGCGGGCAGCGCGAGCTGATCATCGGCGACCGGCAGACCGGGAAGACGGCGATCGCCGTGGACGCGATCATCAACCAGCGGGACACGGACGTCATCTGCATCTACTGCGCCGTGGGCCAGCGGGCCGGACAGGTGGCCGGCGTGGTGGAGACCCTCCGCCACTACGACGCCATGGACTACACCATCGTGGTGGCCGCCAACGCCTCCGATCCCGCCCCCATGCAGTACATCGCCCCCTACTCGGCGACTGCCCTGGCGGAGGACTTCATGTGGCGGGGCAAGCATGTCCTCGTGGTCTACGACGACCTCTCCAAGCAGGCCCAGGCGTACCGCCAGCTCTCCCTGGTGCTCCGGCGTCCCCCCGGGCGGGAAGCCTATCCCGGCGACGTCTTCTACCTCCACTCCCGCCTGTTGGAGCGGGCGGCCAAGCTCTCCGACGAGCTGGGCGGCGGCTCCCTCACCGCGCTCCCCATCATCGAGACCCAGGCGGGGGACGTGTCGGCCTACATTCCCACCAACGTCATCTCGATCACCGACGGCCAGATCTACCTGGAGCCCGACCTCTTCAACTCCGGTGTGCGGCCGGCGGTCAACGTGGGCATCTCGGTCTCCCGGGTGGGAGGCGCGGCCCAGATCAAGGCGATGAAGAAGGTGGCGGGCCGGCTGCGCCTCGACTTGGCCCAGTTCCGCGCCATGGAGACCTTCGCCCAGTTCGCGTCGGACCTGGACGCCGCCACCCAGCAGCAGCTGGCCAGGGGGCAGCGCACGGTGGAGGTGCTCAAGCAGCCCCAGTACCGGCCCGTGTCGGTGGAGCGGCAGATCGCGGCGATCTACGCCGTCACCAACGACTACATCGACGACGTGGAGCTGTCCAAGGTGCGCCAGTGGGAGCGCGGCTTCCTGGAGTTCCTGGAGAGCCGATACAACGACGTCCTGGTGGGCCTGAAGCAGGAAGGCAAGCTCACGGAGGACGTGGAAGGCCGGCTCAAAGAGGCGATCGGCGAGTACGCCGCCGTCTTCGAGGCCGACGCCGAAGCCACCGCGGCCGCCTGACGTGTCCAGCTCGCAGGACGTTCTGCGACGGATCAAGTCCGTCAAGAACACGCGGAAGATCACCCGCACCATGGAGCTGGTGGCCACCTCCAAGCTCAAGCGGGCGATGGACCGCATGGCAGCGGCCCGCCCCTACGCAGACGCGCTGGCGGGACTGGTGGGCGGCCTCTGGTCCCCCTTCCTGGCACAGGAGTATCCGCTGCTGCGCCGGCCAGCGCAGACCAAGCGAGCGGCGGTCCTCCTCCTCACGGCCAACCGAGGGTTCTGCGGTGCCTTCAACTCCAACTTGATCCGGGAGGCGCGAGATCGCCTGGAGGCCCTGGAAGGCGCCGGAGTGCAGGTCGAGCTTCACGTGTCGGGCAAGAAGGGCCTCGCCTTCTTCCGCTTTCGGGGCGCCGAGATCGCGTCGTCCACCACCGAGATCGGCGACAGCCCAGAGCCCGACGACGCGGAGCAGTTGGTGGCCCCCCTTCGGGAGCGCTTCGCCGCGGGGGAGCTGGACGCGGTCCACCTGGTGAGCTCCGAGTTCCGCTCGGCGATCTCCACGCCTCCGCGCACGACGCAGCTCCTCCCCGTCGAGCCCCCCGCGGCCGGCACGCCCGTGGACGCCTTCATCATGTCGCCCGCGGCCGGCGAGATCGTGGGCCGGCTCCTCCCCAGCTACCTGCGGAGCGCGGTCTACAGTGCGCTGGTGGAGAACGCCGCCGGCGAGCAGGGTGCGCGCCGGGCCGCCATGAAGAGCGCCACCGACAACGCCGGGGATATCCTCGAAACTCTGACTCGCAGCTACAACCGGGCTCGCCAAGCCCAGATCACCCAGGAGATCGCGGAGATCGTGGGCGGGGCCGCGGCGCTGGAATGATCCGTGCGACCGAACAACGTGGAGACGCAGAACAACGTGGAGACGCAAAGGACAACATGAGCGACGACAACAACAAGGGTCGGGTGGTGCAGGTGATCGGACCCGTGCTGGATGTGGAGTTCCACCCCGCCCACCTCCCCGAGATCTACAACGCCCTGCGCCTGACCGCCGAAGCCGAGTCGGGCCGCAAGATCGAACTGGTGGCGGAGGTGCAGCAGCACATCGGCCGCTCCCAGGTCCGCGCCGTGTCGATGAGTTCGACCGACGGCGTGCAGCGCGGGATGGAGGTGCTGGACACGGGACGCTCGATCGCGGTGCCGGTGGGCGAGCCCGCCCTGGGGCGCATCCTCAACGTCCTGGGCGAGCCCGTGGACGAGCGCGGACCGGTCGCCGGCGGCGAGGAGGTGGAGCGCTGGCCGATCCACCGCCTCTCCCCTCGGTTCGACGACCTGGAGCCCAAGACCGAGATCTTCGAGACGGGGATCAAGGTCGTGGACCTGCTGGCTCCCTACGTGAAGGGCGGCAAGACGGGGCTCTTCGGCGGCGCCGGCGTCGGCAAGACGGTCATCATCATGGAGCTCATCAACAACATCGCCATGGAGCACGGCGGCCGCTCCGTGTTCTGCGGCGTGGGCGAGCGCACTCGCGAAGGCAACGACCTGTGGAACGAGATGACCGACTCGGGCGTCATCGACTCCACCGCCCTGGTGTACGGACAGATGAACGAGCCGCCGGGCGCCCGCCTCCGGGTGGGGCTGTCGGGGCTCACGATCGCCGAGTACTTCCGCGACGTGGAGAAGCAGGACGTCCTCCTCTTCATCGACAACATCTTCCGCTTCACCCAAGCGGGCTCCGAGGTGTCGGCGCTTCTGGGCCGGATGCCGTCGGCGGTGGGCTACCAGCCGACCCTGGGCACCGAGATGGGGGAGCTGCAGGAGCGCATCACCTCCACTCGCGAGGGTTCGATCACTTCGGTGCAGGCGATCTACGTCCCCGCCGACGACCTGACCGACCCGGCGCCGGCGGCGGCGTTCACCCACCTGGACGCAACCACCGTCCTCTCCCGCTCCATCTCCGAGAAGGGCATCTACCCGGCGGTGGACCCCCTGGACTCGTCGTCGCGCATCCTGGATCCCCAGTTCCTGGGGGAGCGCCACTACCGGGTGGCGGGAGGCGTCCAGGAGATCCTCCAGCGCTACAAGGACCTGCAGGACATCATCGCGATCCTGGGGATGGACGAGCTGTCGGAGGAGGACAAGATCATCGTCGGCCGCGCCCGGCGGATCGAGCGCTTCCTCTCCCAGCCTTTCTTCGTGGCCACGGCGTTCACCAACATCCCGGGATGCTACGTCAAGCTGGAGGAGACGATCGAGTCCTTCGAGCGCGTGGTGGCGGGGGAGTTCGACCACCTGCCCGAGCAGGCGTTCTACATGAAGGGTGGGATCGAGCAGGTCGTGGAGGCGGCGGAGAAGATGGGCGGAAGCGCCTGATTCGATGGCCAAGCTGCTGGAGGTCCAGGTGTTGACGCCCGCGGGGGCGGTGTTCGAGGGACGCGCCCGGTCGCTGGTCGCGCCCGCCTGGGACGGCCGGGTCGGAGTCCTTCCGCGCCACGCCCCGTTCCTGACTCTTCTGGGCGCCGGTCCGCTGGAGGTGAGAACCGAGTCCGGCGACCCACGCGAGTTCGGCGTCTCCGGCGGCGTCATGAAGGTGGAGGCCGACGCCGTGACCGTGCTGGCCGACCGGGCCGACGCCAACGGGGCCGCCCCCGACGGGGCCGACGGGACCCACGGGTAGCGCCCCCCGGGACCGTACTTCCGCGCCGATGCCCCTTCGCCCTCCGCCATGAAGCTCGATCTGCACGTGCACTCCACCGCCTCCGACGGCGTGTGCTCTCCGGAGGAAGTGGTGGAGCGAGCCGTCGCCGGCGGACTCGACGCGATTGCGCTGGCGGACCACGACACGGTCGCCGGCGTGGGACCGGCGGTGCGGGCTGCTCGGGGACGTTCAATCGAAGTGGTCGCCGGCGTCGAGCTGAGCAGCACCTACCGCGGCGAGGATGTCCATGTCCTCGGGTACTTCCTGGACATCCAGTCCCCGGCCCTGGCGGCGCACCATCGGCGCGGACTTGAACGTCGCGCTGCCCGCATGGCGGAGATGCGGGAGAAGCTGGCGACGCAGGGAGTGCCCGTAACGAGCCGCCAAGTGGACGCCCAGCGGGGCTCGGCCGAAGTGGCCCCGGCCCGTCCCCACTTGGCGCGCGCGCTGGTGGAGGCGGGCCACGCCGCTTCGGTGCGGGACGCCTTTGCCCGCCTGATCGGCGACGGTTGCCCTGCCTACGTTCCCACCAAGGTTGCCACGCCGGAGGAGGTGATCGGGGTCGCGCTGGCGGCTGGGGGTATCCCCGTGTGGGCCCACCCGCCGGCGAGCCTCTTGGGGGAGCTGCTGCCGCCCATGATCGACGCTGGGCTCATGGGCTTGGAGGTCCACCGGCCGCCGGGGAGGTCCGCCAGCCCCTCCGTCTTGCGCGAGCTGGCCCGACGACACGGGCTGCTGGTCACCGGAGGCTCGGACTGGCACGGTCCCGGAGGAGGCCACGAACTTGGGGACTTCTTCGTGACCGCCGACGAAGTCGCCGGCTTCCTGGAAGCGGGGGGAATGTAGGGGCCTCTGGAGGCGGCTCCGCCCCTTGGGGTTGACTGCTCCTGGAGGCGTCCCCGCCCTCGGGGGTTGACTTCCCCCGAAGAGGGGTTACCTTCCAAAGCTGTTCGCTTCGGATTCGGCGGATCGGCCCTGGGGCCGGCCGTCGGGCGTCCAACCGGACGGAGCGAACGCCTGGATTCTTGACAGCATGGGTAGAAGGAAGGAAAGAGCCTTAGGTCGCTCCGACCGTTCCGTTCTCCACGGCCGGGTTGGCACGCGGAGGGTGGGACGGCGCGAGCGTACGTGTTGGAAAGGCGACGGTGGACTGGCCCAGTTGCCGAGCCGGATGCGGGGCGGACGGAAGTCGCGGTCCCGCGTATCGGCCCATGGAGCGAGGGGCTGGTCAAGCGAACAAGTGCACACGGTGGATGCCTTGGCACAGACCGGCGAAGAAGGACGTGGCAAGCTGCGAAAAGCCCCGGGGAGTTGCAAGCAAACCGAGATCCGGGGGTGTCCGAATGGGGCAACCCGGCGGGAGCATATCCCGTCACCCTTACGAGGGAGCCAACCCAGGGAACTGAAACATCTAAGTACCTGGAGGAAAAGAAATCAATCGAGATTCCCAGAGTAGCGGCGAGCGAAAAGGGAACAGCCCAAACCCGGGCGGGGTGACCTGCCCGGGGGTTGTGGGGCCGCGTGGGACGCAGGCCGAAGCATAGCGGAACGGTACTGGAACGTACGACCAGAGAGGGTGAGAGTCCCGTATGCGAAATGCGAGTAGGCCGGCTGGCGCGGACCCCGAGTAGGCCGGGACACGTGAAACCCTGGCTGAATCCGGGAGGACCATCTTCCAAGGCTAAATACGAGTCTGTGACCGATAGCGGATAGTACCGTGAGGGAAAGGTGAAAAGAACGCCTGACGGCGAGTGAAACAGAACCTGAAACCGTGTTGCATACAAGCGGTCGGAGCCCGATCCGCGTCCTCGGACGACGGAGGCGGGTGACGGCGTGCCTTTTGCATTATGATCCGGCGAGTTACTCCTCATGCGCAAGGTTAAGGGCCTCGGGTCCGGAGCCGAAGCGAAAGCGAGTCTGAAACGGGCGTCGAGTGCATGGGGGTAGACCCGAAACCGAAGCGATCTATCCATGGCCAGGGTGAAGCCGGGGTAACACCTGGTGGAGGCCCGAACCGTTGTGGGTTGAAAACTGCTCGGATGAGCTGTGGATAGGGGTGAAAGGCCAATCAAGCTCGGAGATAGCTGGTTCTCCCCGAAATATATTTAGGTATAGCCTCAGGGAATTGTCTCTGGGAGGTAGAGCACTGGATGGGCTAGGGGCCTCACCAGGTTACCGAACCCAACCAAACTCCGAATGCCTTCGAGATGTATCCTGGGAGTCAGTGGGCGGGCGATAATGTCCGTCTGCGAGAGGGAAAGAGCCCAGACCGTCAGCTAAGGCCCCCAAGTTCGTGCTAAGTGAGAAAGGATGTGGGTGTGCACAGACAGCTAGGAGGTTGGCTTAGAAGCAGCCATGCCTTTAAAGAGTGCGTAATAGCTCACTAGTCAAGTGGATCCGCGCCGATAATGGTCGGGACTCAAGCACGACGCCGAAGCTACGGATGACCTGGTGGGCGGCTCCGGCCGAACCCGGGTCATGGTAGGGGAGCATTCTCTGGTCCGAGAAGCGGACTCGGAAGAGCATCCGTGGAGAGCAGGGAAGAGAGCATGCCGGAATGAGTACGCGATAAACAGGGTGGGAATCCCTGTCACCGAAAGCCTAAGGGTTCCGGAGCCAGGCTTATCCGCTCCGGGTTAGTCGGTCCCTAAGCCGAGGCCGAAGGGCGTAGGCGATGGGAAACAGGTCAATATTCCTGTACCGTCCATAGCAGCGTTCGACCATGAGGGGGGACGCGGGAGTGACAGGACCGTCGGGTGGTGGAATATCCGATGCAAGGTGGTAGGCGATGAGAGGGGAGAAAAGACCTCTTTAGCCGAGCGCCGACGCCGAAGGGCCACCTAGTGGCCCGCAAAGGGTCCGTAATCATGCCGCCGAGAAAAGCCTCGCATGGGAGGTGCTTGGGCGACCGTACCGTAAACGGACACACGTAGGCGAGGCGAGTAGCCTAAGGTGCTCGAGTGATCCGCGGAGAAGGAACTCGGCAAAATGTCCCCGTAACTTCGGGAGAAGGGGAGCCCGTGGTAGGTGAACCACGATGCGTGGGGAGCCGAAGCGGGCCGCAGAGAATCGGCCCAAGCGACTGTTTAGTAAAAACACAGGTGTCTGCGAAATCGTTCAAGACGACGTATAGGCACTGACGCCTGCCCGGTGCCGGAAGGTTAAAGGGAGGGGTTAGGGGAAACTCGAAGCTCTGAACTGAAGCCCCGGTAAACGGCGGCCGTAACTATAACGGTCCTAAGGTAGCGAAATTCCTTGTCGGGTAAGTTCCGACCTGCACGAATGGCGTAACGACTTGGGCGCTGTCTCCTCCGCGAGCTCGGCGAAATTGGAGTATCGGTGAGGATACCGATTACCCGCGACAGGACAAAAAGACCCCGTGCACCTTTACTGCAACCTGTCATTGGGTCTTGGCTTTACATGTGTAGGATAGGTGGGAGACTTGGAACCGCTGTCGCTAGGCGGCGGGGAGTCGTCGGTGAAATACCACCCTTGCAATGTTGAGGCTCTAACCCAGGGGAGTGAATCCTCCTCGGGAACAGTGGCAGGTGGGTAGTTTGACTGGGGCGGTCGCCTCCCAAAAGGTAACGGAGGCGCGCAAAGGTTCCCTCAGCGCGGTCGGCAATCGCGCGAAGAGTGCAAAGGCATAAGGGAGCTTGACTGCGAGACCGACGGGTCGAGCAGGAACGAAAGTTGGCCTTAGTGATCCGGCGGTTCCGAATGGAAGGGCCGTCGCTCAACGGATAAAAGGTACGCCGGGGATAACAGGCTTATCGCCCCCGAGAGTTCACATCGACGGGGCGGTTTGGCACCTCGATGTCGGCTTATCGCATCCTGGGGCTGGAGAAGGTCCCAAGGGTCGGGCTGTTCGCCCGTTAAAGCGGTACATGAGCTGGGTTTAGAACGTCGTGAGACAGTTCGGTCTGTATCCGTCGTGGGCGTTGGAGTATTGAGGGGAGCTGTTCCTAGTACGAGAGGACCGGAACGGACTGACCTCTCGTGTACCGGTTGTTCCGCCAGGAGCATGGCCGGGTAGCGACGTCGGGAAGGGATAACCGCTGAAAGCATCTAAGTGGGAAGCCCCCCCCAAGATGAGTACTCCCAGACCTTCGGGTCTCCTAAGGGCCGTGCGAGACTAGCACGTTGATAGGCGGCAAGTGGAAGCGTGGCGACACGTGCAGCTGAGCCGTACTAATTGCCCGAGAGGCTTGACCAGCCATCCATTCTTTCCACCTCGTCTTTCCAACACGGAGCCTTCGGCTCTCTTCCTTCCTTCTTACCCTGCCAGCTTGCAGGCTGGTGGCCAGAGCGCAGGAGATACACCCGATCCCATCCCGAACTCGGCAGTTAAGCCCTGCAGCGCGGATGGTACTGCTGGGGCAACCCGGTGGGAGAGTACGTCGCCGCCAGCCTGCTATTCGAAGCGCCCCGTTCGGCCCATGCGGTCGGGCGGGGCGTTTCTGCGATGGGGGTGGAGTCCTGCGGACCGTGCCGCTGGTACTGGAAGCCCAGGGCGGCCTACGGCTGGAACCCGACGGACGGCTGGAGCGCGGCGCGGACGGCGGCATAAGGGTCCGGGGCGGCCATTACGGCGTGCGCCATGGCGGCTCCCACGGCCCCGGCTCGGAGCACCGAGCGGACCTTTGCGGGGGTGATGCCGCCGATCCCCACGACGGGAATGGACACGGCGGAGGCGACACGGGCGAGGCCCTTTGTCCCGATCGGGGGCTCCTCCTTGGCCTTGGTGGAGGTCGAGTAGACGGCGCCGCAGCCGATGTAGTCGGCGCCGTCGGCCTCGGCGGCACGCGCGGCGGCGGGATCGGATGTGGAGAAGCCGACTAGGAAGTCGCGTGGTGCCACCGTTCGTGCGGCGGCGACGGGCAGGTCGTTGGGTCCCAGGTGAACGCCGTCGGCCTGGACGGCGAGGGCTAGGTCCAGCCGGTCGTTCACGAAGAGAAGGGCGCCGACGGCTCGGGTCTCGATGCGGAGGCGCCGGGCCAGGGGAAGCACGTCGCGTGGCGGAAGGTGCTTCTCACGCAGCTGAATCGCGGGGGCGCCGGCGGCCAGCGCCTCGGTGGCAACGTCGAGGACGTTGCGGGGGTGGGCGGAGGCCCGGTCGGTAAGAACGACCAAACGGAGCCGCTGGCGCAAGTCCATGGATCGACCGGGGTTCAGCCGTTCAGCCGTTTCAGTTCAGCCAGTTCAGGCGGGTCAGCCGTCGGGGCCGGACTCTCGGCGGATGCGGGCCCGTGCGGCGTTGTGCTCGCGCAAGGACCGGGAGAAAAGATGGCTGCCGTCGGGCCGCGCGACGAAGTACAAGTAGTTGGTGTCGGCGGGGGCGAGGGCAGCGTCCAGCGCGGCGGCGCCGGGTGCCGAGATCGGGCCGGGAGGGAGACCGGGCTGCGTGTAGGTGTTGTACGGGTGGTCGGCCACCGAGTCCATGGCGGAGTAGAGAAGGCGGGGTCGGTAGCCGCCCAGGGCGTAGAGGACCGTCGGGTCGGCCTGAAGGGGCATTCCAATGCGGAGACGGTTGTGGTAGACGCTGGAGATCGTCGGCATCTCGTCGACTATACGCGCCTCCGCCTGGATGACCGACGCCAAGGTGACGGCCTCGCGCTCCGTGAGCTGCGCCGCAGCGAGAAGTGAGCGGCGCTCCGGCGTCCAGTATCGGCGATAGCGGGCGGTCATGGCGCCCACGACCGCGTCCACGCCCACCCCTTCGGCGAAGCGGTAGGTGTCGGGAAAGAGGTAGCCCTCCAGACCTGGACCGGGAACCGACCACCGGAGATGGAGGGCCGCGCCGGAGAGTCCTTGGGCGATGTCGGCCGAGTCCGAATCCGCCCCTGCCGCCTGGGCGATCCGACCCGCCATGGCGTGGATCGTCATCCCCTCCGGGAAGGTGACGGGGCGGCTCAAGACCCGCCCCTCGGCCAGCGCGCGGAGGAGTTCTGGAGCGGCGATGCCGGCGGGGAGGCGGTACGTCCCGGCCTTCACCAAGCGGTCCTGGCCGCTGAGCCGCGCCCGCAGGCGGAAGAGGCGGGGCCGCGCAATGATCCGCCGGGCCACGAGGGTGTCCACCACGTTCCGAAAAGCGGCGCCGACGGGGACATGGAAGACCACATGGTTGCTGTCGGCGGACGGCGTGCCGTCGGCCAGCGGAGTGCCGTCGGCTAGTGGCGACGGAGACGTGGTCGGGGCCAGCCCGGCGCGCAGGAGAGCCGCCGCGAGCAGAACGGCGAGAGTGCCAGCGGCCGCGCAAAGGGCGATACGGCCCCGCGACCGGTTGGACGGTGCCTCAACGGACGACCGGTCGGGGGGCGCCTCAACGGGCGGCATCGAGCCAGTCCTGGAGGATGACGGTGGCGGCGGCGGCATCGATCCTGGCTTTGTCCTCGCGCTTGGCTTTGGGAAGTCCGACGGACCGAAGGCGGGCGACGGCCTCCACCGAAGAGTAGCGTTCGTCATGGAACTCCACCGGCAGACTGCTCCTGTCGCCCATTCGCCTCCCGAAGTCGCGGACTTCGTCGGTCCAGTCATTTTCGCGCCCGTCTGGTCCCAGGGGAAGCCCTACGACCACGAGCCGCACTTGGTGCCGGTCGGCCAGCTCCAGCAATCGCCCCAGGGGCGGGCGCTTGCCGGCGCGACGCTTCAGTGTGGTCAACGGGCTCGCCAGCGTCGCCGTAACGTCGCTGACCGCGATGCCGATGCGACGCCGACCAAAGTCGATTCCCATGACGCGGCCCGGGTCGGTCGGTACACGGCCAGGGTCGGTCGGCACCCGTTCTGCGGACTCACCGCGGTGCAGGGGGGCAAGTTCTTCCAGGCGCAAAGTCGAGGCCCGCTGGAGGTTGACGAGTGGAAAGTGACAAGATAACGTGGTCTCCCTCTGGACGGGCACCCGACGGGGCCGAAGGACGGAAGGGACGGGATAGCCACTGTGAACCGAGCCAGCCTGTTGAGCACCCGCACGACCGACTACCTGGAGCTGATCGGCGGCGGGAAGGTGTACCGAGTGCCGCGCTACCAGCGGGACTACTCGTGGACGCGAGAGCAGTGGGAAGACCTCTGGAGCGACATCCTGGAGGTGCAGGCGGAAAGGGAGGACCGGCACTACCTGGGGGCCCTGGTAGTGAAAGCGCAAAGCGATCGGGAGTTCTCGGTGATCGACGGCCAGAATCGGATGGCCACCCTCAGTGTGCTCGCGCTGGCGGTAATCTCCAAGCTGGAAGACATGGCGGACGCGGGCCAGGATTCGGAGGCGAATCGCCAGAGGAGCAAGGAGCTTCGCAACCGCTTTGTCGGCGAGAAGGACCCTGCGTCGCTCGTGGAGAGCAGTCGGCTGTTTCTGAACGGCACCGACGACGGATTCTACCAGGGTTGCCTGGTACAGCCGCGGGAACCTCTGCAGCCGCGGGAACCTCACAATCTCCACGTCTTGCCAGCATCCAACCAACAGCTCTGGAAGGCGTTCCGGTACTTCCGAGATAGCCTGGACAAGTTGCCGGACATGCAGGAAGACGGCATGGCCTTGGCGCGCATCTTGTCGGAGACGGTGGCCAGGGGACTGTTGTTCATCCTCATCACGGTGGACGACGAACTCAATGCGTACACCGTCTTCGAGACGTTGAATGCGCGGGGCATCGAGCTCACGGCCACCGACTTGCTTAAGAGCTACATGTTCTCGAAGGTGCGGGTCCCGTCCGACCTGAGGGCGTTGCAGCATCGGTGGCAGTCGCTCGTTGGAACGGTAGAGCCCCGCTGGTTTCCCGATTTTATGCGCTATCACCTGCTCTGTACGCACTCTGTGGTCCGCAAGCGCAGAGTATTCAAGCTGGTGCGCGGCGAGATCAGGAGCGCCCACGACGTGTTTGCGCTGATGGACGCCATCGAGCCCCGGGGCGAGCTATTCGCCGCCCTTCGCGACCCCGAGCACGAGTACTGGATCGAGTCCCCAGAGGCCAAGCGCAGCGTATGGGAACTTGGCCTCTTCGGCGCACGCCAGATGACGCCCCTGCTGTTCTCGGCCTGGGAGTTCTTTTCGCGAGGGGAGTTCTCTCGATGCCTTGGGCTGGTGAGCACGATCACCTTTCGGTACTCGGTCGTGGGGAAGCTTCATGGTGCTCGGCTTGAATCCGCGTACCATCGGGCGGCGAAGGCCGTGGCGACCGGACGCGCTCGAAGTGCTCGGGAGGTTTTCGAAGTGTTGCGGCCGGTCTACGTAGAGGACCCCCCAGTTCCGTCAGAGCTTTGCAGACTTGGCCCTTGCCGGGAATCAGAGGAAGCTGGTCCGGTACGTTCTCAGCCGACTGGAGAGTGATGCTTCGGGAAGAGAGTGCGATCCCCGAATCGACCCTGGTACGATCGAACATGTCCTTCCGGCAAGGCGGGCCCAGCTGGCCAAGAGGGCGGCGCACCTTTGGCGGGTGGACATGTAACGTGAACGCGGAATGAGCAACCAGCGGCTCACCTGGATCCGTCCGTGCGGTCCGGCTTGGCGGATGTTGTGATCGACGCTTGGAGGAATCGCGGGGTCCAGGTGATCGTCGAGAGCCACAGCGAGCACTTCCTTTGGCGACTACAGCGACGGATCGCCGAGGAGGAGGTCGCAGCGGACGAAGTGGGTCTCTACTTCTGCGAACTGGGAGACCAGCGATCGGAGCTCAAGGAGCTGGATGTGGACTTCGACTGGGGCAAGTTCGTCGCGGTGGCTTGCGCCAGCAGCGAGCATCCGCCCATCTTGAACGCGTCCGACATGGGCTGGTGGAGACATCGCGAGGGCCCTTGCACGCCATGGGGTCCAGATCAAATTCATCTGCCCCGAACTCATGGAGTCGTAGCTGACGGTGGACCGCAAGAAGCTGATCGAGGTCGCGCTCCCGCTAGACGCCATCAACGCGGCGTCAGCGAGGGAGAAGTCGATTCGCCATGGGCATCCTAGCACGTTGCACCTGTGGTGGGCGCGACGGCCTCTGGCCGCTGCCCGGGCCGTGATCTTCGCCCAGATGGTGGACGATCCTTCGGCGTGGCCGGAGCTCTTTCCCACGGAGGCCGACCAGGAACGGGAGCGCGCACGGCTCTTTGGACTGATTGAAGAGATGGTCAAGTGGGAGAACATCGCCAACGAAGAGGTCTTGGAGCGGGTGCGCCACGAGATACAGGAAAGCTGGCGACGGGCGTGCACCTTCGGTATTTGTACGGGGGGGGGGGGGGGCAGGATTCCCTACCAGCGTTCCATGACCCGTTTGCGGGTGGCGGCGCGTTGCCGCTGGAGGCCCAGCGCCTGGGGTTGGAGGCCCACGCCAGCGATCTGAACCCCGTCGCGGTCTTGATCAACAAGGCGATGATCGAGATACCGCCGAAGTTCGCTGGCCTTCCGCCCGTGAACCCCGAGTGGCGACGCAAGCCCGACCAGCAGAAGAAGCTGACGACATGGACTGGTGCCCAGGGCTTGGCTGAGGACATCCGCTACTACGGCAAGTGGATGCGCGACGAGGCGGAGAAGCGGATCGGCCACCTGTATCCCAAGGTCCGGGTCACTGCGGAGATGTGTCGTAGGCGCCCGGACCTGCGCCCGTACAAGGGCCGCGAGCTTACGGTGATCGCGTGGCTGTGGGCACGGACGGTGCCGAGCCCGAACCCGGCCTTTGCAGATGTGGAAATCCCACTCGTGTCGTCGTTCTGGCTGTCGAAGAAGAAGGGGAAGGAGGCGTGGGTGCAGCCCGTGGTCAAGGGGCGGAACTGGCGGTTTGAGGTGCGTGTGGGCAGGCCGCGTGATCCCGCTGTGGTGGGGAAGGGCACAGCGGCGGGAAAGCGGCAAGGATTCAACTGCCTGATGTCAAACACCGCGGTGACATACGATCACATCCGAGAGGAAGCGCAATCCGGCCAGCTGGGTGCCCGCCTGATGGCGGTGGTGGCGCAGGGCGACCGTGAGCGTGTGTACGTAGAGGCTATAAGAGAACACGAAGAAGTTGCCCGCGCGGCCAACCCGCATTGGAGGCCCGATGTACGGCTGGAGGGGAAGTGCAGGGTGAACGTGCAGCACTACGGCATGGACACATTTGGCGACATTTTCAGTGCTCGTCAGCTTGTCATGCTAACGCTGTTTTCGGACCTTGTTGAAGAGGCGTACGCTCGACTACAACGGGATGCCGAGGCGGCAGGAATGCTGGCGGGGATTGGCACGGACAAAGATGGCTCCCAAGTTGCGACTTACGGCCGGGCCGTCGCAACGTATCTGGGCCTAACCGTGGGTCGTCAAGCCAACCGGAGCAGCGCACTATCTTTCTGGGATAACACGAGCCAGAAAATCCAACAAGTATTCGGCCGCCAAGCTTTACCGATGGTTTGGGACTACTGCGAGTCCAATCCCTTCAGCAGTGCCACTGGCAACTGGCTAGGCCAGCTTGCCTGGCCAGCCAAGGTAGTGGAGTGCTTGCCCACACGACAAACCGGGCAGAGTGTTGTCCACCAGGAAGACGCGTGCCGTCAGTCCATGTCATCAGGCAAGATCGTGTCCACGGATCCGCCGTACTACGACAACATTGAGTACGCGGATCTCTCTGACTTCTTCTACGTGTGGTTGCGCCGGGCACTAAGGGCGCAACTTCCAGACCTGTTCATGACGATGGCTGTGCCCAAAGCTCAGGAACTCGTGGCATCACCGTTTCGTCATTCCAACAAGGAAGAGGCCGAGCGGTTCTTTATGGAGGGAATGGTCGAAGCGATGCGTCGGTTGGCTGAGCAGTCTCATCCCGACTTTCCCGTGACGATCTACTACGCCTTCAAGCAGGCAGAGACGAAAGACAAGAGTGGACAGGTCCGCACTGGCTGGGAGACGTTTCTTGAGGCGGTCATCCAGGCCGGGTTCTCGATCACTGGAACCTGGCCGGTTCGCACTGAACTTACCGGTAATCTCAAGAAGAGATTCGCTGTGCTCGCCTCCTCCATTGTCCTGGTTTGTCGGAAGCGCCCACCCGATGCCGATGTGATTTCACGGACCGATTTCCGCAATATGCTAGCAACGGAGCTGCCGGCGGCACTCGGTCCCCTGCAGGCGGCCAATATCGCACCGGTGGACTTGGCCCAGGCCGCCATCGGTCCGGGCATGGCCATATACTCGCGGTATTCCACGGTCGTGTACCCGGACGGGAAGCCGTTGCGCGTCCGCACTGCCCTCCAGTACATCAACCAAGCCTTGGATGAAGCTTTCGAGGGTGACTTTGACGCCGAGACGCGCTGGGCGACTTCGTGGTTTGAGCAGCACGGCTTCAAGGACGGAGCGTACGGCGTGGCGGAAGTGCTGGCTAAGGCGAGGGACACTAGCATCTCAAAGCTGGTGAGTGCAGGTGTCGTGGAGTCGGGCGAAGGGCGGGTACGCCTGCGCAGGCCCGGGGAGCTCCCTGATGAGTGGGTGCCGACTGCGGATGCGACGCTCTGGGAGAAGACTCATCACCTGCTCCGCGTATACGCGAAGGGCGGCGAGATCGAAGCGGCTAAAATGCTAGACAGACTAGGACCACGCGACGACGGGCCAAGGGACTTGGCGTACAGCGCGTACCTGATCTGCGAGCGCAACAAGTGGATTGGGTCGGCGTTTGCATACAACGCACTCGTGACCAGTTGGCCGGAGATCGCTCGACTGTCTCGGCTCAAGGCTTGGGTTGAGGAACCGGAACCACAACTGACGCTGGAACGGGAATCCGATGCTGGGTAAGTGCAACTGCCCCGAACGCATGGAGAAGTAGCTGATGGCCCTTACACATCACGAGCGCGTAGGGAAGGCGATGGAGCTCCTGCGCCAGGGGCTGGGACCCTTCGTGGAGCGCGAGGTCCGGCAGAAGGCCGTCAAAGGCATCGTCCACATGCACGACCTCCGCCGTCGTCACGGCGGTCCCAAGGTGGTCAACAAGCCGATGGCCGAATGGGACGCGGCGGCACAGCTCAAGGTCATGTGGGAGGTGTGGAATGAGGTGTTCCGCACAGTCCTGGGGCCCTCTGAGCGCTCGCTGGTGTCGGAGCTTCGGGGCTGGCGCAACAAGTGGGCGCACCAGGAGCGCTTTTCCAGCGACGATGCGTACCGAGCGATGGATTCGGCGGAACGGCTGCTGACGGCGGTCTCGGCGTCCCAGGCGGCCGAAGTTGGGGCAATGAAGGCGGAGCTTCTCCGGCAGACCGTGGACCAGCAGACAAGGAACCGGGAGCGGCGAGCGGCGGGACCGCTAGCGGCGAAGGCGTCGTCGTCGTTGACGCCGTGGCGACAGGTGGTCAAGCCCCATGACGACGTGAGCAGCGGCAGGTACCGGCACGCCGAGTTCGCTGCCGACCTGTGGCAAGTCCATCGCGGAGGGGGGAGCCCCGAGTACAGGGACCCCGAGTCGTTCTTCCGACGCACCTACCTGACCGACAGCCTGAGCAAGTTGCTCGTGGGAGCCCTCCGGCGGGCGTCGGGTGCCGGCGGCGATCCGGTGGTGCAGCTTCAGACCAACTTCGGTGGCGGCAAGACCCACTCCATGCTTGCTCTGTACCACTTGCTTTCGGGGAATGCGCCGCGAGAGCTGGACGAGGTGGGGGAGCTGCTGGAGGAGGCTGGCGTGGCGGCGGCGCCCCGAGCCAAGCGCGTGGTGCTGGTGGGAAACCGGATGTCGCCCGGCAATCCGGTCGTAAAGTCCGACGGCACCGAGGTGCGCACACTTTGGGGGGAGCTGGCTTGGCAGCTGGGAGGACGCGACGCCTTCGAGAAGGTGCGCCTGGACGACGAGAAGGCCACCAGTCCCGGCGACCGGTTGCGAGCGCTCTTTGAGGAGTACGGTCCCGTCCTGGTTCTGATCGACGAATGGGTTGCCTACGCCCGCCAGCTTCACGAGCAGAGCGACCTGCCTGGGGGTAGCTTCGAGACCCAGTTCACCTTTGCGCAGGCGCTTACCGAGTCGGCGAAGGTGGTGGACGACTGCCTGCTGGTGGTGTCGCTTCCGGCTTCGGCCTCGGCCGGCACGAGCAGCGGTTCGACCCAGGCCGACGACGCGGAGGTAGGCGGCGTCAGGGGACGAGATGCGCTGAACCGGTTGGCCAATGTGGTCGGTCGAGTGGCAACGGCATGGCAGCCGGCAACCTCCGAAGAAGGCTTTGAGATCGTGCGGCGGCGGCTCTTTGAGCCTCTGGACGGCGAAGCGCTCAAGGCCAGAGACCTGACGGCACGGCAGTTCGGAGCGCTCTACCGCCGGTCCAAGGGGGCGTTTCCATCCGAATGCCACGATCCGGCCTACGGGAAGCGCATCCGGGCGGCGTACCCGATTCACCCGGAGGTATTCGACCGCCTTTACAGCGATTGGTCGTCGCTGGCCAAGTTCCAGCGGACGCGCGGGGTGCTGCGCCTCATGGCGTCGGTCGTTCACAGCTTGTGGGAAAGCGGTGACGGTAGTTCGCTGATCCTGCCGTCCATGATTCCAGTGGACGACCCGAGGGTACAGTCCGAGCTGACGCGCTATCTAACCGACAACTGGACACCGATCATCGGCGCGGATGTGGACGGTCCCAACTCGTCGCCACACAAGCTGGACGCCGAGTTCTCCAACCTGGGCAAGCACTCGGCCACCCGCCGGGTAGCGCGCACCGTCTACATGGGGTCGGCGCCGGTGACGGGCGCGGCCAACCGGGGGATCGACGACCGCAACGTCAATCTGGGTTGCGTCATGCCCGGCGAGCCTGCCTCTGTCTTCGGCGATGCGCTTCGCCGCTTGGCGTCGCGGGCCACCTACCTGTACCAGGACCGCACACGCTACTGGTACGGCACTCAGCCCACCGTGGCGAAGCTGGCGGAGCAGCGTGCGGCGGAGCTGGCTAGCAGCGAACCTCACAGGGCGAGCGACGAGCTGGAGCGGCGGCTGCGGAAGGAGTTCGGCGGCGGGGCCTCCAAAGCCGAGCATCTGCGCGTCCATCTGCTTCCCCGTTCCCCCGACGACGTGCCCGACGACCGAGACGCCCGACTCGTGGTGCTGCCTGCCGACGCCGCCTACTCGAGGGAGAAGGGCAACGAAGCGATCGCCTTCGCGCAGCGGCTGCTGGAGAACCGGGGCAGGGGACCCCGCGTCTACCGGAACGCACTGGTCTTCCTGGCCGCCGACAAGGTGCGGATGCAGGACATGGACCAAGCACTGCGCGAGTACTTGGCCTGGGAGTCGATCTTGGAGGACAAAGAGACCCTCAACCTGGACCCGCACCAGGCGCGGCAGGCCGACGTGCGCCTGAAGTCGGCGAACGAAGGGGTCGAGGCACGGATGCCCGAGGTGTACAAATGGCTGCTAGTGCCCGAACAGCAGGACGCGGCGTCTCCCGTGGAGTGGCGGTCCACGGAGATGAGGAACCGGGAGAATGTGGCGAGGCGGGTGTTCAAGCGGATCAGCGACGAGGACTACGTGATCTCGCGCCTGGGTGCCACCATCCTTCGGAGCCGCATGGATGATGTGCCTCTCTGGCGCGGGAACCACGTACCGCTCCGCCAGCTGATCGACGACTTCGCCACCTATCCGTACCTGCCTCGGCTGGCCGGGCCCCAGGTCGTCGCTGACGCGGTGGGGAAGGGCGTCGGGGTCCTGCTGTGGCGGGAAGAGGGCTTCGCCTACGCCGAGAGTTGGGACGACGACGCGCAACGCTACCGGGGCCTGAACGTGGAATCAGCGAAGTTGACTGCCGACGACCGCGTGCTGGTAGTGAAGCCTGATGCCGCCCAAGCCCAAGTCGACGCGGAGCGGGCCGAGAGGCCCCCGGGGTCCGTGCCGCCGGGGGAAGGCGAGGATCCACGCGACGACGGTTCGTCAACTGGTAGCGCAGATACCGAAGGCACAACCGATCCAGTGCCGTCTCCCCAGCCCCGCCGCTTCCACGGTTCCGTCAAGCTGGACCCGGAGCGCGTGGGCAGGGACGCTGGCCGCATCGCCGAGGAAGTGGTCGCCCACTTGGCAGGGCTGGTAGGCTCCGAAGTGACCGTTACGTTGGAGATTGACGCGAGATTCGGCGAGGAAACGCCGGACGGCACCGGTGGAGTGCCGGACCACATAGTGCGGGCCGTCACAGAAAACTGCCGCACGCTCGGGTTCGACGACCACGGCTTCGAGACGGAGTAGCGGACGCAGGGACCGGGAGATCGCGATGATCCACGGATGGTGGTGCAGAACAAGGACGTTCCCGACCAAGTGCAGGTACTGTCAGCAGGAGGTGTTCTTCTTCTCCTGCAACTGCGGCTCCGCCGTCTTCTTCGACCAGTTGGGTCCACCGTGGCCGATTCACCCGTGCCACCCCGAGGACGACCCGTACGCGCCCGAGAAGCCCAACACGTCGTTCGTGCCGCTCCGAGAGCGCTTGGTGCCGGTGAGCAATCCGTTCAAGGGGCCGTTTCCGGGGATCGAGGCGGATGTGGTTCGTCGGGCGACGGCCAAGGTGGACGATCACCCCATCCTCAGGATCGACCCCGAGCCGAAGTCGCGCAGAATAATCGTCGGTGAGGTGCGTGAACTGACGCTGGCAGCGAACGTGTTCAAAGCGTACCGCTACTCCGACGCGCTGATGGGCCGCGCCATGTTGGGCAAGCTCGGGGCGCAACCGGTGGGCAAGATCACGGTACACGCACCGCCCGCGGAGCCCGGCGACCACGTTCGAGAGAGTTACAACGCCTGGATCCCGTCGTCCCGGATTCGAGATTCCAGGGTCGCCCGAGGTGCCGCTGTCGTTGCGGAAGTCGAAGGCGTCCCCGTGCCCGACCGCTCACCAGCGTGGTTCTGCGTCCAGATTGAGCTGCTGTAGGAGGTCAGTTGCCTCTTCCCGCAGACACTCGGTATAGGCCGGAACACATCGCCGCTCCGCCGACAGCCCATCTCTATCAGCTTATAGCAACTTGCGGAATTCTGTCACAGTAAGGCCAGCGTCCTTCACGATCTTGCCCATCGTAAATCCGTTGATTGGATTGTTGCGAGGAATAACAACTGTATGCTTGCCTTTGGTCATGATGATATGCTTACTGCTTCTGGCTACACGATAACCGAGCTTACTGAGTGCTCTGACTGCGTTCATGTGGTTTACACCGGGAAGTTTGGGCATGACTAACCACCTTTCTGTTGTGCACGAGTCGTGCGGATTGCGGGAAAACGATTGACTGCTACGTTGATGCTAGTTCTAGCCTAGCCGATTTCTATTTGAAAAGCAACTACTAGATTGCAATTTCGATTTCTCGAGCCTGGACCCCTGGCGGTGTCGTGTTTTCGGACATGACTTCCAAGTAGTCACGGAGGGCGTCGGCAATATTCTCCATGGCGTCTTCCTCAGTGTCTCCCTGCGACACGCACCCGGGGAGCCCTGGAATCCAAACGCAAAAGCCCTCTTCGGACTCATGTAGCGCAACCCGGCATCTCGCGACTTTCCTGGCCGTACCGAAACCAGCTTCCTGCTTGGGTGCTGCCACATGTCCCATTGGAGTCTCCGTATGCAGTTTGTTACCCTCCGCGCATCGGAAGGTCCAGCCTACACTGTCGCACAGGCCAAGCCAGAAGTCAAGCTCCCAAGGGTGCCCTCCCCTCCACCATCAGCTCCGTCCTGGCCCGGAACCGGTCGTCGTCTTCCGCTAGCAGCCCCATCTCGACGAGCCCGTCCAGGTCGCGCAGCAGCGTTCGCTCCGAGAGGTCGGCGTAGGCTCGGGCCAAGTCGGGGTCGAGCAGCACAAGGTCGTCGGGAGCCAGCGTCGTGTCCAGGGGTACTGCCAGCATCAGGGCGCGTCGCCGCCGAAAGACCGACTTCTTGCGGTGCTCCACTTCCGCGAACCGTTGGAAGACGAAGCTGCGCCACGCCGTCTCCAGCTGGGGTCGCCGGAGCGCCTGCGCCAACTGGGCCAGTCCGTCGCCGAACCCCTCTGCGGCGTAGGCGATGAACGAGGTCAGGGATCGGTCCTCGATGGCACGGCGAACCTGTCGCAGGTACGCTCGGCGGGTATCGGCGTAGTGCTCGGGCAGGATGTGGCAAGCGAGCCCCGGTACGCCGGCCCGAAGCAGGTTGAAGCTCTCGGCAAGGCGGGCGGTCCGGCCGTTGCCAGCGGCGAAAGGGTGAATCCACAGGATGTAGAGGTGGGACGCCACGGCGCGGACGAACCCCTCGACGAAGCTCTGGTCGCCCTCCTGGGACGAACCCGCCACGGACGAAGTGTGGGTGGCGGGCGACTGGGTCGTCGGCGGTCGAACTGCCCTCGGCCACGGGGTCGCGGGAAACTCGCGCTCCAACCAGTGGCACAACTCCTCGACCAACCCCGGGACGTGGCTTGCGGCGGGACGAAACTCCCCGGGGACGCCCCCGAAGTGCTGTCCTAGCCTCCATCCGAGCGCCTTGTGCAGCTTCAGAAGCGTCGCCGGCGACAGCGCAGGGCCGGGCTGCTCCACGCCCAGCAGCATCTTGGTCGCCCTTGCGGCGTTTCGGAGTTCGGCGGCTAGGTGCTTCTGGCTGGTCGCCCGCTTGCGGCCTGCGAGCAGGGCGGCCGCTTCGTCCTTCGACAACGTGCCTCCGGCCAGCGTCGTTGTTGCCGTGCTCGCTCGAACTACGGCGTCGTCCAGCAGGGTGAGGCGCACTTCGGGCCGAACGGGCGTCTCCCGAAGAGTCCCCACGGTGGCGTCGCACCAGCCAAGGATGTGTCGGGTCCTGGCCGATATCCCCCAATGACGCCGGAAGCGGGGGGTAGAGACGGGCCGGACTCGAGAAGGGGAAGCTCGGGACAGGAGCGAGGAGTCGTTGCGATCCGAGGCCGAACTCCCATCCCCCAAATTAGTATGGGAATTTGGCGAACCAACGCCGTCACCGCCGACTCCACTCATTGGCCAGAGCCCTCCTAGGCCGGGTTGGACAGATTCTCGGACAAAATAATGGTACTATTTGACGGGAGATTCGTCCACCGCTCGACGCGAAACGCCGGTGCGCTGGTGGCGACCGCCTGCCCGAGAGACGCGACCGCCTGCGCCCGACCCCCCTTCCAATCCAACCCGGCCAGCCTTCAATTGAGACGGTGGCCGCATCGTCGGCCCCGGCACGCAAGTCCGCACGCAAGCCTCGGCACGCACGCAACCACCCGCGCCCAACCACCAACCCCCGCCCGGAGCCCGTCCCATGTCCCCCTACGCCCACGCGACCGTTCCCGCCGACGGCCAGAAGATCACCGGCGACGCCACCGACGGGCTCCAAGTCCCGAACCGCCCGATCGTGCCCTTCCTCGAGGGCGACGGGATCGGGCCCGACATCTGGGCTGCCACCCGCCGCGTGGTGGACGCGGCCGTGGCCCAGGCGTACGACGGCGCGCGGGCGATCGCGTGGATGGAGGTGCTCGCCGGCGAGAAGGCCAACGAGCGGACCGGCGAGTGGCTGCCCCAGGAGACGCTGGACGCCCTGACCGAGTTCCGGGTCGCCATCAAGGGGCCGCTGACCACGCCGGTGGGCGGAGGCATCCGCTCCCTCAACGTGACGATCCGCCAGGTGCTGGACCTGTACTCGTGCATTCGGCCGGTGCGGTGGATCCCCGGGGTCCCTTCCCCCGTCCGGGAGCCCCACAAGCTGCACGTGGTGATCTTCCGGGAGAACACGGAGGACGTGTACGCGGGGATCGAGTGGGCGTCGGGCAGCGACGAGGCCGAACGCCTGCGCGCCTTCCTTCAGGACCGGATGGGGGCCTCCGTCCGCGAGGCCAGCGGGATCGGGGTCAAGCCGATCAGCCCCTTCGGCACCAAGCGTCACGTGGCGGCGGCGATCCGCTACGCGCTGGCGCGGGGCCGCGATTCGGTCACACTGGTCCACAAGGGCAACATCATGAAGTTCACCGAGGGGGCGTTCCGGGACTGGGGCTACGAAGTGGCGGAGGAGCTCTTCCCCGGCGAGACCATCCCCGAGTCCCGGCTGTGGGACGGCGAGGAGGCGAACGGGCGGGTCGTGATCAAGGATCGCATCGCCGACGCCATGTTCCAGCAGGTGCTGCTGCGGCCCGACGAGTACTCGGTGGTGGCGACGCCGAACCTGAACGGGGACTACCTCTCCGACGCCTGCGCCGCCCAGGTCGGGGGACTGGGGATGGCGCCGGGGGCGAATGTGGGCGACGACGTGGCCGTCTTCGAGGCCACCCACGGGACCGCGCCCAAGTACGCCGGGCAGGACAAGGTGAACCCGGGTTCGCTGATCCTTTCGGCCGCCATGATGCTGGAGCACCTGCGGTGGGACGAGGCCGCCGAGGCGGTCGATCGGGGGCTGGCGGGGGCCGTGGCCGCAGGCACCGTTACCTACGACTTGGAGCGTCAGATGGAGGGCGCGACCAAGGTGTCCACGTCGGCGTTCGGCGAAGCCGTCGTCGCTCACATGTAGCTTCCTAGCGGCACCAAAGAGGGAGGAAGACGCTCATGCGGATCGAGGTGGTGGAGTTGCCCTACGAGACTGGGAACGGGTTCCCGGAGGCGCTTGTCGGGGCGGTGACGGTGGTGCCGGTCTCGCACTCCTTCAGGGAGGAGGACTACGATTGGCCGACCAGCGGCCGGATGGCTGTGGCCCTGGACCGCCATGCCGGGTATCCGTTCCGGGAGGCCTGTGCCGCAAAGCGCTTCGTTGCTCGGGACGGGGCCTGGGTGGAAGGAAGCGGGGACGGGAGCGTCGGGCCGACGCGGGTGCGCTTCGTGGGATTGGGCGAGCAGCCCCCAATCAACGCTGTGGACGTGGCGCCCGCAATGGGGCGAATTCGAAATGCGGCCGGGCAGGCCGTGCGGGCCGCCGAGGACCACGGAGCGACGCAACTAGCTTTCCTTGCCCCCCACCCGCGGGCTGGCATGACCGGCCGGGTTGCCGAGGCCATTGCCCAGAGCATGGCACTGGCTGCGTGGCGCTTCGACGAATTCAAGTCGGATCCGTTGCGGCGATCGGGACGTGCCGCGCCGCTCGTCGAGTCCGCCGTCGTACTGGTGGCCGACAAAGACTTGGAGACGTGGCGCGAGCACATCCACCGAGGCGTCGTCTATGCGGACGCGGCGAACTTGGCCCGGACGCTGCAGGCCCGGCCGGGAAACGTGGCGACGCCGTGCCACTTGGCCGAGGAGGCCGAGCGGATCGCCGAGGAGGCCGGCCTGGAGTGCACGATTCTGGGGCCGGAGGAGCTGGAGCGCGAGCGCATGGGCGCGTTTCTGTCGGTCACCCAGGGGTCCGACCAGGAGCCGCGGATGATCGTCCTCCGCCACTCTGGCGGCGACCCCGACGAAGCTCCAGTGGTGCTGGTGGGGAAGGGCCTCACCTTCGACGCGGGGGGAATCTCCATCAAGCCCGCGAAGGGGATGGAGGATATGAAGTACGACATGTCCGGGGGCGCCGCCGTGCTGGGCGCCATGTGGGGGGCGGGACGGCTGGAACTTCCGATCAACGTGGTGGGGATCGTGCCGTGCTGCGAGAACCTGCTGAACGGGTCCGCCAACAAGCCCGGCGACGTGGTGATCACCCGTTCGGGCAAGTCCGTCGAAGTGATCAACACCGACGCGGAAGGCCGCCTCCTTCTGGCCGACGCTCTGGACTACGCCCTGCAGTTGGAGCCGCGGTGCATCGTCGACTGCGCCACGCTGACGGGAGCGTGCGTGGTGGCGCTGGGCCATCACTATTCGGCGGTTCTGGGCAACGACGACTGGCTGATCACGGAGCTGGAGTTCTCGGGGAGAAAGGAGAACGAGGAGTGCTGGCGGCTGCCGATGGGAGACGAATACCGGAGGCAACTGAAGAGCGACGTGGCCGATTTCAAGAACGTCGGCGGCCGGACCGCGGGCACGATCACCGCAGCGTGCTTCCTCGCCGAGTTCGTGGGAGAGACGCCCTGGGCACACCTGGACATCGCCGGCACGGCCTACGGCAAGACCAAGAAACCCTACTTGCGCAACGGTCCTCTGGGGAACCCGTGCCGCCTCCTGCTCCGTTGGCTGGAAATCACCGGGCCGGCCCCGCCGTACTAGGGCGAGTCGCTGGGGGCGCGGGGGGCGTGGTCGTCGCGCTCGTGGACCTCGTTGGCGCGCTTCGGCTCGTTGGCGTGCTTCGGACGGGGTGTGCCGCTCTGCTCCTGGGCCTCGGGGTGCTTGGCTCGGCCGCCGGGGGCAGCGCAGCCGCGGGACAGGAGCCGCCGGACACGATGGTCGTCGTCCCGGACTCGCTGGCGCAGGACTCGCTGGCGGTCGGGGACTCGCTGGCCGTCGATTCGGCGGCGGTCGGGGACTCGCTGGCCGTCATGGACTCGCTGGCCGTCCCGGACTCGCTGGCCGTCGATACGTTGGCGGGCTCGTCAGCGGACGACTCGGTGGAGGTGGACAGCTTGCCGCCTCCGGTCCTTCCCTCGCTCCGGGACCCCTTGCCCGCGGGGGCGGCGTCCGGCGTCTGGGAGTGGGACCGCCAGGCGCTGCTGGGGGCCCGGGGCCAGACGCTGGCCGAGCTGCTGTCGGGCTTGCCCGGGCTGCTGCGCGTCCGCAACGGCGATTACGGCTCGCCGACGGCGGTCCTTCCCGTAGGCTACTCGGGGGGCGGAACAAGGGTCTATTGGGACGGTGTGGAGCACTTGCCGATGGAAGGATCGGTGCCGGACCTGTCGCGGATCGCCCTCTCGGGGCTGGAACGGGTTCGGGTAGTGCGCGGGGCGGGGGGCGTGGAGATACACCTCTTCCGACGGGTGCACAGCGATGTGCGGCCCCACTCGCTGATCGAGGCCGGGACCGGCGATCAGGACACCAACGTGCTGCGAGCCACCTTTTCCCTGCCTCGGGCTCTGGGTGGCAAGGCGTCCCTGGCGATCGACCGCCTGGACACCCAGGGGCGCGAGGACCCGGGAGCAAGCACGGGAGCTTGGCTGCGCTACAGCCTCCACCGGGGGGATCGGGGCGGGCTGCGCTTCGAGTACCGGCGGATCGGCTCCCAGCGCACCGACACGGCCTTCGCGCCGGAGAGCGCCATACGTTCCGACTGGACGCTCCAGGGAGCTTGGGCGATCCGCCCCGGAGCGGTGGCGGAAGCGTGGGCGACGGGCGCTTCCATGGCTGCGGGGGACAGCTTGGCGACGTTCCCCTTCTCGGTCGAGAGCCGCAGGCAGTACGGGGCGCGGCTGTCGGCAGCGCGGGGGGTGCTCTGGGGACGGGCCACGGCGCGCTTCAACGGGGGAGCCGGCGTCCCTGACCGGGTGTTCGCGGTGGAGGGGGCGGGGAGCTCGGCGCGGTGGGGCGGGGCGGGCGCGCGGCTATGGCAAGAGGGGTGGGCCGGGCGTTCCGGTTCGGGCTACGATCTGCGGGGGTGGTTTTCGCCAGTGTCGTTCGTCCACCTCTTCGCCGAGCATGGGGACGGCAGCCGCTCCGTGCCCCTGCTGGCGCCGTTGCCCCCCCCGCCGCCCGACTCTGCCGACGAGGCGATGCTGCCCCCGACCGGCGGCGACGAAGACGCCGAGTCCGAGCTCCCAGAGGCGCCGAAGAACCGCTTCACCCGCCGCACCGAGACGCGCCTGGGCCTGCGCCTGGCGTGGCGCGGCGCCGAGCTGTCGGGCGCCCGAGTGTCGGCGGAAGCGGACTCGGTGTGGCCTACCGGACTCCCCTTCGACCGGGGCGGGCTGGTGCTGCCCCAACGCGCCCGGAGCGGGTGGGAGGCGACAGGCCGCATCCCCCTCTGGCCCCGAGGTCTGTCATTGCGCGGCGCCGTGCAGCTCTGGGACGCTGCCGACTCTACCGCCCTCTACTTCCCCGACCACCTCTACGACGCCAGCCTGTCGTTCCACCGGACGTTTCTGGCCAGCGGCAACTTCGAGTGGTGGATCGACTTGGGGGTCCAGGGCCGGTCGCAGATGGACGTGCCCCAGCCGCGTCTGCCCCCGCCGCCGGACGCCCCGGAGGGTGCGGCGCCGACCGACGAATCGCCCGAGTTCGTCCCGTCGCTGGTGCCCTTCTACCAGGACTGGTACTTCCGCATGCAGCTTCGCATCCTCACGCTGAACATCTTCGTGACTGTGGAGAACCTGACCCTGCGACCCGACAACCAGGACGTGCCCGGGCGGCTGCTCCCCGGAACGCGGGGCCTGTACGGCGTGAGGTGGACGCTGTGGAACTGACGCTCCTCCCATGATCCGCAGCATGACGGGCTACGGTGCCGCCGAAGCCGAGTTGCCGGGCGGGCGCGTTCTCGTGGTGGAGGCGAGGACCGTCAACCATCGCCACCTGAACTGCACCGTGCGCCTTCCCCAGGGCTGGGAGGCGATGGAGAACAAGGTGATGGCACGCATCCGGGCGGTCCTCTCTCGCGGGCGGCTATCGCTGTCGGTGGCTTGCCGCGATCCGGAGCACGGGACGGAGGGCACGCTGGAGCTGGACGTAGAGCGCGCCCGCCGCTACGTGTCGCTCATGCGGGACGCGGCCGAGGAGCTGGGCGTGGCGGGGCGGCTGGACGCAAGTACGTTGGCCGGGCTGCCGGGGGTCTTCCGGGTCGAGAAGCGGCCGGTCGGGGCTCCTGGCGACGACGAAGCCCGTGCGCTGGAGTGCATCGGCGCGGCTTTGGACGGGCTCGTGGAGGCGAGGGAAGCGGAGGGCCGGCGGCTGGAGGCGGCGTTGCGCGAGAGCCTGGGAAGGATCGTGGAGGAGGTGGAGAAGGTGGAGGCTCGGGCGCCGGAGCGGCTGTTGCGGGAACGGGACCGGTTGCGCGAGCGGGTTCGGCTCCTGGCCGAGTCGGTGGAGGTGGACGAGGACCGGCTGGCTCGGGACGTGGCGTACCTGGCGGAGAGGTGGGATGTGGCGGAAGAGGTCGTCCGCATGCGGTCCCATGTCGCCCTCTTCCTGGAGACCTTGGACGGCACGGCGTCGCAGGCCGGCAAGCGCCTGGGCTTCGTCGTCCAGGAGATGAACCGGGAAGCGAACACGATCGGAGCCAAGGCCAACGACGCAGCGATCTCCGCGTCGGCGGTGGCGATGAAGGAGGAGATGGAGCGGCTTCGGGAGCAGCTGGAGAACGTGGAGTGAGCGCAGGCGGGCCGTTGGTGCTGGTGGGGCCGTCGGGCGCGGGCAAGACGACGATCGCCGAGTGCTTGGTGCGCTCCTGGCCGCAACGCTTCGTGCTGTCGGTCTCCGCCACCACCCGCGCACCCCGGACGGGCGAGCGGAACGGGCGCCAGTACCGGTTTGTCTCCCGGTCGGAGTTCGAAGCGATGATCGAGAACGGGGAGCTGGCCGAGTGGGCGCGGGTCCACGGTCGCTACTACGGGACGCCGCTGCGGAACCTGGCCGCCGAGGAGTGCGGCGGGAGGACGCCGGTGCTGGACATCGACGTGCAGGGGGCGCGGCAGGTGGCCGAGCGGGTCGAGGGGGCGATCCAGGTCTTCGTGGTGCCGCCAGGGCCCGAGCAGTGGCTTCGGCGGCTGGCGGGACGGGGCACCGAGACGTCCGGTGAGATCGCTCGGCGCCTCCGCACGGCGCTGGCCGAACTCGACGCGGCGGCCTCCTTCGAGCGGGTGGTGGTGAACCGGGAGCTGGACCAGGCCGTCGCCGACGTGCTGGCAGCGGCCGACCCTGTGCGCCGAGAATCTGGGGCCGCCCCGGCGACCGGCGCTCTCCGCCGACGGCTCAGTACTCTCTACCGGCAGCTCGGCGAGGGCGCGCGTGCCGAGATCGCGCGACTGCAGGCCGCGTCGCGTGCCGCGCCGAGTGCCGGGACTTGACCGACCTGCTATCTTGCCCGTCATGAGAGTCTTCACAACCGACGAAGTCGCGGAGAACAACGACAGCAAGTACCTGGGCGTGTTCGTGGCCGCCAAGTACGCCCGAGAGCTCAACCTTCTTCCCAGCGACCCGGTCCTCGTGGGCGATCAGAAGAAGCTGTCCACGCGGGCGTTGGAGGCGATCACCTCGGGCCAAGTGGAGTACCGCTTGGTCGAGCGCCGCCCCAAGAACCCGGTCTAGCCCGCCGGTGTCGTCCGGCGCCTACTTCCCGCCCCGGGAGCCCGTGGCCCCGTGGAAGGGCCGTCGCGTGGTGCTGGGGGTTTGCGGCGGCGTCTCGGCGTACAAGGTCGTCCAGGTCGCCCGCGATCTGACCCTCCTGGGGGCCGCCGTGGACGTGGTGCTCACGGAGGCCGCTCGCCACTTCGTCACGCCGCTCGCCTTCGAGGGGGTGACGGGACGCCGCCCCGTCGCGGACCCGTTCTCGACCCGTGGCGCCGCGCTCCACGTCGAGCTGGCCCGGAGGGCTGACTGCGTGTGCATCGCGCCGGCCACGGCGGACTTCATGGCCCGTGCCGCTGCGGGACGAGCCTCCGACCTGCCCTCGGCGGTCCTGCTGGCCACCGCCGCCCCGACGCTCTTCGTGCCCGCCATGAACGGGCGCATGTTCGCTCATCCCCAGACCCAGCTGAATGTCGCCCACCTGGAGGAGGCCCTTGGCTACCGGCGAGTCGGACCCAGCGAGGGCGAGTTGGCGGTGGGCGAAGGGTGGGGCGGGGGCAGGATGGCGGAGCCCCGCGAGATTGTGGAGGAGGTGGGGCGCGCTCTGTCGAAGGGACGCTCGTCGATGGATGGGAAGCGGGTGCTGGTGACGGCCGGCCCCACCCGGGAGCCGCTTGATCCGGTCCGCTACCTGGGGAACCGTTCCTCGGGTCGCATGGGGTACGCCTTGGCGGCGGCCGCGTGGTGCCGGGGCGCGGAAGTGACGCTGGTGACGGGTCCCACCGCGCTGCTTCCTCCCCACGGGGCCGATGTGGTTCGGGCGGAGACCGCCGTGGAGATGCGCGACGCCGTGCTCGACCGAGCCGCCGAAGCCGACGTGGCGGTCTTTGCCGCCGCGGTGGCCGACTACCGTCCCGTCTCTCCGTCCGAGGCCAAGATCAAGCGCAACGAGGCGGGGGACCAGTTGCCGGTCGGTTTGGCGGTCAACCCGGACGTTGCGGGGGAGGCGTTGGGCGTCGTTGCGCCCGAGTGCGTGTCGGTTGGCTTCGCCCTGGAGACATCCTCCCGCTTGGTGGAGTGTGCCCGGGAGAAGATGGCCGCCAAGGGGTTCGACATCGTGGTGGCCAACCCGGCGTGCGAGGAAGGTGCCGGCTTCGAGGCCGCCACCAACCGAGTGGTCGTCGTGACTGGCGAGAACGAGCTGCACGAGGAGCTTCCCCTGATGCACAAGGCCGTGGTCGCCGGGGCCATACTGGACTTGGTCGAAGAGAAGATCGAGAGCCGTTGAGTAGCGGGAGGGGCCTGCTGGCGGCCTACCTCGACCAGCGGCGACGGATGGGCGAACCGGGAATCGTTCCGGCGAGCATCGCTCCGCGCCGGCTGGCTGAACTGGCCAGGGGGTCGCGCTCCGCGAGTTCCGGGGCGCGAGCGAATGCGGGGTCGCGCATCGGTGCGGACGGTTCCACGGGTCGGCGGCTTCCGGCGCATCGTCCCCGCGTTGCGGCCGGTGGCGTGGCAGGCCGTGGCGTTGCGGCCCGTGCCGATGCAGCCCGCGCCGATGCCCCGAGCGTCGAGAACCTCGGCTACGACGAGCTGCGGGAGGTCGCTCTGGGGTGCACTCGCTGCCGGCTCGCCGACACGCGCACCAACGTCGCATTCGCCGACGGCAACCCGAAGGGGCGGTTGATGGTGGTTGGCGAGGCCCCCGGCGCCCAGGAGGACGCCACGGGGCTGCCCTTCGTCGGACAGGCGGGCAAGTTGCTGGACCTGATGCTGGCCTCGGTGGGCCTTTCGCGGAAGGATTCGGTGTACATCTGCAACGTGCTCAAGTGCCGTCCACCGGGGAACCGGAACCCGGAGTCCGACGAGATCGAAGCGTGCGCGGGGTTCCTGAGGCGCCAGATCGAGCTGGTGGCTCCGGAGGCCGTCCTGGCCGCGGGCACCTTCGCCGCCAAGTGGCTCACGTCGTCCAAGAAGACGCTGGGCAGGTTGCGCGGCGAGGTGCACAGCTACCACGGGGCGCCGCTTGTGGTCACCTACCATCCGGCTGCCCTGCTGAGGAACCCGGGTTGGACGCGGCCCGCGTGGGACGACCTTCAGCTGTTGCGCCAGGTGATGGAGCGATGAACGGCGTTCCCGCGTCCCCGGCTGTCGAGCCCCTGGGCGTCGGCCTCGTAGCGGGGGCCGATGTCGGTGCGACCCACGACCGGCAGCCGCCCTTCTCGCCGGAGGCAGAGGCGTCGGTACTGGGCGGAATGCTGATCGACGGAGACGCGGTGGCCAAGGCCATCGAGGTCCTGGACGACTCCATGTTCTACCGCGAGGCCCACCGGCGGCTCTTCCGAGCGATGGGAAGGCTCTTCGAGCGGGGCGGCGTGGTGGACGTGATCACCGTCTCCGAGGAGCTGAAAAAGACTCGCGACCTGGAGGGGGCGGGCGGCTACGAGTACCTCTCCTCGCTGCTCGACGCCGTGCCCACCGCCGCGAATCTGGAGTACCACGCCCGCATCGTGCGGGAGAAGGCGATCCTACGGCGCTTGGTGGAGGCGTCCCACGCGATCGTGCGCGACGTGCACGAACCGGGCGAGCGCACCGTCGAGGAGATCCTTGACCAAGCGGAGCAGCGGGTCTTTCGCGTCTCCGAGTCCCGGGACAAGGAGGGCTTCGTCTGGATCAAGGAAGTCCTGTACCCGGTCTTCGAGCAGATCGAGCGGCTCCAGGACTCGGGCACCGACATCCCCGGTCTGCCGACGGGCTTCAGGGACTTGGACGTGATGACCACCGGGCTGCAACCGGGCGATCTGACGATCGTGGCGGCCCGGCCGGCGATGGGGAAGACCTCGTGGGTGCTGAACGTGGCCCAGTCGGTGGCGATCGAACACGAGGTGCCAGTGGCGATCTTCAGCTTGGAGATGTCGAAGGAGCAGTTGGTTCAGCGCTTCCTGTGCGCCGAGGGTCGCGTGGACGCCCAGCGGTTGCGTCGCGGCAAGCTGGCCCACGACGAGTACCAGCGGCTGGCCCGGGCCGCCGGACTGCTGAACACGGCGCCGATCTGGATCGACGACGCGGCGACCGCCAACGTACTGGAGACGAAGGCGAAGGCGCGCCGACTCAAGGCCGAGGCCGATGTGGGCCTGATCGTGGTGGACTACATCCAGCTGATGGCCGGAGCCAAGCGCACCGACAGCCGGGTGCAGGAGGTCAGCGAGATTTCCAGGGGACTGAAGGCGATGGCCAGGGAGCTTGAAGTGCCTGTGATCGCCCTCAGCCAGCTGAGCCGTGCGCCGGAGCAGCGGCCCGACCGACGGCCCCAGCTCTCCGACCTTCGAGAGAGCGGCTCCATCGAACAGGACGCGGACCTGGTCATGTTCCTGTACCGCCCCGAGTACTACCACGGTCCCACCGACAAGGACGGCAACTCCCTGGAGGGGAAGACCGAGCTGATGGTGGCCAAGCAGCGGAACGGCCCTACGGGGAACGTGGACCTGTTCTTTCACAAGGCGTATACGCGCTTCGACTCGGTGGCCCGCGGCCCGGAGCCGCCCGATGCCGTCTGACTCGACCCGGCGTGCTGACTCTGGTGCCGGTGGCGTGCTGGTTCTGGTGCCGGCGGCGGGGTCGGGCGAGCGGATGGGGGGTGTCCGTAAGCCCTGGATTGAGCTGGCGGGTCGGCCGGTGCTGGCATGGGCGCTGGCACCGTTTCTGGCTCGCGACGACGTGGTGGAAGTGGTGGTCGCAACGGGAGACGGCAGCTTGCCGTCGGTTGGCAGGACCTGGGACCGGCGCGTCCAGGTCGTTCGGGGTGGGAGCACACGCTTCGAGTCGGTGGGTCGGGCGTTCGAAGCCGCGCGCTCCCGCAGTGCGGATGCCGTGCGCTCCTGCGATGCGCGTCTGGTCGCGGTACACGACGGGGCTCGCCCCTTTGCATCTGCCCAGGTGGTGGAGTCCTGCGTTCGGACCGCTCGGTCGGGCGTGGTGGCGGTGGCGGGGGTGCCGGCGGTGGACACGATCAAGCGGACGGACGGCGGGCAGGGAGTCGCGGAGACGCCGCCGCGGGATCGGCTGTGGTACGCACAGACGCCGCAAGTCTTCCCCTGGGGGGTTTTCGAGCGGGCGTTGGCCCAGTGTCGCGACCGGGGCGGTTCGCCCACCGACGATGCGGAGATGGCCGAGACCCTGGAAGGCGTCCAAGTGCGGATGGTGCCGGCCTCCCGTCGCAATTTGAAGATCACAACCGAAGACGATCTCATTGTAGCTAATGCCTTTATTGCAAAAGGAGTTGCATGATGAGTTGCATGATGTTATCTAATGAACAACTTGAGATTGCGGCGCGCCGGCTTGCACAGGGCGAATTGGTGGTGCACCCGACCGAAGCCGCCTACGGGATCGGCGGCTTGCTGGACTCTCGCCCGTTGGCGGCGCTGGCTCGTCTGAAGGACCGGCGGTCCCAAGGGTTCGTCGTCCTCGTGCCTTCGCTGGAGATGGTGGGGCGGCGGCTGGGCTCGGTGGGCTGGGCGTTGGCCCAGGCGTTCTGGCCGGGTCCGCTGACGATGGTCGTGGACGATCCCGAGGACCGCTTCCCGCCCGGCGCGAAGGCGGCCGACGGTTCGGTGGCGCTTCGGGTGCCGGGCCACCCGGTCGTGCAGGCGCTTCTCTCGCGACTGGGCCGACCGATCACGTCCACGTCGGCCAACCGGCCCGGCGAGCCGCCCGCCACCACGGCCCACGCCGCCCGGCGGGCCGCCCACACCATGGGGCGCGAGCTCTTCGCGCTGGACGCCGGCCCGCTGCCCGGCGGCAAGACCTCGACGCTGGTGCGCCTGCCTACCGGTGCCGGCGTTGCGCCTGTGGTGCTGCGCCATGGGGCCGTGCCCGCCGAGGCGATCCAGGCCGTGGCTCGGGAGGCCGGGGCCCGGGAGGCGGAGCCGTGACGATCACGTTCGTCTGCACGGGCAACACCTGCCGGTCGCCGATGGCCGAGGCCGTTGCACATCGGATGGCGGATGCGCACGGTCTGCGCGGTCCCGACAACCGGGTGGTCGTGCGCTCCGCCGGGGTTGCCGCCCTGCCGGGGGTGCCGGCCAGCCCGGGGGCCCGGCGAGCGGCCACGGCGGCGGGGTTGGAGCTGGGCGCGCACCGGAGCGAGGCTCTCACGGCCGAGCGGATCGCCGAGTCCGATGTGATCGCGTGCATGAGCCGACACCATGCGGCGGTCGCCGCGGAGATGGGCGGCGGCGCCAAGGTTCGGCTCCTGCGCGACGAGGGGGGGCGCGAAGTGGAGGTGGAGGACCCGTTCGGCGGGCCGCAGGAGCTGTACGACCGGACGTTCCGGGAGCTGGAGGCCCGGGTCGGCGGCCTCCTGGCCGGGCTCTTCACCCAGGGCTTCGCCAAGCCGGGGAAGGGCGCGTCCTATGTCTTGCTGGGGAGCCCCGTTGCCCACAGCCTCTCGCCGACGATCCACAACGCCGCCTTCCGTCGCGCCCGGCGCGAGGCCGTCTACTGGGCGCGTCCCACCAGCCCGGCGGAGTGCGGCGCCGTCTTGCGGGAGATCGCCTTGGCCGGTGGCGGAGGCAACGTGACCGTGCCCCTGAAGCAGAGGGCGGCGCAATACGTGGATGCGGCCACTCGCGCCGTGTCCGCCACGGGGGCGTGCAACACCTTCTGGGGGCGCGACGGCGTGGTTCATGGCGACAACACGGACGCGGAGGGGTTTCTGGGCACATGGAGGCACGGGTTCGGAGAGGACCCTGGGCTTCCCGAGGGGCCTCGCGTGCTGCTCCTGGGCGCGGGAGGGGCGGCTCGGGGAGTTCTCTACGCGCTGCTCGCGTTCGGGCTCGCCGATCGGGTTGACCTCTGGAACCGCACCGCGCACCGTGCGGAACGCCTCGTGCAGCGCTTCGGCGCCCCCGCCGCCCACCGCCTCCGCGCCGTCGAATCGTGGGAGGGAACCGCGCCCGATGTGGTCGTCAACGCCACGTCGGTGGGCATGGACGGCGAGCGCGCGCCCCTGGACCTGCGGAAGCTGGTGGCGCGTCCGAAGGCGCTGATCGACTTGGTGTACCGACGAGAGCCGACACCGCTGGTCCGCCAAGCCGTCGCGATGGGGGTCGGGGCGCAGGACGGCAGGGACATGCTGGCGAGGCAGGCGGAAGCATCCTACCGTTGCTGGTTCGGGGAAGATGCGCCGGCGGGCGTCATGGCGGACGCTCTGCGACGGGCGAGCCCGTGACCCCAAGACACGTGACCCAGGGACGGGGAACGGCCCGACGGGCGGCGGCGGTTCCGTCCTCGTTGCCCAGCCGCCTCTCCGGTGCGTTGCCCAGCCGCCTCTCCGGTGCGCTGACGGGAGCCCTGGACTTCCTGCTTCCCCCGGCGTGCGCTGGCTGCGGGGGAGACGCGGGCGGCCAGTCCTCGCCCGTGTGCCGGAGCTGCCACCTGCGCCTGCCGCCCGTCCCGCTTCCCGTCTGCGCTCGGTGCGGCGCACCGCTGGGGACCGGTCGGGCGCCCTCGTGCCTGGACTGCGCCGAGTGGCCCGACCTCCTGGTCGGTGCCCGCGCCGCGTGTCTGCTGGAGTCGCCCGCCCGGGAGCTGGTGCACGCACTCAAGTACCAGGGCTGGGAAGGCGTCGGCCGGTTCATGGGCGAAGAAATGGCCAAGCGGGCGCCGCCGCTGGCCAGTGAGGCCGACTTCGTGGTGCCGGTGCCCACCTCCCGTCGCAACCTTCGGCGGCGGGGCTACAACCAAGCCCAGGTGATCGCCGCGGCCTTGGCGGACATGCTGGGCGTCCCTCTGCTGGCGTGCTTGGAACGCCGGACGCAGGTCGGAACCCAAACCACCTTGAACCCAGCCCAGCGACGGGCTAACGTCAGTGGAGCGTTTGTCCTGGCCGAGTCCTGCCGGGACACTCTGGAGGGCCGGCGCGTGGCACTGGTGGACGACGTGTTCACCACCGGCGCCACCGTTCTCGCGGCAGTGCAGGCCCTCGCCGCCGGCAACCCCGCCTCCGTCTTCGCGTACGCCTTTGCGCGAACGGTTCCGATCTCCATCGACCACGCGCTGGACGCAAGCCCCGACGTGGACAGTCTCCACGGACCCATCAGATGAGAAGCGCACCTGCAATGCCCATCCGCGTCGCCGTCAACGGCTTCGGTCGAATCGGCCGGAACGTCCTCAGGGCCGCCAAGCGCTCCGGTGCCGAAATCACCTTCGTCGCCGTCAACGACCTGGCCGACGCGGCGACCCTCGCTCATCTGCTCAAGTACGACTCGGTCCACGGCGCCTATCGCGGCCAAGTCGAGGTGGACGACGATGCGCTCGTGGTGGATGGCGACCCGCTGCCGGTGCTTGCGGAGCGCGATCCTGCCCGTCTCCCCTGGGGCGAGATGGAGGTGGACGTGGTGGTGGAGTCCACTGGCGTCTTCCGCACCCGCGAGCTGGCGTCGAAGCATCTGGCCGCCGGCGCCCGCAAGGTGGTCGTTTCGGCGCCCGCCAAGGGCGAGGACGCGACGATCGTGATGGGCGTGAATCACGACAGCTACGATCCAGAGCGCCATCACCTGATCTCCAACGCCAGCTGCACCACGAACTGCTTGGCGCCGGTGGCCAAGGTCCTCTCGGAGCGCTTCGGCTTCGTCCGAGGGTTGATGACCACGATCCATTCCTACACAATGGGCCAGTCGGTTCTGGACGGCCCCCACAAGGACCTTCGTCGGGCCCGGGCCGCCGCAGTCAGCATGATCCCCACCACGACGGGCGCTGCGCGCGCCACCTCTCTAGTCCTGCCGGAGTTGGAAGGCAAGCTTGACGGGATGGCGATCCGCGTGCCTACTCCCGATGTTTCACTAGTGGACTTGGTGGCCGAAGTGGAGACGGACGTGACGCCGGAGACCGTCAACGACGCTTTTCGAGCCGCTGCCGGCGGGGAGCTAGCGGGCATCTTGCGGGTTGAAGACGAGCCGCTGGTCTCGGTGGACTTCACGGGAGAGCCGGCCAGCTCCGTGGTGGACGGCCCCAGCACCTCGGTCATGGGCGGGCGGATGGTGAAGGTCCTCGCTTGGTACGACAACGAGTGGGGGTACGCCAGCCGAGTGGTGGACCTGGCGCAGTACGTAGGCGCGAAGTACGTAGGCGCGGCGTAGGCCGCAAAGAGGGAACGCATGATGAGCACGACGACGATCGACCGAACGGCCCCTGAAGCCCAAGTGCACTCGCCACCGCTCGCTTCCGAAGCGGCCGCGCCCGGGCAGCCGGGAGGCGACTTGGCCGAGACCCAGGTCGTACCCGACGGTCCGACCGCACCAGAGCAGCCGGGAGGCGACCGCCCGAACGCGCAGGCGGAATCGAGCCTGCCGCCGGACTTCAACGAGTGGTTCCACAAGCACCGCGAGCCGATCTACCGCTACATCCGGTTCCGCGTCGCAACCCGGGAAATCGCCGAAGACCTGACGTCCGACGTCTTCGTGAAGGCGTTGCGCGCCCGGGACAGCTACGATCCCAAGCGCTCGTCGCCCCGGACTTGGCTCCTTCGGATCGCCCGCAACACGGTCACCGACCACTTGCGGGCCCTGCAGCGACGGAACTCCCTCCACGTATCGCTGGACCGCGTTCCGGATCTCGTCTCCCAATCCCCTTCGCAGGAGGAGCGGATCATCCGCGAGGAGGAGATCCAGAGGCTTCTCAACGCGGTGGCGACCCTCCGAGAGAGAGATCGGGAAATCCTCTCCCTTCGCTACGGGTCGGGCCTGGGCAATAGCGAGATCGCCGAGGCTCTGAAGATCAGCCCCAACGCGGTGGCGGTGCGCATCCACCGGGCGTTGGTGCGCCTCAAGGCAGTCGTGACCGACCCGGAAGACGAGTAGGATGTTCCCCAGGCGCGACGGGAAACGGCCTGCCGAGCTGCCTGCGGAACTGGCGCGCCTCCACCGGGAGCTGCGTGGCATCGCCATCGAGGAACGATGTTCCTTTGGCGCGGAGCTTCGGGCGAAGCTCGAGGAGGAGCACCGGCGAGCCAAGAAGCGGGTAGGGACTGGCTTCGCTCGCCGTCGCGTTTCGGGCCCCCGCCTGGCGGTAGTTGCCGCCGCGGGGGCTTTCTTTTTGGTATGCGTCGGGTTGGCGGTGCCGTCGGCGCGCGCCTCCCTGGCGAAGCTGTTGCTGGGGTTGCCTCAGGCCGCCCAGTCCAGTGTGAACCCGGTGCCTTCCGGGGAGGCGCAGCGTTCCGCCTCCGAGGATCGTGCCCAGCCGGCCGGATCGGCGAGGGAAGTGGTCCTCCCACCGGAGCCCGATCCCATTGATCCCCCTAGGGTTCCCGTGTCGTTGCCTGCCACCCTTCCGAGGATCATGAGCACGGACGAGGCGCGGAGGGCAGTCGCGCGCCAATATCCAGCCCACCTTCAGCAGGCCGGGATCGGGGGCAGGGTGCGGGTGCTGGCGTGGGTCAACTCCGACGGTACCGCCGACCATCTCCGCGTCAGCGAGTCTTCCGGCATCGTCGCGCTGGACGAGGCTGCTCGGACCGCCGCGACCGCCTTCCGCTTCCGCCCGGCGATGCGTGGCGCCGAGCCCGTGGGGGCGTGGGTCGAGTTCTCGATCCGCTTCCGCCCTTCAAGTGCTGCCGAGGAACAGTCGGAACTCGAGTCCAGAGCCCTGCGGATCCCGCTCAGCAACTGATCCCCGCCCGGCCTCCTCTCGCGGCGTCGCCCATCGACCCTGCGGCGTCCATCGACCCTTGAAGAAGACCCTCGACGACCTGTTGCTTGGCGAGCGGGGCGGCGCGGTCGTGGCGCTCCGGGCCGACTTCAACGTGCCGCTGGACGGCGGTCGCGTCGCCGACCCCACGCGCATCGAACGCACGGTCCCCACGATCCAGCGCCTGACGGCAGCGGGGATGCGCGTGGTGATCCTTTCCCATCTGGGTCGTCCGGGCGGTCGAGTCGATCGCCGCTTCACGCTCAAGCCGACGGCCGACTACTTGGCGGGACGGCTGGTCGCGCCGGTGCGCTTCCTGGCCCACGTGGCCGGCCCAGCGGTGGCGGCGGCGGTGGAGAAGCAGCCGGCGGGCACGGTCATGGTGGTGGAGAACACGCGCTTCCTGCCCGGCGAGACGGCCAACGATCCTGCGCTTGCCACGGACTGGGCCGGGTGGGCGGAGCACTTCGTGACCGACGCCTTCGGGAGTGCTCACCGCGCCCACGCGTCCACCGACGGCCTGCCGCGAGCCGTGACGGCGAAGGGCGGCGTGGCGGCGGCTGGGTTGCTGGTGGAGGAGGAGCTGGCCGTGATGGGCCGTCTTCTCCACCGGCCCGCCCGCCCCTTCGTGGCAGTGCTGGGAGGAGCCAAAGCGTCGGAGAAGATCGGTGTGATGGAGGCGCTTCTGACCCGCGCCGACGCCCTGCTGGTGGGCGGCGCCATGGCCAACACCTTCTTCTTGGCCATGGGACTGGAGACGGGGGCGTCCCTGGTGGAGCCGGGCCAAGCGGAGACGGCAGCGGCGCTCATGGAGGTCGCGGGTCCCCGCTTGGTGCTGCCGTTGGACTGCGTGGCGGCGCGGAGCGTGGAGGTCGGCGCACCCGTTCGGACGGCGGCCAGAACCGAGGTACGGCCCGGCGAGGTCGTCAGCGACGTGGGACCCGCCACCGTGGCCCTCTTCGGCGACTTCCTGGCCAGCGCGGCGACGGTGGCGTGGAACGGTCCCATGGGCGTCTTCGAGACGGCGGGCTTCGAGCGCGGGACGTTCGGCGTGGCTCGAGCGGTGGCCGCCGCCGCGGATCGGGGAGCCCTGGCGGTCGTCGGAGGCGGCGATTCGGCGGCGGCGGCCTCGGCGGCTGGCGTCGCACAGCGCATGACCCACATTTCAACGGGGGGCGGCGCGACGCTGGAGCTGCTGGCGGGCAGGGATCTGCCGGGAGTCGCGTCGCTCTCGGACCGCCCCGACCCCGCCAAGGGAGCTCCCGCATGACCAAGGTCGTTGCCGCCAACTGGAAAATGCACCACGGCCCGCAGGCTGCTCGCCGGTTCTTCCGGAGCTTTCGGCCCGATGTGGCCCCCGAGTCGGTGCGCATCCTCGTCTTTCCGCCCGACGTGTCGCTGGGGGCGTCTATCGGCGCCTCCGGTGCAGCCCACGCGGCCAGCGGGTCGGACGGGCTGGGAGCTCCCGTCGAACTCGGCGTTCAGAACGTCCACTGGGAGAGCAGCGGCGCGTTCACAGGCGAGACCTCCGCCGAGATGGCCTGGGGGGCTGGCGCGACGCTGGCTCTCGTCGGGCACTCGGAGCGCCGCCACCTTTTCGGCGAGACCGACGAGGAGACTGGCCGCAAGGCGACTGCCGCCGTCCGGGCTGGCTTGGTTCCCGTGGCGTGCGTGGGCGAGAAGCTGGAGGAGCGGCGGGCCGGTCGGCTCCACGAGGTCCTGGCTCGGCAGCTGGCCGCCTTGGCGGAAGCACTGGCGGAGGCGACGGCGCGTTTGGGCTTCATGGTGGCGTACGAGCCCGTCTGGGCGATCGGCACCGGCGAGACCGCGACCCCCGCCGACGTTGCCGACGCCCATGCGATCGTGCGAGACGCCCTGGTGGACGCCGTCGGCCGAGGCGCGCTGGACGCGCCGGTTCTTTATGGAGGCAGCGTCGCACCGGACAACGCCGCCGCGCTCATGGCCTCGCCGGGAGTGGACGGCGTGCTGGTCGGCGGCGCCAGCCTGGACCCGGCGTCGTTCGCGCAGATCGTGGAGGCGGCCCCGGGCGCCCGCATTGACAGCGACGGCTCGCCGGCGGAAGCTTAAAGGCTCCCAGGCGACAACCGCCGACACTTGCCGCGAATCGGACGCGAAGCGCAATGTACAACGTGCTCTTGGGCCTATTGGTCCTGGACGGACTCTTCTTGGGCGTGGTCATCCTCCTTCAGTCGGGCAAGGGCGGAGGACTGGCGGCGATGGGCGGCGGCGCCGCGGCCACCGACGTTCTGGGCGGACGCCAGGCGACCACGCTTCTGACTCGGGCGACATGGACGGCCGGCTCGGCCTTCATGGTGCTGTCGCTGATCCTGGCCATTATGTCCTCTCGGACCGAAATGCCCTCTTCCGTCCTCGAAGGGCTTTCTGGGCCGACGACCACGATCCCGGAGCCCGTGCTGCCGGGGGTCGCCCCGCTGGACGACGCAGCACCGCCCGCTGGCGACATCGTGCCGCTGGACGACGCAGCGCCTCCGACTACCGACGTGGTCCCGCCGGACCCCTCCTCCGACCCACCTCCCGACGCGAACGAGCCGACGGCAGACGCCGGTCGGTAAGGATCGGGCTCGGCCCCGTGGCTCTGGACGCCGAGACCACCGAGGAGCTCCTCTACCAGGGCTTCCAGGCTCGGTTCCTGGAGGATGGCGTGCGGAAGCTGGCCTCCTCCGGCGACCTGTCTTCGGAGTACGCCGACTTTCGGATCGACCCGCGCTCCCTGGTCATCGCCCAGGCGATGCGAAGCCGCGCCGACGGAAGGGGCGACGCCTGCGCACCGGGCCCCTTGGCTCCGGGACCTGCGCTGGCGTTCGGCGCCACGCCACTGGAGTTCCTCCGTTGCGCCGGGCGGAAGGGAACTAGCCCAGCCGCATCGAGAGGTGGAGGGCAGAGCTGGAACGATCCGCGCCGGGCTCTCTTCGGGTGGGGAGGTCCACGGGGGATCATGACCCAGGTGATGGCGGGCGCCGCGCTGGCGTTCCTGCAACGCCGAGAGGACCGGGCCGCGCTGGTCTTCGAGGAGTGGCGGGCCGTGGAGACGGGCGCTTGGCACGAGGGGATGAGCTTGGCGGCGGCGGCTCGCGTGCCGCTGATCGCAGGGCTGGTGCGCTCGCGCCCCGACGCCGGTTGCAGCCGCCCCGACGCCGGTTGCAGCCAAGGAGCACCGGGCTTGGCGGAGATCGCGGCCAACTACGGCGCCGGCGTCGCCCAAGTCGGCAGCGAAGCTCTCGAAGAAGTACGGCGGACGGTGCGCCAAGCTCGGCGTCGGGTTGCCAGCGGAGCGGGTCCGGTGCTGATCGAGCTGTTGCCTTTGGAGGGAGACCGCTGGGCCGGCCACGAAGAGCTGGCGCATCGGGCCACGGAGGATGGACTCGGGGGCCGCCGCCTGGAGGCAGTGCGCAGTGCCGCCAAGGCCGGTGTGGACCACGCGCTGACGCGCCTGCGCAAGGAGCCGGAACCCCGCCCAAGCGACGCCCTGTCCCCCGTGACCGCCGACGCTGCGCCGTTGCCACCGTGGACGCGCCTGGACCCGCCCCGACCTGGTGGAGAGCCGTCTGCCGCTCAGGCCGGTCGCGAGGCCGAATCCATTGCCGGTCGCGAGGCCGACTCCATGCCCTGGGCAGCGGCCCCGGCACTGTAGACGATGGCGGCTCCCCCTTCTTCCGCGTCGCTGCCGACCCAGGTCGCACGAACTCGCGCCGGGGAGCCCGCGACCTTCCTGGAAGCCGTCGCCGAGGCTCTCTGGGAAGAGATGGAGCGGGACGAGCGGGTCTTTCTAATGGGCGAAGACATCGGCGCCTACGGCGGTGCGTTCAAGGTCACCCGGGGGTTCCTGGAGCGCTTCGGCCCGTCCAGGGTCGTGGACACGCCGATCTCGGAAGGCGGCTTCACCGGCGCCGCCGCAGGGGCCGCCCACATGGGCTTGCGGCCCGTCGTCGAGATGCAGTTCATGGACTTCGTCTCGCCGGCCTACGACGTGATCACCAACTACGTGGCCACCTCCCGCTATCGAGGTGCCGGACCGTTGCCGATGGTGGTGCGGGGTCCCGTCGGCGGCGGCGCCCGGGGCGGACCCTTCCACTCCCAGAACGTGGAGATGGCGTTCTTCCACACGCCTGGGCTGAAGATCGTCTACCCGTCCAACCCACGTGACGCCAAGGGGCTGCTCAAGAGCGCGATCCGTGACGACGACCCCGTGATCTTCGAGGAGCACAAGAGCCTGTACCGGGCGCCGGAGTGCCGAGAGACATTGCCCAGGGAGGACTACGCGATTCCGCTGGGGAAGGCTCGAACCGCCCTGGAGGGCAGCGACCTGACGATCGTCGCATACGGGATGATGGTCCAGCACTGCCTCGCCGCCGCACGGGAGCTGGGCAAGGACGGCGTCCGCCCGGAAGTGATCGACCTGCGCACTCTTCTGCCTCTGGACGAAGAGGCGATCGTCCAGTCGGTCGAGAAGACGGGCAAGCTGCTGATCGTTCACGAGGACACCCGCACCGGGGGCCTTGCCGGAGAGATCGCCATGCGCGTCAACGAGCGGGCGTTCGAGTGGCTGGACGGCCCGATTCTGCGCGTCACCGCCATCGACTCTCCGGTGCCGTACAGCGGTCGGATGGAGGACTACTTCCTGCCGTCGGTGGACGATGTGGTGGCCGCAAGTCGTTACCTTGTAGAGTACTGACGCCTCGTACCGGAGGCGCAAGCGCCGCAACCAAACGGGAGCAGGGCCGTGTCGCGCATTGAAGTGCCAATGCCCCAGATGGGCGAGTCCATAGCCGAGGGCACCGTCTCCAAGTGGCTGAAGCGCCCCGGCGACCTAGTGGAGCGGGACGAGCCGATCCTGGAGATCTCCACCGACAAGGTCGACGCCGAGATACCGTCCCCCGCCCAGGGCCTGCTGGCCGAAGTTCGGGTCGAGGAGGGCGAAACGGTGGAGGTGGGAACCGTCGTCGCGTTCATCGATCCTGAAGCCACGGCGCCCGCCAGCGGCAACGGCGACGCGGCACCGGCCCTAGCGGCCGCAGCACCGTCGGCCCCGGATCCAGCGGCCGCGGCACCGTCGTCGGCTCCTGCTCCATCGGCCGCAGCACACTCATCGCCCCCAGCTCCGACCTCATCCCCAGCCGAGCCAGCCGCCGCCGTCGGGGGAGAGGCCGACTGCACCACCACCAGCGAGGAGCGCATCCGCACCCGTTCCACGCCGGTCGTGCGCCGGATCGCCGAAGAGGCGGGAGTGGAGATTTCCCAGGTCCCGGGAACGGGGCACCTGGGCCGGGTGACCAAGCAGGACATCCTGTCGTTCATCGAGAGAAGCGCAGGAGAGAGAAGCGTGCCGCCGACGCCCGCACCAGCCGCTCCCACGCCAGTGCCGTCCGCACCGCCCGCGACCGCTCCGGCCGCTTCCACGCCCACGGAGCCCGCGCCCGCACCCCCACCGGCCGCTCAGCCCGCGCCGCCCGCATCAGCCGCCCGGACTGCGCCGGCCACGCCCGCTCCGTCCGACCCTCCTCCGTCGCCTCGGGGGCCTTCGGTCCCGTCCGATCCCGGCGACGACCTCTGGGAACGCTTCCTGGGCGAGGTCCACCACCCGACCTTCCCGATCCGCGAGGGCGACCAGGTCGAGCCCATGACCAAGGTTCGCCGCCTCACCGCCGAGCACATGGTGCTGGCCAAGCGGATCGCGCCTCACGTCCACTCCATCATCGAGATCGACTTCACGACGGTGGATCGGATACGCCGGGAGATGAAGGCGAAATGGGCCAAGCGGGGCGCCCGGGTCTCCTATACGGCCTTCGTGGCGTGGGCCTGCTCCCGCATCCTCCGGGAGTTCCCGATGGTCAACGGCACCCTGTCCGGGAACAACGTGGTGCACCGAGGTTCGGTGTCGATCGGGCTGGCGGTGGACCTGAACCCCGGCCTTATCGTTCCCGTGGTCCACGACGCCGACCACCTGAGCTTGGTGGGGATCGCCCGAAAGATCGTGGACTTGGCCGGTCGAGCCCGCTCGCGACAGCTGTCGCCCACCGAGATACAGGGCGCCACCTTCACCATCACCAACCCAGGTGTGCTGGGCACGGTAGTGGGGATGCCCGTGATTCCCAAGGGAACGTCGGCGATCCTGGGCACCGGCTCCATCGACAAGCGGGTGGTGGCGGTGACCGACCCCTCCACCGGCGAGGACTTCGTCGCGGTCCGCAAGCGGTCCTACTTCTCCCTGGGCTACGACCACCGACTGGTGGACGGCGCCGACTCGGCCCGCTTCCTGTCGCGCCTGAAGGCGGTGCTGGAGGACTTCCCGGAGGACGCCTGAGTCGTACGCGCCCGGACCGCACCCCGCGCCCGGACGGCGGTGCCCCAAGCTGGGCCGATCGCACGCTCGCCGTTCGGCAGCTGGGGCACGTCCCGTACGACGACGGCTTGGCGATCCAAGACCGGCTCGTGAAGCAGCGGCGCCAGGGCGAGGCGCCCGACACCCTCCTGCTGCTGGAGCACCCGCATGTAGTCACGTTGGGCTCGTCGGCCCAGGACGACCATGTGCGGCTGTCGCGAGACGAGTTGGCGGCTCTCCGGATCGGCCTCCACCGGACGGGGCGCGGCGGCGACGCGACCTACCACGGCCCCGGCCAGCTGGTCGGGTACCCCATTCTGGACCTCAAGCCGGAACGCAAGGACCTGCACGCCTACCTGCGCTCCCTGGAGGATGTGCTGATCCGCGCAATCCGGACCTTCGGCGTGGAGGGAGAGCGGGACCCGGCTGGAACCGGCGTGTGGGTGGACGGCGCCAAGGTGGCCGCGATCGGTATCCGGGTGTCCTCGGGATGGATCACCTCCCACGGCTTCGCGCTCAACGCCAACAACGACCTCGCCTACTTCGACGCGATCGTGCCCTGCGGCATCCCGGACCGACCCGTGACCAGCCTCGCTCGCCTCCTGGGTCGCGACGTGGCTCCGGCGGAGGCCGTCCAGCCCGTGGTGTCGGCGATGCGGAGGGTGTTCGGCTACGGCCAGGTCGAGGGAGCCGACGGCCAGGTGAAGGGAGCTGGCGGCCGTGGCGAGCGAGCCAGCGGCCGCGTCGAGCGAGCCGACAACTACGGAGACGAGCCTGGCGGCGCGAACTCCATGTAGTCCCAGAAACGGTCCCGTTCGTCGCGCTGCTGGTTCAGCCACGCCTCGAACTCCGACGGCACGGGACTCGGAGACGACGACTGTTCCTTCGCCGCCCGTACCGCCAAGTGGTCCACGTATTCATTCTTCGGATCGCCGGCGTGGCCCCGCACCCAGTGCCAGCTCACGTCGTGGCCGCCCGCCAGACGATCCAGCTTCTGCCACATCGCCAAGTTCTCGATGGGGCCGCCCTTGCGCTTCCAGTTGCGGCGCTTCCAGCCGCGCATCCACTCCGACGCGCCCCTCACCAAGTACTGGGAGTCGGAGACGAACCGGACTCGGCAGCGCACTTTCAAGGCGGTCAGACCCAGGAGGGCGCTGGCCAGGGCCATCCGGTTGTTCGTGGTCGAGGGGCTGGACGTCCACAGGTCGCGGCGCGTCCAGGTGTCGTCCTTCCACGCCTCGATCATGGCGGCGGCGCCGCCGGGCCGGTCTTGCTCCCGAAACTGGTTCCCCAAGCAGGACTCGTCGGCGTGGATGGTGATCAGGGGCGGTTCGTCGGGCATTCCCTAGCGCTCTCGGAGGTGGCTTGGCGTCCGACGCCGCCTGCGTGGACCGCTCGCCGGAAGATACGGCGGAAGATACGGCGGAGCGTTGACGCTGGAAGGGGCCCGGCTAGATTTGCCGAATGACCGCCTACCTCCTCCTGGAAGACGGACGCCGCTTCGACGGCCTGCCACTGGGCGCACCGGGCGAGGTCGTCGGCGAGGTCGTCTTCAACACGGCGATGACTGGCTATCAAGAGGTGGTGACCGACCCCTCGTACGCCGGCCAGCTGGTGGCCATGACCTGCCCGCTGATCGGCAACTACGGCGTCAGCGACGAAGACGACGAGTCGGCGCGGCCCCAGGTGGCGGGGTTCGTCGTGCGGGAGTCCTGTCGGGCGCCCAGCTCGTGGCGGAGCCGTTCCACCCTGGAGGAGTACTTGGCGGCGCACGGGGTCGTCGGCATTCGCGAGGTGGACACCCGAGCGTTGACCCGCCACATCCGTAGCGCGGGGGCGATGCGTGGTGGAATCGCCCCGGGTGAAGTCCCCCAGGACGCGCTCCTAGAACGGGTGCTGGCCCAGCCGAAGATGGAGGGCCTGGAGCTGGCGTGCGGCGTGTCCACAGAAGAGTCCTATGTGGTTCCCGCCGTCGGAGAGGAACGGTTCCATGTGGCCGCCTTCGACTTCGGGGTGAAGGCGAGCTCGCCCCGGATGCTGTCGGAGCGGGGTTGCCGCGTCACGGTCCTTCCCGCCACGGCGGGCATCGCCGATGTCCTGGCGCTGGACCCGGACGGCCTCTTCGTCTCCAACGGTCCCGGCGACCCGGCGGCCGTGGAGCGAGCGGCCGAGACGATCCGTCAGGTGGCGGCCGGGGGGGTGCCCGTATTCGGCATCTGCCTGGGACACCAGCTGATCGCTCGGGCGTACGGCGGCGAGACCTACAAGCTGCCGTTCGGACACCACGGCGCGAACCATCCCGTGGTGAGCGATCTCCGGGGGGCCGTGGAGATCACCTCGCAGAACCACGGCTTCGCTGTTCGGGGTGGGGAAGAGCGCCAAGTGCCCGGTGCTCCCGACCTTCGCGTAACCCACCGCAACCTCTACGACGGCACTGTGGCCGGCCTCGCCCACCGAACGCTCCCGGTCATGGCGGTGCAGTACCACCCGGAGGCGGCCCCGGGCCCCCACGACAGCCGCTACCTCTTCGACGACTTCGTGTCCCTGCTGGCGGCGCGCCGACGGGACGCGGCGTAGGGTGGCGTAGTTGACGCTGCCCCGGCGTGGGCTTACTTGTCTTGATGAATCGTCCCCTCTGCAACCCCCCCTGGATGACCGCCTATGACGAAAGCCCAGCTCGTGGAACAGGTCGCCGACGCGATCGGGCCCGGCGTCACCAAGCGGGACTGCGCCTTGGTCGTGGACGGCTTCCTCAACGCGGTGAAGCGAGCCCTTGCCGAGGGCGACAGCATCGAGCTTCGGGGCTTCGGCAGCTTCAAGGTTCGGGAGCAGAAGGCGCGCAAGGCTCGCAACCCGAAAACCGGCGAGCCCGTACAGGTCCCGGCGCGCTCGGTCCCGTCGTTCAAGCCGTCCAAGCTCTGGCGGGACAGGATCGAAAACGGACCTCCCCCACCGGAGTTGCCTCCCACGCCCCGCTACACGGACCCGGCGTTCGTGTCGTTTCCCGCGCCTGGCCCCGGCACCACCTTCCCGTCCACCGGCCCCGGCGCCGCGTTCCCATCCCCTGGACCCAGTGCCGCGTTCCCGGACCCCGGCCCCGGCGCCGAGAGTCGGCGACTTTCGAGGGACGATTGAGGGTGACCGTGCTCTTCTTCGCCGCCTATCGGGAGCTGGCGGGCGAAGGCGACGCCGTGGTCGCCTTGCCCGAACGGTCCACGGTGGCCGCGCTGCTGTCCACGCTGCGGGGGCGCGGGGACGGCTTGGCCAAGCTCCCGGACCAGGTGGCGGTGGCCGTGAACCAGCAGTACGCAGCCCGGGAGACGGTCTTGGCCGACGGCGACGAAGTGGCGCTGATCCCTCCCGTCGCTGGCGGCTGACGGGGCGAAGGCCCGACCCGCCAGGAGACGCGCCGCGCAGGGAGATGCGCCGCGCCAGGAGATGCGCCGAATGACTTGGAGCGAGATCACCATGGACCCCATCGAGCCGGAAGCCGTGCTGGCCCGGGTCGGCGCCGCGGAGGACGGCGCGGCGGTTCTCTTTCTGGGCGTGGTGCGGAACGCCAACGAGGGCCGCCCCGTGTCTGGAATGGAGTACGAGGGGTATGCGCCAATGGCCCGCCAGCAGATGGCCGAGATCGTGTCGGAAGCGGCGGAGCGGGCGGGGGCGGGAAGTGCCCGGATTGCGGCCGTGCATCGGCTGGGGGAGTTGACGGTGGGCGAAGTCAGCGTGGCGGTTGCCGCCTCCACGCCCCACCGCGCGCAGGCGTTCGACGCGGCCCGCTACGTCATTGAGGAAGTCAAGAAGCGGCTCCCCGTGTGGAAGCGCGAGCACTACCTGGACGGACAGCCCGAGTGGCTGGAAGGGCACACGCCCGCGGCCGTCGGAGTCGTCGAGTGAGCTGGCGAGGTGTCGAGTGAGCTGGCGAGGCACGGAGGCGCTCGCGACGCCCATCGACCGGTCGGGCGGCCGGGAACACGCCGCTCCCGCCATGGTGGACGGCTTCGGACGCCGGATCGAGTACCTCCGCATCTCCGTGACCGACAAGTGCAATCTGCGGTGCGTGTACTGCATGCCCGAGGAGGGCCTGCCGTGGCTCCGGCGGGACGACCTTCTCACCTATGAGGAGATCGCCCAGATCGTGGCGGCGATGGCGAGGATGGGCCTGCGGCGGCTCCGGCTGACCGGAGGCGAACCCTTGGTGCGGAAGGACTTGGCGCGCCTAGTGGCTCTCCTGTCGACCGTTCCCGGAATCGAGGACATCGCCCTCTCCACCAACGCCGTCCTGCTGGCCCGGCAGGCCCACGCGCTCCGAGATGCCGGCGTCGCCCGTGTCAACATCTCGCTGGACTCCCTGATCCCGGCACGCGCCGACGCGATTGCCCGCCGCCCCGGCACCCTCGCCAAGATCCTCGAGGGACTGGATGCGGCCTACGCCGTCGGCTTCGACCCCATCAAGATCAATGTGGTCCTCATGCGCGGCCAAAACGACGACGAGGTTCCCGCCTTTGCCGAGCTGTCCCGCGACCGCCCCCTCCACGTCCGCTTCATCGAAGTGATGCCCACCGAGTCCAACCTGGACCTGAGCGCGTCCAACTTCCTTTCCTGCGAAGAGGCGTTGGAGGCCGTTCGGGCGGTGGACCAGTTGGAGCCCGTCGCCGGTCCCCCGGGAAACGGTCCCGCCACCTACTACGCCTTCCCGGGCGCGTTGGGGACGATCGGCGTGATCACCCCCATGAGCCACAACTTCTGCAGCCGCTGCAACCGCATGCGCCTGACCGCCGACGGCCAGCTCCGTCCCTGCCTCTTCGGCGAGATGCAGACCCCATTGCGAGACGCCCTGCGCCGTGGCGAGGACCTGACGCCGCTGATCGCCGAGACGCTGCGCATCAAGCCGGAGAAGCACCTGCTGGTGCAAGGGTCCTCCGCCGGTTCCGGCGGGCTGGTGGCGCTGTCCCAGACGGGGGGCTGAGCATAGCTTCATGTCCCCCGTCTCCTTTTCCTGCCAGTCAGATTCCTGCCAATCAGATTCCGGCCAGTCGGAGCAAGAGAATGCCAGCTAGAAAGATTACCGTCGTCGGCGCCGGACACGTGGGCGAAGTCTGCGCCCAGCGGGTCGCCGAGAAGGAGCTGTGCCAGGAGGTCGTCCTGATCGACATCGTGGACGGGATTCCCCAAGGGAAGGGCCTCGACCAGTGGCAGAGCGCGCCCGTCGAGGGCTTCGACACGCGGGTGGTGGGCTCGTGCGACTACGGACCCGCCGCGGGATCGGAGCTGTTCATCGTGACCGCCGGAATCGCGCGGAAGCCGGGGATGAGCCGCGACGACCTGTTGCGCACCAACGCCGGGATCGTGCGTTCGGTGGGACGGGAGATCGCCCGCGTCGCCCCGGAGGCGGTCGTGATCGTGGTGTCGAACCCCCTCGACGTGATGGCCTACGTCATGAAGGAGGCCACCGGGTTCCCGCGGGAGCGCGTGATCGGCATGGCCGGCGTGCTGGACACGGCCCGCTTCCGCGCCTTCATCGCCATGGAGCTGGATGTGAGCGTGCAGGACATTCAGGCACTGGTGCTGGGCGGCCACGGCGACACGATGGTGCCGCTGGCCTCCTATGCCTCCGTGGGCGGTATCCCCCTCACGCAGCTGATGGGGCCGCACCGGCTGCTGGCGCTGATCGACCGCACTCGGAACGGCGGCGCCGAGATCGTGGGCCACCTCAAGACGGGCAGCGCCTACTACGCCCCGTCGGCGGCGGCAGTCCAGATGGCCGAAGCCATCGTCAAGAACCAGCGACGCATCCTGCCGGCCGCCGCCTACCTGGACGGCGAGTACGGCCAGCGCGGCATCTACCTGGGCGTGCCCTGCAAGCTCGGCGAAGGCGGGCTGGTCCAGATCGTCCATGTGGAGCTCACGGCGAACCAGAAGGCCGCGCTGGCGAAGAGCGCCGACCACGTGCGCGCAACGATGGCGGGGCTGGAAGGGGACTAGGAGGCGTAGCGGGATTGCCAAGTCTGCCACGTGAGTCAAGGACGTTATCGTTGGGACCGCCCTAGCGGCTTCGGTCTCACAAGCAGGCGCGGGCACGCACTCTTGATCCTCGGGGTGCTTGCGCTCTCTTGCGACGACAGCCCGGTGGCACCGGAGCCAGCGTCGCTGGTCCTCACTCCGTCGTCGGTCACATTGGCATCGCTCGGGGAGACGGCCGCGTTTTCAGCATCTATCGCCGATCAGCACGGGGAGGCGTTCGTGGGCCAGGTCGAGTGGCTCACGAGCCGTCCCGCCGTGTTCACGGTCACGACGAATGGCGTGGTGGAGGCTGTCGGCAACGGGTCGGGAGAGCTGACGGCGTCGTTTCGGGGACTGACGGCCGTGGCCAGCGTGACCGTGGCGCAGGTGGTGGCGGCAGTGAAAGTGGCGACGGGCGGCGAACAGGCGGCACTCCAAGGGCGGGTGTTGCCGGAACCGGTGGTTGTCTTGGTGCTCGACGCGGGGGGCGCGCCTGTGCCTGGTGCCCCCGTCGCCTTCGTACCTGCACGGGGCCATGGGATGGCCGAGCCCCCGGCGGTCGCGAGCGATTCGGCGGGATTGGCAGCGACGAGGTGGACGCTAGGCGACACAGTCGGCCCTCAAAGTCTGACCGTGGCCGTCGGCGACCTGTCGGTGGAGGTCGTGGCGACGGCGCTCGCACTGGCCGTGCCGGAGTCAATCTTGGTTGAACATGTCTCGTGTGCGACCCGACTGTCGAGCGACCTGGCGGCTCGGTGCCTGCGGAAAATCACTCTCTTTCCCAGCCACCAGCTTCGCGAATTTCGCCCCTTGAGGGCGGAGTCTTTTGTCGTATGAGCCCAAGGAACTGTTGTAGGCATCGGTAGCTTGGGCCAACCGCTCGTCTCCGGCCGTTGGCTGTTCGTCAAAGTCACAATATTCAGTCATGCCAGCAAGCTCCACAACCCGCCGCAACTGCACTTCGCCCCAGTTGCCGACCCGACGACTGCCCTTGAGTGCGTCGGCCAACGACCGAGTCTCTTTGGTCAGCCCTTCAATCTGCTGATCAATCTTCTGGTAATTCTCGGACAGCGGCTTCACCAACGCTCGGAACCGTTGGAGCGTTGTGTTGAACTCGCCCTTGGCGTCCGCCAGTGCCTTGCCGTGATTCTGGTCGGCGAGTTGGATCAGCGCGTTCCGGTTTCTCGTCGCTTCGTCATGAGACTTCTGAACGAGGGCGTCCAGTGCTTTGGACTGGACATATGTTCCTTGAACATCCGGAGGATCTTGTCCGTGTTTATCCCGCTCACGACCCCGACAATGGTTTCGACTTGCATGTCCTTCTCGATGCCTCTGGGTGAGAACGAAAACCAGCTACGGAGACCTGAACCGCGCCACCGGCAGCTCCGGGTTCAGCACGAAGTCGCTCGTTTCCAAGACCTTCCACACGTGTCCCTCGGTGTTGATGTGCACCCGACGGCCCGCGAACGGGTAGCCGTCCACTTGGCGAACGTCTTCCCAGTAGGTTCGGCTGATGTTGGTGCGCCCCTCTTCCCGGTAGCCGATGGAGACCGGCATCGCCCGGCCCTCCTTGAAGACGTAGAACCAAGTGTCGTCGTGGTCGCCCACGCCCTCGCCGAAGGTGACGCGGACCATTTGGCGGCCCTCTTCGTCGGCGCCGTCGTGGTGCAGGAACACGCCCGGGTCCTTCAGCTTGAACGGCAGTCCGATCCAGTAGAAGACGTCGCTGGCCACGTAGCGGGCCTCGTCCCAGTCCTTGTCGCCGGCGGCCAGTGCTTCGCCGTTCATGACGGCCCACTCCACCTGCCCGTCGAAGCCGTGCTGGATGAAGTCGTCGCCTTCCCAGCGCTCGATCCGCGCCGCTTCGCCCGTGGCCAGGCGGGCGATCTCCACGTAGCGCGGGCGCGTTCTGCGGAGCCGTCCGGTGACAGGGTCGTACATCTTGGTGGTGAGCGTGTACGACGCGCTCTGGAGCTTCCAGTAGGTCTCCATCCCGCCCAGGGCCTCGATCCAGCCGTCCACTAGGGCCACTGCGGTCGGATGGGACTGGGCCCCCGCCTGGGGCATCGACTGGGCCCCCGCCTGGGGCATCGACTGGGACTCCGCCTGGGGCGTCGACTGGGCCCCCGCCGGGAGCGCCGTCCCCGCCAACGCCGCCGTCGCTACCAACGCCGCCGCCGCAGCCCCCAGCGCCGACGCTGCCGCAACCCGGGCCGTCATCGGCTTTCCTCGATCATCCGCTCGGCGTCGCGCATCCGAGCGGCCAAGTTCCGCACCGCGGCCACGTACACCCGTTCCCACCCGGGAAGTGCGGCGCGGTTGTCGGTCTCGATCTCGTAGCGCAGTCCGGGGAGCATCCACGACGCATAGCCGGAGAAGGGGTCCGGCGACACGTACAGGGATCGGCTCCACGGCCTGCCCTGGAGGCCGCGGTCGTTCAGCCACGCCTTCTCCAGTCCGATCAGTGCCCGGTTGACCCGCTCCGCCGCCGCCGGATTCACATCGCCCGAGGCCGTCCAGCCGTCGCGCGCCGCGGCCAAGTCGGCCGCAGCGTCCTCCAAGTCGTCCACCGCCGTTCGCAACGCGGGGAACGCCACCTCCAACCCCCGAGCCTCGGCGACCTCCAGCAGGCCGTCCATGTGAGTCCGGACGTCGATGGCGTAGCGCACCACGTCATAGGGCAGCACGTCGGCGTTGGCGAAGCGCAGGGCCAGCACACCGTCGGTCCGCGCCACCGTCGGCCCGAAGACGAACGCCGTGTCGCCGAAGCGCTCGTACCAGGCGAAGTTGTCGTAGTTGGAGTGGTAGACTCCGCTCGGGTTCCCGCTGGAGAGCGCCCCCGACGGCACCCCCGCATGGGTGTAGAACCCCACGTGGTCGCTGCCGCCGCCCAGGTTGCCCAGCGGCGGTTCGTCCGCCTCGGCGCCGGCCCGCGCCATCCAATGGTCGTAGACGCTGCCGTCGGTCCCAGGGTAGTTCACCGCCTTGGTGGCCTCCACCATTGGCCCCTTCAGCGAAGGCGACGACGAGCCGCCGAAGTTGCTCCCCGAGACGGCCCCGTCGGCGTTGATGTAGGCGATCGCGTTGGCCTCCAGCTCGTCGCGGAACTCCTCCACCCACTCGGTGGAGCCGATGATCCCCGCCTCCTCCGCGTCCCAGTGGGCGATCATGATCGAGCGCCGTGGCCGGCACCCCGATTCGGCAACCCCGCCCAGCGCCTCCGCCAGCGTCAGCAGCATGGCGGTGCCGCCGTTGGGGTCGATCGCGCCGAACCCCCACGGGTCGTAGTGGGCGCCCAGCACGAACCACTCGTTGGGAAACTCGGCGCCGCGCAGGGTCCCCACCACGTTCACGGCCCGGGTCAGCGCCTTGGGTTGGTTCACCCGCACCCGCACCGTCAGGTCGGGGCCGCCCTTGATCCGCCAAGTCACACCCTCGATGCCGGTCCGCCACTCCTCCGGCGCCTCCCGGCCCTCCATCCGCCGCAGGATCTCCGACGCCGCGCCGTAGCCCAAGGGCAGCACGGGGATCGTGTGAAGGGCGACTTCGGACGGGTCCAGGCGCTCGACTTGGCGGTCGCCGTCCAGGGGAAGGGCGGGCTCGAACGGCGTCAGAGGGTCTCCGGTCCACGGCAGCGTCAGCACCGATCCGCGCTGGATCGTCTGGCTGTTCATCATCGGGCCGTCGGGGTAGGGCAATAGCGCGTCGGGACCGCCCGCTCCCGGGTCGTTGAACATGATCACGCCCGCCGCCCCTCGTTCCTCGGCGAACTTGACCTTGTAGCCCCGGAAGTTCCCGCCGTAGCGTGCCACGACGACCTTGCCCGCCACCGACACGCCCATGGAGTCCAGCGCCAAGTAGTCCTCCCGGCGGCCTTGGTTGGCGTACACCACCTCCGCCGTCACGTCGCCGCTCCCCGAGAAGGCGTTCCAGCCGTTCAGCAGCTCGGGGTGGCCCGAGAAGCGGTCCTCCTCCAGGGCCGGCTCCCGGTTTGACAGCCGCATCGCGACCGGTGTGACGATGTGGGCCTCCACGTCGTCGGTGAGCTGCGGCAGGTAGACGTCGTAGGGGTGGGAGACCACATCCAGCCCGGCCGCCTCCATCGCCCCAGCCAAGTACTCCCCGACCCGCCTCTGGGCCTCGGAGCCCGCCGGGTGGGGATGCTCGGTGATCGTGCGCAGGTGCTCCCGGAAGGACTCGCTGCGGGGCTCTTCAAGGAAGCGTCGTTCGCAGACGGCCTGCTCGGAGGCTCGGGCCGCGGTGAAGCCAGTGAGGGCCGGCTCTTGGGAAACGACCGCCGCGGGCGAAGCCATGGCCAAGACGGCTGGGGCGACGATCAGCGAGACGCCTCGGCGGAGGCGGAGGCGTCGCCCGAGAGAGCAGGGGTGCTGCATGGATTGGAGTCGGATCACGGATTTGGTCTCGACGGCTAGAGTTTCGGCAGGGTGACGCCTGCCTGGCCTTGGTACTTGCCCCTTCGGTCGGCGTACGCCACATCCGGCGCCTCGTCGCCCTGGAAGAACACCAGCTGGGCGATGCCCTCGCCCCCGTAAATCCGCGCCGGCAACGGGGTGGTGTTCGAGATCTCCAGGGTCAGGTAGCCCTCCCACGTGGGCTCCAGAGGCGTGACGTTCACGATGATTCCGCAACGCGCGTATGTGCTCTTGCCCACGCAGAGCACGAGCACGTCCCGGGGGATGCGGAAGTGCTCCACGGTTCTGGCCAGCGCAAAGGAGTTGGGCGGGATGATGCACTCCTGCTCGGCCACGTCCACGAACGACCGCTCGTCGAACGACTTCGGGTCCACCACCAAGTTGTGGACGTTGGTGAAGACCTTGAACTCGGGCGCGACCCGAATGTCGTACCCGAAGGACGAGAGTCCGTACGATATGCTTCCGTCGCGGACTTGGTTCGCCTTGAAGGGCTCGATCATCCCGTGGTCCCGGGCCATGCGGCGGATCCAGCGGTCGCTCTTGACGGGCATGAGTGGAGTGGTATGGAGGTGCTGGGGGGATGGGAGGGCAGGGGTCGGACACGAGGGACCCGAAGGCCGCGAACGGGTTGCCAAGGTAGCCGGGGCGTCCAGCCGCCGCCAGAACGCGAGGGCCGCTCTGCCTCTTCCGCCGTCCCCTGACGGCACTGCCGCGAAGGTGTCCTGGACGATTGACGGCGCGACCTCCTTCGGCGAATTTGATCCTCGTCAGCCCGGAGGAATCGGCGGCGGGTGGGGATGTCCGGCCAACAGCCACGGAGGGGTGGGAATGGACGAAACGACAGCAGTAGCGATGGTGGCAGCCGGCGCAGCGATCGTGGCGGCCGGAGCAGCGGTGGCGTCTGGAGTCATCTCTTGGCTCAACAGGCGTGACGCGAGGAACGCCAACCTCGAGGGCCAGATGAAGGAGGGCTTCGCCAAGGCGGAAGAAGAGCGTGAGAAGGGCTTCGCCAGAGCGGAGGCGGAACGCAAGGAGGGCTTCGCCAGGGCGGAGGAAGAGCGTGAGAAGGGGTTCGCCAGGGCGGAGGCGGAACGCAAGGAGGGCTTCGCCAGGGCGGAAGCGGAGCGCGAGAAGCTTCGAAGCCAGATGGAGGAGGGCTTCGCCGAGGCGGAAGCGGAGCGCAAGGAAGGCTTCGCTAGGGCGGAGGCGGAGCGCAAGGAAGGGTTCGCCAGGGCGGAGAGTCACCGGGAGAAGCAGAAGGACGAGCTCTTGGCCGATCGGCGGGAGTGGACGGCAGTTCATGAGGGACGCATCCAGACCCTCGAGAAGACGACCATGGGTGCATCGCCACCTTCGTCCGACGAGCCGAGTCCGTCGCCAAGACCAAGTCCATCCCGCAGGCGACGGCCGCAGGCCGGGGCTCAGCCAAGCAAACGCCGGGTCGCGGCGACCGCCAAGGTGCCGTAACACCGACCGTCGGGCTCTTGAACGCCCGGCCCAACCGTCGTATATTCCCCCTGTCCGCATTTCGTGAAACTCTCACTCGCAAGTCTGGGGAGCCGCCCGGACGGTCGATGACCAAGTCCTACGCCCCGATCCTCGTCATCCTCGGCGTCTCCGTCCTGAACACCGTTGGGATGGTGGTCGCCTCCCACATCCTGAACCCCCGTCGCCCGACCCCCCAGAAGGCGATGCCCTACGAGTCGGGCATGATCCCGCTGGGGGACACGCGGGCCCGGTTCTCCGTCAAGTTCTACATGGTGGCGATCAGCTTCATCGTCTTCGACTTGGAGACGATCTTCCTGGTTCCGTGGGCCGTGCGGGCCCGGGAGCTGGGCTGGGGACCGTTCGTCGCAGTGCTCCTCTTCGTGGCGGTGCTGGCGGTGGGACTCATCTACGAATGGAAGAAGGGCGGTTTGGAATGGGACTGAAACCAGCGGGCGTCTTCGGCTCCGGATCGCCCACCTTCCTCACGACCAAGCTGGACTTCGTGGTCAACTGGGCCCGGCGCAACTCCCTGTGGCCCATGCCCTTCGGCACCGCGTGCTGCGCCATCGAGATGATGGCGTCGGCGGCAAGCAACTACGACCTGGCCCGCTTCGGCATGGAGCGCATGTCCTTCAGCCCTCGGCAGGCGGACGTGCTGATCTGCGCCGGCCGGGTCCCCTACAAGCTGGCTCCTGTGCTGCGCCGCATCTGGGATCAGATGATGCAGCCGAAGTGGTGCATCTCCATGGGGGCGTGCGCGTCGTCGGGGGGCGTCTTCGACGTGTACTCCATGGTGCAGGGGATCGACACGATCGTGCCCGTGGACGTGTACATCCCTGGCTGTCCGCCCAGGCCCGAGGGCCTCATCTACGGCCTGATGATGGTCCAGGAGAAGATCCGGGGCGAGACCCTGGCCCGTCACTCCGAGCTGCGAGCCGAAGACCCCGACGCCACCGGCCGTCCCAGAGCCGGCGACCAGGAGGTGGTCGACCTGACGGGGCCGTTCGGCAACTCCACTCAACAGAACCAGGTGGCCGGACTGGTGGAGACCAGCGCCGTGGGCCGTCCCTCGGACCGCCTTCCGTAGCCGAGATGGCCACCGACTCCCCCAGCCAGGCGGCCGACTCCCCCAGCCGCACGCCCGGTGCTTCCCCGTCGCCCTTCGACGTGGTGGCGGACGGCCCCGCGTCCTCCGAAGCGGCCGCGCCCTTCGACTTGACGGCGGAGCGCGTGGCCCCCGTCAACGACTCGGTGGACGCCCTCCGCCAGCGCTTCCCCGACGCCGTGCTCCGCAACGAGGTGTGCGCTGGCGACCAGGACGTGGCGTACGCCGATCCCGAGCGGGTCGTGGAGCTCTTGGCGTGGCTTCACGACGACCCCGGCCAGCAGTACGATCACCTGGCCGACGTGACGGCGGTGGACCACGGCGGCGGCCGGCCCTTGCAAGTGGTCTACCAGCTGTGGTCGATCCCGAACCGCAAGGCCCTCCGCATCAAGTGCGAGCTCCCGCTGGACGCCCTGGAGATCGACAGCGCGACCGCCGTGTGGCAGGGGGCCGACTGGCTGGAGCGAGAGGTGTACGACCTCTTCGGCATCCGCTTCCGAGGTCACCCGGACCTCCGCCGCATCCTCATGCCCGACAACTACGCCGAGGGCCACCCCCTGAGAAAGGACTTCCCGCTGCGGGGCCGCTTCTCCCGCGCCGAGCAGACCCGTCGCGCCCTCACGCAAGACCCGGAGGACTACTACGTCCCTGGGGAGATTGCCGATCGCACTCCCCAGCTGGCCGACGCGAACCCTGCTGGCGCACCTGCCGGCACCGGCGCACCTGCCCCCTAGCCCCGCCCGATGAGCGTCTCCACCGTCGAATACGCGGCTGCCCGCAACCCGGAGATGGGACCCGGCGGCGCCCTGGTGGCCAGCCCTCTCGACCCCTTCGACGCCCCGGAGCCGGAGCTGGGCTCCGAGACGATGTTGGTGAACGTGGGTCCGCAGCACCCGGCCACCCACGGCGTCCTGCGCCTGGTGGTGGAGCTGGACGGCGAGACGGTGGTCAAGATCACGCCCCGGCTGGGCTACCTCCATTCGTCGTTCGAGAAGCTGGGCGAGTACCGCACCTGGAACCAGGTCGTCCCCCTCACCGACCGCATGGACTACTTGGCGCCCCTCATCTACAACTGCGCCTATGTCATGGCCGTCGAGAAGCTGATGGGGATCGAGGTCACCGACCGCTGCCGGGTCGCGCGCGTCGTATGCATGGAGCTGGACCGAATCTTCTCCCACCTCCTCTGGCTGGGCACTTGGTCGATCGACGTGGGCGCCTTCACCCCCTTCCTCTACGCCTTCCAGCAACGAGAGAAGGTGTACAAGCTCCACGAGGCCCTCACCGGCGCCCGGATCACCACCTCCGCCACCCGCATCGGCGGGATGATGGCCGACCTGCCAGAAGGATGGACCAAGGGCGTGCGCGAGTTCGCCGACAACCTGCCGGCCACCTTGGACGAGATCGAGGGCCTCCTCACCTGCAACGCCATCCACGTGGGCCGCACCCAGGGGATCGGCGCGATCTCGGCGGAAGAGGCGGTGAACTGCGGCCTCACCGGGGCCAACTTGCGGGCGAGCGGCGTCCCCTACGACGTGCGCAAGGACCGGCCTTACTACGACTACGAGAACTACGACTTCGAGGTCCCCATCGGCTGCCACGGCGACTGCTACGACCGCTACTTGGTCCGGATGGAGGAGATGCGCCAGAGCGTCCGCATCCTGCACCAGGCGCTGGACAAGCTGCCCAACGGCCCCATGGACGTGGACGACCCCCGGGTCTCCTTGCCCTCCAAGACCGACTGCATGTCCGACATGGAGTCGATGATCCATCACTTCAAGCTGATCACCGAGGGCATACCGGCTCCCGCCGAGGACTGCTGGTTCTCGGTGGAGGGGTCGAAGGGAGAGCTGGGGATGTACGTGGTGGGCGATGGGGGACCCAAGCCGGTGCGCTGGCGGATCCGTCCGCCGTCGTTCGTCAACCTCTCGGCGATCCCGAAGCTGTCGGAGGGTCACCTGATGGCGGACCTGATCGTGATCAACGCCAGCCTGGACATCGTGCTGGGGGAGATCGACCGGTGAGCGCCGCCCCCTTCCGCAACCCGGGATGGGCCGGCAACACCGGCGAGTTCGACCTGACCGAGGCCGACGTTCGCGGCGACTCCTACGTGGGCGAGCGGCCTCTCGACGGCGGACACCCGGGCGCGTCGCCGAGCCTGCCCTACATGCTGGCCGAGAAGGACCCGTCGGCGCCGCTCTTCGAGGGTCCCTACAAGGAGCGCCTGGGCAAGATCCTGGAGCGGTACCCCACGTCGCAGGCCGCTCTGCTGCCGGTGCTGAACATGGCGCAGGAGCTGCGGGGCCACGTCTCTCCAGGGACGATGGACGAGGTGGCCGAACTGCTGGGCCTAGGCCGGGCGTACGTTCGTGGGGTCGCCACCTTCTACACGATGTACAACAAGCGTCGGGTGGGCCGCTTCCTGGTGCAGGTCTGCACCAACATCTCCTGCAACTTGTGCGGCGCCGAAGAGGTGCTGGCGGCGTTTCTGGACCACGCCGGCACCGAGCTGGGCGAGACCTCGGCGGACGGGGAGTTCACCGTGATCGAGGCCGAGTGCCTGGCGGCGTGCGGCTTCCCCACCTGCGTGCAGATCAACTCCCGCTACTTCGAGGACGTGAACGCCGACGACGTTCCCGCCATCATGGAACGCCTGAAGGCCGAGACGACGGCCGCCCAGACGACGGCCGCCCAGAGCTAGAAGAGGTCCGAGATGGCATACCCCTACCGCCACGAGAAGGAAGTCCGCCTCATGAGCGACGCCTTCGGCGATCCGGCGGCCCGCACCGTGGACGGATGGAAGGCCCGGGGCGGCTACCAGGGGATCGCCCGGGCGTTGGAGATCGGCCGGGAGGCCACAGTGGCCGACGTGAAGGCGTCGGGGCTTCGGGGCAGGGGCGGGGCGGGCTTCCCCACGGGCCTCAAGTGGTCGTTCATGCCCAAGGACGCCAAGCGACCTCACTACCTGCTGTGCAACGCCGACGAATCGGAGCCGGGCACCTTCAAGGACCGGGAGATCATCCGCTGGACGCCCCATCAGCTCATCGAGGGATGCCTGGTGGGCGCTTACGCCATCGGCGCCTCCCACTGCTACATCTACTTGCGCGGCGAGTTTTTCGAGGCGACCCAGGTGCTGGCCAAGGCGCTGGAAGAAGCCTACGCGGCGGGCTTGGCGGGCAAGGACATCCTGGGCTCCGGCGTGGAGATCGACGTGACCCTCCACGTGGGTGCCGGCGCGTACATCTGCGGCGAAGAGACGGGGCTGATGAGCTCCCTCGAAGGACGCCGGGGCGAGCCTCGCATCAAGCCGCCCTTTCCGGCCGCCGTGGGCGCCTTCGGGATGCCGACCACGATCAACAACGTGGAGACCCTGGCCGCCGCGGCCCATGTGGCACGGCACGGCGGCGAGTGGTACCGCCAATGGGGCACCGAGAAGAGCCCCGGCACCAAGCTGTTCTGCGTTTCGGGACACGTGCAGCGGCCCGGCAACTACGAGCTTCCCCTGGGCTTTCCCCTCATGGAGCTGATCGAGGACGTGTGCGGCGGGATGCGCAACGGCGCGAAGCTCAAGGCCGTGATCCCGGGGGGCAGTTCGGTGCCGATCATGGACGCGCGCGACTGCGCCTCGTGCGAGCTGTGCTACGAGGGCGTCGAAGCGGCCGGCTCCATGCTGGGTTGCGCCTCGGTGATCGTCATGGACGAGACCGCCGACGTGGTGAGGCAGGTGCGCCGGATGGCGGACTTCTACGCCCACGAATCCTGCGGGCAGTGCACTCCCTGCCGCGAGGGCACGTCGTGGGCGGCCCGCATCCTCCGTCGCATCGAAAACGGCCGAGGCACCGAAGACGACTTGGACACCTTGATGCAGATATCGGACCAGATGACGGGAACCACGATCTGCGTCCTCTCCGACTCCCTCGCCGCGCCCGTCATCTCGTCGATCCAGAAGTTCCGAGACGACTACTTGGCCCTCATCCGCCGAGGCGAGCGCGTCGGCGCCGCCTGACCTTCCGAGCCCCAGAGAGTGCCCATGTCGGACAACGGCCGCAAGCCCGAAACGGTTGCCCTGACGATCGACGGCCACCAGGTCGAGGTCCCCAACGGCTCTTCGCTGCTCCAAGCCGCCGCCGCCGCGGGCGTCGAGGTGCCTCACTACTGCTACCACCCTGGCCTGTCGGCGCCGGCCCAGTGCCGGGTCTGCCTGGTGGAGGTGGAGGGCGCGCCCAAGCTCCAGCCTTCGTGCGTGACGATGGCCCAGGACGGGCAGGTGGTCCGCACCGACAGCGACGAGGCGCTGAAGATGCGCCAGGGCGTCTTCGAGTTCTACTTGGTGAACCACCCGCTGGACTGTCCGATCTGCGACATGTCCGGCGAGTGCAAGCTGCAGGACTACGTCTTCGCAGAGGGTCGGAAGCATGGACGGGCCCACGAGCCCAAGCGGGTCTTCGGGCGCGACGACTTCGGCGGCGACGTGCTCTACTACGGCGACCGGTGCGTCATGTGCACGCGGTGCGTTCGCTTCATGGAGGAGGTGGCGGGCGACCCTCGGCTCACGGTGGTGGAGCGGGGGAGCCGAGCCGTGATCGACACCTTCTTCGACCAGGGCCTGGAGGACGCCTCCTACGCGGGCAATGTGGTGGACATCTGTCCCGTGGGGGCGCTGGTCTCCAAGGACTTCCTCCACAAGGCGCGGGCCTGGGACCTGGACCACACGCCCACGCTGTGCGCCGGGTGCAGCCAGGGTTGCAACGTAGAGCTTCACACCCGCGACAACTTGGTGCAGCGGATCAAGCCTCGTGAGAACCAGGAGGTCAACGGCCACTGGATGTGCGACTACGGTCGCGAGAGCTACGAGTGGATCAACCGGCCGGGACGCTTGGCGTCTCCCTTGGTCGGGCGCGGCTCCCAGCGCAAGGAGTCGGAGTGGCGAGAGGCCCTGGGCACTCTCCACCAGCGTCTTCTCGAGCTCCAGGGCGCGGAGGTGATGGTGGTCGCCTCGCCGCTGTGGCCCAACGAAGGGCTCGCAGCCCTCGATGCCGTCGCCCAAGCCGCCGGTTCGGTTGCGGCGCGGCTCTTCCGCTCCCCCAGGGCGCCGGACGAGGAGCCGCTCCCAGGGTTCCCCCTGCTGATCCGCCGCCGCGACTTGGCGCCCAACGTGGACGGGGCCGGGCTGCTGGGCTTCCAAAGGGCCGGGGACGACCAGGGCGAAGGCGGTCTGGACGACGTGGCCGACCACGACGGCGTTCTGCTGGTCTTGGGCGACGAGCTTCGGGACCAGCCGGAGGAGTTCGGGGCGAAGGCCGCGCTCTTCGTGTACTTGGGCGCCCACGACTCGCCGGCCGTCGCCAGCGCGGACTTCGTTCTCCCCGTCACGACCTTCGCCGAGCAGGAGGGGACGTTCGTGAACGCGCAGGGCAGGGTGCAGCGCCTTCAGCCGGCCCTCCGCCCCCCTGGGACGGCCCGGCCCGCATGGCTGGCGCTGGGAGCCCTCGCGGCCGCTCTCGCGGGCCAGCAGGCGCCGCCCTCCCGTGCCGCCGGCGCCTTTGCGGCCCTCGCCGCCGCGCACCCCGCCTTCGCCGGGCTGGAGTACGACGCGCTGGGCGCGAGTGGGGCGCCGCTGGCCGACGCGGGCGCGGCGACCGCCGCCGATGCCGACCGGGGCGCGCCATGAACGAGATGCACCAGTTCTCCACCCTTGGGTTCGTCGTGGTCGGGGCCGTCAAGGTGCTGGCGGTCTTCACGGTGCTCATGGTGGTGGTCGCCTACATGACCTTCGCCGAGCGGCGCGTCTCGGCCTTCATCCAGGACCGTCTGGGACCCAACCGGGTCGGCCCCCAGGGACTCCTGCAGCCGATCGCCGACGGGATCAAGAACATCCTCAAGGAAGAGACGATGCCGGGGACGGCGTCCAAGTTCTACTTCCTTCTGGGACCGGCCCTGGCGATCACGCCCGCCCTGGTGACCGTTGCCGTGATCCCCTTCGCCGCCCCCCTGCCGACGCCTTGGGGCACGGTGGACATGATCGTGGCCGACGTGCCGATCGGCGTGCTGTACATCCTGGCCTTGTCGTCGCTGGCGGTGTACGGCCTGGTCCTGGGGGGCTGGGCATCCAACAACAAGTACGCCTTTCTGGGCGGGCTGCGGGCGTCGGCCCAGATGGTGTCCTACGAGGTGGCGCTGGGACTGAGCCTGGTGGCGGTGCTCCTACTGGCCGGCAACGTGACCCTGACCCAAGTGGTGGCAAGGCAGCAGGCGCTGGAGCTGTGGTTCGTGTTCCCCCTCTCGCTAGCGTTCGTCTTCTTCGTGGTGTCGGCGTTTGCCGAGACGAACCGGCTTCCCTTCGACATGCCCGAAGCCGAGTCCGAGCTGATCACCGGCTACCACACCGAGTACTCGGCGATGAAGTTCTCCATGTTCTTCATCGCCGAGTACGCCCATGTGGTGACGGCCTCGGCGCTGATGGCGACCCTCTTCTTCGGCGGTTGGGACGTGCCCTTCTGGACCGGCGACGACATGTTCTACCACGAGGGCGCGCTGATCCGAGGCTTCGACGACGCCGGCGCCCCGATCCCCGCCACGCCCACAGTCCTGGTCACCCTCCTCACGCTGGCCTCGTTCTGCGCCAAGACGGCGTTCTTCCTCCTGCTCTTCATCTGGGTGCGGTGGACGCTGCCCCGCTTCCGCTACGACCAGGTGATGCACCTGGGCTGGAAGGTGCTCCTCCCGGCGGCCCTGGCGTACGTGGTCCTGGTGGGAGGCACGATCCTGGTGCTGGACCAGCTGGGAGTGCCCTTCGGACTCTTCTACGGGCTGGCGCTCACCGGCGTGAGCGGGCTGGCCACCTTCGCGTTCCTCTTCGTCGTGGACCGGGACCGGATCATCGGCGGCGCCCACGCCCACGGGAAGCGGCGCCCGGCGCGCCGAGCTCCCGCGTCGGCGCCGACTTCGGCCCCACTCTCCCCGAGCTAGAAAGGCAGCCACGGCCATGGCGATCTCCGTCAAGGTGATGAAGCGCCCAGAGGCGGGCCGCACCTCCTACATGCGGGCCACGCTCAAGGGGATGAGCCTCACCTTCAAGCACATGGTGCGCCCCGAATCGGCGACGCTGGAGTACCCGGAGGAGCAGCCTGCCCTCCACCCGCGCTGGCGAGGCACGCACCGGATGGAAGTCCACGCCGACGGCCGGCCCAAGTGCGTGGCGTGCGGTCTCTGTCCCACCGTGTGCCCGGCCAACTGCATCCGCCTGGTGGGCGGCGAGGACGACCAAGGCAACCGCTATCCCATCGTCTACGAGATCGACGAGTTCCGCTGCATCTTCTGCGGCATGTGCCAGGAGGTGTGCCCGGTGGAGGCGATCCACGTGGGGCGCCACTTCGAGAACGCCGAGTACACCCGCGACCGCTTCGTGTACGACCTGGACCGCCTGATGGAGCAGGACCACCCCACGACTCTCCTCTGGGACCCATCGGATCCGCGCTCCGAATGACCTGGATCCTCTTCGTCCTCTTCACGGTGGTGGCCGCCGGCGGCGCGGCTGGGGTCGTAACCGGTCGCAGCCCGGTGGCGAGCCTCCTCTTCATGATCGCCACGCTGGCTTCCGTGGCCGGCATCTACGTGCTGCTGGAGGCACACTTCCTGGCGGCGGTGCAGGTGATCGTCTACGCCGGGGCGATCATGGTCCTCTTCCTCTTCGTGATCATGCTTCTGAACCTGGGCCACGAGTACCAGGCCGACGTGAAGTTCGGACTCTGGTTCCTCCTGGCCTTCGTGGTCACCGGGCTCACCGCCGGCGTGCTGACGATGGGGTTCTCCGACGCGGGCGCGGCCGGAACGAGCGCCGACGCCGCTACGGGCCAAGCGATCGACGCGGCGATGCGGGAGAAGGGCGTGGTGGGCGCCATCGCCGATCCCCTCTTCACCGACTACGTGGTCGCCTTTGAGCTGACCGGCCTGCTCCTGCTGGTAGCGATCGTGGCCGCCGTCGCTCTCGCCAAGCCCCGCGACTGACCTTGGAACCGATGCTCGTCGAACCCGCCCTCGCGCTGAGCGCGATCCTCTTCGTGATCGGCTCCCTGGGAGTCGTGGTGCGCCGCAACGCCATCATCGTGTTCCTGTGCATCGAGCTGCAGCTGAACGCCGTGAACCTGGCGTTCGTGGCGTTCTCCCGCGTGGTGGGGATCGAGGGGCAGGTGTTCGTGTTCTTCGTCATGACCGTGGCCGCCGCCGAGGCCGCCGTGGGGCTGGCCGTCATCATCGCGATCTTCCGCCACTACAAGACGGTGCGCGTGGACAAGTTCAACTTGCTGAAGTGGTAGCTTCCGTGGCACTCCTCGCGACGCCCCAGGAGGCCGCCCACTGGGAGCCGTTCCTGCCCGGCCTGGTGGTCCTCCTGCCTCTGCTGGGGTTTGCCGCCAACGCTGTGCTGGCGCTCTGCGCGGCCCGACGCTCCTCGGCCGCCGTCCGGGCGGGCACCGAGTGGGACCCCTTCGCCGGCAAGGTTCGCCCCCGCACCCACACCCTGCCGACGTGGATCGGCCCCGGCGTGATGGGGGCGGCGTTCGCCCTGGCGGCGATCAACTTCGCCACGGCCTTGGGCGCACACCTGGACGAACCCGTGATCGCCGGTCCCTACTGGACCTGGATCGCCACCGAGACGCTGCGGATCGAAGCGGCGCTGCACCTGGACCCCCTCTCCCTGGCGATGATGCTGGTGGTGACCGGCGTCGGCTTCCTCATCCACGTCTTCAGCGTGGGCTACATGCGGGACGACCCGGGCTACCCCCGCTACTTCGCCTACCTGAACCTGTTCGTCTTCTTCATGCTGGTGCTGGTCCTGGGCTCCGGCTACGGAACGATGTTCGTGGGCTGGGAAGGAGTGGGGCTGTGCAGCTACCTGCTGATCGGCTACTGGTTCAGCGACCGGGAGAAGTCCGACGCGGGCAAGAAGGCGTTCATCGTCAACCGGATCGGCGACTTCGGCTTCCTGCTGGCCATCTTCCTGATCTTCCAAGCCTTTGGGACGTTGGACTTCGTGTCGGTGGCCGCCGGCGCCGAAGGGGCGTTCGTCTACGGCGGGGCCGCAGTCACGACGATCACCCTGCTGCTGATGCTGGGCGCGGCAGGGAAGAGCGCCCAGGTGCCCCTCCACGTCTGGCTGCCCGACGCCATGGCCGGCCCCACTCCCGTCTCCGCGCTGATCCACGCCGCGACGATGGTCACCGCCGGCGTCTACATGGTCGTGCGCTCGTCGGCCCTCTACGCCCTTGCGCCCACCAGCCAGGCGGTGGTGGCGGGCGTCGGCGTGCTGACCGCCTTCGTGGCGGCGACGATCGCCCTCCGGCAGCACGACATCAAGAAGGTCCTGGCCTACTCCACCGTGTCGCAGCTGGGCTTCATGTTCCTGGCGGCGGGCGTCGGGGCGTACGCGGCGGCAGTCTTCCATCTGGTGACCCACGCCTTCTTCAAGGCCCTCCTCTTCCTGGGCGCCGGCGCGGTGATCCACGCCATGCACCACGCCGTGGACGGGGCCGACCCCCAGGACATGCGCAACATGGGCGGGTTGCGGAAGCACATGCCCCTGACTTGGGCGGTGATGGGGATCGCCACCCTCGCAATCGCCGGGATCTGGCCCTTCGCCGGCTTCTTCTCCAAGGACGAGATCATCTGGTACGCCGGGGCCTGGGCCGGCGCCGAGTCGAACCCCTTCGGCGGGCTGTACGGAGCGTACTGGGGCTTGGCGCTGCTCACCGCCCTCCTCACCGCCTTCTACATGGCGCGGCTGATGGTGATGACCTTCCACGGCGCCAACCGCACCGGGCCCGGCGCGTCCCGCCTCCACGAGGCACCTCGGGTCATGACGGTGCCCCTGGTGGTGCTCGCCGCGCTCTCGGTCTTGGGCGGCTGGCTCAACGTGCCGGAGGCCCTCCACCAGACTGCGCTGGGCCTCTTCGGTGCCGTTCCCGCAGAGGCGCTGCACCACTGGCTCGGCCCGGTGATCCACGCCGCCGAAGAGATACAGGTCGGCGCCATGGGCGAGGCGGCCAAGTCGGCTCCGGTCGGCGGCGGCGAGTTCGCCTGGGCGCTCGGGTCCACGGGGGCGGCCGCGGTGGTGGTGCTGGCAACGTTCCGCGTCCTGGGACGTCGCAAGTACCTTGCTGCTGCTGCCGACCCTGGTCCCCGAACCGCCCTGGACCGCTTCCTGCAAGGCAAGTGGTACTTCGACGAAGCCTACGACCGCGTCGTGGTCCGCCCCCTCTTGGCCGCTTCCCGCTGGTGCTGGAAGGTCGTGGACTCGGTGGTGATCGACGGCTTCGTCAACTTCACGGGAAGCCTCACCCGCGTGGTCGGCTGGATCGGCAGCATCTTCCAGACCGGCCAGGTGAACATGTACGCCTTCATGCTGGCGCTGGGCGCCCTCCTCGTCCTGGGGGCGGCGGTCCTCCTGCCCTGATGCCATGACGGACTTCCTCGCCTCGATCGGATACGAGAGCTGGATCCTCCACGCCCTGGTGTGGGGGCCCCTGGCCGGGATGGTCCATGTCCTGGCGGCCCCGAAGGAGCGCGCCAAGCACGTGGCGTTCCGCTGGTCGGCCGTTCTCTTCCTGGTCAGCTGCGGCCTCTGGTGGGCCTACGACCCGTCCCAAGGCGCCTTCGCCTTCGTCTCGTCCGCACCGTGGATCCCGGCGTGGGGCGTGGAGTACGCGCTGGGGCTGGACGGCATCTCCCTCTTCATGGTCGTCCTGACCACCCTCACGACCCCCATCGCGATCCTGGGTTCCTTCGAGTACGTCACCCGGCGCAGAAAAGCTTCTACGCCCTCATGCTGCTGCTGGAGACGGGCGTCGTCGGCGTCTTCCTGGCCACGGACCTGCTCCTCTTCTACGTCTTCTTCGAACTCACACTGGTTCCCATGTACTTCATCGTGGGAATCTGGGGCGGCAAGCGACGGATCTACGCGGCGGTCAAGTTCTTTCTCTACACGGCGGTGGGATCGCTCCTCATGCTGGTGGCGATCCTCTACATGTACTTCGCCGGGGGCGCCGGCTCGTTCTCCTACGACGCCTTCCTCGGGGCGGGGCTGGACCTGCGGGAGCAGCTCTGGCTCTTCGCCGCCTTCGCTCTGGCGTTCGGGATCAAGGTTCCCGTCTTCCCGCTCCACACATGGCTGCCCGACGCCCATGTGGAGGCGCCGACTCCCGGATCGGTGATCCTGGCGGCGGTGCTGCTGAAGATGGGCACCTACGGCTTCCTTCGCTTCCTGCTGCCGTTCTTTCCCGACGCGGCCCAGCATCCGGTGGTGGTCGCGACGATGCTGACGCTGGGAGTGGTGGGGATCGTCTACGCGGCGTGGGTGGCCGCCGTTCAGCCCGACGCCAAGAAGCTGGTGGCGTACACGTCCGTCGCCCACATGGGGTTCGTGGTGATCGGCGTCTTCGCCCTCACGGTGAACGGTCTCCAGGGCGGCCTTGTGGTCATGATCAGCCATGGCGTGTCCACCGGCGCACTCTTCCTTCTGCTGGGGATGATGTACGAGCGCCGCCACACGCGTCTGGTGAAGGACTTCGGGGGCATCGCCCGGGCCGCGCCCTTCTTCGCAACCGCCTTCGTGATCACCGCGCTGGCGTCGATCGGCCTGCCGGGCACCAGCGGCTTCGTGGGCGAGTTCCTGGCACTGCTGGGCGCCTTCGAGACGCATCCCGTGGCGGCTGTGGTGGCGACGACCGGCGTAGTGTTCGCGGCCTACTACATGCTGCCGATGGTCCAGCGGCTCCTCTTCAACCCGTCGACGGAGCCGGCGAACCGCCGCTTCCCCGACCTCTCTCGGCGCGAGATCGCCATCTTGGCGCCGCTGGTGGCCCTGATGATCTGGATCGGCGTCCACCCGACCCCGTTCCTCGACCGGATGGGGCCCAGCGTGGAGCGGGTGCTGGCGCGGGTGGAAGCGGCCAGCCCTGCCGAGACCGGTGCGCCTGCCGAGATTGGTGCGCTCCTGCCCAGTGCGCCGTCCGAGACCGTTGCGCTCCGGCTCGACGCGCCGACCGAGCCGAACGAGGACTGATCGCATGCTCCTCGACTACTCATCCGGCTTCCACTACCTGCTGGCGCTGGCGCCGGAGGCCGTGCTCTCGGTGGTGGGAATGGCGGTGCTTCTGGCAGGGGTCGCTCGGAAGCGCGAGGGCGGCCCAGGCCACGAGCTGGGGTGGATCTCCCTGGCGGGCTTGGCCGCGGCGGCGGTCGCCAACGGCTGGCTGTACGCGGGAGTGACGGAAGACGGCGCTACGGCGATGATCGCCGTGGACCGCTTCCGCCTCTTCGCCAACTGGGTCTTCCTCCTGGGCGCCGCCTTCGCCGTGGTCGTCTCTCTGGACTACGTGGCCCGGCAGAGACTTCAGGCGGGGGAGTACTACTCGCTGATCCTCTTCGCCGTGGTCGGCATGATGTTCATGGCGTCGGCACGGGACCTGATGATCGTGTTCCTCGGCCTGGAGCTCATGTCGATCGGCGTCTACGCGCTGACCGCCTTCAACCGACGAGACCGACGTTCGGCGGAGGCGGGCCTGAAGTACTTCCTGCTGGGCGCCTTCGCCAGCGGCTTCCTTCTCTTCGGGATCGCACTGATCTACGGCGCGACCGGGAGCGTCAACATCCACGAGATCGCCGTCGCGGTAGAGGAGGGCACGGCGGTTCGGGGCCTCTTGCTGATGGGAGTGGCGCTGCTGGCTGCGGGCTTCGCCTTCAAGGTGTCGGCGGTTCCGTTCCACATGTGGACGCCGGACGTCTACCAGGGTGCGCCCACGCCAGTGACGGCGTTCATGGCCGCCTCGGTGAAGTCGGCGGCGTTCGTGGCGTTCATGCGGGTCTTCCTGGTGGGGCTCGACGGCGCGTCGGCGGAGTGGGCGCCGATCCTGTGGTGGCTGTCGGCGGCGACGATGGTGGTCGGCAACCTCATCGCCGTAATCCAGGCGGACGTGAAGAGGATGCTGGCGTACTCCTCCATCGCCCACGGCGGCTACCTGCTGGTGGCGCTGGTGGCCGGCAACGACACGGCAGCGGCAGGACTGCTCTTCTACCTGCTGGTCTACACGGTCATGAACGTGGGTGCCTTCGCCGTCCTGATCGTGGCGGGAAGCCAGTCGGAGCGCGGCTCCAAGATCGAGGACTTCGGCGGCTTCGGCTGGCGAAATCCGATCCTGGGCGTACTGATGACGATCTTCCTGCTCTCCCTCGCCGGCTTCCCGGGGACCGGAGGCTTCATGGCCAAGCTCTTCCTCCTTCAGGGGGCTGCCGACGCGCGCCTCTGGATCCTCTCGGTCATCCTCGTCCTCACGACGGTGGTGTCCTACTGGTACTACCTGCGGGTAGCCTGGTACATGTGGATGAAGGACGCCCCGGAGGACGCGCCTACGGCTCGCCTGTCCGTGCCAGTGGCCGCGCACCTGGTTCTTCTGGTGGGCGCGGGACTGGTGCTGCTGACCGGCGTCTTCCCGGCGGCTCCCCTGGAGCTGGCGATGGAGGCGGTGGAGGGCTTGGTGGAGGCTGTGGCCGGTCGTTAGGGCCCCGCCCCGTAGCAAGATGCGCGTTCAGGTCGGGCCGGTGGAGGTGCCCAGCGGAATCTTCCGGCAGTACGACATCCGGGGGATCGTGGGCGAGAGCCTGGACCCGTCGATCGGCGCGGCAGTGGGCCGGGCCTACGGCGCCGAGCTTCGGGAACGCACGGGAGTAGCGTCTCCCAAGGTGGTGGTGGGCCAGGACAACCGTCCATCGTCTCCGTGGCTGGCGGACGGGCTCGTTGCCGGCGTCCGAGCATCGGGTTGCCGCGTGATCAGATTGGGAACCGTGCCCACGCCCGTCGCCTACTTCGCCGAGTACGAGCTTGAGGCTCACGGGTCGCTGCAAGTCACCGGTTCCCACAACCCCTCCGAGTACAACGGCATCAAGATGACGGTGGCGAAGGCGTCGCTTCACGGGGACGCGATCCAGGCGCTGCTGCGACGGATCCGCTTGACCCCGAGCACGGCCTCCGTCTCCGGCATGTCCTCGGCTCCCGGCACATCCTCGACCCCGGGCATGTCCTCGACCCCGGGCACCGTGGAGCGCGCGGACGTGCTGAGCACCTACGTGGCTGCGGTGGCGGGGCGCTTCCGCCCGGCCCGTCCGGTCAAGGTGGTGGTGGACTGCGGAAACGGAACGGGCGCGGTGGTGGCCGTGGAGCTTCTGGAGGCGGCGGGCGCCCAGGTCGTTCCCCTCTACTGCGAATCCGACGGGACCTTTCCGAACCACCACCCGGACCCCACGGTGGCCGAGAACATGAGGGACCTTGCCGCCGAGGTTCGCCGCCACGGCGCGGAGGTGGGGATCGGCTTCGACGGCGACGCGGACCGGATCGGCGTGGTGGACAGCCAGGGACGGATCGTCCCGGCGGACGTGCTGCTCCTGTTCTTCGGCCTGGATGTCCTCCGGCGGGTCGGACCCGGCGTCCAGCTGGTGTTCGACGTGAAGTGCTCCCAGGTCCTGCCCGAGGTGTTCGAGCAGGCAGGGGGCGTGCCGGTGATGTGGAAGACGGGCCACTCTCTGGTCAAGGAGAAGATGAGGGAGACGGGAGCGCCGATCGCCGGCGAGCTCTCGGGCCACATCTGCTTTGCCGACGACTACTACGGCTTCGACGACGCCCTCTACGCCGCGTGCCGCTTGGTGGAGCTGATCGCCGGGTCGGAACGCTCGCTGGCCGAGATGACGGCGGCATTGCCGTCGTACGCATCCACGCCCGAGATGCGGATCGAGGTGCCCGAGTCGGAGAAGTTCGAGTTGGTGGCCGACGCCACGGAGCACTTCGCTCAGGAGCACGAAGTGATCGGCATGGACGGTGCGCGAGTACTCTTTGGGGACGGTTGGGGGCTGGTTCGGGCTTCGAACACCCAGCCCGCGATCACGGTGCGCTGCGAGGCCGCCACCGAAGCGCGTCTGGGGGAGATCCGGGAGACGATCGAAGGCTGGTTGCGGGCCCGAGGCGTCCGCCTCTGAAGCCACGGCGCTGCCCGTCGCTGGCTGGTGCTTTCCAACAAAATAAAATTAGTCCCATCCAGCTATCCAAACGCCCAATTCGCGGCGACATCCTTAAGGCGTCGGCGGAAAGCACCGTCCTTCGGGCGTCCGCCGGCCCGTCTGGCAGGCCGTGCGGGTCCTGTTGGCGGCCCCCAGCCCGAAGCGATGGAAAGGAGATGCGGTGAGGACGATTCGCTCGGCCCGGGGTCGCGCCGCGGGCGGTGTCGAGAGGGGTACGACCGTCACGTCGGCGGCCGCGCTGCCGGCCACTGCGCTGCCGGCTACTGCGTTGGCGGTGGTGGTGCTGGCGTTGGTGGCGCTGGCCGCCTGCGGAGTCGGCGGTGTTGGCGGCGTCGGCGGAGTCGGCGGCAGGACGGCACTGAGCGTCGGGGATCCGGCGCCGCCGTCCCTCAAGCTCTCGGGGCGCGGGCCGGCTCTGATCTGGACGTTCAACTCGGTGGACTGCCTGACGTGCAAGCTGGCCGAGTCGTCGTGGGTCGCCCGTCGGCTCCAGCACCGTTCGTCCCGGAGCCTGGAGACCGTCGTGGTCGCAGTGGGCGGACGCGACGCGCACGACGCGCACGAAAGGCAGATCGTGGCCGGGTTTCTGGCGTCGGAGCGAATCGAGGCGGCGGTCCACACGCGGACGCCAACGCAGTACGCCGGGGAGTTCGGCAGGGCTGCCGTGCTTCCCGCGCTGTACGTAGTCGGAGGAGACGGAACCGTGGAGGCTGCCGTGCCCGATCCGGCTCTTCCCGGCGCTCCCGACTGGGAGTCCTATGACTTGGACGAAGTGCTGCTGCGGCTGGCCCGGTCGGTCGACGGCAACGAACGAACGAACAACTCGAACCCAACTCGCAAGGAGAACGAACCATGAAGAATCAAGCAAGCAAGCGTACGACGAGAAGCCTGACCAAGACACTGTTCTCGGCCGCCGGCCTGGCGTTGGTCATGACGGCCGGTGCGCCGGTGGCCGGAGGTTTCGAAGCCTCCATCGAGAACCGAGCGGAAGCGCAGCTCCATCGGGAGCGGAAGCTGCTCATCGGTCCCTACTCGGCGTGCATCCTGTGGTGTGGCTTCGGCTACTGCTGCTGGGACAACGGTCCTCACCGCCGCCCGTTCGATCTGGAGATCGAGCCACGGTAAGGACATCGAGCCCACACTAGAGCGGGATCGGCCTCGCGCCTCCCCGCGCCCCGTTTCCCATGGCGGGCGGCGGCCGCACGCAAGCTGGCGGACGCCGCCCGCCGCACCAATCCCACAGGAGTCGCCGGTGAGAACCAGAGCATCCCACCCAACTGTCCGGGCTTCTTGCGCCCTGGCCTGGGCCGTCGCGTTGATCGCCTGCGGTGCAGACGATGCTCCGCCCGAGCTTGCGGATGCTCCACCCGAGCCGACGGCCGCTCCGCCCGAGCCGCTGGCCTCGGGCGCACTAGACGACGCTTTCCAGGTCGTGGACTCCCTCGGACTGGAAGAGAACGCTCAAGTCCTGACCGTCCAGCCGATGGTGACCGTCGGTGATCCGGGGGAGCTGTTGGTCACCGAGCCGATGGAAGGCGAGGTGCGCGTCTACGGAGTGGACGGCGGGCTTCGAGCGAACTTCGGGAGACGAGGAGATGGACCAGGCGAATTCACCTTCCCCATCACGGCGCACAGGACCCGGGCAGGCGAGCTGGTGGTCGCCGACCCGGGCGCGGGGCGCCTGACCTTCCTTTCCTCACACGGCCCGGATTCGGTTCAGCTCGCGTACGTGCCGGGCATCGACATGATTGCCGCGCACGACCTGGGAGGCGGACGCTACCTGCTGGCCGGCCACAGGATGGGTCCCGGCAGGGCGCCGGGAGAGTTCCTGCACCGCTGGAACCGCGAAACCGGCGAGGTGGAGCGAAGCTTTCTGCCCATGATGGTGCCAGAGGAGATGCGGACGCTGGCGTTCGCCATGACCGGAGTGGTGGCGGTGGTGGAGGCCGACACGATCTGGGCGGCGTGGAGCATTCCGGACACGCTGTACAAGTTCAGTATCGAGGGAGACCGCCTCGCCGCGCTCCCGCTTGCGCTGCCTCGGCCGGGGAGTACGACTCCCAGGGGCGGCGAAACGACCCGGGACCCGGTCTCGATGCAGGAAGAGTTCGACGCCATCACGCAGATCATGAACATCTTCCTGCTCGGCGACGGGCAGATCGCGATTCAGTCGATGCAGACCCGGGGCAACGACGCGGTGTGGGACCTGCTGCTGGTGGACAGGGAAGGGAACGACCTGTGGAAGCGGGCGGGCATGCCCCGCCTGTACGTGGTCGCGGACGACCTGTTCTACTTCCAGGATCCGTCCTCGATACAGCCCAACAAGTGGATCGTCGCCAGATGGACCGGGATTCGAAGCGACAACGCTCAACATACCAACCAAGGAGGAACAAACGATGATAACGACCCAAGGAACGACCAAGCGCCGCGCAACGACCGTGCTGCGAGCCGCACTTCTGGCCCTTGCCCTGACGGCAGGAGCATCGGTGCCGGGCGAGGAGCTGCACGGCGTCGCCGGGTATGGGGACTTCCGGCACCACGGCAAGAAAGAGCAGCAGGCGATCCAGCGGTGCTGGACGTTCGTCCGGTGCTATGGAGAGTGTCCGGGCGGATGGTACTGCTGCCCGGGATAGGCACGGCGGCGAGCGCGCCGGGGTAGAACTCGACGTAGCTGGTCGAAGCCGGTTCGGGGCTGGTGGCTGAGGAGGCCCCGAACCGGCGTAGCCGAGCCGCCGGCCACGCCCTGATCTCTCAGAACGATGGTGTGGAGAGCGCGCCCAGGGTGGCGGCCTCCGTCGTCTCCTCGGTCCAGTAGGGTTCGCCGTATGCGCAACGGACGAGGGAGCCGTACAGGGCGTGGGCGCTCCGAAGCTGCTTGAAGAACGGACGGCGTCCCGCCGGGAAGACCTCGCCCATGCCCGTCTTGCCCTCGAACTGGGTGCCGTAGGCTGCTAGGGCAGCGACCTTCCGCTCCATCTGGTCGGTGATGTCGATCACGAAAGTGGGCTTCACCGGGTCCTCCCGGAACGCCAGCGCGTACACCACCTTCATCGGGCGGTGAGGAGCGCCACCGCCGTGAGGAGCACCGCCGCCGGGAAAGTTGCGCAAGCCTGCCAAGAAGGAAGCGTCCCGCGCTAGGTGCGCCGCTGCACCGTGGTCAGGGTGGCGCCCCTGGAGCCAGTGCGTGACGACGACTCGGGGCCGCAACGTCCGGATCTCTCGGGCCACGGCGACGCGGGACTCGCGGTCGTTGACCAGCCCCGCGTCGGGAAGCCCTGCGCAGCGACGGTCCGCCAGCCCGAGCAGCTCGGCCGCGGCGGCGGCCTCCCGCGCCCGGGACTCCCGAGTGCCCCGGGTACCGGCTTCGCCGGCCGTGAGGTCCAGGACGCCCGTTCGCTCCCCGGCGTCTGCCGACTTCAGAAGCGCACCGCCGCACAAGATCTCGGCATCGTCGGGGTGGGCCATGACGGCCAGCACATCCAGCGGCTCGATCATCTCGGGTGGGCCATGACGGCCAGCACATCCAGCGGCCCGATCATTTCGGGTGGCCGGGTGCCGTCACTCGTAGCGCAACGCGTCCACGGGATCGAGCTTGGAGGCGCGCACGGCGGGGAGGAGGCCGAACAGGATGCCGGTGGCGGCCGCCAGGGCGATCGCCGCCCCCACGGACCAGAGGGGGATGCGGGCGGGCAAGGGGGTGAGGGCCGCCGCGGCCGACGACGCACCCCATCCCACCAGCAGCCCGGCCGCCCCGCCGAGAGCGGTGAGCAGCGACGCCTCGATGAGGAACTGCCACATGATCTCCCGGCGAGTCGCTCCCATCGCCTTCCGCACGCCGATCTCCCGGGTGCGCTCCGTGACCGAGATGAGCATGATGCCGATCACCCCGATCCCCCCCACCAGCATTCCGATCGAGGAGAGGCCGATCATCACGGCGAAGAACACGCCGGTGAGCTGGTTGAACAGGTCCAGCATCTGGTCGGCCCGGACCGTCGCGAAGTTGTTCTCTTCGCCCGGTCCCAAGCCGCGCATGGAGCGCAGCGTCGACACGATCTGGTGCTCGGCCTCGACGGCGGCGCCGGGGTACGGCACGACCTGGATGGCCATGAACGTCCAACGGTCCCGGGCCTTGAGTCGCTTGTCGGCGGCGGTGTAGGGCACCACCGCGAAGTTCTCCTGAATCTCGCCGAAGTAGTTGTCGGCCAAGCTGTACACGCCGACCACGGTGAAGAGCTCGTTGGTGGCTCGCCGACCCGCGTAGACGCGCACGCGCTTGCCGATGGGGTCGAGCTGTCCAAAGAGCACCTCCGCCAGCTTCTCGGAGAGGACGACCACGCCCCTGGCCTGGTTGATCTCGGCGATGGTGAAGTTTCGGCCGCTGACGAAGTCTCCTGGCGTGTAGGCAGGCCAACCGGGAGACGCGCCTCGCCAAGCCACATTGTGCAGCCAATCCGACTCGAAGCGAAGCGAAGCGTTGAACTCGTAGCCGGCGATCGCTTCCTCCACCGCAGGAAGGGCTTGAATGCGACGGACCTCCCGGTTGCTGATGTCGGGCTTGTCCCACCACGGAGGTCGGCCCGAACCGTCGAAGGCGACCCGCACCTCCGTCATGTCGAAGGGCATCACCATGAAGTTGTCGGGACCCGCCGAATCGAACGCCGACATGACCTGAGTGCGGATGCCGGTCACGACCGCGGCGATCGTGACCACGACGCCCGTCCCGACGCCCACGCCCAAGATCGCCAAGGCGGCCCGCAACCAGTTGGCGCGCAACGCCTCGGTCGCAACCCGAGCGCTCTCCATGAGGACCCTGGCACCAGAGCTTCGATTCGGTTCCGTCACGTTCGTTCCTCGCTCGACGTTCGTTCCACGCTGGACGTTCGTTCCTCGTTAGGAGATGCTCACTCGTACCGAAGCGCGTCCACGGGGTCGAGCCTTGCGGCCCGCGCCGCCGGGTACACCCCGGACACCACACCCACCACCAACCCAAGAGCGACCCCCAACGCCGCCCACTTCGGCGCGACCACGGCGGGAAGTGGAGAGAGGGCACCGACCAGCAGGGTGGCTCCCGCTCCCGTCGCCACGCCGAAGACGGCCCCGATCCCCGACAACGTGGCCGTCTCGATCAGCACCTGAGCCAAGATGTCCCGACGCTTGGCGCCGATCGCCTTGCGGATGCCGATCTCCCGGGTTCGCTCCATGACCGTCACCAGCATGATGTTCATGATCACGATCCCGCCCACCACCAGCGACACGCCCACCAAGCCGGGCAGCGCCGTAAAGAGGACCGTGCTGATCCGGTTCCAGAACCCAAGAGTCGCTTCCGTCGTCTCCGCGGCGAAGTTGTTCAGGTCTGCCGGACGCAAGCGCCGACGGATCCTCATCGCCTCTTCGGCCTGCTGCTGCAACGGCAAGACCAGCTCCGGGGTGCCGGCCTTGATGACGATCTCGTCCACGATCCCCCGCGGGTTGGTGAAGCTCTGAACCGGGGAGCGGGCGGGCGCGATCGCCAAGTTGTCCAGGGATTGACCCAGGAACGAGCCCTGCTCCTCCAGAACGCCCACCACCCGGAACGGGAACCCCACGATCCGCACCTGTTTGCCCACCGGGTCCACCGACGAGAAGAGGGCGTCGGCCGTGGCGCGTCCCAGTACCACCACCGGCGTCCCCTGCGCATCCTCCGCCCGACTGAAGACGCGGCCCTCCTCCACGTTCCAGTTTCGGATGTCGAACATCTCGGCCGTCGCGCCCATGACCCGCACGTTCTCGACCTTGAGACCGTTCTCGGCCTCGATCTCGCCCCTTCCTCCAGACTGGGCGCCGACGGAGGCGGGCAAGGTGACCTCGTCGCGGAGGTGCTGAAGATCGTCGTAGGTCAGTCTGGGCGCCCGGGCCCATGCCCGCTGCTGCTCCGCCGACGTGTTCAGGTCGTTTCGCGGCCACCGACGAACCGTCACCGTGTTGACGCCGATGAAGTTGTCCACGAGAGTCCCGCGCATGTAGCGGTCTATGCCCTCCACGATGCTGACCACGATCACGAGGAACATTACCCCCACGATCACGCCTAGAAGGCTGAAGAAACTCTTGAGCTTCTGGGTGCGGATCTGCTCCACCGCCAAGCGGACCCCCTCCATCGTCTTCATCGGCGCCCGACTCGCGCTAGCCGGTCAGTTGGAGCTGTTGGAGTCTTCGCCGCCGCCCTCGCCGTCGCCTTCGTCCGGGTCCGAGGGTCGGATGCGGCTGCCGTCCGAGAGGGTGCGCACGATCTGATACGGTCCGCTCACTACCGTGTCGCCCTCGGACAAGCCGGACAGCACCTCGAAGTACTCCTGCCCAGCGATCCCCACGTCGACAGGCACGAACGAGGCCACCCCGTCCCGGACCACGTACGCTCCCTCGACTTCGATCGGCGCGTCCGAGCCTCGCCCGTTGGCCTGCTCGCCGGACTCCTGGCCCGCCGCTTGGCCCGACGCCTGGCCCCTCGCCTCGGCTGCGACGGCGCCTGCCGACACGGCCGAATCCGGCGAGAGCTCGCGCACAGTGAGGGCGATGATGGGGATGCTCAGGGCGTCGTCCCGCGTTGCCGTCACCAAGTCGGCCGTGGCCGAGAGGTCGGGCCGCAGCTCCACCTCTCCGTCTTGGAGCGTGACCACTACCTCGAAGTCGATCGTCGGCGTCTGCCCGGTCCCGGCCGAGGCCGACGGCGACCGAATCGCGCTGTTGCCGATCTCGGTCACCACGCCGGCGAACTTCCGGTCGGGAAAGGCGTCCAGGTCCACGGCCGCGCTGTCGCCCAGCTGGATCTCCGGCACGTCGGTCTCGTCCACCTCCAGCACCACCTCCATGACCGAGAGGTCCGAGACCGTGAGGACCAAGCTGCCGGGGTTGTTCATCGTCCCGACGATGACCGTCTCGCCCTGCTCCACGTTCAGCCGAGTGACCCGGCCCGCCATGGGGGCTCGGATGATCGTCTTGGCCAAGTTGTCCTGCGCTTCCTCCACCGCCGCCTCGGACTGGCTGACGCCGTACTCGGCCGACTCCACCAGAGAACGCTGAACCTCTTCCTGGGTCTGGGCGTTTTCCAGGTCCTGGCGGCTCACCAGCAGGGAGTCCCGCGCCCGCAGCTCCCCTAGCCGCTGCGCATCGCGCTCGGCCTGCAGGTAGTTCGCTCGGGCCTGGGCCACCTGCGCCCGCGCCTGCAGAAGGGCCGCTTGGCTCCTGCTCAGGCTGGCCTGGAAACGGGTGGGATCGAGGCGCAGCAGAACCTGCCCTTCCACCACGTCGGCCCCTTCTTCCACCAGCATCTCCGTGACCCGCGCCGAGATGTCGGAGCTGATGTCCACCTTGCGACGGGCCCGCACGTTGCCGCTGGCCGTCACCGTCTCGACCAAGTTGCGCCGCTGGACTTCTTCGGTCCTGGCGTCGATGCCGGTGACGCGGGAGCCGTTGGAGCCTAGAACCGCCGCGGTCGCAAAGAGCGCGACGCCTCCGGTTCCGAGAATGACCTTGGTTCTGGTTTTCATCTGTCTTCAGGGGTTCCTCAGCGGTGCGCCGACAACGGCCTCGAGGTCGGCAATCGCGTCGTGGTAGGTGAACACTGCGAGAAGGCGGGCGCGGTCGGCCCTGGCCTTGACCGTCTCCGCTTCCGACAGCTCGATGAAGCTGGAAATTCCCAGCCGGTACCGCTCTCTGGCCAAGCGAAGCTGCTCGTCCGCCAGCTCCTGGTTTCGTTCTTCGATCACGGCCGTCTCGTACGCAGTCTGAACGATCGCCAAGCGGGACTCCAAGTCGGCCCGAAGCGCCAGCTCCTGCTCCCGCACCTGATACCGGCTGTCGGAGAGCCGCGCCCTGGCCGCCTCCACGTTCTGCTGCCGGGAGAGTCCCTGGAACACGGGAATCGACACCGTCAGCCCCGCCGACGGGGGCGAGTTGGTGAAGTTGAAGGGGAAGGCGTTGTTCTGATCTCGGATCGACTGGAGGGCGGCGTCGGGGGTGGCCAGCAGAGAGCAGTTCCGGGGGGGAAGCGGGTCGGCAAGACGGGCCGTCAGATCGTTCCACACCTGGCACTGGCTGATCGCCGCCTGCCCCTGGGCGATCGCCTGGGCCTCCTGGCTGGCCGTGCTGCTCGCCTGGCGCGTGAAGCCGTTGAAGCTCGTGGAGAGCGAAAGGGAAGGGTAGTAGGACGACTTGGCCATGCGCACGCCGTACCGGGCCGACTCCTCCGTGGCCCGGAGCGCCCGCAGCCCCGGGTTGCGGTCCAGGGCGGACTGGTACAGCGCGCTGGCCTGCCACGACGGCTCGGTCACGATGAACGCCGTCTCCAACGCAGGCTCCGCTGCAAGGTCCACCCCCATCTGCTGGAGAAGTCGAATCCGCGCCGTTCTGACGGTGGTCCGGGACTGGATCACCGAGACCTGTGCGCGCCCGACCCCCACTTCCGCCTGCTGCACGTCGATGGCGTTCCCCGATCCCACTTCCAATCGCCCCTGGGCCAGTCGCAGGTCGATCTGCGCCCTCTCCAACTCCCGCTCCGACAGAGACAGCTCCTCGATCTGACGCAGGACCTCCAGGTACGCTTTCGTCACGCCCAAGCGAAGGCTGGCCTCGGCGGTGCCCACCTGGGCCCTGGTGGCGTCCCTGTCGCGCTTGGCCTGTCCGGGCGCCAGCAGACTCTGGCCGCTGAGGGAGTAGTTGAGGCCCACATTGTACGAGCTGAAGTAGAACGACGGCTGGTCCTGGAACCCCAGCTGCTCGGCGGTAATGCTGCCAAAGCGCTGCTCTCCCGCCCCCTGCCACGACACGGAAGAACTCGCCGACGCAGACGGCAACCAGTCGGCGTAGGCGGAGCGGACGTTCCAGTCGGCCACGGGCACGTCGTTGCGGGCCATCTGCAACGCCGGGCTGTTGCGGAGAGCGATATCGAGTGCGTCCTCCAACGTCAACGAGGCGGGAAGCTGCTCCTGACCCAGAACGGCCTGAGCCGCGGCGGCGGTGGGAGCCCACGCGCCCAAGGACCCGAACAGCAGGAGACCGCCCGTTAGAAGTGCGCTTCGGCGAGATGCCGCCGGGAAAGATGATCTAGCCACGACTTGCTCCTGGGTTGCAGCCACGACTTGCTCCTGAGTCGCAGCGGGGAAGGGGGGACTGGCGGAATCCTACGGCGGCGTCGAAGGTGCGGTTTCGGGCGTCGAGCGATCTCCGGTGCCCAGGACGCGTTCCGCCACGAACCCCCGGGCAGGCACCTCGACCCGCACCAATCGACCGCTGCCGTCGAACCAGGCCACCCGCGCTCCATCTTCGGCCCTCAGCCGGACCCGCGTGGTCGCGACGGGCTCGCCGCCGATGCGAATCGTCTCCGATCCGGCCTCGGCTTCGGCCTCGGCTTCGGCTTGAACGACGGGCGACAGCAGGTGGAGGGTGGGGACCGGTCCGCGAAGGAGCGCGCCCAGCACGAAGTAGTGATGGGCCACGCCTTCGTCCAGGACCACGGTGGTGTTGTCCGGGGCGCGGTACTCCCGCACTTCCTCGCCCCACGGCCCCCGTGTCAGAGCGTCCAGCCGGCGACGGTCCGCCCGCTCCATCGTGACGGCCAAAGTGTCCCCGCCCGCGATCCGACGGGCTTGGTAGCTGTGCAGCGCCAGCGCCCCGCCAGTGGCCAGCAGAGTCGTGACCAGGGTGGACCCGTCGCGCATCTCCACCGTGCCCTTCGCCAGCGTCCTCCGGTCGTCGCCTTCACCGCGCCGCTGTATCTCGAACTCCTCCACGCCCGCTTCCACGCCGTTGACGAACAGCCGGAAGGCGCCCCGGTCCACCCGCTGCCCGCTGGCATCTTCCGCCGCGACTGACGCGAAAGCCAGCGGTGCGACGAAGGCCAACGACGTGACGGTGCATGCGACCCGAAGCGGAGCGGCTGCGTGGCGGGGGCGGGATCGGTGGGCGGGCCAGTACATTACGTTGAATGATAATGGGTATCCGCCGAGACCACGCCCGAGACCACGCCGCGACGGTACGAGAAGACTTGACGCGACCGGCGGCCCAGCGTCCCAGCGGTGCGGGAGAAGCGGGCGACGACGAGAGGACGAGGGCCGTCCTCGCGCTCGTATCGGCCGCAGGATGGCTGTGTATTCTCCTCTGGATCAGGACGGATTCGCCCTGGCTGCTGGCGGCAGCGGCGGCGGGCGTCTCCGTGCTGGCTTTCGCTCGTGCTCGGCTCCGCTGGCGGGCGTCAGCAGTTTTGCTGACAGCCGCCACGATCGCCGGCTACGTCTCCATATCGGGGGAGCGCCGCTTCTCGTCCGGCTGGGAGGAGCATCAGCGCCAGCGCGAAGCCCAGGTGGACCGAGTGGTCGGCGCCGAGCTGGACTCCCTCGCCCAGCGCGGCGACGCGGCGGCAAGACGCGCCTCGGCCGCGGCGTCGGCCGCTCCCTCCCTGGCGGCGCTCCACGACTCCCTCCGCCTTGTACTGGCGCACTCCGGTGCCACGGCCGTCGCCGTGTTCGGCGGAGACGAACGCCTTCGCACCTGGGCGGGCAGCCACCACGGCAACCTCCCGAACGAGATCCTGGACGGGCGGAGCCGGCACTTCAGCGGGAGCGCCCTCTTCTCCTACCTGTACTTCGCGGCTCCGGTCTCCGGCGGGGGCACGGCGGTCGTCGCCTCGCTGATGCGTTCCGACCTGCCCGAGCCGTTCTCGGCCGGACTGGGGGACTTCGCCTCGCGCATGATGGAGCGCACCGGAGAACGGGTCCTGGTCTTCCCGCAGGATGCGCCCGACGAGCAGGGAGCGGAAGCCAGCGAGGCGGCCGGCGCCGCCGTCGGCGCGACCTGGAGCGTCGCCCTCCGAGGTCCGACGGAGCAACGGGCAGCGCACATCCGGTTCTGGAAGCGAGCCGTGGCGGGCTTGGCGGCTCTGGCGTGGCTCGTCCAGTGGGTGGGCGGCCCTCCACCGAGAGCCCGGTACGCGCTGCTGCTACCCCTGGCGGCGGCGGCCCTCTTGCCGCTGGAGCACTTCTTCTTCCCGCCGTACCTCACCGACTTGGCGATGTTCCGCCTTCCGGGTCCCGTGCAACTGACGCTGGGCCGCGTGCTGGCGCTCTCGTGCGCGCTGATCCCGGTGGTGGTGCGCGCCGCGCCGCTTTGGAGCCGAGCGCTGGGCCCGTGGGCCGCCCCGCTAGTCGTCGCCGCAACCTTCCCGCTGACGCTGGCCTGGCTTCGGGCCGGAGCGTCGACCGACCTGCTGGGCATGTCCGACACGCCGTGGATCGTCTTTCTGACCGTCCTCGCGTTGCTGCCGGCCGTTGCGACCGCGGCCGCGCTGGGTGGGGGCGCGCAACCCCGTCGCACAACCGAAGAAGGCGCGGGCCGGCCCGTCCTCGCGGCGCTGGGGATCGCGGCAGCGGTCGCGCTGTCCCTGGCGTTCGCGTCCGGAGCGCGCATGGGGCTGTATCCGACGCCGGCCCTGGCCGCCCTCTGGGCCCTTCCCGCGCTTCTGGTCGCCCTGGGCATCGCCGGCTCCCGGCCCGACTCGTACGCCCGATGGTTCTGCGCCGTGGCGCTGGCCAGCACGGCGGTTCTCCCCTTCGCCTGGTCGATGCGCACGGAGGCGCGGAAGTCGCTGGCGGAACGTCGCCTGGGCCTTCTCGGCGTGGTGGCCGACCCCGGGATCGACCGGGTGCTGCACCGAGTCGCCGAACAGGTCGACTCGCTGGACCGATCGGACGCGGAAGACTTGGAGGCCCTCTACCGGGCGTGGACGGCCAGCGGCTTGGCGGCGCAGGGCGTTCCCGTCCTCCTCACCCTCTGGTCTCCCGATGGGGTTCCCGTCCACGAGCTGAAGCTGGGACCCACCGGCGACCGCCCGGCCTGGGTCGGCGAGCTAGCCCCGGCCCTGCGCGCCTCCGGCCTGCGCCGCTACCACCCGCCTCACTCGATCCACGGCAGTCACGTGGTGTCCGCTCCCCTGACGGGCGGCCGCCTCTTCACCGCGACCGTTCCCCCCCGCCGGACGATCCCGCCCCCATCGGCCCTGGGACCCCTCTTCGCCTCCATGGAGGGTGGAGCCGACCCGGACTTCCTCACCCTGGTCCGGCTGGAGGGGGAGCCGCCTCGCGCCCCGCCGACGGTGGAGTGGCGCCGCAACGACGAAGGATGGCGGGCCGAGACCGTGGTCCAGTACCCCGACGGCCCGTATTCGGTCTTCCACGTGATCAGCATCCCCAACTACTGGGTCATGCTCGGTCGCGCGGTCCTGGTGCTGGCGCCCACCTTCGGCATCGTCTCGCTTCTCTGGCTGCTCAGCGCCCGATCGGTCGGGTTCCTGGCCCCGCCCTGGTCCGGCAGCTGGGTGCAGGTCGCAAGCCGACACGGCTTCGCCACATCGTTCCGCTTCCGGGTCACCGTCACCCTCTTCGGCTTCTTCCTGCTCTCCGCCGTCCTGTTCTGGGTGCTGGCCAACACCAGCCTCACCGGTGCCGCCGAACGAACGGCCACGACCTTGGCCGAGCGGGTCGTGAACCAGATCGCCCAAGCGTACTCGGAAGAGGACGGGTCGATGGAGTCCCTGGCCCGGCGCGTCGGTGCCGACCTGCTTGAATACCGCGCTGGCGAGCTGGCCGGCAGTTCGGTGGACGAGCTGGTCGAACTGGGGCTCTACGAGACGTGGGTGGACCCGGAGATCCTCGACGCCCTGGAGCGAGGCCAGCAGCTGGCCGCGGCAAAAGTCACCAGCCTGGGGGACTGGCGTTACGTGCTGGCGTACCGGCGGCTGCCCGACGGCGAGATCGTGGCGGCGCCGGTGCCCCTGCGAGCGGGCGCGGCGGCCCTGCGACGCCGGGATGTGGCGGACCTCCTCTTGGCGGCGCTCGTGCTGAGCCCCGTGCTCTCCCTGGTGCTGGCGTTCTTCGTGGGAAGGGCGCTGGCCCGCCCGCTGAACGAACTCCGCGTCGCGTCGGATCGGGTGGGCGGCGGCAACCTGGCGGTGGGACTGCCCGAGGACCGGGTGGACGAGTTCGGCGCCGTCTTCGCGGCCTTCAACCGGATGGTGTTGCGGCTGGACGAAACCCGCCAGGAGCTGGTGCGGACGACCCGACGCACCCGAGCGATCGTCGAGGAGGTGGCGACGGGAGTCGTGGCGGTGAACTCGGCCGGCAAGATCACCGTGGTGAACCCCCAAGCCCAGTCGCTCCTGAAGGTGCCGCTGGAGCCCGGCGACGCGCTCCCGAGGGAGGGCCGCTCCGGCGAGGTGGGCGCGTGGCTGGACGAGCTGCTGCGCCCCTCCACGGAACAGAGCGCCGCTCGGGTCTTCGAGTGGGGTGACCGGCGGGTCCGGGGGCGGGCCAAGCGCATCGCCCATGAAGGGCACCCCGGCGGGGTCGTGGTGAACCTGGAGGATGTGACCGACGAGCTGCGGAGCGAACGCATCCTTGCCTGGGGCGAGATGGCCCAGCAGGCCGCCCACGAGATGCGCAACCCGCTGACGCCGATCTCCCTCTCGGTCGACCACCTGCGCCGAGCCTGGAACGACCGCAGGCCCGACTTCGGCCGCATCCTGGAGACCAACGTCCAAGTCGTGCTGAAGGAGATCGACCGGCTGGCGGCGATCGCCCGAGGCTTCCTCCGGCTGGCCTCCCCCGGCGCCGGAAGCGAAGGGCCGGTGGAGTCGGTGGACTCTGGGGCCGTGGCCAGGGAGGTCCTGGACCTCTACCAGGGCGGCGGCGAGATGCGCATCCACGTCGAGGCCGGCCTGCCCCAAGTCATGTGCCGGGACGACGAGCTGAAGGAGGTCCTGCTGAACCTGGTCGAGAACTCCCGAGCGGCGATGCCGGGCGGCGGCACGATCCGCATCTCGGCGGAGGACGGCGACGGCGCAGGGTCGCGCACGACGATCCTGGTCGAGGACGAGGGCTCGGGGATCCCGCCAGCGCTCCTCCCCCGCATCTTCGAGCCCAAGTTCTCCACCCGCTCCACGGGCACGGGACTGGGCCTGCCGATCGTGAGGCGGCTGGTGGAGTCGTGGGGCGGGTCGGTGGAGGTGGAGAGCCAGGTGGGGAAGGGGACGCGAGTGCGCATCCTGTTGCGAAGGGGGTGACCGCTGTGGGAGCGACCGACATGCCGCCCGAATCGACCGACATGCCGCCCGACGAGTTCCGCGAATGGGGCCGACGCTTCGTGGAGTGGGCGGCCGACTACCTGGCCAGCGTGGACCAGTACCCCGTCATGGCCCAGGTGGCACCGGGCGAGGTGCAGGCCGCGCTGGGCACGGAGGCGCCCGCGACGGGCGAGCCCATGGAGGCACTGCTGGGGGACTTCAAGTCGGTGATCGTGCCCGGCATCACCCACTGGAACCATCCCCGCTTCTTCGGCTACTACGCCATCTCCGGCACCGGCCCGGGCATCCTGGGCGAGCTGCTGACCGCCGCGCTCAACGTCAACGCCATGGTGTGGCGCAGCTCGCCGGCCGCCACCGAGCTGGAAGAGACCACCCTGGACTGGCTCCGGCGCTTAGTGGGACTGCCGCCGGGGTTCGTCGGCACGATCAACGACACCGCGTCGATCTCCACCTTCCACGCACTGGCCGCGGCACGGGAACGAGGGCTCCCGGAGGCGCGGGAGCGAGGGCTGTCGGGTGCTCCTCCGGGACGGGTCTACGCCACCGCCGAGACCCACTCCTCGGTGGCCAAGGCGGTGATCGCCCTAGGACTGGGCCGAGACGGCGTGTCGGTCGTCCCCACCGACGCCGCTCGCCGGATGGACCCGGCCCGGCTGGACAGTGCCGTGAAGTCGGACCGGGCCGCCGGGCGTCGCCCCCTCGCCGTGGTGGCAACTGCCGGGACCACCTCCACCGCCGCCGTGGACCCCCTGGACGCCATCGCCGACGTGGCCGACTCCCGGGGGCTGTGGCTGCATGTGGACGCGGCCTACGCGGGACCGGCGGCGTGCCTTCCCGCGCTGCGCCCCCGCTTCCGTGGCTGGGAGCGAGCCGACTCCATCGTCGTCAACCCCCACAAGTGGCTCCTCACGCCGGTGGACTGCTCCGTCCTCTTCGTGCGCAACCCGGCCGATCTGCGGGCCGCCTTCTCCCTGACGCCGGCCTTCCTGGAAACGCCGGAGGAGGGCGCCCGCCACCTCATGGACCACGGCTTGGCCCTGGGCCGACGTTTCCGCGCCCTCAAGCTCTGGTTCGTCATGCGGTACTTCGGCCAGAACGGAATGCGCGCCGTCATCGCCCGCCACCTGGAGCTGGCCCAGAGGCTGGCGGCGATGGTGGACGCCGAGCCGGACTGGGAGCGGTGGACGCCCTCCGGGTTCTCGCTGGTGGTGCTGCGCTGGTCGCCCGACGGGGCGACGCCCCAGGAACGCAACGCCCTCAACTTGGCCGTCATGGACCGTGTGAACGCCAGCGGTGCGGCCTTCCTCTCCCACACCGAGATCGACGGCGACACCTGGTTGCGTTGCGCGATCGGCAACATCCGGAGCACGGCGGAGGATGTGGACCGGGTTTGGGCGGGGTTGCGGGAGGCGGCGGAGTGCGTGGGGGTGGATGGGTCGGGGGTGGGGCCGGGGTTACGGGTGGACTAGGAACAGGGTCGCGGCGTTTCTTCCTGCACCACGAGCCGCCACGCGGTACCGATCGCTAGTCGCGTTTGGTGCCGAGGACGCTCACGGCCTACAGGCCCGGACGCATTGTCGCATTTTGACTTGATTTTGACGTAGACGGCGGCTGGGTGGAGCGGTTTCTTTGCACCAAGTCAGGTACGAAACCCGCAAACAGGCCGGAAGGCCGCAAGATGAGGAGCCCCGTTCAGTGGAGATTTGGTTGGCTGGTCTCGGCGTAGTGATGACCATGGTCGGCGTAGGGCTTTCCTGGTATTCGAGCGGCGTCAGCAAGCGCTTAACCGCAGATCAAAAAGCGGTAGCCAGGACGCAAGGAGAGGTAGCCGCAGACCAGGACGCGGTCGCCAGGAAGCAGGACGAAGTAGCCGCAGACCAGGACGCGGTCGCCAGGAAGCAGGACGAAGTAGCCGCAGACCAGGACGCGGTCGCCAGGAAGCAGGACGAAGTGGCCGCAGACCAGAAAGCTGTAGTCAGGCAGCAAGAGAAGATAGCCGCAGACCAAGAAGCGTGGGTCGCCACGCAAAAGGATCTGTGGACCAGGCTGTTTTCGGAGTTTACCGGTCTATCTAAACAGATCAGAGAGAGTAACCGCTGGAATGCGGTGTCCCTGGTGGGGGTCGCCTTGACCTTACTGTCGTTGGTTCTGACACAGTGCGGTGCGGGCCCAATCTCCATAAGAGTAGTGTCAGGCGATGGTCAGAGCACCACCGTCGGCCAGACTCTGCCCGAACCTGTTGTTGTGGAAGTGCGACGAACGGATACCGAGCCCGTGCCGGAGGTTACCGTCGTCTTCGCACCTGCCAACGGACACGGAACGGCAAGTCCGGTGGTTGTAGCCACCGATTCTACAGGCAAGGCACGTACCTCCTGGACACTTGGACTTGACCCAGGGCAGCAAACACTCGTGGCGGCAGCGTCCGATCAGTCGGTACGAATCGGAGCTAGTGCCGAGCGGGAGCCGTCGACGCCCGATAGTATCCATATTTCGCCGGAATCAGGCATGCTCCCATCCGTTGGCGACACCATGCGCTTCTTGGCGACGGTCGTAGACCAATATGGTGATCCTTTCCCTGCCGTAGTCACGTGGTCAAGCAAGCGACAGTGCATCGTTAGGGCGGAAGACGACGGCCTGGTCACCGCACTTGACGCTGGTAGCGATTCGGTCGTGGCAGTTTCGGGAAGTCTGCGCACTACGGCACCCGTTACTGTGCGAGCTCAGGGCCGGTGACCGGAGTCGGCCCCACGCGCAGTCACAGCTCGAGCGTGTCCTTGACGATTCGCCCGGATCGTCCCGTTCGAGTGATTTCATTCATGGTGCCGACTCGCGACCTCGATATCGTTCCACTTCATCCAACTGTCAACTCCAATCGACGACATACCACCCACTAGCCTAGCCTAGGCCACTTCCACTCCACCCACCTTCACTCACATGATCGAATTTCTTTCCAACAAGATAGCCCACAATCGACAGGCGCGCACGCGCCGGATTGCTTCCCTCGTAGCCTTGGCCGTCGTCTGGATGGCGTCGCCGCTTGCAGCCTCCGCCCTCCAAACCCAGGCGCCGGCGGTGAGCGGTGTCGAGATCACGACCGATGCCGGAAGCGACAGCACGTATCATCTTGACCAAAAGATCCAGGTCACAGTTACGTTCGACAGAGCGATCGCGTTACTTGGTGGTGGTTCTGGGATTCAGCTAGCGTTGCGGATCGGAACGCAGAACCGGCAACAGTCCTTGACCTCTTGGAGCGGGAGTTGGCAGAGCAATGGGTACTTGAATTTCGAATACTATGTGGCCGCTTCGGACATAGACAACAACGGTTTGAGCATCGAGGCGGGTGCACTGACGGTGAGTGCGTCGAGCAGGATCACTTCGGTGGACGAGACGGTGGACGCGATGCTGGGCTTAGGTAGCCATGTAATCACGAACGACGTTGCTCACAAGGTGAACGGGAGTGTTTCAACGGCACCGTCGGTGACGAGGGTCTCTGTTAGTGGCGCGGGCCCAGATCAGACATTCACACTGGGCGAAACCATTACAATCTGGGTGTACTGGAGTGCCGCAGTGCAGGGGAGTGCGCAGCTGCATTTGCAGATCGGGACGGAGACTCGGGTGATTTCTTATGCAGGTTCAACAAGTAGAGATTTCATTTCTGTCAGGTATCCAGTGCAGGCCTCAGATATAGACAATGATGGGATCAGCATTGCATCGGACGCATTGACGGGGATGCTCACGCTTAAATCGGACAACACGACGAACGCGAATCTAGGACTCGGCGCTCATGCGATAACCAACCTAGCGAGAGCGAAGGTGGACGGGAGCAAGGGCGCAGAGATCACGGGCTTGTTTCTGAACGAGCCAGTGGTGGGTGACACGTACGAGCCGGGCGATACGATTGAGGTGACGGCGAGGTACAGCAAGGCGGTGGACGTGACCACGACGGGGGGCACGCCTTTTCTAGATCTGGTGTTCTCGACTTACATTTGGGAGCCCGCGGAGTACGTGTCGGGGACAGGTACGACGGACCTGGTGTTCCGTTACGTGGTGGCGTCGGGGGATGCGGCTGCGAATGGACTCCGAGTCTGGCGGACTCTGAGGTTGAACGGAGGGACAATCAATGTGGCGGGCAGCACGGTTGATACAAGTCGAGAAATACCGAGTAACATCAACACCTGGTTTCCCGGCCACAAGGTGGGCAGTTACGTGGCACCTGTCGTGAGCGGGGTGTCGGTTTCGAGCGAACCACCGGCGGCGGGCACGTACGGGCGTGATGAGGCGATCGAGGTGGACGTGACGTTCAACCGTCCGGTGGACGTTGTGACGACGGGCGGCACGCCGCAGCTGGCACTGGGGATCGGCGAGAACACAAGGCAGGCGGCGTACGCGAGCGGGACGGGCACGCGCACGTTGAGGTTCGCCTACGTAGTGGTCACCGCGGATTCGGACGCGGACGGGATCGAGGTGGCTGCGGGCGCCTTGACGCTGAACTCCGGCACGATCAACGACGGGCGGGACGGCTCGCTGGCGGCTGCACTGGGACTGGGCACGCATGTGCTGGCGGCGCAGGCGGGCCATAAGGTGGATGGCACGATCGCGCCGGCGTCGGTGAGCGGGCTGGCGGTCACGAGCGCGCCGGCGAGCGGGGACACGTACGGTCTGGGCGAGCGGATCGAGGTCTCGGTAACTTTCGACCGTGCGGTGGCGGTGACGGGTGCGCCGGAGCTGGAGGTGCAGATAGCCGGCACGCCCCGTCAGGCGCGTTACGTCCGGGGTTCGGGCACGGTGACGCTGACGTTCGAGTACTGGGTGCAGGGGGCGGGCTCGGGCGGCGCGGGTCCGGGCGGCGTGGACCGGACGACGGCCGGGATCGGCGTGGTGACAGGCGCACTGACGCTGAACGGCGGGACGATCAAGAACCTGTCGGACGGTATTCGCGACGCTTCGCTGTCGCTTACCCCCTACGAGCTCGCTTCCCAGGCGGCTCACAAGGTGGACGGCGCGATCGTGGTGGCGCCGGTGGTGATGAGCGCACGTGTGGCGAGCACGCCGCGCGGGGCGTCGTACCGAGCGGGCGAGCAGATCGAGGTGGAGGTGACGTTCAGCCGTGCGGTGGCGGTGACGGGCGTCCCGCGGCTGGCGCTGGTGATCGGCAACGCACGGCGGATGGCGGAGTACGTGTCGGGGAGCGGCACTGGACGCCTGCTGTTCCGGTACCGTGTGGTGCCGGCGGACACCGACTCGGACGGCTTCAGCGTGCCCGAGGACGCCTTGGAGGTGGGCGCGGGCGCGGGGATCGTGATCGCGGGCGGTTCGGCGGTGGCGGACGTGGCGCTGGGGAGCGCGGCGCTGGAGGACGTGGAGGGCCAGGGCGTGACCGGCGGCGGTGGCACGGACCCGTACTTCGGGGCTGCGGAGTACGAGTTCGAGCTGTTGGAGGACATGGCGGGCCCGCTGGTGGTGGGCGAGGTGGCGGCGGAGGACCCGTTCGGCGGCGAGGTGGCGTACGAGCTGGGCGACGGCAGCGAGGGGCTGTTCGAGGTGGACGCCCGGAGCGGCGAGGTGACGTACGTGGGCGAGGGCGCCGACGCGGAGGCGCGGTCCAACTACGTGATGGAGGTGCGTGCGCTGGCGGGCGACGGGCGCGTCGGCCGCGCGGTGGTGCGCGTGCTGGTGGTGAACGTGAACGACCCGCCGGCGTTCGTGATGGAGCGCTTCGAGTTCGGGTTGCCTGAGAACGCCGTCGGGCCGTTGCCGGTGGGCGTGGCCCAGGCGGTGGACCTGGACGAGGGCGACACGCTGCGGTACGCGCTGGAGTCCGACGGCGGCGCGGGCGAGCTCTTCGAGCTGGACGCTGCGACGGGCGAGGTGCGGTACGTGGGCGCGGGCGAGGACTACGAAGCGGAGAAGGGCACCAAGTCGTGGGAGCTGACGGTGAGCGCGACGGACTTGGCCGGACTGCGCGCCGAAGCGATGGTGGCGGTGCTGCTGCGCGACGAGAACGAGGCCCCTGCGTTCGCGGACACGGCGTACGCGTTCGTGCTGGCGGAGAACAAGGCGGGTCCGCTGCTGTTGGGGAAGGTGTCGGCTACGGACCCGGACGCTGGCGACCGAGCGCGGTACTCGCTGGCGGAGGGCGACGCCGAGCGGTTCGAGGTGGTGGCGGCGAGCGGCGTGGTGCGGTACGTGGGTGCCGGCGAGGACGCGGAGGCCGAGCCGGGCCGCTGGGAGTTGGTGGTGCGCGCCACCGACGGCGGCGGCCTGACGGCGGACGTGCGTGTCGAGGTGACGGTGATGGACGAGAACGAGCCCCCCGTGTTCGGCGCCGAGCGCTACGAGTGGGAGCTGAACGAGGGCGTGGCGGGTCCTGTGGCGCTGGGGATGGTTGCGGCTGTGGACGCCGACGCTGCGGACACGGTGAGGTACATGCTGGCGGGTGCCGAGTCGGAGCGGTTCGAGGTGGACGCAGCGACGGGCGAAGTGCGCTACGCGGGTCTGGGCGAAGACTACGAGACCGGCCCGACGACCTGGGAGTTCACGGTGGTGGCGGTGGACCGTGCAGGGCTGTCGGCGACGACGACGGCGGCGGTGACGCTGCTGGACGTGAACGAAGCTCCCGTGTTTGCCGACTCGGCATACGCGTACGAGCTGTCGGAGAACGCGTCCGGCCCGATGGCGCTGGGGATGGTGGAAGCGACGGACGAGGACGAAGGCGACATGGTGGAGTACAGCCTAGCGGAAGGCGATGCCGGGCGGTTCGAGGTGGACGGCGCGACGGGCGAGGTGCGCTACGTAGGCGCGGGCGAGGACTACGAGTCCGGCCCGCCGGAGTACGTGCTGGCGGTGCAGGCAATGGACGCGGGCGGGCTGGCGGACACGGCGAGCGTGACGGTGGCGGTGCTGAACGAGAACGAGGCGCCGGCGTTCGCGGACAGCGCGTATGGGTTCGAGCTGTCGGAGAACGCTCGCGGACCCGTGCTGCTGGGCCAGACGGAGGCGACGGACCCGGACGAGGGCGACGCGCTGACGTACAGCTTGGCGGAGGGCGACGCCGGCCGGTTCCAGGTGGACGCTGCGAGCGGCGAGGTGCGCTACGTGGGACCCGGCGAGGACTACGAGGCGGGCCCGGCGTCGTTCGCGCTGACGGTGCGAGTGGAGGATGCGGGCGGGCTGTCCGACGAGGCCCGAGCGACGGTGGAGCTGCTGGACGAGAACGAGGGTCCCGAGGCGGTGGGCGCGATGGCGCCGAAGGTGCTGGAGGCGTACGGCGCTGCTGCGGAGGAAGACTTGGCGCCGTACTTCCGTGACCCGGACGGCGACGCGCTGAGCTACGTGGCCGAGTCGTCGTCGCCGGGTGTTGCGATCGCGTCGGTGACGGCTGGCGGCCGGCTGTCGATCGCGCCGCAGGTGCTGGGGATGGCGATGGTGACGGTGACGGCGAGCGACCCGGGCGGCCTGACGGCGACGCAGCAGGTGCAGGTGACGGTGGAGCCGTCGCGGTCGGAGCGCGCGCGCACGTTGCAGATGGCGCTGACGGCGTTCGGCCGCTCGCTGGGCGCCGAGACGGTGGACGTGATCGGCGGCCGTCTGGGCCTCGAGTCCTCGTCGGGCGGCTCGCACATGAATCTGGGCGGCCGCTCGCTGGGCTGTGGCGCGTTCGGCGGCGGCGGCACTGGTGGCCCCGGCGGCCCCGGCGGCCAGCAGTGCGGCATCGGAGACTTGGCGCGGAGCGCGTCGAGCCTGCTGGGAATGCAGTTCACGGCTCCCCGGGCTGCCGGCGCGGGCTTGGGCGGCGGAGCCGCTAGCGCTAGCGCTAGCCCGCACCTCGACATGGCGGCACTGCTGTTCGGCGGCGGCGACGCCATTGGCGGCCCCGGTGCCGTGGGCGCCACGGGCGGCTTCGGCGGTGGCGGCGGCGCGTACACGGGCCAGCAGGAAGGCGCGGACCGGATCGAGCGGGGCAGCATCGCGTTCGACCCGCTGTCGGGCCACGACCTGCTCTCCGGTAGCTCGTTCCAACTGTCGTTCGGCGGCAATGACGCCGACGCCTCTGCCTCCGGCTCCGACGCGGCGAGCGCCCCCCAGGCGTCGCCCTCCCCTACGGGCTGGACGCTGTGGGGCCAGGCGAACGGCAGCGAGTTCGAGAGCGCACCGAACGAAGGGCTCCTGCTCGAAGGCGCCACGCGCTCGATCTACGCCGGCCTGGACTACCGGTTCGGCTCGGGGCTGTTGCTGGGACTGGCGGGCTCGCGCAGCGCGCTCGACTCCGAGTTCACGAGCAGACACAACGGCACGGGCACGGTGGACGCTCGCCTGACCAGCCTCTACCCCTACCTGCACTGGTCGCCCCGCCAGGGTCTGGGGCTGTGGGGCCTAGTGGGCGCGGGCCGGGGCTCGGCGGACCTGACCGAAACGGTGGGCGGGCGGTTCAGCACGGACATCCAGATGCGCATGGCGGCGGTCGGCGCGCGCCAGGAGCTGATCGGACCGCTGGCGCTGCGCGCCGACGCCTTCGCGGTCCGCATCGAGTCGGACGCCGCGGTGGACTTGGCGGGCGTCACGTCCGTGGCCCAGCGGGTGCGCGTGGCGCCGGAGCTGAGCGGCCAGTGGGCCGTGGGCGAGGGCGCGGCGCTGCAGGGCCGGCTTGATCTCGGCGGTCGGTGGGACAGCGGCGACGCGGAGCGCGGGCTGGGAGCCGAGGCGGGCGCGACGCTCGGGTTCGCGCACGTGCCCACCGGGTTGAGCGTGGAGGCGCGCGGACGTGCGCTGGTGGCGCACCAGACGAGCGCGTTCCAGGAGTGGGGCGCCGGGTTCGCGGTACGGTTGCAACCGGGCCGTGAGCAGGGCGGGCTGTCGTTCTCGCTCGAGCCGACATGGGGCGCCGAGTCGGGTGGTGCTCAGTCGCTGTGGCAGGCTCAGGCCGGGTTCGGCCCGTACCAAACTGCCCCGCTGGGCGACCCGGCGCTGCCCGTCACCGCCACGCCCGGCTGGACGCCGGACCGGCTGGCCCTGGAGCTGGGCTGGGGCGTGGTCCTGCCCGGCGGCGCACAGGTGACGCCGTTCGGCCGGTGGAGCCGCCACGACGTGGACGGCTACCGACTCAACGCTGGCACGCGCTGGGAGATGCTGGGCAACGAGCCCGACTCCGGCTCCGGCCCGGGGGGCGCCAGCGTGGGCACGGCCCGCAGCCTACGGTTCGCGATTGATCTCTTCGGTGAACAGGTCGCGGGCGGCGTTCAGCCCACGGAGCGCCGCATCGGCCTCCAAGGCACAATCGGGTTCAAGTAGGGCCGCCTTTCCCCGTGTCCGCGCTTCGCCTCCCTGGACTGGGCCCCATCGTCGGGCACACGACGCCCACCACCAGCCGCATCTGGGCGCGGGCCGACCCGGCGACCGACGGCGGAGACCACCCGGACGCCGCTCGCCGCACGATGGCCGTCATCGGCGTCCTCTCAAAGGACGGTGCCGCGCTCGACCCGATGCCGACCGCCTACTTCCGGTTGCGTCGGGAGTTTGACCGCAGCGGCAGCATCAACTTGGGCGCGGACGCGATCCGGTTGCCGGAGGACGATACGCTGTTCCTCCTGGAGCCCGACTCCGAGTACGAGGTCCGGGTCGGATACCTCGTTCTCGACGACGCCCTGGACGACGACGAGTTCGAGAGCGATGCGCTGCTACGCCGGCTGTCGCACTCGAGCGCATGGCGCGACGACCTGCGCCGCCTGGACCCCGCCAAGGCCGGCGCCGTCGTGCGCACGTTCCCCGCCGAGGGACGGGAGGGAGGCCGGGTCAGCTTCCTGCTGGGCTCCTGCCGCTACCCGGGCCTGCTGTGGAAGGTCCGCCACTCGGACCGCATCTTCGCGCCCATGAGCCGCTTGGCCGAGGGGAAGGCGGCCAGCCCGGACGCCGCCGACGCCGCGACCGCAGCCGCCCGCGCCGACCGCCCCCGCTTCGTGCTCATGGTGGGCGACCAGATCTACGCCGACATGTTCAGCACGTTCGTCCCCTTCGGCCGGGCCGACACGGTATCGCGAGTTCCGCGACCGCTACCTGACGGCGTTCGGATCGCCCCGAATCCGCCGCCTCATGCAGCGGCTGCCCACGTACATGATCCTCGACGACCACGAGATCGAGGACAACTGGTCCCAGGACCGTCTCCGCCGGTCGGCCAAGCACCAGCTCTTCACGATCGCCGTGGACGCCTACATGAGCTATCAGTGGAGCCACGGCCCACGGACGTGGGGCCGCCGACTCTACTACCGCTTCGACTGCGGCGGCCTGCCGTTCTTCGTGCTGGACACGCGCACGCAGCGGTTCATCGAAGGCCCCGAGGGCGACTTGTCGCGCAACAACCTGCTCGGCCATCCGACACGTTCCGCTTCCAGGACTCCCTGGGCCGCGAGGTGGCGATGGACTACCGGGCATGGAACTTCTCCCAGGAGGACAACTTCTCTCACGTGACCGTGGACCGGGAGGCGGCCGAACTCCGCGTCCGCGTGCACGACAAGCGCGGCAAGCCCGTGGTGGAGGACGACGGCCGTGGCGGCAAGGTTCGCCTCGACGCCAGGCTAGGGTTGGCGGCGTGGTAGGATGCGCACAAGAGTGCCATCCGGTTCGTCACACGGTACTTCGGCCAAGACGGAATGCGCGCGATTCGGACGCTCGAGAACGGAGGCGGCTACTGGATGGGCACTATGTCCGACGCAATCAAATGCCGCAGGTGTGGCCTGGACACCCGGCCGGCCGGACCCGTCGTTCCCATACCTCCGGGGCGTCTGCCAACTTGCCCGCCCTGATGAGCTACTGCGGTCTCTATTGGATCCTTCGCCAACCTGTTTCGTTAGCGTTAGCGGATGCACGGACGAAGCGGGAGTCGCCGCCTGTGACTAATAAAACGAGGCTGCCGCTTCCGGTCAACCCGCGAGCCGAGCGTTGACCGGGTACTCTCTGGTCGTCGTCATGGTCGCAGGTGCGCTTAGAGAAATGGTTGATAGAAATGTAAGTGCTGGTCTGCTCATCGTGAATGTTGTTCTGCTCGTCATGAATATTGGTGTAACCATCAGCGCAATCTGCTCCGCTCGTAAGACTACCGTTGCCGCCATGAACATTGAGAAGGCGGCCAAGAGGGCGAAGTACGCCGCCTCCAAGCTAAAGAGCATGGTCACGAACGTAGAGCAAGCGGCCACCGGCATCGAGAAGGCGGCCAAGAGGGCGGAGTGCGCCGCCTCCAAGCTAGAGAGCACGGCCACGAACATCGCGAGAGCGGCGCAGGGCGAGCTAGAGGGCGTGGTGAAGAATGCGGAGGCTGCCTCCGCCAAGCTTAAGTGTGCGGCCGACAAGATCATCACAGCGGCGAGCAAATTGGGAGACCCGTGTCGGAAAGCACTAGAGCAGGTGTGGCGGACAATTCTGATTCTAGTCGTCCTGATAGTCTTACTCGCTTTCCTTCTTGCAAGCCGGCCTGACTTGATATGGTGGATGCGTGGGCTAGGCTAGGCTAGGCTAGCTCAAAGAGGGAATTCGGCATACGGCCCGAGTTGCCGTGGCGGCCTAGAGGTACTCGTCACCAACTCGGTGGCTTGACCCACTGCCGGCCGTCGGCCCATCCTATCCAGCATGATCGCTGTGTACTGCAAGTGCCCGCAGCTGCTGGAGCAGTTGTGCCCGTCCCTGCGCGGCGTGGAAGTCGCGTGGGCAGAGGCGTGGAACCACTTCGTGGCACGCCTGTCGGACGCGGAAGCCGGAGTCTACTGCACGCCGGACTACACTCTGGACGACTCGACCAGCCTGCGGAAGGTCGTCGGCGCAACCGTCGGCGGGCCGTCCTGCGTAGTCGTCACACCCCTGTCCTTGGAGCGGCTGCAACTGCTCCGCGAAATGGACCCGTCCTGGTTCGAAGTCGTCTGGGCGGAGGAAGTTGCGGACCGTCTGCTGGTCGGCCTTGAACGAGCGGGATGGCACAACGACCCGCTCCAAGTGCTAGCCAACCGTATCCTGGCCAGTGCCGAGCCGAGGCCGTCGGTGGAGAAGGCGTTGCGGATCGCTTGCGGCCTGGACCAACCAAAATCTACCCCCCCCCCCCCCCCGCATAATGTAAAAAGGCTCGCACGTCAAGTCTATGTGGAGCCCGACACCCTGCGTCGCTACTGGCGGGCCGACATTCCCCTCCGGTGCGGCGTCAAGGAGTTCCTGGGGTGGGCGGTTCTGCTCTGGGCGGTGCCCCAGCGAGGGACCAGGTCCTGGCGCGGGATCTGCAACGAGGGCCGGTTCCAACGTCGAACGTTGGAGCGGCTGGCTCGCCGCAAGCTGGGATGCACGCTGGCGGTCGCGGGGCGGAACCCCGAGCGCGTGAAGAGCGCCTTCCGGGCGTGGGTGGCTGAACGGTCGGACGCGAGCGCAACCTAGCCGAGAAACTACGCCGAGCCGCTACCTGTCATTGCGCCTCCGGGCCGTCTTCCTGGCCGCCCTCCGTCTCCTCGCCAACCGCATAGTCCCCGGCTGGTTCCTGCACCACGAGCCGCCGCGGTGCCGATCTCTCGTCAAGCTTGGTGCCGAGGACGCTCACGGCCGTCTTTACCTTGCCGATCTCCGTGACGAGCTCCTGGTGGTCGGTGCGAGCCCGATCCTCGACACGGTCGATGCGCCTTCCGAGTCCCTGGTCAACCTCCCTGATCCGCTGCCCGAGCCCCTCCTCGACCTGGTCGATCCGTTGGCCAAGCCGCTTCTCGACCCGGTCGATGCGCTTGCCGATGTCGGCTCGCAGAGCCAGGACGATCCCGATGGCCGAGCCGACGACCGAGACGATCGTCAAGAATGCGTCGCTGGTGAAGAAGTCCATCCCGTTCCGCCCCATTCCCCGGGCCTTGGCCCGGTTCCCTCCATTGAGTTAGTGCTTCGCCGAACGCCTCGCCCAACCCGGCTGGCCCCCCTAACTGTTTTCCTGGCTGCCCTCCGGCTCATCGCCAACCGCATAGGCCCCGGCTGGTTCCTGCACCAGGAGCCGCCGTGGCGCCGATCTCTCGTCAAGCTTGGTGGCGAGGACGCTCACGGCCGTCTTCACCTTGCCGATCTCCGCGACGAGTTCCCGGTGGTCGGCGCGAGCCCGATCCTCGACCCGGTCGATGCGCCGCCCGAGCCCCTCCTCGACCCGGTCGATGCGCTTGCCGATGTCGGCTCGCAGGGCCAGGACGATCCCGATCGCCGAGCCGACGACCGAGACGATTGTCAAGAATGCGTCGCTGCTGAAGAAGTCCATCCCATTCCGCCCTTTCTCCCGGACCTTGGCCCCGGGTCAGTCCCATCCATGAGCACCTCGCCCGGCCGGAACCTCCGGTCCCGACCTCTGCCCCACAGCATAACCCCCTTGGCAAGCCCCCCGCTTGGCCCCCCCTCAGGGACAACCTCAGGCCTCCCGCACCTCCCGCACCAAGTCCGACATCGCCTGCTTGGCGTCGCCGAAGAACATCATCGAGTTCTCCAGGTAGAAGAGGTCGTTGTCGATGCCGGCGAACCCGGCGCTGAGCGAGCGCTTCATGACGATCACGCTCCGGGCGTGGTCCACGTCCAGGATCGGCATCCCGGCGATCACCGAGTCCGGGTCGCGGGCTGCCGGGTTCACCACGTCGTTGGCGCCCACCACCAGCACCACGTCGGTGGAGGCGAACTCGGGATTGATCTCGTCCAGGTCCAGCAGCTGGTCGTACGACACGTCCGCTTCCGCCAGCAGAACGTTCATGTGGCCGGGCATCCGGCCCGCCACCGGGTGGATGCCGAAGCGCACGGTCACGCCGCGCTCCTGCAGCATGTCGCACACCTTCTTCAGTTCGTGCTGGGCCTGCGCCACGGCCAAGCCGTACCCTGGCACCACCACCACCGAGCCCGCGTAGGCCAGGATCATCGCCGCCTGCTCGGCGTCCACGTCCCGAACCGGGCGCTCTCCGGTCTTGATGCGCGCCTTGGGTCCCTCCGCCCCGAACGCCCCGAACGCCACGTTGCCCAGGGAGCGGTTCATCGCCTTGCACATGATCTGGGTCAAGATCAGCCCCGAGGCGCCCACCAGCGCGCCCGCGATGATCAGGATCATGTTGCCCAGCACGAACCCCGTGGCCGCCGCCGCCAGCCCCGAGTACGAGTTGAGGAGCGAGACCACCACGGGCATGTCGGCGCCGCCGATGGGGATCACCAGCAGGACCCCGAGTACGAGGGCCGCCGCCGCCAGGGCGAAGTACATCTCCGGCGAGCCGCCGCCCACCGTGAACGCGACGCCGGCCACCAGAATGCCCAGGAAGAGCACGGCGTTGGCGGTCTTCTGCAACGGGAACACCACAGGGTTGCCGGTGACCACCCCCTGCAACTTGCCGTAGGCGATGAAGCTGCCGGACAGGGTCACGGCGCCGATCAGCGTGCCCAAGATGATCGTAGCCCCCGAAGCCGCGGCCAACTCGCCGTTGCCGTTCGCCACGCGCAGGAACTCGGCCCCGGCCACCGCCGCCGAGGCGCCGCCCCCGAAGCCGTTGAATGCCGCCACCAGCTGGGGCATCGCCGTCATCTGGATCGTGCGGGCCAGGAACGCGCCCGCCACCGCGCCGACCAACACCGACGCCGCGACGGTGGGCCAGGTCAGGATCTGGTTCTGGAGGACGGTCACCACCACGGCCACCAGCATGGCCAGGGCGGCGCGGGCGTTCCCCGAGCGGGCGGTGGCCGGCGAAGAGAGCTGCTTGATCCCCGAGACGAAGAGGAACGCCGACACCAGCAGCGCCAAGTGAGCGATCAGAGTCGTGTCCACGGCGCGATCAGCCTTTCTTGAACATGCGGAGCATGCGGTCGGTCACCATGAAGCCGCCGACCACGTTGATCGTCGCCATGACGATCCCCGCGGCACCCAGCCACTTCACCACCGGCGTATGGGCCGCCCCGGTCACCACCAGCGCCCCGATGAGGGCGATCCCCGAGATCGCGTTGGCGCCGGACATGAGGGGCGTGTGAAGGGTAGGGGGGACCTTGGAGATCACCTCTCGTCCAGCCAGGGTGGCCAGCACGAACACGTACAGGCCGATCAGCATCTCGCTCATGTGCGCTGCTCCGTTGCGCCGGCCAGAATCGCTCCGACCCGCTCGTTCACGACTTCGCCGTCCCGTGTGACGCAGGTGGCGGCGGTGATCTCGTCCTCCGGGTTCGTCCGGCCCTCGTCGTCGAAGAGGTGGCACACGAAGGCGGCCAAGTTGCGGGCGTACATCTCGCTGGCGTGGAAGGGAAGCTCCGCCGGCAGGTTGGACGGTCCCATGACCGCCACGCCGTTGTGGACGACCGTCTCGCCGGCCGAGGTCAGCTCGCAGTTGCCGCCCGACTCGGACGCCAAGTCCACGATCGCGCTCCCCGCCCGCATCGACTCCACCATCTCCTTGGTGACCAGAAGCGGCGCGGGCCGACCCGGGATCTGGGCCGTGGAGACCACCAAGTCCATCTCCTGAATGTGGGACGCGATCAGGTCCAGTTCCCGCTGGTGCTCCTCCTCCGAAAGGGCTTTGGCGTAACCCCCCTCGTCTTCGGCGCCCTCGTCGAGTTCCGCCTCCAGGAAGGTGGCGCCCAGGCTCTGCACCTGCTCCTTCACCGCGGGCCGCACGTCGAACGCCGACACCACCGCGCCCAGCCGCCTGGCGGTGGCGATCGCCTGCAGCCCCGCTACGCCGGCGCCCAGGATCATCGCCTTGGCGGGGCGGATCGTGCCCGCCGCCGTGGTGAGCATCGGAAGGAAGCGGGTCACGGCGTCGGCGCCCAGCAGCACGGCCTTGTAGCCCGCCACCGTCGCCTGGGAGGAGAGCACGTCCATCTTCTGCGCGCGGGTGATCCGGGGGACCAACTCCACGGCGAACGAGGCCACCCCGCGCTCCGCCAGTGCCGTGACGGCGGCGGCCGACGGACTCAAGGGGCTCAGGTGACAGGCCAGCGCGCATCCTTGGGGAAGCGCCGACGCCTCCTCCGCAGAGGGCGGCTGAACCTTGAGGACGAGCTGCGCGCCCTCCAGTGCCGATTCCCGGTCCGCCGCCACCTCCGCTCCCGCCTCCCGGAAGTCGTCGTCGACAAAGGACGCGTCCGTGCCGGCGCCCGCTTGGACGCGGAGCTTCCAGTCGCGCTTCTGGTACTCGCGCATCGCGCTCGGAGCCAGTGCCACGCGCCGCTCGCCCGGGCGCGTCTCGGTGATGACCGCAACTCTCATGGGCCTCGATTCTCGATTCTGGTGGAAATGGAACCGCGACAACTTGCGGCGCCGATCGCCGTTCCGCCAGACAATGCCAAAAAAAAATTTGGCCGATCCAGCTATCCAATCGTCCCAGTCCATGCGATACGCTGTGGCTAAAGGTCTCCTGCCGGAGGTATCGCCATGCTCGCCGTCGTTCATTCGTACTGGGTTCACGGGGTCGAGGGTCGGCCCGTGAGAGTCGAGGTCAAGGTCCAGACGGGCCTGCCGGTCTTCACCGTCGTCGGTCTGCCGGCCGGTGCCGTCCGAGAGGGAAAGGAGCGGGTGTTCGCCGCCCTGGCCCATGCGGGGATCTCCCTGCCGCCCCGTCGCGTCACCGTGAACTTGGCGCCGGCCGACCTGCCCAAGTCCGGCTCCGGCTTCGACCTGCCGGTGGCCGTCGGTCTCCTGGCCGCATCCGGGTCGGTTCCCCTCGGTTCGCTCGAAGGGAGCGCGTTCGTGGGCGAACTGGGTCTGGACGGAGCGGCCCGCCCGATCCGCGGCGCCATCGCCCTGGCCATGAGCTGCTTGGCCGAAGGGCGGAGCCGTCTCTTCGTGCCCCTGGGCAACGCCCGGGAGGCGTCGGCGGCGCCCGGCGTGAAGGTCTTCGGCGTGGCCAACCTGAGCGAGCTCGTGGCCCACCTTCGAAGCGGAGACGGGTTGCGCCCGAAGCGCCGACAGCCCCCGGTGCGCACCTGCGCTCCCGGTCCTGACCTTTGCGAGGTACGGGGACAGGAGATGGCGAAGCGGGCGCTGGTGGTGGCCGCCGCGGGCGGGCACAGTCTCCTCATGTCGGGTCCGCCTGGGGCGGGGAAGACCATGCTGGCTCGCCGTCTGCCTGGGCTGCTGCCTCCTCTGTCCGAGCCCGAGTCCCTGGAGGTCACCCGGGTCCACTCGGTGGCGGGCCTCCTCGACGCCAACGACCCGGTGAAGACGACCCGGCCCTTCCGGGCGCCCCACCATACGATCTCGGCTGGAGGACTCGTAGGAGGCGGCAGCCCCCCGCGACCCGGAGAGATCAGCTTGGCCCACCTGGGCGTCCTCTTCCTGGACGAGCTTCCCGAGTTCGGCCGGCGGGTCCTGGATACGCTCCGTCAGCCCATCGAGTCCGGTCGGGTCCGGGTCGCCCGAGTGCGCCACTCCGTGACCTTCCCGGCCCGCTTTCAGGTGGTGGCGGCGATGAACTCTTGTCCGTGCGGACTGGGGGGCGACGACTGCGTATGCCAGGACCGGGACGTGGCGCGCTACCGCGCCCGCATCTCGGGTCCGCTGCTGGACCGCCTCGACATCCATGTCGGCATGAGTTCGGTGACGTGGCAGGAGCTGAAGGGCGCCGCCCGCGAGGCGGGGCAGAGCTCGGACGAGGCGCGAGCCCAGGTGGCGGAGGCTCGACGCCGGCAGGCCGTGCGCTATCGCGCTGTCGCTGTCGCCCGCGAGGACGCCCACGAAGACGCCCACGAGGACGTCCGAGAAGGGGGCACGACCGCCGAGAGCCCGCTGAACGCCCGCATCCCCGCCCGTGACCTCATGGCCGTGTGCCCGCTGGCGTCGGAGGCTTCCCGCCTCCTGGAGGACGGAGTGGGGAAGTTCCGCCTCTCGGCCCGGGCAGTCCACCGCACGCTCCGCACGGCCAGGACGATCGCCGACCTGGCGGGCGAGGAGCGCCTGGAAATGCCGGCCGTGGCGGAGGCGTTGCAGTTGCGAGTGGGCTTTCGTTCGGGTTAGCCTCCCGTGCATGAAGCACTACATGGACTACGCCGCCACCTCGGCCGTGCGGCCCCCCGAAGTCGTGGACGCGGTGGCCGACTTCTTGCGCGGAGTGGGATGCACTCCGGGGCGCGGGGGCCACTCCGGCGCGACGGAGGCCGCCCGGACCGCCTTCCAGTGCCGTCGCGCCGTCGCCCGTATCCTGGGCCTGCCCGGCGACCCCGGGCGGATCGCGTTCGCCCACAACGCCACCCACGCACTCAACACGGCGCTCCACGGCCTTCTCGGCCCCGGCGATGTGCTGGTGATCTCCCAGTACGACCACAACGCCGTGCTCCGCCCGGCCCACCAGCTGGCCCGGACCCGCGGCGTGGAGGTGCGCACGATTTCCGGCGACCCGGACGGCGGAGTGGAGCTGGAAGAAGCGGCCCGCCTGCTGGACGGCGCTGCCGTGCTGGTGGTGAACGTGGCGTCCAACGTGCTGGGCACGCTGGCCCCACTGGCGCCGCTGGCCCGGCTGGCCCACGCCGCCGGCGCCGTCGTGGTCGCCGACGCCGCCCAGGCGGCCGGCCATGTGGAGGCCGCCCTGGCCGAGGCCGGCGCAGACGTGGTCGCCTTCACGGGCCACAAGGGCCTGCTGGGACCCCAGGGCACGGGCGGCCTCTGGGTGCGCGAAGGGATCGAAGTGGAGCCCTTCTGCGTCGGCGGCACGGGAGGCGATTCCCGCCGCCGGGAGATGCCGTCCGACATGCCCGACCGGCTGGAAGCGGGCACCGGGAACGCCCCGGGCTTGGCCGGCCTCCTCGCCGGCTGCCGCTTCCTCGCCCGGAAGGGGGTGAGTGCCCTGCACGCCAGGGAGATGGACCTCAAGGCTCGCCTTCACGACGGGCTCTCGTCGGTGCGCGGGCTCCAAGTGCTCTCCCCCCCGGCGCCCGACGGCGTGCCCGTGGTCGCCGCTCGCTCCCCACGCCTGGCCGCCGCCACCCTGGCCGAGCGGCTGGACCGGGAGCACGGCGTCCAGACCCGGGCGGGGATCCACTGCGCGCCGGAGGTCCACGCCCTCCTGGGAACATCGAAGGAGGGTGCGGTGCGCTTCTCCCTCGGGTGGGCGTCGTCGGAGGAGGATGTGGCGGCGGCCGTGGAGGGCGTGGACGCCACCCTTCGCCGCACCGCAGTGCCCGTCGACCTGGCCGTGGCCTCGTAAGGGGACACCCGCCAAGCGATGGCCAAGATCCTGGTGGTCGACGACGAAGGCTCGATCCGCAGGGCTCTCCAGCAGGTCCTGGAGTACGACGGCCACCGCGTGCGCCTCGCCCCCGACGCCCCATCAGGGCTGGCCGAGCACGCCCGCTTCAAGCCCGACGTCACCCTGCTGGACGTGAAGATGCCTCGGATGGACGGACTGGAGGCGCTGGAGCGGATCAGGAAGGACGATCCCGGGGCGGTCGTGATCATGATCTCGGGCCACGGCACGATCAGCACCGCCGTGGAAGCGACCCGGAAGGGGGCTTTCGACTTTCTCGAGAAACCCCTGAAGACCGACCGCCTTCAGCTGACGTTGCGCAACGCCCTCCTCGTCCGGGGCCTCTCGGAGAGCGTGGAGCGGCTCAAGCAAGACGTGGAGGTCCACTACGAGATCGTCGGCGGCTCCGACGTCGTCCGGGCGGCGCTTCACAGGATCGAGACCGTCGGCGGCACCCTCGCCCGAGTCATGATCACCGGAGAGAACGGCACCGGGAAGGAGCTCGCCGCCAGGGCCCTCCACCGCCTCTCGCCCAGGGCGGACAGGCCTTTCGTGGACGTGAACTGCGCCGCGATCCCCGCCAACCTCATCGAGTCCGAGCTCTTCGGCCACGTCCGGGGCGCCTTCACGGGAGCGGTCGCCAGCCGGCCCGGCAAGTTCGAGTTGGCCCACGGCGGCACCCTCTTCCTGGACGAGGTCGGCGACATGTCGCTGGAGGCCCAGGCCAAGGTGCTCAAGGCTCTGGAAGCCGGAGAGGTAACGCGGGTGGGAGGAACGCGCCCGGTGCCCGTGGACGTTCGAGTGGTCTCGGCCACCAACAAGGACCTGGAAGAGGAGATCGCCCAGGGCGCCTTCCGGGAGGACCTCTTCTACCGCCTCAACGTGGTGCCGATCCGGATGCCTCCCCTCCGCGACCGTCGCGACGACGTTCCGATGCTGGTCGCTCACTTCGTGGAGCAGCTCGGCAAGACCAGCGGCGTGCCTCCCAAGCCGTTCGCGCCGGAGGCGGTCGCCGAGCTGGAGAAGCAGGAGTGGCCCGGGAACGTGCGAGAGCTGAAGAACACGGTGGAGCGGCTGCTGATCCTCAGCCCCGGCGACGCCGTGGAGGGTGCCGACGTGCTCCAGCTGGGGGCGGGAGAGCGCACCGGAGGCCCGTTCGCCGAAGTGTGCGCGTCGATGGAGTCCTTCCAGCAGTTCAAGGAAGCCGCGGAGAAGGCGTTCATCGAGGAGAAGCTACGCGCCGCCGGATGGAACGTGACCGACGCCGCGACCCAGATGGGAATGGCCCGCGCCAACCTCCACAAGAAGATCAAGAAGCACGGCCTGCTGCGCGCTACGACCGAGAACGGTTCCTAGCCGGGCATCCCCCCGCCGGGCGTCCTTCCGCCACGCATCCCTCGCCGGGCGTCCCTCCGCCGGCATCCCTACCGCCCCGCGCGCGCATCCCACCGCCTCTTCCGGTGAACGGCTTCCGTGGCGAAATTTGGAAGCCTCCGCGAACGCCCTCGACTGCCGTCCGTCGCCGGGGCCGGCGGCGCATCGCCGGAGGCGTGGTCTCCCGCTTCAGCGAGCGAGGGTGGATGAGCGCGCATTCCCACTCGGATTCGGCGGACAAGTCCTTCAGGCGGTACCTGGAGGAGATCGGTCGCTATCCGCTGATCGACCGAGCGGAGGAGGCGCGCCTCGCCTCGCGGATCCGAGGGGGGTGCCAGGAAGCTCTGGACAAGCTGGTGCGCTCCAACCTGCGGTTCGTGGTCACGGTCGCCAAGAAGTACCAGAACCAGGGCGTGCCGCTTCAGGACTTGGTCAACGAGGGGAATGTGGGGTTACTGCGGGCGGCCAGGAAGTTCGACGAACGGAAGGGGATCAAGTTCATCACCTACGCCGCTTGGTGGATCCGGCAGGCGGTCCTCCAGGCGATCGCCGAGCAGAGCCGAATCGTGCGCGTGCCCCTGAACCGCTCCGCGGCCCTCTACCGGATCGGGCGTCGCAAGTCGTCGCTGCGCCAGGACCTGGGAAGGGAGCCCACGATGGACGAGCTCGCCGACGGCCTGGACCTCTCCCAGGAGGCGCTGGACGCCACGCTGGCGATCTCCCAGTCGCACCTGTCTCTGGATGCCCCCGCGGGTCCCGGGGACGAGAACAGCCTCTTGGACTACATGCCCGACCAGCTGTCGCCGAGACCTGACGAGCACGTCTTCGAAAGCGCCCTGATGGAGATGCTGAACACGGCCCTCTCCACCCTGGACGACAGGGAGGCCCGGGTCCTTCGCCTCTACTACGGCCTGGACGACGAGGAGCCCAAGACCCTGGAAGAGATCGGCGGCGTGCTGGAGGTGACCCGGGAGCGCGTCCGGCAGATCAAGGAGAAGGCGCTGGCCCGCCTCCGCCACCCGACCCGCGCCCGATTCCTGAAGAGCTACCTCCCCTAGGAGGCGCGACACCTCCGCCCGCAGGACGCCGCGACGCCTCGCAACGCCGGTGCGACCCCATTGACACGACATCCTCCCGGAAGGTATCATTCCAGGCTTTGCACCAACCCCCACAAGGATGGGAAACCCCCGCCTAGTATGGGGAGAACCGCGAACTATGGGAGAACCGTGAACAGCACCTTCACTCCGCGAGACGGCGACATCCACCGGGCATGGTGGGTCGTGGACGCCGACGGGAAGCCCTTGGGCCGGCTGGCCACCGAAGTGGCCCGCGTGCTGCGGGGCAAGCACAAGGCGATCTACACGCCTCACCTGGACACCGGCGACCACGTGATCGTGGTGAACGCCGCCAAGGTACGCCTGACCGGTCGCAAGGCCGACCAGAAGACCTACTTTCGCCACTCGGGCTACATGGGCGGCGAGAAGCACATCCCCTTCCGCAGAATGCTGGAGCGCTTCCCGGACCGGGTGATCGAACTGGCCGTTCGGGGCATGCTTCCCAAGAACAAGCTGGGTCGCCGGATGCGTCGCAAGCTGCGCGTCTACCCAGGACCGAGCCACCCCCACCAGGGCCAGAGCCCCCAGGCCCTGGAGATCCGGGCCGGAGGAGCGTCTTGAGCGCGGCGCATCCGCCGAGCGCGGTCGGGAGGAGGAAGACCAGCGTCGCCCGGGTCAGCCTTCGCCCCGGAGCAGGGGAGTGGCAGATCAACGGCAGGACGCTTCACGACTACTTCCCAAGGCCGGCCCACCGAGTTCGCGTCGAGGACCCCCTGCGCGTGGCCGGGGCAGAAGGCCGCTTCGACGTGCTGGTCCGGGTTCACGGCGGGGGCCTGACCGGCCAAGCCGACGCGATCCGGCTCGGCGTGGCCCGGGCGCTCGCGGCCGACGAAGCAGAGTTGCGCAAGCCCCTGCGGGAGAACGGGATGCTGACCCGGGACGCCCGCAAGGTGGAGCGCAAGAAGCCCGGCCGTCCCAAGGCGCGCAAGCGCTTCCAGTTCAGCAAGCGATAGGCGCCTCCCCATGAATCAAGCTGCCCCCGAGGCCGGGCGAGTTGGCCCCGAGGTGGATCGAGTGGCCCCGGAGACCGGCCTCGCCCCAGAGGTGGGGTTGAACGACCTCATCGAGGCCGGAGTGCACTTCGGCCACCAGACCAGACGCTGGAACCCCAAGATGCGCCCGTACATCTTCGGCGAGCGCAACGGCATTCACATCATCGACCTCCGCAAGACGCTGGATCGCCTCGTGGCCGCCCAGGAAGCCGTGCGCCGGGTCGTCCTGAAGGGCGAGCGGGTGCTCTTCCTCTCCACCAAGCGGGCTCTCCGGACGGTGGTGGAGGAGGAGGCGGCCCGGTGCGGCGCGCTGTACGTGACCGAGCGCTGGCTGGGCGGGATGCTCACCAACTTCCAGACGATCCGCCGCCAGATCCGGCGGATGAAGGAGCTGGAACGAGGCCAGGAGGAGAACGCCTTCGAGTTCTACACCAAGAAGGAGCGCCTGCTCCTGGAGCGGGAGCGCATGAAGCTGGAGAAGTACTTCCACGGCGTGCGCGACATGGCTCGCCTTCCCGGCGCCGTATTCGTGGTGGACGCGAAACAGGAGATCATCGGCGTGCGCGAGGCCCACAGGTTGGGCATACCGGTGATCGCCATCGCCGACACCAACGTGGACCCAGAGCTCATCGACCACCCCATCCCAGGCAACGACGACGCCATCCGCTCCGTCAGCCTGATCGTGGGAGCGATCGCCGACGCCGTTCAGCTCGCGCGTCGCCAGGTGCCGGACGAGCACCGCAAGCGCCAGGCCGAGCTGGAAGCCACCACCTACTCCACCGAGACCGGCGAGAAATCCGCGGACGGCAGAGAGCCGCGCCGCCGCCGGCCGCCGAAGAAGCGCCGGCCCAGGCCGGGGGCCGTCGGTCGCGGGCAGAAGCCGGGGCGCGGCGGCGGCGCCGGAGGCTAGGGGGGCGAGATGAAGATCAACGCCCGGCTCGTCAAGGAGCTGCGGGACCGCACCGCCGCCGGCATGATGGACTGCAAGAAGGCGCTCCAGCAGACCGACGGCGACATGGAGCAGGCGATCGACCTTCTGCGAAGCAAGGGCGCGGCCAAGGCCGCCAAGCGCGCCGGCAAAGCCGCCAATGAGGGAGTCGTGGCCAGCTACGTCCACCACGGCGGTCGGATCGGCGTTCTGGTGGAGCTCAACTGCGAGACCGATTTCGTCGCCAACACCGACGACTTCCAGAACTTGGCGCGGGACCTGGCCATGCACGTCGCTGCCGCCGACCCGGTGTCGGTGGACTCGTCCGGCGTGGATCCCGCGGTGGTGGAACGGGAGCGCGCCGTCTACCAGGAGCAGGTCGCCCAAGAGGGCAAGCCGGAGCACATCCGGGAGCGGATCGTCGAGGGCAAGCTGGCCAAGTTCTACAAGGAACGGGTGCTGCTGGAACAAGCGTACGTGCGGGACCCGGACCGGACGGTGAGGGAGCTGGTCACCGGCGTTTCGGCCAAGACCGGCGAGAGGATCGAGGTCGCCCGCTTCGCCCGCTTCCAGATCGGCGCCTAGCGTCTCGTCCGCCGTGAAGAGGAGCGCCGGCTACCGCCGCGTCGTTCTGAAGCTCTCCGGCGAAGCGCTCGCAGGGGAGCGGGGATACGGCGTCGATCCCCATGTCGTGGAACGGATCACCGACGAAGTGCGGGCGATCCACGGGCTGGGCACCGCGCTCGGGCTGGTGATCGGCGGCGGCAACATCGTGCGCGGCGCCATGGCGAGCCGGGAAGGCATGGACCGGGTGTCGGCGGACCACATGGGGATGCTCGCCACGATCATCAACGCGCTGGCGGTCCAGGACTTGCTGGAGCGCAAGGACGTGGACACCAGGGTCATGACCGCCATTCGCATGGAACGGGTCGCCGAGCCGTACATCCGCCGCCGCGCGTTGCGCCACCTGGACAAGGGGCGAGTCGTCATCTTCGCCGGCGGCACCGGCAACCCCTACTTCTCCACCGACACGGCAGCGGTGCTGCGCGCAATGGAGATGAAGGTCGACGTGGTGATCAAGGCCACCAAGGTCGCCGGCGTCTACACCGCCGACCCCGCTACCGATCCCTCCGCCGCCTTCATCTCCGAAATCTCCTTCCGTGAGGTCATGTCGCGGGACCTCCGGGTCATGGATGCGGCGGCGGTCTCCCTTTGCCGCGACAACGATCTGCCCATTATCGTGCTGTCTCTTGATGAACCGGGCGCCGTGCGGAGCGCCATCTGCGGAGACCAGGTCGGCACGCTGGTGTCCTGAACCCACGCAAGTGTCCATGCTCCAAGAAGCCGAATCCAGAATGAACAACGCGGTGGACGCTGTTCGCCGAGAGTTCGCCACGGTGCGCACCGGTAAGGCCGTCCCCGCGATCCTCGACTCGGTCCGGGTGCCGGCGTACGGCGGCCAGATGCCCCTCAACCAAGTGGCGACGGTGACGGCCCCGGATCCCTCGCTGCTGGTGGTTCAGCCCTTCGATCCGTCCCTGGTCGCCGCGGTGGAGAAGGCCGTGCTCGCCTCGGGCCTCGGACTGAACCCGTCCAGCGACGGGGCGCTCATTCGGGTTCCGGTGCCCGCGCTGACGGAGGAACGGCGCAAGGAGTACGTCCGCCTCCTCCACAAGATGGCGGAGGACGGCAGGGTGTCGGTTCGCCACGCGCGCCACGCGGCCAACGACGAGATCAAGGCCCAGGTGCAGAACCACGAGATCGGCGAAGACGAGGGGATGAGGCTGCGGAACCAAGTCCAGAAGCTCACCGACGAGCACGGGAAGAAGATCGCCCTCCTCCTGGCGGCGAAGGAAAAAGAGGTGATGGCGATCTGAAGCGGCCAGCGACCCCCTCGCCACCCACTCGTCCGGGCGACGAGCGCCCTGCCGTCGGCGACTCGGGCGAGCTGGCGGTCAAGCGCTCCAACGCGTCGCCGGAGCACTCCGGCCACTTCCGCCGGGGCGAGCGGCTGGCTGGCCCCGTGCCGCGCCATGTGGCGGTCATCATGGACGGCAACGGCCGCTGGGCCAAGGCTAGGGGACTGCCCAGGCACGCAGGTCACAGGGAAGGGATGAAGGCGGTCCGCGAGTCGGTGAAGGCCGCGCTGTCGACGGGCGTGGAGATCCTTACGCTCTACGCCTTCTCCACGGAGAACTGGAAGCGGCCGAAGAACGAGATCGCGGCCCTCATGAGCGTGCTCCAGGTGTACGTCGAAAAGGAACGCCACGCCCTGGCCGAGAAGGGCGTGGAAGTCCGGGTGCTGGGCGAGACCGAGCGGCTCAACTCCCTCTCCCGACGGGCCGTGCGGCGAATCGAAGCAGCCACCCGAGGCGGCGGCAAGCTTCGCCTCAACCTCATGATCTCATACGGAGGCCGGGAAGAGATCGTCCGCGCCGCGCGCAACTTGGCCGCCGAAGCGCAGGCCGGCCGCCTAGCCCCCGACGCCATCGACTCTTCGCGCTTCGGCGCCGCACTCTTCACACAGGGCCTGCCGGACCCCGACCTTCTGATCCGCACCTCCGGCGAGCTCCGGATCAGCAACTTCATGCTGTGGCAGGTCGCCTACACGGAACTCTACATCACGCCGGTGTACTGGCCGGACTTCACCCAGGAAGACTTCGTGGACGCCGTGCTGGACTACCAGCGCCGAGAACGCCGGTTCGGCACGGTCACGACTGCGTGAGCCCAGTCGCCTTCCCCAGCGTGGCCAGCCCGCTTCACCGTCTGATCTCGGCGACCTGGGCACTGTCGGCGATCTCCGCGTGATGTCGCGAGAACTCCGGTCCCGTATTCTGGTGGCGGCGGTCGGCCTCCCCGTGGGATCGTGGGTTGCGTACATGGGAGGCTGGTTCCTGGCCGGGCTGATCGCGCTCCTCGCGGCGGTGGCCGCCCACGAGTTCTATTCGCTGGCGTCGGCCAAGAGCGGGCAACCGCTGGGTTGGTTCGGCATTCCCGCCGCGGCGGTCCTGGTGCTCGCCGCCCAGCGCCAGATGGTCTTCTCGGAGTGGAGCGGTCAGGCGCTGGCGCTCCTCATGGTTCTGGGGCTGCTGACCTCCGCCGCCGTCGTGTTCAACCGAAGGATCGAGGACGCCCCCCTCCTCTCCGCGGCGGCCACCGTCTCCGGGGCGCTCTACACTGGCGGCACCCTGTCGTTTGCGGTCTTTCTGCGGAACCTGCCGGAGGCGCAGGGAACGTCTCCGGCGGCGCCCTGGGAAGGGCCTCTCCTCCTGATCTTTCCCCTGTGCGTGACATGGGCCGGCGACACGGCGGCGTACTTCGCGGGCCGATCGCTGGGCCGCGTGCGCTTGGCGCCCAGCATCTCGCCCGGCAAGACGGTGGAGGGCGGCGTCGCCGGCCTGGCCGGGGCGGTGGCCGCCGGGTTCGGCGCCGGCCTGCTCTTGCAGGACTACCCGAACTTTCCCGTCACGCCGCTCGCCGGTGCCCTCGTCGGGCTCGTGCTGGGGGTGGCGGGCCAAGTCGGCGACCTGGCCATCTCGATGCTGAAGCGCGAGGCGGGCGTCAAGGACTCGGGCACTCTGCTGCGAGGCCACGGGGGAGCGCTGGACCGCTTCGACGGCCTCTTCTTCACGATCCCGCTGGCGTATGCCTTGATCCTCCTGATCCAGCGCCTGCAATGACCGGTTCAACGCCTGCAATGACCGGTCCAGTGCCACAATGACCCGGCGGCGGCTGGCGGTCTTGGGAGCCACGGGATCGGTCGGCGGCGCGACGCTGGCCGTGGTGCGCAGGCACCCGGAGCGCTTTCGAGTGACGGCGCTGGCCGCAGCCCGCTCCGTTGAGAAGCTGACGGCGCTGGAAGCCGAGTTCGGCGCGGAGCACGTGGCCGTCGCGGATCCGGCCGCCCTGGCGTCCCGCTCCGGCGCGGTGCCGGCCGGGGGGCCAGCCGGATGGCGGTCGGGCCCCGAGTCCGTCACGGAGCTGGCCCGCCTCGATTCGGCGGACGTAGTGGTCAACGCCGTCGTGGGGGCCGCTGGCCTCCGTGCCACCCTGGCGTCGTTGGAGGCGGGCAAGCGCTGCGCCCTGGCCAACAAGGAATCGTTGGTCGCAGGGGGGCGCTTGGTGCTGGCGGCCGCTCGGCGAGGCGGAGGCGAGCTGGTGCCGGTGGACAGCGAGCACTCGGCGATCCACCAGTGCTTGGCCGGCGCGCGCGCCGAGGACCTGCACAGGGTGATCCTCACCGCCAGCGGCGGACCCTTTCGCGACGCTTCCCCCCAGTTCCTGGCGACGGCCAGCCCGGAAAAGGCTCTCCGTCACCCCACCTGGCAGATGGGCGCCAAGATCACCATCGATTCGGCGACACTGGCCAACAAAGCTCTGGAGGTGATCGAGGCCCACTTCCTCTTCGGGCTGCCCTACGACCGGATCGACGTGGTGATCCACCCCACCTCCGTCGTCCACTCCTTCGTGGAGTTCGTGGACGGCTCCGTCATGGCCCAGCTGGGCGACCCCACCATGGAGCTGCCTGTGCTCCACGCGCTGACCTGGCCCGAGCGTGTCGGAGACCCTCCGCTGCGCACCTTCAACCCCCTGGCGTCGTCCCCTTTGGAGTTCGAGCCGGTGGACGGGGAGCGCTTCCCGCTCTTCGAGCTGGGCGTCTCGGCGGGTCGGTCGGGCGGTGCCGCGCCTGCGGTCTTCAACGCGGCCAACGAGGTCGCCGTGCAGGCGTTCCTTCAGAGGCGGGTTACCTTTCCCGGAATGGCCCGCGTGGTCTATGCGGCGTTGCAGGCGCTGGAGGGCCGAACCGCCCGCGACCTCGAGTCGGTCCTGGACGCAGACGCAAGCGCCCGGCGCGTGGCCGCCGCGGAAGTCGAGACGCTGTACCGCCGGGCTGGGTAGAGGTCCCCGGGGAGAGGAGAAGAAGCGATGACGATGTTCCTGGCCACGATCGTTCTGCTGGGCGTGCTGATTCTAGTGCACGAGCTCGGCCACTTCTGGGCCGCCAAGGCGGTGGGGGTCGGTGTGGAACGGTTCTCCATCGGCTTGGGACCCCGGCTGTGGGGCTTCACGCGAGGGGGAACCGAGTACATCCTGGCCGCCATCCCCCTGGGCGGCTACGTGAAGATGCAGGGGATGAACGACGAGGTCATGGAGCAGGTCGAAGGCGGCGCATCCGACGAGAGTGCGACTCCGCCGGAACCCCAGCCCGGCGACTTCGACGAGAAGCCGCTCTGGGCGCGCGCCTTCGTGATCTCGGCAGGCGTGCTCATGAACGTCCTCTTCGCGTTCGTGGTGTACACGGCGGTGTACGCCTTCTGGGGGAGCCAGGACTACGCCACGACTCGCATCTACTCCGTGGAATCGGACTCCCTGCCCGCCGGCGCCGAAGCCTTGGCGACGATGGCGCCGGGAGCCGTCGTGGTGCAGGTGGCGGACGAAGCCCCGGACACGTGGAACGCCATGGTGGACGCCTTCATGGACGCCCCAGCAGGGCCGATTCAGGTACGTACCGAGGACCCCTCCGCAGCCTTTGAGGTGACCTTGCCGGCGGAGGAGGCGGAGCGCGCGCGCTTGGCCCGTTCGCTGCGGATGTGGCTGCCCCCCACAGTAGGCGCGGTCAACCGAGGAGGACCGGCGGCGGCGGCGGGGGTGGAGGTGGACGATGTGATCGTCAGCGTGGCAGGGGTGGAGGTGTCGAGCTGGCAGGATATCCAGCGCGAGCTGTGGGCGCGGCCAGGGGAGCGGGTGGAGGTGGGGTTGCGGCGCGGAGGCGCAGAGCTGACCCGCGCGGCGGTCCTGGACGACGTGGAGGGCGCGGACGGCGAGCGAGTGGGAGTCCTGCGGATCAGCTCCCTCGTGGAGACAATCGACGTGCCCGTGGGGGCCGGAGAGGCCGTCGCCTCCGGTGCAGCCCGGACCGTGGGAACGACGGCGCTCATTCTCCGGTTCCTGGGCCGACTCTTCACGCTGGACGTGTCCCCCCGCGAGGTGGGTTCGATCGGGACGATCGCCGTCGTGTCGGGGCAGGCGGCCGAAGCCGGAATCTCCACCTACCTGCAGTTCATGGCCCTCTTCAGCATCAACTTGGCCGTCCTCAACATGTTGCCGATTCCGGTCCTGGACGGCGGCCACATGGTATTCCTGGGCATCGAGCTGGTTCGCGGCCGGAAGCTCACGGTCAAGCAGCGCCTGCGCTGGAGCCAGGTCGGGCTGGTGATCGTGCTGGGGATCATGGTGTGGGCTCTGGGGAACGACGTGCTGCGCTTCTTCGGGCTGTAGGGGGCTGCGGAGCGGCAGGGCACGCGGAGTGCGAGCCTTGTCGGCGTTGAGTCAGAAGATCGACAGCTGCGCCGGGCCGGGCCGGTTTCGGAGTTCGGCCAAGTCGAACCACGCCGTGGGTTCGCCAGCCCCCGCCACCTCGACCAAGCCCTGGTAGCCCATGGGCCGAAGGCGTTCGGTCATCGCCGATCGCGCCCGGGCCGGAGTGTTGGACTCCTCCGACAGGTGGGCCAGGACGACCGCCGAGAGTCGCGGAGTGAAGATTTCGCCCACGAACTCCGCCGCCGCCTGATTGGACAGGTGACCGTGGCTGGACGCGATCCGGTTCTTGACGACCTCGGGGTACTTTGAGGACCACAACAACACGTCGTCGTGATTGGACTCCACGATCAGGCCGTCGCAACCTCGCAGCGCGTGCCTGACCTGCACCGTTGGACGCCCCATGTCGGTGGCGACTCCCAGCCTGATCCCGCTGCTCTCGTCCACCAAGGCGAACGCCGCCGGATCGACTGCATCGTGGACCGTGACGAAAGGTTCGACCCGCACGTCGCCCACCTCGAACGGGTAGCCGGGCCGGTAGATGTCCACATCTTCGGTTCCTCGGAAGAGCTTGGCGCACGCGCGTCGAGTGCCCGCGGTCATCAGGAGACGAGTGCCGTGCGCCCGCGCGAAGACCCCCGCGCCCCGGACGTGGTCGCCGTGCTCGTGGGTCACGAGGATCGCCGCCAAGTCCCCGGGAGACGCCCCGACCAGGGCGAGCCGCCTCGCCAGCTCTCGGCCGCTGAATCCGGCGTCCACGAGTATGCACGTCGAGCGGGCCGCCACCAGCGTCGAGCTGCCGCGGCTGCCGCTCCCGAGCACGGAGAAGCGCAACCAGCTCAGCCCCTTGGCGGAGGGGAAGGGGCCAACGCGGCATCCTTTCCGCGCAGAGTGGCCGTCTCGGCGCAAGCTTGGCCTCGCAGAGCGGCCGTCTCGGCGAACGCCCGGCGGTAGAGGGACCGCATCGCCTCCGAGAGCGCCACGCCCCGGCGGGCCATGACCCGATCTGCCGAGTCCAGGAAGCGCTCGATCTCGTAGCGATCGCTCCCGTCGCCCGATCCCCAGGAGAAGGGGGGCACGTACTTGGGTGCCACGCCGCCGCCGCCAAAGAGGTTCGCGCCCGCTTCCACCACCGAGCCCGCGTTCAGCAGCGTGCCGATCCCGGTTCGCACATGGTCGCCCAGCAGGCAGCCGCCCTTGACCAGCCTCGTCTCGACCGAGCGGCCCCGGACCAGCGCGCGGACCGGTCCGTAGTTGTTCTTGAGGTCCGAGTTGGTGGTCATCGCGCCCAGGTTCGCCCAGCGTCCCACGATCGAGTGGCCCAGGAAGCCGTCGTGCGCCTTGTTGGCGAACCCCAAGATCACGGACGACTGCACCTCGCCCCGCACCTTGCAGCGCGGTCCCAGGCTGGTGGCGGAGAGGGAGCCGCCTAGGATCGTGGAGCCGGGCCCGGCATAGAACGGCCCGGCGATCCGGGTGTGGGCCCGCACCTGGACCTCCGCCGCCAGGACGATGGGACCGGCGACGGTGTTCAGGACCACGCCCGGCTCCAACACCACACCGTCGCCCAGCACGATCCGACCGCTTCCCACTCGGTGGACGGAGGCGGGCACCTCGCTGTCTCCGCACCGCTCGGCGTCCTGGCGGAGGCGGGCCGGGTTGGCGGCGATCAGCTCCCAAGGCGAGTCGAGCAGTTGCCCCTCCACAGCGACGGTCGTCCACTCGGGCCAGCTTCCGTCGTCGATGCTTCCGTCGTCGATGCTTCCGTCGTCGATGCAGTGGGGCGCGTGTGTACCTGGTGGGAGCCACGCTCCGACGGGAGTACGGGTTGAGGGAGCGCCGTCGCCGTCGCGCCGCTGGCCAGTCGCTGGCTGAGTGGCCAGCAGCACCGGGCGGCTGCCCAGGTGGGGCACGATCGCCTCACGAAAGCGGCGTGCGCCCTGGGGAACGAACCGGCTTGACAGCAGCAGCCGACCCGAGTCAGCCCCGATCTCGCCTGCCGTAGTGCAGGGCGGGGCGCCCGGCTCCTGAAAGCCGACCAGACGGCGTCCAGCCAGATGACCCTCGCAGGCGGTGCCGAGTGCGCGCTCGGCTCGGGCTCGTAGCGTCTCGGTGCCGAAGAGCACCTCGCCCACTGGACGAGTGAGAGCGAACGGAAGCCATCCCCGGGCCTTGCTGTCGTCGAAAAAAAATAAGCGAAAGCGAGTCAATGTGTTTCTGTATCGCTAGTTGCGTTGATTTGCTTCAAGTATCGCTTCAGGTTCGGCGCCTCGCTTCGGGGCATGACCAGCGTGACTTCACCGGTCCGTGCGACCACCAAGTCCTCGACGCCCAGTAGCACGATCCGGCCTGACTCGGCGAAGACGATGTTGTTGTCGGCTTCCGCCAGCTGCACGTTCCCATGGCAGACGTTGCCGGAAGGGTCCGCCTGACGGATCCTTGCCAGAGCCTCCCAGCTCCCCACGTCTTCCCATTCGAACGTCGCGTCGATCGAGGCGACCCGAGGGCTGCGCTCCAGGACCGCCACGTCCACCGCCGCAGTCCCGGCGGCCTGGAAGAAGGCGCCCACATCGCCGCGCTCCAAGTGGGGCAGGGCCCGAGCGACCTCGGGGGCTCGGGCTGCCGCCTCCTGGAGGAAGACCGCCGCGGGCCAGACGAATATCCCCGTGTTCCAACGGTACCCTTCCTTCACGTAGCGGGCGGCGGTTGCGGGACCGGGCTTCTCCACGAAGGATCGCACCCGATGCGCCCGATGTCCGCGGGGCGCGGCCAGCGGTTCGCCGGGCTGGATGTAGCCGTACCCAGTCTCGGGCCGGTCGGGAGGGGCCGCGACGGTCACCAGCAGCCGCTCCCGACTTGCCAGCGCTGCGGCCGCAGCCAACACCTCGCGGAACGCTGCATTCGGCTGGATCGCCGCGTCGGCGTGAAGGGAGACGTGCACGGCGTCGGGGTCGGCCTGGACGATCTCCCACGCGGCGCGGACGAGCGCGGAGGCGGTGCCTCCCCCAGGGGGCTCGGCCAGAAAAGAGTCCCGGTCCAGTCTGGAGGCCGCCCGCAACGGCTCCACCATCTCCTGGCGGGCAAGAACCCTTACGCGCTCCATGGGCACGAAGCCCCGAAGCCGGTTCATGGCATCCACGAGAAGCGGTTCGGGACCTGCCAGGGGCAATAGCTGCTTGGGCCGCTCCGGCGTGCTCAGAGGCCAGAACCGTGAGCCCGTGCCGCCTGCGAGGATCGTCGCCCAAACGTTGGGAGTGGATGTCAAGAAGGGGGAGTCCTCCGGGAATGTGGCACTACACGAGACTAGGCCCCAGCCGCCTGGGAATCAAGGGCTGCGACATGGTGGCCGCAAGGGTTGACCGTCGCGTCGCCAGCGGGTAGCATGACAGTCATGAGACTCCGCAGCCTCTTCGTGGTGAGCGTCCTGGCGGCGGCCTTGCCGGCGGCGTGCAGCGACGATCCCTTCGCCGTTCGGTGGCAGGAGAACCCGGACACCGTACGCCTCTTCGCCCTCTCCCACCCGACCCTCAACCTGCCCTCGGCTTTCGACTTCCATCCGCGCGCTCCCGTGCGCGTCGAAGCGCCGACGACGGGAGGGGCCTGGGACTTGGCAGTGGACGTCCGCAACGGCGCCTTCGTGTGGCTGCCGCCGGGCGCCTTGGGCATCGTCTCCCAGTCCGCAGTGGCGACGCTGGAAGGCGTGACGTTCGCCTCCGCCGACCAAGCTCCGGGCGACCCGGACGACTACGTGTCCGACGCCGCGCTTCCCCTGACGGTCGGAGCCGTGTACGCCGTGCGCACCCGACGCCACCCGGGGCTCTTCGGCTCCCAGTGCAACTACTACGGCAAGATCGAGCCGCTGGAGGCGGATACGGCCGCAGGGACCGTGGTCTTCCAGTTCGACGTGAGCGGCGCCTGCAACAGCCGCGCCCTGGTTCCGCCGGACTGACCTTTCGGTGCTGGACATCAGACGGGTGCGCCGAGACCCGGGCGGCGTGGCCGAAGCGCTGGCGCGACGAGGCTTCGCAGAGGCGCGGGAAAGAATCGAAGCCCTGAGGACGCGGGACGCGGAGCGCCGAGACGCCCTGTCCCGTGCCAACGTCCTGAAGGCGGATCGGAACCGGACCTCCAAGGAGATCGGCGCCGCCAAGCGCCGAGGAGAGGACGCCGAGGCGGAGATCGCGCGCATGAGGCAGCTGGGCGACCAGGTCCGTGCGCTGGACGCCCAAGTGGCGGCTGCCGACGAGTGGATCGCGACGGAGCTGGCAGAGACGCCCAACCTGCCGGACCCTCGGGTGCCCGCCGGGAGCGAGGACGCCAACCGGATCGAACGGGAGTGGGGAGAGCCCCGCCCGGCGCCGGGCCGCGGCCGCCCCCACTGGGAGCTGGGCGAGAAGCTGGGCATCCTGGACCTGAAGCGGGGCGCCAAGGTGTCGGGCTCCGGCTTTCCGGTCCTGCGGGGCAGAGGCGCCGCCCTTCAGCGCGGCTTGGTTGACTGGATGATCCGCCTTCACGCGGAAGAGCACGGCTACACCGAGCTGCGGGTCCCGTACTTGGTCACGGAAGAGTCGATGACGGGCACGGGCCAGCTCCCCAAGTTCGCCGACGAGTCCTACGCGACCCGCCGAGAGGGGCTGTGGCTCGTCCCCACGGCCGAGGTCCCGGTCACCAATCTGCACCGGAACGAGATCCTGGCCGGCGAATCGCTCCCCCGAAAGTACGTGGCCTACTCGCCCTGCTTTCGGCGGGAAGCCGGAGCCGCCGGCCGGGACACGAGAGGGCTGCTTCGGGTCCACCAATTCGACAAGGTCGAGCTGGTCCGCTTCGAGTCGCCCGACCAGAGCGGCGCTGGGCTGGACGAGCTGGTCGGGGAGGCCGCGCGCGTGCTGGAGATGCTGGGCCTGCCGTACCGAGTCGTACTTCTGGCGGGGGGCGACCTGGGGTTTTCGGCCGCCATGACCTACGACTTGGAGGCGTGGGCGCCGGGCGTGGGGAAGTGGCTGGAAGTCTCCAGCTGCTCCACCTTCACCGGCTTCCAGGCACGGCGAGCGAACATCCGCTTCCGGCCCGCGCCTGGCGCGTCCGCCGAGCCCCTCCACACCCTCAACGGATCGGCGCTGGCGTTGCCTCGGGTGGTGGCCGCGCTCCTGGAGACGGGCCAGCAGCGCGACGGGTCGGTTCGGCTTCCCGAGGTCCTGGGACCCGTGCTGGGCTTCACCGAGATCCCCGCCCAGGCGTAACGAGGGCGTGACCGGGCGTAGCAGGGGCGTGACGGACGTAGCGGTAGCCAGGGCGTGACCGGCGCCGCGTCCCGAACATGGCCCGTCGCGCTGGGCGTTCTCTTCTTGGCCCTGCTGGCGTGGTACATGGTCTACACCGCCGAGATCGTGCGCTCGCGCCAAGCCGACGCCGAGACCTTCACGCGCATCTATGCGGAGGTGCAGCAGGGGCTGACGAGCCCCGAGCCGGGAGCCGAGCTGGCCGCGCTGGCGCGCCTGCAGCAGCTCCTGGTCGAGCTCGGAGTCCCCTTCGTGGTCACCACCGAGCCTGACGGCACTTACTACACGTCCGCCAACCTTCCCTTCCCGATCTCCTCGCCGCCCACCGCCGAGGAGGAGGCGCGGATACTCCAGTACGCCGCCGAGGTCCTGGACGCCCGCAACCCGCCCGTGGGAGACGCGGCGAGCCAGCTGGTCCACTACGGGATCACCCCGGAGGCGGCGCGGCTCGAGTGGATGCCCTTCCTCTGGGCGGCGGGTCTACTGATCACCGTCCTGCTGGCCACCACCGTGTTCCGGTACCAGCGTCGCGCCGAGACGGAGCAGGCGTGGACCACGATGGCGCGGGAGCTGGCCCACCAGCTGGGCACGCCGATCAGTTCCCTGCAAGGATGGGCGGAGTTGCTGGGTCTCCAGGAAGGCGACCGTCCGGGCCGCATGACGCGCAAGGAGATCGCGGCCGCAATTACGGAGGACATGGTCCGGTTGGAGCGGGTGAGCCGCCGCTTCGAGTTGGTCGGCACCGACCCCGAGCTGGGCCGGGTCTCCCTGACCAAGCTGCTCGCCGAGCTTCGAGCCTACATGGAGGCGCGTCTGCCCCGACTGGGCCCCGGCGTCGCTCTTCATGTGGATGTGCCTGACGACTTGCCGGAGGTGCAGGGCAACGAAGTGCTGTTGGCGTGGGCCCTGGAGAACGTGATCAAGAACGCGCTGGACGCGGTGGCGGGGACCGGCGGCTCGATCTCGATCTCGGCAAGGCCGGCGGTGGGCCGCTGGGTCCTGGTGCAGATCCGGGACACGGGGCCCGGCGTGCCCTCCGAACTGCGGGATCGGATCTTCGACCCCGGCGTGACTACCAAGCCTGGCGGCTGGGGCGTGGGCCTGACCCTCACCCGACGAATCGTCGAGCGGGTCCACGGAGGGCGGATCGAACTGCTGGACGGGTGGGAACGGGGCGTTACGTTCCAGGTTCGCCTTCCCCGTTCGGCCGCGTCCTGATGCCGACAGCAGCACGCTTCCAGCTCCGCGTCGCCCTCAACCCGGAGCAGCGGGAGGCGGTGGAGCACTTCGAGGGTCCTGCGCTCGTGCTGGCGGGGGCCGGATCGGGCAAGACCCGGGTCCTCACCACCCGCGTCTGCCGCCTGATCGGGGAACACGGCGTGCCCCCGCAACGGATCATGGCGGTCACCTTCACCAACAAGGCGGCCGGCGAGATGCGGGAACGGGTGACCACCCTGCTGGGCCAGGAGCCGCACGGCATCTGGCTGGGAACGTTCCACGCCCTGGGCGCCAGAATGCTGCGCCGCCACGCCCCGATGGCGGGCCTGAGCCGCACCTTCTCGATCCTGGACGCCGAGCAGTCGCTGCGGCAGGTCAAGCGTGCGGCCGTGGATGCGGGAGTGAACCCCAAGCGGTGGTCGCCCAAGGCCCTGCGCACCCACATCTCCGACGCCAAGAACCAGCTGGTCGGCTCCGCCGAGTTCGAAAGCCGCCACGGCCTCGATCCGGACCCGACGCTGCGCAACGCCTCGCGCACGTACCCGGTCTACCAAGCGGCCCTCCGGCACCAGAACGTCGTGGACTTCGACGACCTACTGATGCGGCCAGTCGGGCTGCTCCAAAACTCCCGCGAGCTGCTGGCCGACTACCGAGCCCAGTTCGCATTCCTGCTGGTGGACGAGTACCAGGACACCAACCGCGCCCAGTTCCGCCTGCTGGAGCTACTGGCCGGGGAGGACGGCAACCTCATGGTGGTGGGCGACGACGACCAGAGCATCTACGGATGGCGGGGCGCCGACATCCGCAACATCCTGGACTTCGAGAAGAGCTTTCCGAGCGCCCGGGTGGTGAGGCTGGAGCAGAACTACCGTTCCACACCGGTGATTTTGTCCGCCGCCAACGCCGTGATCCGTCAGAACCGCGACCGGAAGCCCAAGACCCTTCGCACGGACCGGCGCGGAGGCCCGCCCGTCACCTGCTTGGAGGCCGCCGACGAGGTCGACGAGGCGATGTGGGTGACGACGGAGATCGAGCGCCGGATGCTGGCCGAGCCGCAGTTGGACCATCGCGACTTCGCGGTCCTCTACCGCACCAACGCCCAGGCGCGTGCCATGGAGGACGGCTTCCGGAGGCGAGGCGTCCCCTACCAGGTCGTGGGCGGAGTGCGCTTCTACGAGCGGCGCGAGGTGCAGGATGTGCTGGCCTACGCTCGCCTGGTCTCCAATCCGCGGGATCGGGACGCCTTCGAACGGGTGGTCAACTACCCCAGCCGGGGCGTCGGGCGAGTCACCCTTGAGCGGCTCTCGGAGTTTGCGGCCGCGTCGTCGGTCACGCTTCTGGAGGCCGCGGCGGAGGCGGATCGGGCACCGGGGATTCCCCGGACCGGCAGAAGGGGACTCGTGGCCTTCGCGAGCCTGGTCCGCAGGTACTCGACGAGAGCTGGCCAAGTGCCCGTGGGACCGCTGCTGGAGGAGTTGGTCGAGGAGATCGGCCTGCTGGAGGTCCTGAGCGGCCAGGGTTCCGAGGGCGAGGAGAGGGCGGAGAACGTGAGGGAGTTGGTCGCGGGCGCCATGGATTTCGTCGCGGAGGCGGACGACCCGGAGGACCTGGACGGCTTCACCGATCTGGACATGTTCCTGCAACAGGTGGCGCTGGTGGCCGACGTGGACCGCCACGATCCGGGCGCCGACGCCGCCACCCTCATGACCCTCCACAGCGCGAAGGGATTGGAGTTCCCCGTCGTCTTCATCAGCGGCATGGAAGAGGGCCTCTTCCCACTGGCACGTGCGTACGACGAAGCACGGCTGTTGGAGGAAGAGAGGAGGCTCTTCTACGTGGGGGCGACTCGGGCCCGGGAGAAGCTGTACCTGACCCATGCCCAGCGTCGCCGTAGGGCGGGGGAGATCTCCTTCGGGTCGCTGTCCAGCTTTGTGGGCCTCCTCGGCGGCGACCTGGAGGTCCAGACCACCCGTGGGGCGCCCACCAGGTCCTGGGGTCGTCGAGCCGGTTGGGAGGGCGAGTCGCGGCTGGACGAGTCGCGGCTTACGGCAGGCCGGAGAGCCGCTCCAGGCACCGACGAAGGTGTAGCCAGCGTCGAAGACGATCACGACTTCGACCAGGACCGTCCCAGCTACCGCAAAGGCGAAGGGGTCGTCCACGAAACGTTCGGCTCCGGAACGATCGTCGAGCTTGCGGGCTTCGGCCGCGACCTGAAGGTGGTGGTGGACTTCCCTCGGGCGGGACGGAAGAAGCTGCTGGTGCGCTACGCCGGTCTGCGGCGGGACTACTTCTGATCCGTGTTGCCGCCGTTGTCCGCCGGAACGCTGTTGTCCGCCGGGACGCCGTCGTCCGCTGCCGCACCGCCTGCCTCGGTGCCGGCATCCTCGCCTTCGACACTGGAGCCGGACCCGTCTTGGGCCGCCGGGGCATTCCCGCGGAGGCGTCCCAGCAGGCCCCCTCCCAGCAGGCCCCCTCCTCTGCGCAGGGCGCGCAGCTTCGCGGTCGCGTCGAGCACCCCTTCTTCGGCCTCGGACTGGATCAGGTCCAGCAGCGCCGACAGGTCGGCGAGGCGCGTGCGCACCTGAAGGGCCGCGTCCTCCAGCCCGGCAGCGATCCCTCCTAGCGCCCCGGCGGCCCGTTCCACCTCCCCGCGAACCGCCTGGGCGGCCTGGTCCAGGTTGCGGGCTGCGCCCGTGGCGTGACGCACGAGGGGCTCGACGCTCGTGCCCGTCGCCTCCAGGAATCTGCTCCACTCCCGTGACAGCCTGCGCACCTCCGACAGGACGAGAACCATGACGACCAGGACGCCGGCGACGGCAAGGGCCAAGCCGATCGTGACCCAGGCCATCGCCGACTCGAGACCGCCCCGCGCAAGGGCGACGACTACGGTGTCTTGGGGCATGGCGCGAAGGTTGGGCGGGAAGGGGTAACCGGACTCCGAACCTACAAGCGCGGCGGTGATTTCGGTATCTTGCCCACATGCCTTCCTTCGTGGTCACTGGCGGAAGCCGTTTGAGCGGCGCCATCCGTCCGGCGGGAAACAAGAACGCCGCTCTTCCGGTGCTGGCAGCCGCGCTCATGTCCCCGCAACGGGTGGTGGTGCGGAACATCCCCCGGATCAGGGATGTGCTCACCCTCCTGGAGATCATGGAGTCCCTGGGCGCCGTCGTCGGCTGGACCGGCCCCAACACCGTGGAGGTGGACGGCGCCAATGTGGCGGCCCAGCGGCCCGACCGCGGCCTGGCCGAGCGCATCCGCGCCTCGATCCTCCTTGCCGGCCCGCTCCTGTCGCGCTTCGGCCAAGTCCGCCTGCCGCCGCCGGGGGGCGACGTGATCGGGCGTCGCCGCCTCGACACCCATCTGCTGGCTTTTGAGGCGCTGGGCGCGTCGGTGGATGCGTCCCGCGACCTGACCGTCGAAGCGGCTGCGCTCACCGGAGCCGACCTCTTCCTGGACGAACCGTCGGTCACGGCCACGGAGAACGCGGTGATGGCGGCGTCCCTCGCCGAGGGCGAGACCACGATCCGCAACGCCGCCGCCGAGCCTCATGTGCAGGACCTCTGTCGCTTCCTCAACGCCATGGGCGCGCGGATCAGCGGAGTCGGGAGTTCCACGCTGGTCGTCCGGGGCGTCCCCGAGCTGGGCGCCGCCGACTTCGAGATCGGGTCCGACCACATCGAGACGGGATCGTTCATCGGCCTGGCCAGCGTCACCCGAAGCCTTCTGGTGATCCAGGACGCTCCCGTGGAGCACCTGGACTCCACCTTGCTCGGCTTCCGTCGCCTGGGCATCGACTGCCGCGTCGAGGGGCGGAAGCTGGTGGTCGACGGACGCGCGACGCCGGAGATCGCCATGGACGCTTTCGGACACGTGCCCAAAGTGGACGACGGACCTTGGCCCGCCTTCCCGGCCGACCTCACCTCCATCGCCGTGGTGGCCGCCACCCAGGCCAAGGGATCGGTGCTGATCCACGAGAAGATGTTCGAATCGAGGATGTTCTTCACGGACAAGCTGGTGGGCATGGGTGCCCGCATCATCCTCTGCGACCCCCACCGAGTCATCGTCATCGGACCGTCGCCCCTCCGCGCCAGCGCCATGGAGAGCCCGGACATCCGGGCCGGGATGGCTATGCTGATCGCCGCCCTGGGCGCAACGGGCACCAGCCGCATCCGCAACGCCGCCCAGATCGAGCGGGGCTACGAGCGCATCGATCAGCGCCTCGGCGCCCTGGGAGCCCAGATCGAGCGCGTCGAGTAGTCGGCGAACGGTCTACGCCACCGCGTCGAGGGTGATCCCCAAGGGACTGGGCTTGCCATGGACCTGGACTCGACTGCAGGGCCGAATCGGGCTATACTATTCATGCGGTCGGGGTCGGTTCTACGGCCCCCTTTGGAGTGGGGGAGAAGGTTGGCCCCTGCTTTTTTTGTCCCATCTCCCCTGGGGAGCAGCACATGGCGGCACGCCGCGACACAGCGCCAAACCAGGCCCGCGCCTCCATCCGGATCGAGGAACGGCTCGCCGATCTCGGCTACGACCTCGTGCAGCTGGAGTGGGCGGGCTCGCCGCAGCGCCCGGTAGTCCGGCTTCGGATCGAGCGGTCGGCGCTGGACCGGCCCGTGTCCGTGGGCGACTGCGCGGTCGTCAGCCGCAACTTGGAGCCCTGGCTGGAGGAGGAGGCGGGAATGCCCGGGAAGTACGTGCTGGAGGTCTCGTCGCCGGGGCTCGATCGCCCGCTGACCAAGGGTCGCGACTTCGATCGGTTCCGGGGACGGCTCGTGGCCGTGAAGGGTCGCGAAGTGCTGTGCGGCCGGGCGTCTCGCCTGGAGGGGGAGCTTCTTGGCCTGGCGGCTGGCTCCGACGGTGCCTCCGCGATCCGCCTGCGACTGGCCGGGGGCCAGCAAGTGGACGTTCCAACGTCGAAAGTGACGGCCGCCCACCTGGTCCACGAATGGAGGACGTCATGATCAACTCGGGTCAGGTGCTGGCCGCGTTCCGAGAGATCGCCGCGTCCAAGAGCTTGGAGCCGGAAGAGGTCAACGAGCTGATCCGCGACGCGATTCACGCCGGTCTTGCGCGCATATACGGTGCCAACGTGGATGCCGAGATCGTCATCGACGATGTGGCTGGCGAGATCGAGATGGTGGTGCTCAAGCGCGTCGTGGAAGCGGTGGAAGACTCGTCGTCGGAGATCCCGCTGGAGGAGGCCCGATGGGACGATCCCACCTACGAGGTCGGCGACGTGATGGAGATCCCCGTCGAGTTCTCCAGCTTCGGACGCAACGCCGTGATGGCGGCGAAGCAGCGGATCGTGCAGCTGGTGCGGGAAGGCGAGCGCCAACGCATCCGCGACGAGTACTCGGGACGAGTGGGCGAGCTCCTCTCGGGCCAAGTGCAGCAGATTGAGCGCGGCAAGCTGGTCCTCATTCTGAACCGCTCTCGCGATGCTGAAGCGATCATCCCCTGGAAGGAGCAGAACCCCCGCGAGCGCTTCCGCCAGGGCGAGTCGATCCGGGCGGTCCTCAAGAGGGTCGAGGAGACGACCCGGGGCCCGCGTCTGATCCTTTCCCGTGCCGACTCCCTCTTCGTCGCCGCCCTCTTCAAGCTGGAAGTCCCGGAGATCTACCAGGGAATCGTCGAGATCAAGGAGCTGACCCGGGAGGTGGGAGGGCGAACGAAGATCGCCGTCCACAGCCGCGACGAGTCGATCGACCCGGTGGGCGCCTGCGTGGGTCTCAAGGGGTCCCGCGTCCAGGCGGTGGTGTCCGAGCTGGGAGGCGAGCGGATCGACATCGTGCCGTGGCACCCTGAACCCGAGATCTTCGCCCGACGCGCGCTGGCGCCGGCGCGGGTCGCGAAGGTCGTCTCGGACCCGCAGAGCCAGGTGATCACCGCGATCGTGGACGAGGACCAGCTCTCGCTGGCAATCGGCAGGAACGGTCAGAACGTGCGGTTGGCCTCCCAGCTGATTGGTTGGCAGATCGACCTGTACGGCTCCCGGGAATGGGTGGATCGGGGATCGGACATGTCGGTCTTCGCCGACGCGGGTGCCGATTCGTACGAGACCTCCGACTTCCCGTTGCGCGAGCTCTCCCTGGACCGAGGCACGCTGGCGGCTCTCGAAGGGGCGGGATACGACAGCTTCCGGGAGATCATCGAGCTAGGCGAAACCGACTTCAGGGCAATCGAGGGAATCGGCGAAGAAGCGGCCCTGGAGCTGGTTGCCCTGGTCGACCAACTGACCGGCGCCGCGTCGGAGCCGAGCGCGGCGGCCGCCGACCCGGCCGGCCCGGCGGCGGAGAGCGGGGTCGATGCCGGCACATCGTAAGGCGATAGGCGCGGCCGGAGGAATCGCGGCGTGATGCGGGTGAAGGAGTTGGCGGTCGACCTGAAGGTCTCCCCCGACCTGTTGCTCCGCTTCCTGCGGGACTCGGGCGTCCGAGTCGGCCATCCCGACGCTCCCCTTGCCGACGCCGACGTGGCGCGGGTACGGACCCGCCTCGAGAGGGAGCGAAGGGCCGGCCGAGGCAGTGCCGCAGAGGTCATGAAGGCGACGGCGAAGGCCAGCAAGCCCACAAGCCGGCGGCGCCGGCCGCCGCGGCGGCGCGTGCGCAAGGCGCCGGCCAAGGAAGCCGTCGAGGCGGCGGCACCCTCCTCCACGAAGACGCCGGAAGCCACTGCGCCCGACGAGCCGGTGCCAGGACCCCAGGAAGACTTGGCGGTGCCGGCGGCGGAGGCGCAGCCAACCGAGCCGGCGCCCACAGTCGTTGCGGAGCACCCCGCCGCTGCGGAGCGCCCCGCCGTTGCGGCGCGCTCCCCCCGTGCAGAGGAAGTGCCCCGTCCACCGGAGACGCCAGTGGCCGGGGCGTCCCAGCCCGGGGCACCCCTACCCGGGACATCCCAGCCCACGGCGACCAAGCCCGAGGCCTCCCAGCCCACGGTAGAAGCCGACGCGCCGGCCGTTCCCGGCCCGCCCGCCGCCGAACCGCCCGCCGCCCGGCCCGTGGCGTCTGCGCGTCCCGAGACCCTGGCCGGCACCCCGCCGGGAAGACCGGCCCCTGCCCGCGAGGGCGGACCGGCAAAGCCGGCCCGCGTGGCCGATGGGGTCGGCCCGGCAGCCAGCGCGGGCCCAGGCGGCAGGGTTCGCATCCAGGCCGAGGGCTACACGTCCGACGGCCGCCGGAAGCAGAAGCGGAAGAAGGGCCGGCGCCGCCCGGCGCCCGACCGCCACGCCGCCAAGGAGAACGTCCAGCGCGTGCTGGCCGAGATCAAGGGCGGCAAGAAGCGGACCCGCAAGGGCAAGGCCGCGCTGGCCACGGAGAAGGAGCAGCGGGCGGTTCAGGAGCAGCGCGCCGCCGAAGTTGAGGCCGTCGAGGCCAAGACCGTGCGGGTCAACGAGTACCTGACCGTCGCCGAGCTGGCGGAGCTGATCAAAGTGCCGCCCACCGAGATCGTCGGATCGGCGTTCAGGAACATGGGCCTCATGGTCACAATCAACCAGCGCCTGGACTTCGACCAGATCGAGCTGCTGCTGGAGGGCTTCGGCTTCGTCGCCGTTCGCGAATCCGACTACCTGCCGACGCCCGAGCCCGAAGAGGAAGACGATCCGGCGGACCTTCGCCCGCGGCCGCCCGTCGTCACGGTCATGGGCCACGTGGACCACGGCAAGACCCGCCTTCTGGACTGGATACGGAGCGCCAACGTGGTCGCCGGCGAGGCGGGGGGGATCACCCAGCACATCGGGGCCTACCACGTGGAGGTGAACGGCGGCCGCACCATCTCCTTCCTGGACACCCCTGGCCATGCCGCCTTCACGGCAATGCGCGCCCGAGGCGCCGAGCTCACGGACTTGGTGGTGCTGGTGGTGGCCGCCGACGACGCCGTCATGCCCCAGACCGTGGAGGCGATCAGCCACGCCAAGAACGCCGGCGTGCCCATGGTCGTGGCGGTCAACAAGGTCGACCTGCCCACGGCGGACCCGGCCCGGGTCAAGCAGACCCTCTTGCAGCACGGCGTCACGGTGGAGGAGTTCGGCGGCGACGCCATGGTGGCGGAAGTGTCGGCCAAGACCGGCAAGGGCATGGACGATCTGCTGGAGAAGATCCTCCTCCAGGCCGAGCTGCTGGAGCTCGCCGCCAACCCGTCCCGGGACGCCAAGGGCATCATCGTCGAGGCGGAGCTGGATGTGGGGAAGGGACCCCTGGCCACCGTTCTGGTGCAGCGAGGCACGTTGTGGGTGGGTGACAGCTTCGTCGCCGGGCTCCACGACGGCCGCGTTCGGGCCTTGCTCGACGAACGGGGCAAGGCCGTAGACGGGGCAGGACCAGGGATCCCCGTTCAGATCCTGGGGTGCTCGGGCATCCCCCGAGCTGGCGACGCATTCCAGGTCATGGACTCGGTCGCGGCGGCCTCCATCGCCAACGCTCGCCAGCGGCTCGACCGGGAGAAGCAGCTTCGGATCAAGGGACAGGGCATCAGGCTGGGCGACTTCTCCCAGTTGCTGGCGTCGGGCAAGACGGGCGTGCTACGGGTCGTCATCAAGGGCGACGTGGACGGCTCGGTCCAGGCGCTCGCGGACTCGCTGGAGCAGCTCTCCACCGACGAGGTCCGGGTCGAGATCGTGCATCGGGGAGTCGGCGCGGTGAACGAGTCCGACGTGATGCTCGCCTTGGCCGCCGGAGCCGTGATCATCGGCTTCCGAGTGCGCCCCGACACCGGCTCCCGCCAGTCTGCAGCCCGCGAGAAGGTGGACATCCGCCTCTACGACGTGATCTACGAAGCCGTGGACGACGTGAAGGCGGCACTGGAGGGCCTTCTGGCTCCGGAGCGGCGCGAGAGCGTGGTCGGCGTGGCGGAAGCGCGGGTCATCTTCAAGATCAAGGGCGTGGGGACGATCGCAGGGAGCTACATCACGGAGGGCGTCATGCAGCGCAATGGCCAGGCACGGGTTGTTCGCGACGGCATCGTCGTCTACGAAGGCGAGGTCTCCTCCCTGAAGCGCTTCAAGGAGGATGTTCGCGAGGTGCGGGAGGGGTTCGAGTGCGGCATCGGCATCGCCAACTTCAACGACGTGAAGGCCGGCGACGTGATCGAGACCTACGAAGTCGAGGAAGTCGCACGGACTCTGGCCGCCGCGGGACAGGGCTAGGGGACTCTTTCCGGCGGTGATCGTGTTCCGGCGGTGATCGTCACCGTATCCACCTGGGAGATGCTCGTCCCCGGTGCCACGTCCCTCAAGGAAAAGCGCTCCGCGCTCCGTTCGATCAAGGACCGCTTGGCCAAGATGAACGTCTCGGTGGCCGAGTCGGGTCTCCAGGACGTTCCGAACCGCGCCCAGCTTGCCGTGGCGTTCTTGGCGGCTCACCGCGCCCAGGCCGACTCGATCCTAGCCTCGGTGGACCGGCTGGTGGCGGAGGCCAGGGGAGTGCGGGTCGTGGCAACCTCCACCGAGCGGTTCTAGCTCCAAGTGTCCCGCCGACGCGTGCGCTTGGGCGAGCAGCTGCGCCGGGAGCTTTCCGTCAAGATCGCCACCGCGGTGCGAGACCCGGAGGTGGGCCCCCTTTCGATCACCGACGTGGAGGTGACGGCGGACCTCTGGCTGGCCCGCGTCTACGTGACGCCCCACGGGACCCCAGAGGAGCAGGAGCGAACGATGACCGCGCTGGCCCGTTCCTCCTCGTTCCTGCGCTCCACCCTGGCCCGAGAGCTGCGCATCCGACGGATGCCCGAACTGCGCTTCGTGCGAGACGACTCGGCGGCGGCGGGCAACCGAATCGAGCAGATTCTGAAGGACGTTCTGCCGCCAGTCCCGCCGTCGCCACCGCCGCCGACGGAGGAGCCTTGAGGGACCCATCGCCCTCCATGGGGTTCCTTCTCGTGGACAAGCCGGCCGGCCCCACGTCCCATGACGTGGTAGCCGCCGCCAAGCGCGCGCTCGGGGGCGTCAAGGTGGGCCACGCAGGGACACTCGATCCCTTCGCCACCGGCCTGCTGGTCTTGGGAACGGGGCGCGCCACCCGCCTCCTGGAGCACTTGGTGGGGCTGGACAAGGAGTACGAGGCCGTGGCTCGGCTCGGCGCGGCCACCGACACCCACGACCACCTGGGCGCCGTCGTGTCCACCGACGACCGCTGGCGAGAGTTGGGCGAGGAGCGGGTCCGCGCCGCGGCGCACGGATTGGTGGGGCGACTCTCCCAAACGCCGCCTGCCTACTCGGCGATCAAGGTGCGGGGCGTTCCCGCCCACCGCCGTACTCGGCGCGGCGAGACAGTGCGGCTCGCGCCCAGGACGGTGACGGTGCGTACCCTCGATGTGCTGGCGGTGGAGCCCCCCGACGTGCGCCTTCGTCTCTCGTGCAGCAGCGGGACCTACGTTCGCAGCTTGGCGGCGGAACTGGGCGACCGGCTTGGAACCGGCTGCCACCTAACCGCCCTTCGCCGCACTCGCGTGGGCACCTTCCACGTGGCCGATGCGGCGTCGCTGGAGTCCGTGACCGCTGCCCGCCCGCCGTCGAACGCTTGGTTGGCCGCGCCGGACGCCCTGGCGCACTTGCCCCGCGTGCGGGTCGGCCCCGAGGCCGCCACGAAGCTGGCGGCGGGCCAGAAAGTGGACCTGGACCAAGCGGCCGTGGAGCCGCCCGCAGGCAGTCATGCCGGATGCGCCAGCGGCCAGGGGGAGGGCCCGGTCGTCGCTTTGCTCCACGACGGGACGCTGGCGGCAGTGGCGACGGTAACGGACGGGGCGCTCAAGCCGCGAAAGGTCTTTCGGCATGGATCGTGACCGAGCGCCCGCCAGCCCTCCTGGCGCGCCCGCCAACCCTCCTGGAGGCGGGGAAGGCAGTCGTGCGCTGCCCCGAGACGGCCGACCGGTGGTCGCCACCGTCGGGACCTTCGACGGCGTGCACCTGGGCCACCGCGCCGTCTTGCGGGAGATCGTGGCCCGCGCCCGGTCCCAAGGCGGACGCAGCGCGCTGGTCACCTTCAACCCCCACCCCCTGCACGTCGTGGCCCCGACCCGCGCCCCCAAGCTGCTCACCACCCCCGACGAGAAGAAGCGGCTGCTAGCCGAGACCGGCCTAGACTACGCCGTCTTCCTGGCCTTCACCCCCGAGCTGCAGCAGTTCTCGCCTCGCCGCTTCGTCCAAGAGGTCCTGTTGGACGGCCTTGGCATGACCGAACTGGTGATCGGCCACGACCATGGCTTCGGCAAAGGCCGGGCGGGGAACGCGGACGTCCTGCGGCAGATCGCGTCCAAGGAACGCTTCGCGTTGGACGTGGTGGCTCCCGTCAACGTGGCGCCTGCCGAGACGGGAGAGCCGCCCGTGTCGTCGTCCTCGATCCGGCAAGCGCTGGCGGAGGGACGCGTGACCAGCGCAAACCAAGCCCTGGGCCGTCGCTACTCGCTGGCCGGAACCGTGGTCCGAGGACACGGCCGGGGCCGCGAACTGGGCTTCCCGACCGCGAACCTTTGCATCTCGGAGCCGGAGAAGCTCGTCCCGGCACCGGGCATCTACGCCTGCTGGACCCAAGTCGCGGGCCGCCGTCTCATGGGCGCGCTTCACGTCGGTCCACGGCCCGTCTTTTCGGACGCCCAAGACACCGTGGAGGTCCACCTGCTGGACTTCGACGGTCACCTCTACGGTTGCCATGTCGAGGTGGAGCTGGCCACATTCCTCCGTCCCGTGGGCGACTTCGAGTCTCCCGCCGAGCTGACGGTCCAGATCGCCGCCGACGTCGCTCGAACCCGACGGCTGCTCCATGACCCGAGGAGGATGCCTCATGCGTAGTCGGTACCCGATGCGAGGGTGGCCCGTCCTGGTCATGCGAGGATGGCCCGTCCTGGTCGGCGCCCTGACGGGCGTTGCGTGCGACGCTCCCGAAGTGCACGATCCGGGTCCCGCCCCCGTCGTCGAGAGCCTCCGGCCGTCAGCGGGTGATCTGGCTTTAGCGGATTCTGCCACTCTCACAATCGGCGAGCCTGGGCTGTCCGACGACCCGGCGTACGCTTTCTTTGACATCCGAGGCGGGGCATTTCTGCCGGGCGGCGACATCGTGGTGGGGGTGTCCGGCACCTACGAAGTGCGCAGGTACGACCGCAGCGGCAACCACATGTGGACTTCGGGCCGAGAGGGGGATGGTCCAGGCGAATTCCGATCCTCACGGGTTCTACGGGGATGCACAGGCGACACCATCCGGGTCTTCGACGTGCAGCTCGATCGCATCTCGGAGTTGGACGACTCCGGGAACTTCATTCGGACTTGGCAGGTCGGGACCGGTACCGGTGGGCGAGCCCCCAACTACCTCATGTGCGGCGCGGGTGGACAGGTGGCGTTCACCACTTGGGGAGCGATCAGGCGCGATGTGACCGAAGGACAGCACTACCGATCGCCCGTGGCTCTCTACTGGCAGCCTTCCGATGGGACGCCGACGCTAGTGCGTGATGACGTGCCGGGCCCCGAGCGCACCCAGCTCAGCAGGTCGGTGGGACCGCGGACCTGGGGCAAGAAGCCGATCTTTGCCGCGACGGACTCGGGTGTGTGGCTCGGAGATGCCGACGAGTTTGAGCTCCACTTCTTCGATTGGCACGGGTCGCCCGCCGCGAGGACGATCCGGTGGGTCGGTCCAGAGCTGGGCGTCAACCAGACCGACGTCGACGCCCTGCGCAGAAGTCAGGAGCGATGGTTCGGGGTGACCGGAGACGAGCGAGCGCGGGCGAACTTCGAGCGACGCTGGCCGCAGATGCGGGCGTCGCTTCCCTCCCGGTTTCCGGCGGTCTCCCGTGTGCTGGTGCTGAACGACGGCACCCTCTGGGTCGAGGTGTTCCCCCGGCCCAGCCAGGTGCGGGAGTGGCACGTCTTCGATCCCGACGGATCGTGGCTTCACCGGGTGAGCATACCGTACCACGTGGAGCTCCTGGACGTCAGCACCGACGCCGTGCTCGCCAAGGTATGGGACGCCGACGGCGTGGAGCGGCTTGAAGTGCGGACCCTGCGGGCCGGGGCCGGGGCCGGCTGACCGCCAGGCCAAGCTGACCGCTAGGCCAAGCTGACCGCCAAGCCAAGTCAGGTTATCGTTACAGGCTCCATGGAGAGGTTGGCGAGTGCGGCGTGTGCTGTTACCGTTCCAAGCTGGCCCTTGGCCGAAAACCCCCAGGGCGCGGTGTAGTGCGCCCGTCCTAAGGAAGGTCCCGAACGCGGAAGTCGATGGGAATCGTAAAAGAAGAGATCATCAAGAAGCACCAGCCCCATGATCGGGGTTGCGGGGCCGTCCCGGTTCAGGTCGCCCTGCTCACTGCGAGGATCAACCACCTCCGCAGCCACTTCGCCGTCCACAAGCACGACCACCACAGCCGCCGCGGCCTCCTCAAGATGGTCGGCCGCCGGCGTCGCCTGCTGGAGTATCTGAAGCGCACGGACCTGGAAGGGTACCGCGAGCTGATCAAGGAACTCGGGCTGCGCCATTGATCCCAGAGAAGGCAGACGGCAGGTCAGTCGAGAACCTTCCGCATCGGCAGCAGCCCCTCACGGCCGCCCACTCGGGCGGCATCCCCGGAAAGACAAGATGATCACCAGAATCGAACGCCAGTTCGCCGGCAGGCGGCTCGTGCTGGAGACTGGCCGACTGGCACGCCTTGCGCACGGCGCCTGTCTGGTACAGTTCGGCGAGACCGTCGTCCTCGTCACCGCCACGGTGCAGGACCGGCCCACCCACCTCCCCTTCTTCCCCCTGACCGTCGAGTATCGGGAGAAGACCTACGCCGCCGGCAAGATCCCAGGCGGCTTCTTCAAGCGGGAGGGCGCGCCCCAAGAGAAGGAAGTCCTCTCGGCGCGCCTCACCGACCGCACCCTGCGCCCCCTCTTCCCCAAGGGGTTCTTTCACGAGACCCAGGTCCACGCCACGGTGATGAGCGCCGACCAGGAGAACGACGCCGACGTTCTGGTCCTGATCGGGGCCTCGGTGGCGCTCAACATGTCGTCGATTCCGTTCCGCACTCCGGTCGCGTCGGTCCGGATCGGGCGCATCCAGGGCAACTGGGTGGTCAACCCCACCTTCAAGCAGCTCGAATACGCCGACGTGGATGTGGTGGTGGCCGGCTCGGCCCAGGCGATCGTCATGGTCGAAGGCGGTGCTCTGGAAGTCCCCGAGACCGAGATCCTCGAAGGGCTGCAAGTCGCCCACGAAGCGATCCGCGAGCTGATCGAGATCCAGGAAGAGGTGATCGCCCCCCACCGCAAGCCTGAAATGGCGTGGACGCCCAAGGCGCCCGACGACGCCGTGCGGCAGCGGACGGAGGAGCTGGCCGCGGACAAGGTGGAGCAGTCCACCCGAATCGCCGACAAGCAGGAGCGCTCCCAGGCGCTCTCGGCGGTGGCGACCGACGTTCTGGACCGCTTGGCCGCCGAAGGCACAGACACCTCCGCCTCGGGCGTGGAGAGCGACGTTCGAGACGTGGTGCGCGCTCTCGAAAAGCGAAGCGTGCGGAAGCGCATCCTCGACGACGGCGTGCGGGCCGACGGTCGCGGGCCCGACGACGTGCGTGCCATCGAGTGCGAGGCCGGCGTGCTGCCGCGCACCCACGGATCGGCGCTCTTCACCCGGGGCCAGACCCAGTCCATGGGAGTCGTCACCCTAGGCACGTCGAAGGACGAGCAGCGGATCGACTCCATCGACACGCCGGAGCAGGTCACCAAGTCCTTCATGCTCCACTACAACTTCCCGCCGTTCTCGGTGGGCGAGGCCCGGCCGATCCGCTCCACCTCCCGTCGCGAGAAGGGCCACGGCGCCCTGGCGGAGCGGGCGATCCAGCCCCTCCTGCCGAGCCTGGACGAGTTCCCCTACACGATCCGGATCGTCTCCGAGATCCTGGAGTCCAACGGTTCGTCGTCGATGGCGTCGGTGTGCTCCGCGTCGCTCTCCCTCATGGACGCCGGCGTGCCGATCAAGGCCGCGTGCGCCGGAGTGGCGATGGGACTCGTGGCAGAGGATGGCCGCGTGGCGGTGCTCACCGACATCCTGGGCCTGGAAGACGCCTTGGGCGACATGGACTTCAAGGTGGCGGGCACCCGGGAAGGCGTGACCTCGATCCAGATGGACATCAAGATCGAGGGGCTGACTACCGAGATCCTGAAGGAGGCTCTGCAACGAGCGCGAGAGGGCAGGATGCATATCCTGGACCGGATGGACGCCGCGCTGGCGGCCCCTCGCTCGGACCTCTCTCCCCACGCGCCCCGCATCGTCTCGATCCGCATCAACCCGGAGAAGATCGGCGAGATCATCGGCCCGAAAGGCAAGACGATCCGCTCGATCCAGGAAGAGTCGGGCGCCACGATCGAGGTGGACGACGACGGCGTCGTGAAGATCGCGGCCGTCTCGGCGGAGGCGGGCTCCCGCGCCAAGGAGATGATCGAGGCGATCGTGCAGGACCCGGAGGTGGGGCGCATCTACGAAGGCCCGGTGAAGAACACCACCACCTTCGGCGCCTTCGTGGAGATCATGCCCGGGGTCGAAGGGCTGTGCCACATCTCCGAGCTGGCAGACCGTCGCGTCGCCCAGACCGAAGACGTGGTGCGCCGGGGCGACATCGTCCGGGTGAAGCTCCTGTCGATCGACGGGAAGGGCCGCCTGCGCCTCTCCCGCAAGGCTGCCATGGCGGAAGAGGGCGGCGCGGTTGCCGGCGGAGCGGGCGGCGGAAGGTAGGGCAGGGCCTCAACGGCCCGTGCGCCTCGCCAACGGCGTCCAGGTCCTCGCCGAGGAGATCGCCGGTGCGTCGTCGGTGGTCGTGGGGGCGTGGGTGCGGCAGGGCGCCGCGCTGGAGCCCCTGGAGCTTGCGGGAATCAGCCACCTCCTGGAGCACATGGTCTTCAAGGGGACCGCGACGCGCTCCGCCCGGGAGATCGCCCTCTCCCTGGAGCGGGTCGGCGGCTCCCTGGACGCGTACACCTCTCGTGAGCACACCAGCTACCAAGCCCGGGCCCTGGGCCGCCACCTCCCCCTGGCGCTGGAGGTGCTCGCGGACCTGATCCGCAACCCTGCGCTGCGGCAGGAGGACCTGGACCGGGAGAAGGCCGTCGTCTCCGAGGAGATCGCCGCCGTGGAGGACACGCCGGACGACGTGGTGTTCGACCTCCACGGGGAGCGGCTCTGGCGGGGACACCCGTACGGCGCGCCGATCCTGGGCACCCGCGCGTCGGTGGCGGCGATCTCCAGGGAGGAGTTGGCCAGCCTGCGGAAACGGGCTCACACCGGCGCGAACATTGTGCTGGCGGCGGCAGGCGACCTGGACGGCCAGGAGTTCGTGGAGTTGGCGGAGAAGTGGTTCGGCGGGATCGAGCGCGGCAGCCGGCTGCCCGACCCGGCGGCCCCCTCGGCGGCCGTGGCGGGACTGGACCGCCTGGAGAGGGATTCGGCCCAGACGCACGTGGTTACGGGGTGGACGACGCCGGGGCGCGCCGCACCCGGCCGCTACGCCCGCATCTTGTTGTCGGAGGCCCTGGGCGGAGGGATGAGCTCGCGGCTCTTCCAGCGAATCCGGGAGGAGATGGCGCTGGCCTACTCGGTCTACTCGTTCCACTCCCTCTACTCTCGCGGCGGCGTCTTCGGCGTCTACGCCGGCATTCGGCCCGGAGCCGAGGACGCACTGCTGGCGGCCGTGGCCGAGGAGTACGACCACTTCCTGTCGGGGAGGCTCTCGGGAGCCGACCTGGCGGAGCTCAAGGAGCAGGTCAAGGGGCGGGTCCTCCTCTCCCTGGAAGCGCCGGGCGCCCGCGCCCAGCGGCTGGCCAGTCTGGTTCTGGCCGGCGAGCCCATCGTTCCGTTGGAGGAGCTGGCGAAACGAGTGGACCGGGTCTCCCAAGACGATGTGGCCCGCGAGGCCGAAGCCGTCCTCCACCCCGACCGCCAGTACGCCCTGTGCCTGGGCCCTGCGCCCGCAATGGACCCAGCCCCTGCAATGGGCCCCGCGCCCGCAATGAGTCCAACCACCATCTGATCCTAGGACGGAACGTTTCAGCCATGCTCGTCGGCGTGCCCACGGAGATCAAGAACAACGAGTACCGCGTAGCAGTCACCCCTGCCGGCGTGGAAGCGCTGGCGGCCGCCGGCCAAGGCGTCGTAATCCAGGCGGGAGCCGGCGCCGAGAGCGGCTTCACCGACGACTACTACCGGCGGTCCGGAGCCGAGGTCGTCGCTTCGGCGGAGGAGGTGTGGGCCCGCGCCGAGATGATCATGAAGGTCAAGGAGCCCATGCCCGCCGAGTGGCCGTCGATGCGCCGGGACCAGGTCGTCTTCACCTACTTTCACTTTGCCGCCTCCGAACCTCTCACCCGCGCCGTCATGGAGAGCGGAACGGTGGCCGTCGCCTACGAGACGGTGGAGTCGCCGAGCGGGGAGCTACCCCTGCTGACCCCCATGAGCGAGGTGGCCGGCCGGATGGCGGTCCAGGCCGGCGCCAAGTACCTGGAGCGCCCGGCGGGAGGCTCCGGCGTCCTCCTCGGGGGCGTTCCCGGCGTGCAGCCGGCCAAGGTGCTGGTGCTGGGCGGGGGAGTCGTGGGCGCCGAGGCTGCCAAGATGGCCGCAGGACTGGGTGCCCGGGTCGCCGTGATGGACATCTCCCTCCCGCGACTGCGACGCCTGGCCGACGTGATGCCCGCCAACGTCAACCTCCTGTACTCGACGCGCTACGCGGTGCGCAAGCAGCTGGTCGACTCGGACTTGGTGGTGGGCGCGGTGCTGTTGCCGGGCAAGAAGGCGCCCAACTTGGTCCGTCGCCAGGACCTGCCGTCGATGCGTCCGGGCTCGGTGATCGTGGACGTGGCGGTGGATCAGGGCGGGTGCGTGGAGACGATCCGCCCCACCACCCACGAGGACCCGGTCTACGAAGTCGACGGCGTGATCCACTACGGCGTCGCCAACATGCCCGGTGCCGTACCCCGGTCCTCGACCCTGGCACTCACCAACGCCACGCTGCCGTATGCGGTTCAGTTGGCCCGCAAGGGCTGGCGGAAGGCGTGCGAGGACGATCCGGGCTTGGCTCGGGGAGTCAGCGTGGTGGCCGGCAAGATTGCACATCGGGGAGTGGCCGAGACCTTCGGATTGCCCTTTGAGGCAGAGTGGGGGCGAAAGCTCCACGGGGCCGGTTCGCTCCATGGTGCCGCACAACTTCGCGACGCCGTGGAGCCGGAGGCCGGCTGTCCCTCCGTTCGCTTCATGCGGTTGCCGGCGAACCCGGACCTTCCCTTGCCGACTCGGGAAACCGAAGGCGCCGCCGGCTACGACGTCCGGGCGTGCGTCGATCTCCGCCTGGAGCCCGGCCAGGTCGAGGTCGTGCCCACCGGACTTGCCATGGAGCTGCCGCCGGGCGTCGAGTGCCAAGTGCGGCCCCGCTCGGGCTTGGCGACCCGCAACGGCGTAACGATGCCCAACAGCCCGGGCACGATCGACTCGGACTACCGAGGAGAGCTCAAGGTCCCCCTCCAAAACCTGGGTCGCGACCCGGTGGACCTGCGCCGGGGCGACCGCATCGCGCAACTCGTCTTCGCTCGGTGCCTCTCTCCCGCCGTGATGGAGACGGCCGATCTGTCGCGCACGCCGCGGGGCACGAGCGGCTTCGGGAGCACCGGTGCCCGTTGAGCCCGCCCGCTTGGCCAGCGTTGAGCCCGCCCCACCTGACGCGAAGGGTCGCAAGTTGCTAGATTATCGTATTGCCGTCGCCGTGCGGCACGTGTGCCCCAAACTCGAGCTTTCCTCGGCTCGCCCCAGCTGTTGAAGCCCATCTCCAAGTGGTTCAACTCGCAGCGACTGTTCCCCACGAGCGACATCGGGGTCGATCTGGGAACCGCCAACACCCTGGCTTGCGTCAAGGGGGAAGGCGTGGTCCTCAACGAACCCTCGGTGGTGGCGGTGGAGCGGGGAACCAAGAACATCCTGGGTGTGGGACTCGAAGCCAAGCGGATGCTGGGCCGAACCCCGGGAGGGATCGAGGCGATCCGCCCGCTCAAAGACGGCGTGATCGCCGACGTGGACATCACCGAGCTGATGCTCCGCTACTTCCTCAAGCAGGTCATGAGGAAACGGGTCTTCCGAATCAAGCCCCGGGTCGTGGTCGGGGTGCCGTCGGGGATCACCGAGCTGGAGAGGCGTGCCGTGCGCTCGTCGGCCCAGGCCGCGGGCGCCAACGAGGTCTACATGGTGGCGGAGCCCATGGCGGCGGCGATCGGCGTGGGTCTGCCGATCGAGACGCCCCGGGGCAACATGGTGATCGACATCGGAGGGGGGACCACGGAGATCGCCGTCATCGCATTGGCGGGCATCGTCTCCGACACCTCGATCCGGATCGGGGGCGACGAACTCGACCAGTGCATCCTGACGTTCCTCCGCAAGAACTACAACCTCCTCATCGGAGAGCCGACGGCCGAGGCGATCAAGATGCAGATCGGATCGGCGATGGAGACCGACGACGAGCGCGAGATCGAGGTGAAGGGGCGGGATTTGGTCTCCGGCATACCCAAGATGGTGCCGATCCACTCCCAGGAGGTCCGGGAGTGCATGCGCGAGCAGATCGGCTCGATCGTCGAGGCGGTGCGGGGAGCCCTGGAGATCACCCCTCCCGAGCTGGCGTCGGACATCGTGGACCATGGAATCGTCATGACCGGAGGAGGGGCGCTGATCCGGGGGCTTGGCGACCTGATTGCGATGGAGACCAACCTGCGTGTGACGATGGACGACGAGCCGATGACCTGCGTGGTGCGGGGCACGGGCCGCATCTTGGACGAGTTCCTCAAGTACAAGACGGTTCTGGCCACGTAACGTAGGTCCCTCTGCATTCCCAGGACGGGAGGTGCGACCCGCATGGCGGTCCGGGCGAACGACGGCTGGGGAGCTGGAAGGATCGACCTCCTAGCGACCCTTCTTTTGGTCATGTCGGCAGCGATCCTCGTGAAGCTGCCGGAGAACGCGCAGCACGCCGTCGGTCACGCCGTCAGGAGTGCGCCGTTGCGCCCGTTCCTGGCACTGAACGCGACCGTGACCCGCTACAAGGCCCGCGCTAGCGACTACGACCGCCTTCGAGCCCAGTACGACTCGCTGCTGACCTTGGTGGCGGCCCGGCGCACGCTGGCCGAGGAGAACCGGCAACTGCGAGGGTTGCTCCGCCTTCCCGCCCAAAGGCCGGCCCGTTTCGTTCCGATCACCATCGTCCGGCCCGGCCCGGTGGGCACGGGGAGCGTCTTCCATATGGACGCCGGCGAGTCCGACGGCATCGAGCCCTTCGCCGCCGTGATCACGGACACGGGCCTTCTCGGCCAAGTGCAGGATGTGCGCGACAGGTCCGCCACGGCCTTCGACTGGTCCCATCCCGACTTCCGAGCTTCGGCCATGAGCGCCGACGGAGACGACCACGGCTTGGTCGAGCCCGTCCGGGGCCGGCACCGCGAGCAGGACCTTCTGGTGCTCCGGGGCACTGCCTACCTGTCCGATCTGGAGGTGGGCGACGAGATCCTCACATCCGGCCGAGGCGGGGCGCTCCCCAGAGGCATCCTGGTCGGCTGGGTGCTGGGCGTGGCCGAGACGTCCGCAGGCTGGAGCAAGAGCTACTACGTGCGCCCCGCCGTCGATCCCGCTGCCGCAACGTACGCCTCGGTGGAGATCGCGCCGGCGGTCGCGGACAGCGCTTCGGCCGAGATCGCACCGGCGGCTTCCGACAGCACCTCGGCGGTGGTCGAGTCCCGATGAAGCCTTCGGCGGCGTTGCTGTTGCTGGCCCTTGTTGCGGCGCATCTGCTGTTGCGCGCCGGCCTGGGCTTCGACGCCGGTTCGCCCGACCTGGCGCTTGTGGCGGTTCTGGCGGGGAGCCGCCTCGTGACGATTCGCACGGCCGCGGCCACGGGGTTCGTCGTCGGCTTGATGGAGGACGCGCTGGCCATGAACTTCTTCGGGACCGGCACCCTTGCCACGACGCTGGCGGGCGCGGGGGGCGCACGCTTGCGGGACTTCTTCGTGGGCGAATCGCTGCCGTTCCTGACGGCCTACTTCCTGATCGGCAAATGGGGACGCGACCTGTTGGCGTGGGCGGCCTCCGGCCCCGCCCGCCCGGAGATGACGCCGGCGATGGTCGTGGACTCGCTCCTTGCAGCTGCGTACGCAGCCGGGGCTGGCGTGGTCGTACTGTTCTGCTTTCCCGTGCTCTCGAAGGCGCGGCGTTGAGCGGCTACCGTCCCCTCGAGCAGAGGGCGCAGGCGCGGGTGGCCCAGTTCGTCGCGGTTCTGCTGCTTGGGCTGCTGGCGGCCACTCTCTTCCGCGGCCAAGTCCTGGGCTGGTCCGAGTGGCTTCTCCAGTCCGAACTCAACCGCTTGCGCTCCCTGACGGTGCCCCCGCCTCGAGGCATCATCCGGGACCGTGCGGGACGCACGTTGGCGGACAACGTCGCCGGCTACTCGATCTCGATCCTGGCGTCGCGCCCCGATTCCGTGCTGGCGACCTTGGGCCGACTTCGCGACCACCTGCGGATGGAGGATGAGCGGTTCCGTGAACTGCAGGTGCGGGCCCAAGTCAACCCCTACCAGTCGCTCCTCGTGTCGGTGGACGCCCCTTTCGATGCCGTAGCCGCGATCGAGGAGCGCCGGTCCGCCTTTCCGGGCATCTTGATCGAGTCGCGTCCAAAGCGGCGCTACCCCGCCGGCTCGGTCGGGGCCCATATCGTCGGCTTCGTGGGCGAGATCAGCCAGACCGAACTGGATCAGCCCGCGTTCGAGGGAACCGAGGCCGGCGCCGTCGTAGGGAAGGCTGGCATGGAAGCCGAGCACGAGTCGCTGCTGCAAGGGAGGCCGGGCACCCGCTACGTCGAGGTGGACGCGGTGGGCAGGATCAGCTCCTTCAGAGGCTCCCAAGGGGTTCCCGAGCAGGCGGGGTCGGACCTGGAGCTGAGCCTGGACCTGGAGCTGATGGAATGGATCCACCACATCTTTCCGAAGGATCACGCCGGCGCCGTGGTGGTCTTGGAGGTGGAGACCGGCGACGTCCTGGCGCTCTACTCGGCGCCCGCCTACGACCCGAACCGCTTCGCGGGCGTCATGGACCATGCCGAATGGAGCCGCCTAAGTCGGGATCCCAACAGTCCGCTGATGAACCGGGCCGTCATGGGAAGGTACCCGCCCGGGTCCACCTGGAAGCTGGCCAGCGCTGCAATCGCCCTGGAGGCCGGCGTCGTGTCTCCAGACGAACATATGCCCGTCAGCTGCCGAGGCCGCTTCCGCTATGGCAATCGGACTTACCGGTGCTGGAAGCCCGAGGGCCACGGCTCGCTGGACCTAGCCGGAGCGATCCAGCACTCCTGCAACGTCTACTTCTACCAGCTCGGCGTTCGGGTCGGCCTTGCCAGGATGCTCGAAGGCGGCAACCGCATGGGGTTCGGCGGGCAGTGCGGCATCGACTTGCCCCAGGAAGAGGCCGGGATATTCCCCGGCGGCCAGGAGTACTGGGTGGAGCGCTTCGGATACGTGCCCACCGAGGGCGAGGTCCTCAACTTGGCGTTAGGGCAGGGTCCCAACTCCCAGACGCCTCTGAAGATGGCGCAGTTCTTTCTGGCCGTGGCTCGGGACGGATCGGCGCCGGCGCCGGCTCTGCGGAGGTCCGCCGCCACGCCGCAGGGCTGGAAGCTGGACATCTCCCGGGAGAGCCTGGAAAAGTTGCGCGAAGGACTCCGACGCGTGACGGCCGTCGGCGGCACGGCCCACCTGTCCTCGCTCCAGCACTTCGACCTGATCGGCAAGACGGGCACCGCCCAGTCAAGCAGTGAGCAACCCGACCACGCCTGGTTCACGGCGATCGCGGGACCCTGGGACGGCGACCCGGAAGTGGTGGTCGTCGTACTGGTGGAGTTCGGCGGCAGCGGTTCCGGAGTTGCCGCCCCCGTGGCCGCCAAGGCCGCGGACTTCTACCTCCGAGGCCAGCACGGCATTCCCAGGGACACGATCCAGACCCGTCTGGAGCACATCCGCGCCGGTCGAAGCACCGCCTCCTGGTCCCGCGAGCGCGCGCCGATCCCGTGACCGGCCTTTGGCGGGCTCCCTGGGCCCGGCAGTTGCCCTTCGCAGCGACGCTGCTTGTGCTGTCGGTGGTCGGCGTGGCGATGATCTACTCCGCTGGCCAGCTCAACGTCCCCAGCCCCGTGACCGGCGGCCTCTGGCTCCGCCAGGCGGTGATCCTGGGCGTCTCGATCGTAGGGTTCATCGCTCTGACCCGAATCCCCGCGCGGTGGTTCGAGTGGACAGCGATGCACGGCTACGTGATCTGCACCGCCGTGCTGGCGGTCACCCTGGTCGTCGGCACCGGCTCCGGCACGGCCGCGGGCACCAAGAGCTTCCTGGCGATCGGCGGCTTCCAGTTCCAGCCTTCGGAGGCGGCCAAGATCGCCACCGTACTGGCCCTGGCCAAGTTGCTGGCGGCACGCGAGGAGCCTCCGCGCTACCTGCGCGACCTTCTGGGCCCGGCGGCGCTGGTGAGCGCACCCCTGGCGCTGGTGGTCCTGCAACCGGACCTGGGTACGGCGTTGGCGTTCGTAGGCATCTTCTTCGCCGTGCTCTTCTGGGCGGGCGCCTCGTGGCCGCTCCTGCTCTTCGCGGCGTCGCCGGGGCTGGCTCTGATCCTCTCCTTCGACCTGATCGTGTGGTCGGCCTACATGGTGGCGGTGGCCCTCGGGCTCTACCTGTACCGCCATCGCCTCTATCTGGCGGAGTTGGTGACGGTGGCCTTGGCCAATTTGGCCGCGGGAGCCGTAGCGCTGCCTCTCTGGAACTCGCTGGCCGAGTATCAGCGGAACCGCATTCTGGTCTTCCTGGACTCGACGCTGGACCCCCGCGGGGCAGGCTATCAGCTCATCCAGTCCAAGGTGGCCGTGGGAAGCGGCGGAGTGTTCGGAAAGGGCTTCACCGCGGGAACCCAGAAGCGACTTGCCTTCCTCCCGGAGCAGCACACCGACTTTGTCTTCAGCGTGGTGGGCGAGGAGCTGGGCTTCGTGGGCACGTCCCTGCTGCTCCTCCTCTTCGGCATTCTGTTCTTCCGCATGATCCGGATGGCGGAGCTGTCCAAGAGTCCCTTTGCCGGCTTGTTCATCTTTGGTACCTTCGGGGCCTGGCTAACCCACGTGTTCGTCAACGTGGGCATGACGATCGGACTTGTACCGGTCACCGGGATACCACTGCCTTTCATCAGCTACGGGGGATCGTTCCTTCTCATGTCGTGGTTCGCCGGCGGGATCGTGGCAAGGCTTGCCAGCGAAGACCCGTGACGAACCCCTTCGAGTAAAGGATGGGAGCGCAGCCATGGCTTGGTTCAAGACGCAGAAGAAGCCTCTGACTTCCGAGGACCGCCGGGACCTTCCAGCGGATGTTTTCAAGAAGTGCGGAGGGTGCGGCGAGATCCTGTACCGCGAGCGCTTGGTCCGGAACGTCTACGTCTGCCCCGAGTGCGGAAACCACTTCCGCATGCCGGCCGGCTGCTACGTCGAGCTTCTGACCGATCCGGGATCGTTTGAGGAGACGGACGCCGAGCTGGTGAGCGACGACCCGCTGAACTTCGCCGACCTGAAGCCCTATCCGGCGCGCTTGACCGCCGCCAAGGAGAAGACGGGCCGCAACGAGGCGGTGATCACGGGCCGAGCCCGAATCGAAGGCATCCCGTTCGCGCTGGCGGTGATGGACTTCGCCTTCATCGGGGGCTCCATGGGGTCGGTGGTGGGGGAGAAGATCGCCCGCGCCGGGCGCGACGCCCTGGAGCGCGGCACCGGTCTCGTCGTCGTGAGCGCATCCGGCGGTGCCCGCATGATGGAGGGCATCTTCTCGCTGATGCAGATGGCCAAGACATCCGCCGTGCTGGCGCGCCTCCACGAGCGCGGTCTGCCGTACATCTCGGTGCTGACCCACCCCACCACCGGGGGCGTAACCGCCTCCTACGCCATGCTGGGCGACGCGAACTTGGCCGAGCCCGGGGCGCTGATCGGCTTCGCTGGCCCCCGCGTCATCGAGGAGACGATCAAGCAGGAGCTGCCCAAGGGCTTCCAGAGCGCCGAGTTCCTGGAGGAGCACGGCATGGTGGACCGAGTGGTGGACCGCCGCCAGATGAAGGCCGCGATCGCGACGCTCCTACGCCACATGCATGCAGGTTGGGAGACAGGGGACTGAACCCGGGACCCGACCCCCTGGCCGGAGAGCTCTTCCCCGGCCGGGAGATGAAGGTCGAGTGGGGACTGGAGCGGATGGAGACGGCCCTGACGCAGCTGGGCCGCCCGCACGAACGCTACTCGGTCCTTCATGTCGGCGGCACCAACGGAAAGGGGTCGGTGGCGTCCACCTGGGCGTCGGTCCTGCAGCGCGCGGGCCGGAAGACGGGCCTCTACACCTCCCCGCACCTGTGCTCCTTCCAGGAGCGGATTCTCGTGGACGGCCAGCCGCTGGGGTCGGCCCGCCTCGTGGAGGCCGCCGACAAGCTCCGCCCCCTCACCACGAGTCTGGGCATGTCGTTCTTCGAGGCTTCGACGCTGCTGGCGTTCGTGCTCCTGGCCGAGGAGGCGGTGGACGTGGCGTGCGTCGAGGTGGGGCTGGGAGGACGCCTGGACGCGACCAACGTGGTGTCCCCTCAAGTGACGGCGGTCACCAATGTGGCGTTCGACCACCAGGAGTACCTGGGAGACTCGCTGGCGGAGATCGCCGCGGAGAAGGCCGGGATCGCCAAGCCCGGCACTCCCTTCCTCACCGCCGAGGCGCGTCCCGCGGTGCTCGACGTGTTGAGGGCGCGGGCCGCGCAGGTCGGTGCTCCCTTCCACGCCGTGAACCCCTGGCGGGACGTGTCCGGGCTCGGGTTGGGACAAGACGGCACCCGCTTCGCCGTGAGGACCGAGAGGTGGGGCACGCTGGAGCTGGAAACGCCGCTGCTGGGTGCCCACCAAGCCACCAACGCCGCGCTGGCGGTGCGCGCCCTGGAGCTGCTTCGGCAGCCCCCCTCGGCGAAGGCGGTGCAGGCGGGCGTCGCCTCTGTGAGTTGGCCCGGGCGCGGCCAGATCCGGCGGGTCGACGACCGCCTCTTCGTCTTGGACGTGGCTCACAACCAAGCCGGCGTGGGCGCTCTGGCCCGCACCCTGGCCAGCCTGGCGCCCCCGCGGCCCCTGGTGACGCTGGCCGGCATCCTGGGCGACAAGGACTGGCCGCGAATGCTGCCTCCCCTGGTGGACTTGGCCGACCATGTGGTCTTCACCGTGCCGGCGTCGGCTCCATCCGAGAGGATATGGGATCCCCACGCCGCTGCCGAGCGCGTGCGCGACGGCACGCCGATCAAAGTGGAGCCCTCCATCGCCGCAGCCGTGGATCGCGCCATCGCCCTGGCCGCCGGGGGCACCGTCGTGGTGACGGGCTCCTGCTACACCGTCGGCGACGTGCTGACCCTGCTGGAGATGAAGCCGTTCGAGGAGGGGTGAGAGTGGCTCCAACTGCTGGGACGCTGCTTGACCTTGCTCATTCTGGGCTACGGGACTACTCTCATAGTTCGCCGGTACCCATCCCGAGCACCGCCGCCTTAAGGATGTGGAGAAGAACTTGACTGCGACTCGCCTCAGTCCGTGGGCTTTTCTCTGGATCGTCTTGCTGGCTTGCGGAGAACCCGCCGACAGCCAGCTGCCAGGCCACATGTCGTCCATAGAGGCCCTGCTGGCAGCGGCCATCCCGACCGCGCTGGAACTGCACGCGGGCGAGGACCGACGCTCGCGCGCTCGAGTCGAAGCCATGTACTCCGAACACGTAGCCCGGGGCCAGACGGATCCGGCTATAGATTCCTTCTATGCTGCTCTGTCTAATCCGACGATTGACTGGGACGTCATCACTATGAGGAGCCCCGCATCAAGTGCCGTGGTTGGCGACGTTGCCCGTGCAGCATGGAAAACCGTGGCACCTCGCTGGCAGACCTCCAGTGTTCACAGTTGGTACTGCGAGGGTCCTGTTGGGGATAATCACTGCGCCCTGGACGGACTAGCGGTGTCCTTAAGTCGACTAGTGGTGAAGGGCAATGAGCATGCGCGGGTGCAGTTGATGATTACGCAACAGACTTCAGCGAGCGATCTCGGTCACACGTACTATGACATGACTTTTTCTCTCGACGCCGATACATGGCACTACAAGGAGGTGGAAATCAGCTATGCACATTAGGAGAAGACTTTTGGCGATCGGCTCATGCCTTGTAATGACAGCTTGCGTACTATGCACGGCAGCTGTTCTTGCATCAGACGTTGTCTCTCAAAACACAAGTGTGTCATGCGCCGATCACGGATGGCAATACAACTGTTTCTTGAATGCAGATGCCGCCGAACAGGTGCGAAGCGTAGCACAGCAAATCCAAATTCGTGAAGATCTCGCGCCTTGCCGAGGATTGCCAGAATCAATGCTCCAGCTTGTCAATAGCGGCGATATGTACTTCTTCAACAGCCGCGTTAGAGACGGTGAGGTGATGAGAGGAGCCCTGTCCGGGGGAATACTAGGCCTAAACGTCGCGTACACCTACGGCAATGTTTGGGGATTTGGCACAACCGAGCTGATGGAAACATTAGTTCACGAGGCAGCTCACAACATTGGTCACAATGAGCGTCAAGCTCAGTTGGTCGTCAGGCAAAACGGAGGTTGCATTATTTGGTAATAGATTCTGGAGTGAAGAAGTGGATGGCAACATGAAGTGGGCGGTCCTCCTGGTCTTCGTGGGCGGGTTCGCCGGGCTGTTCGGCGGGCCGGTCGGCCGCTGGTTGGATGGATCGGACGACGACGCAGTACCCGAGGCCGGGCGGGCCAGCCCGAAGGAGGAGAATTAGGTGATCGAGGCCAAGATCGTGGAGGCAATCGCAAAGGCGTTCTCTATCCGGTTCGACGTCAACAAGTGGCTGAGTCGCCCGGATCGTCGATGGCAGCGACGTGTCCAGGAGGTGTGCCCCCACGCAACCATCGTCCAGACCGGAGTGGATGCGTCGCCCGGATGGACACACGTCGGATTCATCACGATGATGACCCCCGTGACGGACACCATGTCGGCATGTGCGTGGTGTGGGATTGTCCTGCCACGCAACGACGACCTGGAGGCAGCACGGGTGTATGGGTTCAAAGAGGACCCACAGTTTCTGGCAGACAGGTGGACAGCACTCGGTCTGATTCACGAGAGGCGGACCGGCCTGCCAAAACTCATCCGCAAGATTTGGCGCAGAAGGGGCCGGTGACCGGCCCGAAACCCGCCTTTGGGCGGGTCCGCAGCTGTGGAGGTTGCGCTGACGAGGGCCAGCCGACTCTCGAGGAGAGCGCCACATGAAAGACTTCATCATCCGGGCGGGGCTCGCGCTGCCGGCGGCTGCGCAGGAGCTGCATGCTGGCCTCGGCCGGGCGAAGTAGTAGCCGGTCCGTTAGCTCACACTCTAACGCCGCGAACGACACCCAAGCTTATCACCAATCATGCCGCCACCGTTCCCCGGGACGGTGGGCGACGCTAACGCTAGATTTCTCGGATGCCCGCCACCACTTCCTTCTCCCGGCTCCCCGGCTTCCGCGACTTTCCGCCCGAGGAGATGGCGGTGCGCCGCCGCATCGTCGCCGCTTGGCGGGAGACCGCCGGGCGCTACGGCTTTCGAGAGTACGACGGGCCGCCGCTGGAGCCGCTCGGCCTGTACGTGGAGAAGAGCGGGCCGGAGATCGTCGAGCAGCTCTACGAGTTCGACGACAAGGGAGGCCGCCGGGTCGCGCTTCGACCCGAGATGACGCCGACCCTGGCGCGCATCCTGGCTGAGCGGAGCCGGGGCCTCCCCAAGCCGATCCGCTGGTTCTCGGTTCCGCAGCTCTTCCGCTACGAGCGCAGCCAGCGCGGACGCCTCCGGGAGCACTTCCAGCTGAACGTGGACATCGTGGGCGAGCCGGGGCCGGCCGCCGACGCAGAAGTCCTGGCCGTGGCGATCGATGCCGTGCGTGGGCTGGGGCTCACCGAGCGCGACGTTGTGGCCCGGGTGAACGACCGCCGCCTGGTCGACGCCGTGCTGAACGCGCTGGGCGCTCCGCCGCAGGCGCGGGCCGGAGTGCTGGCCGTAGTGGACAAGGCGGAGCGGGCGGGGACAGACGCCACCCGGAAGCAACTGGAGGTGCTGGGGCTGGTGCCAGAGACCGTCGCCGGGGTGCTGGATGTGGTCGCCGACGCCAGCTGGGACGGGTTGCGGCGCCGCTTCGCCCACGACTCGCAGGTGCTCGACGCCATGTCGCCGCTGGAGGAGCACCGCTCGATCCTCTCGGCGATGGGCCTGGGCGAGTACGTGCGCTTCGACTTCGCCGTGGTGCGGGGACTGGCCTACTACACGGGAATCGTCTTCGAGCTCTTCGACCGGGCCGGTCACTTCCGGGCCGTCTGCGGCGGCGGTCGCTACGACCGACTGCTGGAGCTGGTTGGCGGCGAGCCCCTGCCGGCCGTGGGCTTCGGAATGGGCGACGTGGTGCTGGGCGAGATCATGCGGGAGCGCGACCTCCTGCCCGACGCTCGGCCCTCGTGCGACTGCTATGTGGCGTGGGTCGGCGACGAGCAGCGGGCTCTCGCGCTGGACGCGGCTCGCCGCTTGCGCCAAGCCGGCCGCTCGGTCCTGTACTCGCTGCGCCGCCAAGGCATGGGCAAGCAGCTCAAGGCGGCGGCCCGAGCCGGGGCTGCTCACGTGGTGATCGTGGGCCCCGACGAGGCCGCCACGGGCACGGCAACCGTCCGCGACATGACGACGGGACGCCAGCAGCGCAGGCCCCTGGACGCCCTGGCGACAGGGCCGGGTCCAGCCGGCCAAAGCGAAGGCGCAGGCCAAGGCCCAGGTGCGGCCCAGGGCGCAGGCTCAGGCGCAGGCGACGCCCAATGAGCGCCGGCGACCAGCACAAGGCCGTCCGCAAGGTGGCGGACCGCGCGATCCGCCGTCTGGGGGTCCTGGAGGTCGTGATCCTGGCGGGAGCCGCAGTGGCGGCGCTGGCGGGCGGAGCGCTGGCGGCGTTCCTGGCCGCGAGCGCCTTCGGGTGGCCGTTCGGTCCCGCGTGGCTGGTGGCGTCGCTACTCTTCTTCGTGGTCCCGGGGCTCGTAGCCTGGGCCCGAAGTGCCCGCGGCGCCCGACTCGGTGCGCCCACGACCCGTCCCCCAAAGAAGTAGACAACGCGATGGCGAAGAAGAAGGGGCTCACCACCAGGTCCGAGGACTTCAGCGCCTGGTACAACGAAGTGGTGCAGCAGGCCGAGTTGGCCGACTACTCCCCGGTGCGCGGCAGCATGGTCATCCGCCCCTGGGGCTACGGCCTGTGGGAGAACATGCAGCGCGCCCTGGACGACATGTTCAAGGCCACGGGCCACTCCAACGCCTACTTTCCGCTTCTCATCCCCATGAGCTTCATCGAGCGGGAGAAGGAGCACGTGGAGGGCTTCAAGCCCGAGCTGGCGGTGGTGACCCACGCCGGGGGCAAGGAGCTGGAGGAGCCCTACGTGGTGCGGCCCACCTCCGAGACGATCATCTACGCCATGTACGCCAAGTGGGTCCAGAGCTACCGCGACCTGCCCCTGCTGCTCAACCAGTGGGGCAACGTGATGCGCTGGGAGCTGCGCACCCGCCTCTTCCTGCGGACCGCCGAGTTCCTCTGGCAGGAGGGCCACACCGCCCACGCCACCGAAGCCGAGGCCGAGGCCGAGTCCCGGCTGATCTTGCGACTCTACCGGCGGTTCATGGAGGAGTGGATGGCGATGCCGCCGGTCACCGGCCTCAAGAGCGACGCCGAGAAGTTCGCCGGCGCCGTGCGCAGCTACGCCTGCGAGGCCCTCATGCAGGACCGGAAGGCGCTCCAAGCTGCCACCTCCCACATGCTGGGACAGAACTTCGCCAAGCAGTTCGGCTTGACCTTCCAGAGCGAGGAGGGAAAGGAGGAGTACGCCTGGAACACGTCCTGGGGGGCCTCGACGCGGCTGGTCGGGGGCTTGGTGATGACTCATGGAGACGACGCGGGCGTGGTGGCCCCGCCGAAGCTGGCGCCGACCCAGGTGGTGGTGGTGCCGATCGCGCGGAGCGACGAGCAGGCAGCCTTCGTGACGGAGCACGCGCGCAGGGTCGCCAAGGAGATGGCGGACGGGGGGGTGCGCACGTCGGTGGACGACCGGCGGCATCTGTCTCCGGGGGCCAAGTTCTTCGAGTGGGAGCGGAAGGGGGTGCCGGTGCGAGTTGAGATCGGTCCCCGGGACCTGGAGCGGGGCCAAGTGGTGGTGGCGCCTCGTGTTCCTGCCGCAGGCGCACCCCGCAAGGAGGCGGTGGCCGAGGCGGACGCGGTGGCCGGGATCGGCGTCTGGCTGGACGAGCTGCAGGAACGCCTGCGGAAAGCCGCGCTCGCTCGCCGAGAGGAAGCGACGGTGCGCCAGGAAGTGGGTTCGCCCGAAGAGCTGGCGGAGCTGCTGGACGGCGGCGCTGGCTTCGTCTACTCGGGGTGGAGCGGCGACCCGGCGGCGGAGGCCCAGGCGAAGGAAGTGGCCAAGGCCACGATCCGCGTGATCCCCGACCAGGAGTTCCGCTCCGAGAGGCCGCCGACCCGGTGTCTGGGCGGAGGCAAGTCCCGCATGGAAGTGGTGTGGGCGCGGGCGTACTGACCCGAGCGGAAGGGACGCTGCGCTGCGGTGGCCTATGTCTGGCTGAACTCGCCGACCAGCACGACACGCCTCTTTACGTCTACGACGGCGGCCGGGTCCTGGAGCGGCTCGCCTTCCTGCGCACCGCCTTCGCCCCGCTGGGGCCCCTGGTCGCCTACTCGGTCAAGGCCAACCCGAACTTGGCGCTGCTGTCCATGGTGACGAACGCCGGCGCCGGCGCCGACATCGTGAGCGGCGGCGAGCTCTATCGCGCCCAGCGGGTCGGCGTTCCCGCGGAGCGGATCGTCTTCGCCGGGGTGGGGAAGACCCGCGACGAGATGCGAGCGGGGATCGAGGCCGGGATCAAGTCCTTCCACGTGGAGAGCGAACAGGAGCTGGACGCCCTCGCCCAGGTGGCGGCTGACGTGGCAGGCACCGGCGGGACGGGCCGCCCCCCCGGATCGGGCCGTGTCGCCGGGCCGGGCCGCACCCCCGTCCCCATGGGCGTCCGAGTCAACCCCGACGTCGCCAGCCCAACCCACGAGTACACCCGCACCGGCCACGCCGCCGCCAAGTTCGGCGTTCCTCCCGATCAAGCCGTCGAGCTCTGCCAGCGCGCCCACGCCAACCCCTCTCTGCGCCCTGTGGGACTCGCCGTGCACCTGGGCTCCCAGATCAGGCAGCCCGGCCCCTTCCTCCGCGCCCTGGACGTGGTGCTGGAGGTGGCGGACCATGTGCGGCGCCACATCGGGTTGCGGCTGGAATACGTGGACCTGGGCGGCGGCTTCGGGATCGCAGACGGCGAGGGCGGCGAGTTGGATGTGGCCGCGCTGGGTCGCGAAGTGGCGGCCCGCCTGGAAGGACGCGGCCTGGAGCTTCTCCTGGAGCCCGGTCGCTTCCTCGTGGGCGACGCCGGCGTCCTCGTGACCCGGGTGCTCTACGTCAAGCGTGCCGACGGCAAGACGATCGTGGTGACCGACGCCGGAATGACCGAGCTGATCCGCCCCAGCCACTACGGCGGCGTCCACGCCGTGTCCCTGGTGCGGAAGGAGGACGGCGGCGCGTCGGAGCAGATCGACGTAGTGGGGCCCGTGTGCGAACAGGGCGACTTCCTGGCCCTGGACCGCCGACTGCCCCTGCCGGCGCCGGGGGCGCTGCTGTGCGTGCAGCAGGCGGGCGCCTACGGATTCGCCATGGCGTCCAACTACAACTCCCGTCGCCGTCCAGCGGAAGTGCTCGTACTGGACGGCGAAGCCCGACTGGCGCGCCGGCGCGAGAGTTGGGAGGACCTGGTGCGCGGAGAAGCCATCCATGCCTGACCGCATCCTCGTCCTCGACTACGGCTCCCAGTTCACCCAGCTGATCGCGCGCCGCATCCGCGAGGCCCAAGTCTACTGCGAGATCCACCCGCCCACCCGCTCCACCGAGTGGGTGAGCCGCTGGGAGCCGAAGGGGATCGTGCTGTCGGGCGGGCCCTCGTCGGTCTACGAGGAGGAAGGACCGGGAGTGGACCCGGCGCTGATGCGCATGGGCGTCCCCGTTCTGGGCATCTGCTATGGGATGCAGCTGATCGCCCGCGCCGAAGGCGGCGTGGTGGCGCCGGGCAAGCGCGAGTACGGGCGGGCCAACCTGCGCGTCCACGAACCCGACGGCCTCTTCGCTGGCTTCGAGGGCAGTGCCGACCCCGTAGTCGGGGGCAGCGCGGACCCCGTAGTGTGGTGCTCCCACGGCGACCACGTGGACGAAGCGCCGCCGGGATTTATCGCCACCGCGTCCACCGCCGACCTCCCGGTGGCCGCCTTCCGAGCCGCCGACCGCCCCCTCCACGGGGTCCAGTTCCACCCTGAAGTGGCCCACACCCCCCGTGGCGGCGAGATCGTCGCCAACTTCCTCTTACGCATCTGCGGCTGCGTGCCGGGCTGGACCTCCGACGCCTTCGTGGACGACGCCGTGGCCCGGATCAGGGAGCAGGTCGGCGACGAACCCGTTCTTTGCGGCCTCTCCGGCGGCGTGGACTCGTCGGTCGCGGCGGCGCTGGTCCACAAGGCTGTGGGCGACCAACTGCTCTGCGTTTTCGTGGACACGGGAATGATGCGCCGGAACGAACGCCAAGATGTGGAACGCATGTTCCGCGACCACATGGGGATCCGCCTGCAAGTGGTAGACGCCTCCGCCGAGTTTATAGCAAATATCGCAGATGTAGCAGAACCGGAGCAGAAGAGACGGGTCATCGGCGAGACCTTCATCCGCGTCTTCGAACGCACCGCCCGAGAGGCTGACGGAAACGCACGTTTCCTCGTGCAGGGGACGCTCTACCCCGACGTGATCGAGTCGCTGTCCGTCCGGGGACCATCGGCCACGATCAAGACACACCACAACGTGGGCGGCTTGCCCGAGGACATGTCCTTCGAGCTGGTGGAACCCCTGCGCGAGCTCTTCAAGGACGAAGTGCGCGAGGCTGGCCGTGTGCTGGGACTCCACGAGGACTTCATCCGCCGCCATCCGTTCCCGGGTCCAGGGCTGGCGATTCGGGTCATCGGTACCGTCAGCGAGGAGCGGCTGCGTGTCCTGCGCCACGCCGACGCCATCTACCTGGAGGAGATCCGCGACGCCGGCCTCTACGACCAGATATGGCAGGCGTTCGCAGTGCTGTTGCCCGTCCGGTCGGTGGGGGTGATGGGAGACGCCCGCACCTACGAGAACGTGGTCGCGCTCCGGGCCGTCAACTCCCGCGACGGCATGACCGCCGACTGGTACCCCTTCGACCCGGCGTTTCTGGCCCGAGTCTCCACCCGCATCATCAACGAGGTGAAGGGCGTCAACCGGGTGGTCTACGACATCAGCTCCAAGCCTCCGGCCACGATCGAGTGGGAGTAGGCTTGGCGCCTTACCCCGTCGACAGCCAATCGCACCCGATCGTGGACAGCCGATAGGCGCGGACCTGGGTCTCCACTCCGTCTTCCGATTCGTTGAGGCGGCGGTCCAGCAGGAACAACGTGTCGCGTACGATCGTGTGCACTGGGCGCAGCTCCTTCCAGTGGGGAACCAAGCCGTCCACGCAGGCAGTGCTACGGTCCGCTGCGACGACGGTTACGTAGATGTCGGCCGTAATCGTCCCCGTGGGCTGGACCCCCTCCATCGCCTCGTCGTGGTGGATGACCGCCGTGCGTCCGTCACTCAGACGATAGAGTCCGCCGAGGACGGAAGCCTGCTTGAACGGCGTGGAGCCGAACCCCCAGTCGTCCACTTGCCGCTGGAGATTGTCGGGCACGCCGCGACGCCTGACCGAGGGCAACTTCAGCGTGTCCAGCACTGCGCCGTCTATCGTAGCCAAGTAGAGCTCGTCGAGGCCCGACATCCCAGTCAACAGCGTGTCCGCCCAAGCCACCACGCTCCCCGACGAGGCCCTCCTTCTGCCACGGCAACCGTCGCCGCTCCAGTGTCCGACCCGTCCACGCATCCGGCCAAGGACGAGGCGCACAGCCCTCCGACGGCGACAGCGCACGCGACTCGTCGCCGCCAGCCGTTGCCTACCATGGAACCCTTTCCGATCTCGTGGGTATGGACTGGCACGCCCCCGAGCGCGGGCTCGCCACTGCCGGCGGGTCGCGGCGGTCGGGAACCCCATCGCCAGGAGCGATCATGAGCAAGATCACTTCCATCGGTCGGTTGGTCTTCGCCGCGTTGGCGCTGGCCGTGGTGGCCGTCGGCTGCGACGACGCCACTCCGACCAAGGTCGCAGACGAGGCCCGCGAGGCCCCTAAGGCCATCATCAACCCCTGGACCACGATCTTCGCCACCGCCGAGACTCTGGGCGGCCCGGCAAAGATCGCCTTCGCAGGCAACGACCGGTCCTACCGGCTGGGTCCGCTGGACCCCGGCTGGCCGTTGCCTCAGGACGGACCCGAAGCGGCCGATGCCGTGTGCACCGTGGCCGACGCCACGAACCGTCTGGAACTGGACGTCTTCCGTCAGTGCATGGCCCGTGCGCTTCGGGAGGACGTGTGCCAGAACGGCGGCGTCTTCGTTCTCTACCGGCCGGACACAGGGGCGCACGGTACTTGGCGTGTCGCGTGCCCTGCGTCGGTCGGGGAAGACGACGATCCCGAAGACGACCAGTCGCGGGTGAGCGACGGCGGCATCTGACGCACCGAAGTCCGTTGGGCCCGGCCGCGGCCATCTCTGCGGCCGGGCCCAGGACTGCGCTGGCAGGCCGTTCTTCCGGGATGCTTCCCGACCAGCTCCCGGCAGCAGTTCGAACGGGGTGGAAGTGCCCCCGCGGAAGTGCCTCCGGCGGAAGTGCCCCGGCGATTGACTGGGGAAGATGCCTCGGCGAACTTTCGTCTCGCTCACGGACAAGGCGGTGGTGGACGGGGCCGTTCGGCCAACAGCCACGGAGGGGACGGGAATGGACGGAACGATGGCGGTAGCGGTGGTGGCGGCCGGGGCAGCGATCGTGGCGGCTGTGGCGGCGGCGGCGTCCGTAGTCATCTCCGTGCTCAACAGGCGCGACGCGAGAAACGCCAACATCGAGGGCCAGATTAGGGAGGGCTTCGCCAGGGCGGAGGCGGAGCGCGAGAAGCTGCGGTCCCAGATGGAGGCGGGCTTCGCCAAAGCGGAGGGGGAGCGGAAGGAAGGGTTCGCCAAAGCGGAGAAGGAGCGGAAGGAGGGCTTCGCCCACGCGGAGGCGGAGCGCAAAGAAGGGTTCGCTAGGGCAGAGGCGGAGCGGAAGGAGGGCTTCGCCAAGGCGGAGGCGGAGCGCAAGGAGGGCTTCGCCAAGGCGGAGGCGGAGCGCAAGGCGGGCTTCGCCAAAGCGGAGGTGGAGCGGAGAGAGGGGTTCGCCCACGCGGAGAAGGAGCGCAAAGAAGGGTTCGCCAGGGCGGAGAGTCACCGGGAGAAGCAGAAGGACGAGCTCTTGGCCGACCGGCGGGAGTGGACGACAGTTCACGAGGTACGCATCCAGAACCTCGAGAAGACAGCCATGGGTGCGTCGCCAAACTCCTCCGATGAGACGAATCCATCCCCAAGATCAAGGCCATCCACCAAGCGACGGCAGCAGGGCGGGGTCCAACAGAGCAAGCACCAAGTCGCAGCGGCCGCCAAGGGGCGGTAGCGCCGGTGTCGGGCCAGGCAACTTACGGCGCCTAGCTCGGTCGCCTGGCGCCAGCCCTCTTCTTCTTGGAGGCGGCGCTGCCGATCCTCACGGCAAAGAGGATCGCTAGCACGAGCGCGGACACCAGAGGCCAGAAGGTGTCGGCCCTGACCTTCCAGAAGAAGTGGAGGACGCCCAGCGCGGCCGCCACGTACGCCAGTCGGTGCAGTCGTCGCCACCGCCTCCCGAGCCGCCGGATCCATCCCCTGGTGGAGGTTATCGCAAGCGGGACCATGAGCAGCAGGGCGGTGAATCCGGCGGTGATGTAGTGGCGTTCCAGCACGTCGTCCACGATGTAGGCGAGCGCGAAGAACTGGTCCAGCCCCACATAGGCCAGAAAGTGGACGCAGGCGTGGTAGAAGGCGAAGAGCCCGATCAAGCGACGCAACTTGACGACAGGGTTCCATCCCGTGACCCGTCGCACGGGAGTGACGGCCATCGTCGCCAGCAGAAAGCCCAGTGCCCAGCGGCCCTCGACCAGGATGATCTTCTCGATGGGGTTGGCCCCTAGCGTCTCCCGGGCGAAGCCGACCGCTAGCCACGCCGTCGGTGCCAATCCGACCAGCCAGACCATCCACTTGAGAAAGAGGACGGGTGCTCGCGAGTTGGCGGCCAGGAAGTTGGCCTCGCGAAGGTCGGCGGGTGCGGCCTAGAAGTCGTCGGCTTCGGGTGGTCAGAAGTACTTCTTCAGGTCCATCCCCTGGTACAGGTGTGCCACGTCGTCGGCGTAGCCGTTCAGGAAGAGCGTTGGCACGCGGCGGAACTTGCCGAGAGGTCGCTCCCGAGCTTGGCTCCAGCGCGGATGCGGCACGTCCGGGTTGACGTTGGAGTAGAAGCCGTACTCGCTCGGCGTCTGGGTCGCCCAAGTGGTGGGCGGCTCATCGGCGGTGAAGGTCATGCGGACGATCGACTTGATGCTCTTGAAGCCGTACTTCCACGGCACTACCAGCCGGAGCGGGGCGCCGTTCTGATTGGGCAGATCCTTGCCGTAGAGACCAGTGGCCAGGAACGCCAGCGGGTGCGTCGCCTCGTCGAGGCGCAGACCTTCCCGATACGGCCAGCCGATCCTCGGCTCCCAGTTCCGCCACCGCGCCTGCGGCATCTGCTCCGGATCCCACAGCGTCTCGAACGCCACGTACTTGGCGTCGCCTGTGGGTTCGGCGCGTCGGATCATGTCGGCCAGAGGGAAGCCGCGCCAGGGAACGACCATCGACCAGCCTTCCACGCAACGGAAGCGGTAGACTCGGTCCTCGACGGTGGAGGGCGCGAGGAAGTCTTCCAGCTGGTACTCCGCCGGGTTGCTGCACAGCCCGTCCACCCTCACCGACCACGGTTCGGTCACCAGGGTGTGGGCGTTCTTCGCCGGGTCCTCCTTGGCGAGCCCGAACTCGTAGTAGTTGTTGTAGCTGGTGATCAGGTCCTCGGGCGTGGGATCGAGCTCCTGTCCCTGGGCGACGGCCTCTCGCCCCAGCAGCGCAACCGCTCCCGCCGACGCCCCGATCGCTGCCGCCGACGCGCCAATAAAGCCTCGGCGGTCCAGCAGGCTCCGGCGGTCTAGCAGGCTCCGGTCCAGCAGGCTCCGGCGGTCCAGGTACTGGCTCTCGGAGGTGAGTTCGGAGGACGAGACATCGCTGTTCTTCCTGATCTTGATGATCACGGTCGGGTTCCTGGCAAGGGGACGGGCGACTCAATTGGATGATCGGTTCGCGTGCGCAACGGTGTCAAGGCGGCTCGTGTGTCAAGGCGGCTCTACGTCGGTCTGCCTATCCTCCAGTCGCGACTCCACTTCTTCCCACACTTCCTTCATGAAGGTGGCGTCGCCGCCGTGGACCTGGGCGAAGTGCAGGAGTTCCTCTTGGGCGACGCCGCGCTCGGCCAGGACCCGTTCCCGGTCCTCGGGGGAGATTACCCGCGACTCGGTCTGAAGCCCGGCCGCTCGCAACGCCACGTAGGTCTCGATGAACGTCTCGCGGGTCATGACGTCGGAGGAGACGGACTCGTTCGGCGCACAGGTCACAGTCGCGGCCGCGGTCACGGCTAACGCGAGCACCACGCAGCGGCCAGTCCGCCAGCGCTTCACTCCGCCCCCCGCTCCCCCACCGCGGCCCGCCACAGCAGCAGGCACAGCCCGGCGAAGACGAGCGTTCCCACAATCGACGACAGCGGCGCCCACGCCCGGTCCATCCAGCCGTGGCCCACCGACCATAGAGACGCCGGGTCGGCGTTGCCCGTGACCTGGGTGACCAGATAGATCGCCAGCCCGATCAGCACGCCCACCAGGGCGGCGCCGGCGATCAGCCCCGACGCGAAGAGCACGCCCTGCTCGCGCTTCTCGGTTCCCACCTCGTCGTTGCCGGCGTACTTGCGGGCCAGACCCAAGCGCATCAGCCCGCCCACGAAGATCGGCGTCATCAGCGACACGGGCAGGTAGACGCCGACGGCGAACGCCAGCGAGGGCAACTTGAAGACGAACTCGGCTATCGCCGCGATTGCGATCCCCAGCAGGACGAACCCCCAAGGCAGGGAAGCGTCCAGCACGCCGTCGATCACCAGGCTCATCAGCGTGGCTTGGGGCGCCGGGAGGCCGTCCACCGTCCCCAGCCCGTAGGACTCGTTCAGCACCACCAGCACGCCGCCCATGACCGAAGCGCTGGCCAGGACGCCCATCATCTCGCCCACCTGCATCCGCTTCGGCGTCGCGCCCACGAGAAAGCCCGTCTTCAGGTCCTGGGAGGTGTCGCCCGCCACCGCCGCCGAGATGCACACCACCGCGCCCACCGCCAGCACCGCCACCTTGGCCCCGGCGCCTCCGTCGTTGAGGCCCAGCGCCACCCAGATCAGCGAGGTGAGGATGAGCGCCGCGATCGTCATGCCCGACACCGGGTTCGACGACGAGCCGATCAGGCCCACGATCCGACTGGACACGGTGACGAAGAAGAAGCTGAAGACGACGATCAGAAGCGCGCCCAGCGGTCCCACGGGAACGCCGGGCCACAGCCAAAGAGCCACCGCCATCAGCGCCGCCAGCCCCAGCACCAGCCGCATCGGAAGGTCCTGCTGGGTGCGGGGAAGCCCGCTCGCTCCGCCGCCGCCCGCGTGGGCGAGCCCTAGCCGGAACGACTCGACGATCGTGGGGAGGGACTTGAGCAGCGTGACGATCCCCGCAAAGCCCACCGCGCCCGCGCCCACGTAGCGGATGTAGCTGTTCCATATCTCGCCGGACCCGAGAGCGGACATGGCGACGGTGGCGGGGTAGACCACCGAGTCGCCGCCCCAGAGGTCGATCAGCGGGATCAGCACCAGCCACGCCAGCGCGCTTCCACCGAACATGATGGCGGCGATCCTGGGTCCGATGATGAAGCCGACCCCCAGCAGCTCCGGGGTGAAGTCGCCGCCGATCTCCGCCTTGCGGGGCAGGGGAAGGGCGGGCGACTCGTTCCACAGCGCCAATCCCCGGGCGTTGGCCAGCGCCTGGTAGAGGGCGCCGAAGCCCAGTCCCCCGAAGAGGAGACGGGCCTTGCTGCCGCCCACCTCGCCGGCGACCTGCACCTCGGCGCACGCCGTTCCCTCCGGGTAGGGCAGCTTCCCGTGCTCGCGGGCGATCAGGTACCGGCGCAGGGGGATCATGAAGAGCACGCCCAGCACGCCCCCGAATCCGGCGATGACCGACACCTGAAGGAGGTCCACCACCACGGTCGGGTCGCTTCGCTGCCAGATGAAGAGCGCGGGCAGTGTGAAGATCACCCCCGCAGCCACCGATTCGCCTGCCGACCCGATCGTCTGGACCATGTTGGTCTCCAGGATCGAACCTCGGCGGAGCGCCCGGAAGACGGCCACGGCGATCACCGCCGCCGGAATCGACGCGCTCACCGTGAGCCCCACCTTCAGGCCCAGGTAGGCGTTGGCGGCGCCGAAGACGACCGACACCACGAGCCCGACCGCCACCGCCCGCACCGTGAGCTCGGCCAACGACGCCTCCGGCGGCACGTAGGGACGGTACTTGTCCCCATCCACCACCTCGTAGGCTTCGGGGGGAAGGCCCTTTCGGACCGGCGGTTCGGCGGGAGCGGCCATCTCGGTTTCCCTTGGGCGAAGTGGCGGGTGCGCTAGTGCTAGCGGCGCGCTAGTCGGCGGGTGCGCGCTAGGTCGGGTGCGCTAGTCGGCAACGTGCGTGTGCGCCAGTGCGTACGCTAGGCCCAAGCTAACGCCGGTCGTCGTGCGCTTCGGCGACGGAGACGGTTTTCTGGGCGATTTCCGTGACGATCCAGATGACGACGGCGACGGCCCACAAGGTCGTTGCGAACACTACGGCGTCCATCGACCGGTCCAGCGCCAATCTCACCGTAGCCCCCAGAGCACCGGCGACCGTTACCCATCGAGCGCGTCGCCGGTACTTCGCGACCTTCTCGACCGCGCCGGTGCTAGTACTCGACTTCGCCATCGTTGTTGATCCCGATCAGACAGGTTTGAACTGCTATCCGATCGACGTGCTGGGTGCCGTGGCCGCGTCGGCCTCCTTGGCGGTGCCGATCGCCCGAGCGTACCACGCGAGCGTCTCGAGGAACGGGGCGAAGCCGGCTTCGTAGCGCGCCTCCAGGGCGGTGCCGTCCTCGTCGAAGCTGGTGCCCACCTTGGACACGGCGATCGCCGCCACCGGCACCGCTTTCAGTCGCAGGAAGAGAAGCTGGAGGTGGTTGTGCACCTGGACCCCTCCGAAGCCGCCGCCGGAGACGGTGACGATCCCCACCGGCTTGCGCTCCCACTCGCCGCGCAGGTAGTCCAGGGCGTTCTTCAGCACGCCGGGGATGGAGCCGTGGTACTCGGGGCTCACGACCACTACGCCGTCCGCCTCCGAGATCTCCCGGGCGAAGTGCTCAAGCCCCGGCGGGGGGTCGTCGCGCATGTGCAGGCGCTCCTCCATGATCGGCAGGCCGATCTCGGCCAAGTCCAGGAGAGGCGCTTCGACGCCGGCGGCCCGCAGCTTGGTCTGTACGAAGCGGGCGACTCGGATCGACATGCGGCCCCGACGAACGGAGCCGACGATCACGGGCATGCGATGGGTCGGGGGAGTCATGAGCGGTTCCGTTTCAGCGCGCCCCGATCCACCTTGCCCAGGTGGGTGCGGGGCAGCTCGTCGAGGAAGTGGAGCTTGCGAGGGTGCTTGTAGGACTGGAGACGTTGCGTCAAGTGTCGCCGCACGGCTTCTTCGGTCTGGGCTTGGCTGGTGCCAAGAGCGGGCACGACGAAGGCTTCGGGCACCGCTAGCCCGTCCCGCGTCTCCGTTGCGACGACCACGGCTTCGCCCACCTCCGGGCACTCCGCCAGGCAATCCTCCACCTCCGTCGGCGAGAGCCACTTGCCCGCCACCTTCAGAAGGTCGTCGGCGCGCCCGCAATAGGTGAAGCAGCCGTCGGCGTCTCGGGTCATCATGTCGCCCGAAACATACCACGGTCCCACGAACGACTGCCGGGTCTCGCCGGGACGCTGCCAGTACCCATCGGCAAGCGAACCGCCGCGAACGCGCATCCGCCCGACCTCGCCCAGCGCCGCCTCTTCGCCATACGCATTCCGCAGGCTGACCTCGAAGCCAGGGACCGCGCGCCCCAGCGTGCCGCGTCGCACCTCTCCGGGCCTGTTGGAGATGAAGACGTGCCACATCTCGGCGGTTCCCAAGCCGTCGAGGAGCTCGACGCCGAAGGTCTCGTCCCAACGCCGGTGCAGGTCGAGGGGTAGAGGCTCGCCTGCGGAGGTGGCCAGGCGCAGGCAGCTCAGGTCTTGGGACGCCGCTTCCGGGTGCGACACCATGTAGTTCACCATGGTGGGCACCGCAATGAGGATCGTGGGACGGTGGCGCGCAATCTGGCGGAAGAGTTCGTCCGCCGTGCACCGCTCGGGAAAGAGGACCGCCGAGCCTCCTGTGGCTAGCGGGAAGAAAAGGTTGGACCCGGTGGCGTAGCCGAAGTAGAGCTTTGGCACCGACAGGGTGATGTCGCCCGGACCGTAGCCCAGGAAGTCCTTCGCGTAGCGCTCGGTGGAGTTGGCGAAGGATGCGTGACTCTGGATCACCGCCTTGGGACGCCCGGTGGTACCGCCGGAGAAGAGCCAGGCCGCGGGGTCGCTGGGGTGGGATGGGAAGGCCGCGAAGTCGGGGCTGGCGCGAGCGACGACGGCGTCTCCAGCGCCGCCCATCGTCAGCAGGTGGGGGACGTGCCGAGCCCGTGCGGCCGCTTCGCGGAAGGCCGCCTCCTGTTCGAGATGGACGACCGCGGCCTTGGGGCGAACGTAGTCGAAGAGCGGATGGAGCCGGTCGGCAGGGAGGCGGGGGTTGACCATGACCGCAACCGCGCCCCCCTTGATCGCGCCGAAGAGCGCAGCCGCGAAGTTGGCCCCGTCGGGCAAGGCCACCAGGACGCGCTGCTCGGGCTCGACGCCGATCTCTGCGAGTGCATTGGCGAAGCGGTTGGCGCGACGCCGAAGCTGGTCGTAGGTGACGCGGTCGTCCCAGGTGCGCAAGGCGGTGCGCTCGCCCAACCCCTCCCGGACCCGGTCGTCCAGGAAGTAGTCGGCGATGTTGAAGGGAACCGGCGGTTCGAATGCCATCGGCGCGTTCGGCTGGAGCGTGAGTTGTGGGGGCGCCCCGTGCGGCGAGGCCCGTTCCTCTTCAGATTACGCGCCATGACTGGCCGGTCAATGGACGAACGGGCGTGGGGACACGCGACATGGACGGAGTTGGCCGCCGCCGGGCTGGGACGCCGCGACGAGGCGCGGTCCCGGGTGGTTGCCCTGTTGCCCGTCGGCGCGGTGGAGGCTCACGGGCCGCACCTGCCTCTCGTCACCGACGTGATCATCGCCCAGGCGGCGGCGGACGCGGCGCTGGACGGGATCGGAGCCCTGGGCTTCGCCCCGCTGGTGCTGCCGCCGCTGGCCTATACCGCCGCTCCATTCGCCGCGGAGCACCCTGGCACGCTCTCGGTGCATGCTTCCACCGTGTCGGCGCTTCTGGCCGACATCGCCATTGCCCTGGCCCGGCAGAACGTCGCCGCGCTGACGGTGGTGAACGCCCACCTGGACCCGACGCACCTAGCGTCGCTGCGGCGCGGCATCGCCGACTACGAAGCGGCGGACGCGGAGCGTCCCGCCATGCCCGTGATCTTCCCCGACATCACCCGCAAGCCGTGGGCGCTCCGCCTGGGCGACGAGTTCAAGAGCGGCGCCTGCCACGCTGGCCAGTACGAGACCTCGGTAGTGATGGCGGCGGCACCGGAGCTGGTTCGGGAAGAGTCGCGGCAGGCGTTGCCTGCCCACCCGGTGTCGCTCTCTCTGGCGCATCGGAGCGGCGCCTCCACCTTCGCCCAGGCAGGCGTCCCCGACGCCTATTGCGGGGACCCGGCCGCAGCCACTCGTCGGGAAGGAGAGGCGACCGCGAAGGTTCTTGGTCAGATCGTGACGGAGGCGGTGGCAGAGCGGCTGGGGCGTCGGGCCGCCGAAGGCCGACGATGACGCCGGAGCTGGAGGGCAAGACGGTGGGGATGAAGGGCAGGACGGCGGTCGTCACCGGCGGCGGGCGAGGGATCGGCCCGGCGGTGGCCCGGGCGCTGGCGCAGGCCGGCGCGCATGTCGTGGTCGTTGCCAGAAGCCCGGGCGAGATCACGGCCGTCGCCGCCGAGTTGCGCGCCGAAGGCGGCGTCGCGTACGCAGTACCGTGCGACGTGGCGGATCGCCGCGCCGTGCAGGCCATGGCGACGGAAGCGCAACGGCTACTAGGCGGCCCCGTCGACGTCCTTGTGAACAACGCCGGCGTTTCCGATTCGGCGCCCTTCCTCAAAGTCACATTGAAGCAGTGGGAGAGGATTCACCGGGTCAACGCCACCGGTCCGCTCCTGGTCACCCAGGCGTTCCTTCCGGCGATGCTGGAGCGGAAGTGGGGCCGCATCGTCAATGTGGCGTCCGTTGCCGGGCTCTCGGGCGCTCGCTACATCACATCCTACGCCGCTTCCAAGCACGCTTTGCTCGGGCTGACCCGTTGCCTGGCCGCCGAGCTGGCGGGTACTGGCGTCACCGTCAACGCCGTCTGTCCGGGGTACGTAGACACGCCGATGACCGACCAAGCCGTCGCCAAGATCGCCGGGGTCACGGGCCGGGAGCCTTCCGAAGTCGTCGGAGCGGTTGCCGGAACGTTGCCCGGAGGCCGTCTGCTCTCGCCTGCGGAGGTCGCCCACGCCGTGACGACTTTCCTGCCCAACGAGGCTTCGTCGCTTCAGGGTGTGGCGCTGGTGCTGGACGGCGGCGCAATGCTCCGATGAGCGCCCGCCGCCGGGGACACGATCCCGTGGCGAGTTCAGGTCGCCCGCCGACATACGAGATCGTCAATCCGACGGCCCTGGGCCGACCCAGCGGATGGAACAACGGGATGCTCGCGCCTGCCGGGGGACGACTTCTCTTCGTGGCCGGACAGATCGGCGTGGGGTCGGACGAAGCGGTCGCCCGCGGGCTGCCCCAGCAGTTCGGAGTGGCGCTGGCCAACGTCGTCTGCGTTGTGGAGGAGGCCGGAGGTCGAGTCGCCGATGTGGGACGCCTCACCGTCTTCGTGACCGACATGCCGGCCTACCGCGCGTCCCTTCGCGAGATTGGCGTCGAGTACCGGGCGGTGTTCGGCAAGCACTTCCCGGCGGTCTCCCTCGTGGCCGTTGACGCGCTGGTCCACCCCGAGGCGATTGTGGAAGTGGAGGCGACGGCGGTGATCCCGCCGTGACAATGGTTCGATCCGCCGACTCCCCATCCGGTGGCGGAGACCCGAGCGCGGATGGGCCCCCAAGGAGCCACCGATGACTGACCGTCCCGGCCCAAAGTCCGACCGTCCCAGTCCAGAGTCTGGCCTCCCAAACCCCAAGTCCTTCCTCCTCGACATCGACGAGGAGTACTCGATCGCTCAGATCACGCTCAACCGGCCGGAGAAGCTGAACGCGCTGACCTTCCAGGTCTACGAGGAGCTGATCGACACCTTCCGTGCGTTGCACGCGGCGCCGGAGGTCCGGGCGGTGGTGATCACCGGAGCGGGGCGGGGGTTCTGCACTGGCGGGGACGTGGAGGAGATCATCGGCCCCCTTCTCGAGCGCGACTACCAAGAGCTCGTGGAGTTCACTCGCATGACGTGCGACTTGGTGCTGGCGATCCGACGTTGCCGGAAGCCAGTGGTGGCGGCGCTCCATGGAACGGTAGCCGGCGCAGGCGCCGTCATCGCGACCGCTTGCGACGTGCGGGTCGCCGCCGAGTCCGGTCGCATCGGCTTCATCTTCACCCGCGTCGGGCTCTCCGGGGCCGACATGGGAGCGGCATGGATGCTTCCCCGGATCGTCGGCATGGGGCACGCGACGGAACTTCTTATGACGGGCGAGTTCATACCCGCTTCCCATGCCCATTCCATCGGACTCTACAACCGGCTGACGTCGGACGAGGAGGTGGTGATGGTCGCTACGGGATTGGCGGCGAACCTGGCTCGGGGACCGTCGTTCGCGCTGGAGGTCACCAAGTATGCCCTGGACCGGGAGGCGACGATGGATCTGGAGGCCGCGCTTGAGGATGAAGCCCGCATCCAAGCCGCTTGCATGCTGCACCCCAACTTCCGCAAGGCGTACGAGACTTTCCGGGACCGGAACAAGCGGAGGCCACCCATTGAGCCGCGCTTTGAGTAGCGGGGGCGCCGGAGGCGAGCAGGCCGAGACGACCGGGCCGACCGCTGGCATCTTCGATGGCGAGGGACTTTCCCTCGATCCCGTTGCCGCGTTCGTGGAGCCCCGACACAGGCAGTACCGAAAGGAAGTGGCGGCGTTCTGCCAACGGCACTTGCGGAACCAGCCCGACCCTGGAACTGACGCCGAGGCCCGACAGCGCACCCGCGAGCTGGTGTCCCTCATGGGCGAGGCCGGTCTCTTCCGCCCGATTGCCGTGCGGGACGTTCGCGGCTGCTTGGTCGCTCGGGAGACGCTGGCTTGGTGGTCGCCGCTGGCCGACGCCGCGTTCGCGTTGCAGGCACTGAGTTCTACGCCGGCCCTGATCGCGTCCAGGGGCGAACCCGACGATGTTGACGCCCCGCTTCCCGCGGACGCGGTGACAAGCCCCGACACTGATTCCGCGGCTGGCTCCTCCGTCACCAGCCCCGACGCCAGCCCCGACGCCAACCCCGACATCAGCCCCATGGAGTGGGCCGCCCGAGCTCTCGGTGGACGGGCGGTTGGGGCCTTCGCAATGACCGAATGGGACGCCGGTTCCGATGCGGCCGCCATGACGACGACGGCGACTCGGGCTGGCGACGGCTACCGCATCGACGGCGGCAAGGCGTTCATCTCCAACGCGGGAATTGCCGAATTCTATGTGGTATTTGTCCGAACTGCGTCCCAGGACGCCCAATTCCGGTCCTCTGGACGTTCCATTTCGTGTTTCGTGGTCGCTGCTGACAAAATAGGGGTGGAATTTGTCCGAGAATTTGTCATGAGCGCACCGCATCCCTTGGGAGAGGTTCGGTTCGACGGCTGCTGGGTGCCCGAGACGGCGCGGCTGGGCGGCGAGGGCGATGGGTTCAAGATCGGTATGGCGACGTTGGATCGACTCCGCCCCACCGTAGCCGCGGCGGCCAACGGAATGTCGGGACGCGCACTCTGGGAGGCGGTGCGCCATGCCCGGGCACGGCAACAGTTCGGACGGCCGCTCGGGTCGTTCCAGCTCGTACGGCAGAAGCTGGCCGACTCGGCCATTGACTTGACCGCTGGCCGACTGCTGGCCTACCGGGCTGGCTGGGAGGTCGACCGGGGCGCGGAGCGGGTCACGGTGGAAGCCGCGATGGCGAAGGCGTTCTCGACGGAGGCGGCTCAGAGGACCGTGGACAGGGCAGTGCAGATCCTGGGGGGAAGGGGAGTGCTGGCGGACCATCCCGTGGACCGACTCTACCGGGCCGTTCGCGCCCTGCGCATCTACGAGGGCGCCACGGAGATTCAGCAGCTGATCGTCGGCGGGGCGCTGACGAAGGGAGAGCCGTGAAGGTTCATGTGATCGGGGGCGGTCCAGGGGGGCTCTACGCTGCCTTCCTGCTCAAAAACGCGGACCCCAGCCGGGATGTGCAGGTCTTCGAGCGCAACGAAGCAGCCGACACCTTCGGGTTCGGCGTCGTCTTCTCCGACGACACCCTACGGGAAGTGGCCGATTCCGACGCCGAAACTCATTCCGCTATTGCGGAGTGCTTTCACCACTGGGACGACATCCACATCCACTACCGGGGCCGTCGCTTGGTGTCCACGGGCCACGGCTTCGCTGGCATCTCGCGCCGCCAGCTCCTCCTGATCCTGCAGCGGCGCTGCCGTCGCGCTGGGGTGGACCTCCACTTCGCATCGGAGGTGGAGGAGTTGGCGTCCCACCTGGAAGCGGCCGACTTGGTGGTGGCCGCCGACGGCGCCAACAGCCGCCTCCGACGGCTCTTTGCCGACGCCTTCCAGCCCGAAACCGACCTCCGGCCCAACCGGTTCATCTGGCTGGGCGTCCAGAGGCCCTTTCCCGCTTTCACCTTCTACTTCAAGGAGGACGCCCACGGCCTCTGGCGCGTCCACGCCTATCAGTACGACGCCGACGGCAACTCCACTTTCATCGTGGAGGCCACAGAGCCGACCTGGGGGCGGACGGGCCTGTCCATAGACGACGAGGCCGGTGCCATCGCTTTCCTCTCCCGGCTCTTCGAAACGGAGCTGGAGGGCCGCCCCCTGGTCGGCAACCGCTCTCACTGGCGACGCTTCCCCACAGTCCGAGCAACGCGCTGGTCGGTCTGGGCGGGAGCGGACGGTGCGGCATCCGAGACAAGCCCGACTCGTGGTCGGAACGCTGGTGCCCATCTCGTCCTGCTGGGCGATGCCGCCCACACCGCCCACTTCTCCGTCGGTTCGGGGACCCGCTTGGCGATGCTGGACGCTGCCGCGCTGGCAGGCGCGCTGGACCGCCACGAGAACATGGGCGATGCAATGGCCGAGTACGAATCGGAGCGACGTCCTGCCGTCGAGTCCCTTCAGCGCGCCGCCCAGGCAAGCCTTCAGTGGTTCGAGGACATGGAGCGCTACATGAGCCTGGAGCCGGTCCAGTTCGGCTTTTCGCTGCTGACCCGTAGCCTGCGCATCTCCCATGAGAACCTCCGCCGTCGCGACCCGGCGTTCGTGGAGGAAGTGGACCGCTGGGTGGCGCGCAAAGCCGAGGAGCAGACGGGGCGGAGCGTCGCCGCCCACGAGTCGGCGTTGGGGGTCCGGCGGGAACCCGGCGACCGCCGTCCTCCGCCGCCGCTCTTCACCCCCTTCCGGTTGCGGGAGCTGGTGCTGCCCAACCGGGTGGGCGTCTCGGCGATGTGCCAGTACTCGGCGCGGGACGGCGCAATAGACGATTGGCACCTGGTGCACTTGGGTTCCCGCGCAGTCGGCGGCGCAGGGCTGGTCATGGCGGAGATGACTGCCGTCGAACGGGACGCGCGCATCTCGCCGGGCTGCGCGGGCATCTACCAGGAAGAGCACCTGGGAGCGTGGAGGCGCGTCGTCCAGTTCGTACACCGCTGCACCGACGCCAAGATCGGCATCCAGCTCGGCCATGCGGGGCGCAAAGGCTCGACGCGCCTCCACTGGGAAGGCGCCGACGAGCCCCTCGAGGCCGGAAGCTGGCCGATCGTGTCGGCGTCGCCGGTGGGCTACTTCGGGCACAGTCCGGTCCCGACCGAGCTCGACCAAGCCGGAATGGACGCCGTCGTCGACGACTTCTCCCGGGGCGCGTCCATGGCCGAGGAGGCCGGCTTCGACATGGTGGAAGTGCACATGGCCCACGGCTACCTCCTGGCCAGCTTCCTGTCGCCCCTGACGAACCTGCGCCGAGACGAGTACGGCGGCAGCCTCGCCAACCGGCTCCGCTTCCCGCTCCGAGTGCTGACGGCTGTGCGGGAAGTCTGGCCCGAGGAGAAGCCGGTGTCAGTGCGCTTCTCGGCGGTCGACTGGTGGCCCGGCGGCAACGAGCCCGAGGACTCGGTGGAGATCGCCAAGGCGCTCCACGCCCACGGCTGCGACGTGGTGGACGTGTCGACGGGCCAGACCGTCCCCTACCAGCGGCCGCGCTACGGTCGCCAATACCAAACGCCCTTCGCCGACCGAATTCGCCATGAAGTCGGGGTCGCCGCAATGGCCGTAGGGGCCATCTCCTCGTTCGAGGACGTGAACGGAATCATTGCCGCCGGCCGGGCCGACATCTGCCTCCTGGCCCGCGCCCACCTCTGGGACCCCTACTGGACTCGCCACGCCGCCCGGGGGCTAGACTACCCCATGGCGTGGCCCAACCCGTACCACGACGCCCTGGCGGGGTTCACTCCCAGGTGATCGACCACCCGTCCACGTCGCGAACCCCCACGCAACGGGAGCCTGCCGCAATGACCGACGACAACACGAGCTTCGTCACCTACCAGGGCTACCTCAAGGTCCCCGAACTCCTTTCGCTCCAGTCGCCCCTGTCGGACCCGGAGGAGCACGACGAGATGCTCTTCATCGTGGTCCACCAGGTCTACGAACTCTGGTTCAAGGTCGTCCTCCACGAACTCGACCATGCGGGGACGCTGCTCGAGACGGGCGACGGGCCCCGGGCGGCCGCCACCCTCAGGCGAGTCCTGACCGTCCTCAAGGTGCTTGTCGCCCAACTCGACATCCTCGAGACGATGACGCCGGTGGAGTTCGACTCCTTCCGGGACCGCCTGGAGTCGGCGAGCGGCTTCCAGTCGGCCCAGTTTCGGGAGCTGGAGTTCGTTCTGGGGCGCAAGCGGACGGCGATCATGCGCAACTTCCCCGAGGGTTCGTCGGAGCGCGCGCGGTTGGAGCGACGCTGGGCGGAGCCAACCCTGTGGGATCGGTTCGTCGGCTTCGTGGCGGCAAGAGGACACCGGGTGCCCGCCGATGTGGTGGAGCGCGACCCGACCTTGCCCGTGGAGCCCACCCCGGAGATGCAGTCCATCCTCGCGCACATCTACCGCACCGATCCGGAACTGGCCAGCCTGTGCGAACGCCTCGTGGACCTGGACGAGGGGGTCCAGGAGTGGCGCTACCGTCACGTCAAGATGGTGGAACGCACAATCGGATCGCGTCCCGGCACCGGGGGCAGCTCCGGCGCCGCCTACCTCCGCTCCACATTGGACGCGGCGGCGTTCCCCGACCTGTGGGCCGTGCGGGCGGTGTTGTAGCGGTGGCCGCCACCCCCGCGTCCCGAGGCGTTTCGAGCCCCATCGACGCCGAGCGGCTGGCCCGACACTACTCGCGCTTCCGGGTGTCGGAGCGGGTCCTGCTGACGGGGCACTCGCACCAAGCGTGGCCCGATGTGGCTTTCGACGGCCAGCAAAAGTCGTGGCTCGACGCCGCCGAGCTTGTGGACGACAAGTGGAGCCGTGCTTTCGCCGTTGCCGACAAGGTGCGGGACGGCTTCCGGCGGCTCCTCGACGACCCGGACGGCCACATCGCGCTCGGTCAGAACACCCACGAGCTCGTGACGCGCTTCCTGTCGGCTCTGCCCCTGCGAACGCGCCCCCGCATCGTCGCAACCGACGGCGAGTTCCATACGATCCGGCGCCAGCTGGCTCGGCTGGAGGAAGAGGGGGTTGAAGTGGTTGCGGTGAGTGCGGCCGAGGGGGTTGCCGAGCGACTTGCAGCGGCAGTGGACGACCGGACGGCGGCGGTCATGGTCTCGTCGGTGCTCTTTCGCGACGCGAGGATCGTGCGCGGCTTGGAGCATCTCGCTGCGGCCTGCGTCCGGGTCGGCGCGGAGCTGCTGGTGGACGCCTACCACTCTCTGGCCGCCGTGCCCTTCTCGGTCCGGGAGATGGGCCTTGAGCGCGCGTTCGTGGTGGGCGGAGGGTACAAGTACTGCCAGCTTGGCGAGGGGGTCTGCTTCCTGCGCTTCCCCCAGGAGTGCTCTCTGCGCCCCGTTCTAACGGGATGGTTCGCCGAGTTCGACGTGCTGGCGAGCGAGCCCGTCCTGGCGAGCGAGTCCGGACGCGAGCACGGACGCCCCCAGGCGGCCCCCCGAAGCGGCCCGCGTAGCGGCCACCGCACCAAGTACGGCCAAGCCCACTGGCGCTTTGCGGGTGCCACCTACGACCCGGCCAGCCACTACCGCGCCGCCGCCGTCTTCGACTTCTTCCAGGAGCAGGACCTGACGCCGGAGCGCCTTCGGGCCTCGAGCTTGGCCCAGATCCGGCACTTGGCGGCGGCGGTGGACGCACTGGACCTGGATTCTGCCGTTCTGTCCCGCGACCGGGCCGTTCCCCTGGAGCGCAAGGGAGGGTTTCTGGCCCTCAAGACTCCTCTTGCCGGCGAGTTTGCGTGCTCCCTGCGCGCTAGGGGCGTATACGCCGATCACCGGGGTACTCTTCTGCGCCTAGGGCCGGCCCCCTATGTCGCACGGAGCCAGTTGGACGACGCCGTGAGCGCGTTGGGGGAGGTTGCGGCGGAGTTAGTTGGTTAGCCTCGGCTAGTCCGGGAGTGGGCCGATTGGTCCTCACTCAACCCGCCAAGTGCTTCCGCCAGACCCGTCACAGCGTCCGCAAGCTTTTCGACGGATGTTGCTAGCGTGTCGTGGACGTCGCGGTCTTGGGCTGCGGGTGGCACGTCGGGAACCGCACTCCCGGATTTGGCTGGTTCTGCATTGAGTCGGACCGGTGACGTGCCCGGCAGTCTGTAGTGCCCGTGCCGCTCGCTGACAAGAAGGCCCTCTCTCTTGGCGATCCAGACCGCGCTCCTGAGCGATTTGCTGTTCCCGTTCCAGCCTAGTGCCCGGGCTGCGTGTTCAATCCTGTCGAGGGACGCATCCGTCACCCCCGCCTGTCCTAGCATCTTCATTGATGCCAGCACCCACTCCCGTTGCGACTTCCTGGTGCTTGAACTTGACCAGGATGCAGACGCCGATGGCGCTGGCCGACGTACCATCCGCCCCGGCCGAGGTAACGGACCCGACCCTCGCGTGTCTTGGCCGACCGTTAGTTCCTGCTCGCTGGCGACCTTTTGGCCAAACTCCGTGGTGCACCAGTAGCCAAGGCGTGGATTGGTGGCGGCACCGAGTTTCTTTAGTCGGGTCAACGCCCAAGCCACACGGTACTCAAGCTCTGTCTCGGCACTTAGGCCGTCGGCACGGTGAGGAATGCGGGCCACCGAGTCGGAAAGCTGCATGCGGGCCGCCACTTGTTTTGCGATGTCCGGCTTGGAGACGGCTCTCCCGCCGAAGGACTGGAGTACCAGCAAAGTGGGCCAGTTCAGCTCTTTTTCTGGGGGGATGGCAGATCGACCAGAGCTAGGTCGCCAACCGTAGCCCCTATCGCTGGCCTCAGCCACTCCCCATGGCTCTCCATGTCGCCGAGAGCTTCACCCGCCGGCCGCGTGCGCTGTGGGTGAAGCCGTCGTAGTTCTGCTCCCAGGCCACGAAGGGGGGGTCGGCGTTCAGGAGGTTCACGGCGGACAGGGCCACGTCGAAGTTGCCTCTGGAGCGCCGCAGGAGGCTCAGGTCCCAGGTCATCCAGCGGTCCACCTGCTCGTACTGGGTGCCGGCAAAGGCGCCGTTCACATAGGACGACACGCTGTTCAGGTAGTTGACCAAGCTGTAGTCGCCCCGGTGGACGCCTGCCGAGAACCGCATCTTCCAGCGGGGCAGTGGGGGAGCGATGGGGCTGCCCCAGTTGAGCTGTCCCACGGCCGACTGGGCCGGGAGCAGCTCGGCGGACTGGCCGCCGGACGAGACGGAGAGTGCCTTCACGTCGTACGTGCGGGTGTAGGTGCCGTCCAAGCCGAACGACACGACCCCTTCACCGGCCGGCAACCGCGTGCTGGCGTGCCAGTCGATGCCCGAGGTCTTCACGCCTGGCCAGTTCGCCAGATCGACCCGGATCCGCTCGATATTGCGGGCCTCACAGGAACCGTCCCGGCGGTTGCCCGGACAGGTGATCAAGTCCTGGACGACGGGACGGTTGGGACTGTCGTAGAGGCGTGCGATGCTCTCGTAGGGCAGGATCTCGATCATGTCCTGGAAGTCGTAGCTCCAGTAGTCCACCGACGCCCTCATGCGAGATAGCTGGAGACTGAGGCCGGCGTTGTAGGTGAACGCCCGCTCCGGATTCAGATCGGGGTTGCCGTACGTGTCGGTGGCCTTGTACGTGCCGACCTGGGAAACGTAGGCCGAGCCCGTGTTTTGCTGGGGGTTCACGTCGTCCACCGAGGGCGTGCGGAATGTGGTCTGAACCGACACGCGCAGTGCCAGCGGGTCGGCTAGTTGAAGGCGCATCGCTAAGCGGGGGTCGAAGCTGCTGGCACTGCTGTGGAACTCGTAGTTGGCCGCGGCCTGGGCACTGAACCGCTCGCCGAACGTCATCGGCACCTCAACGAAGAAGCGGTGCACCGTTTGGGATGCGTCGTACGGGTAGTAGCCGTTGGTGAAGGTGAAGGCGCCAGCCTTGTCCACGCAGCTCTTGTCGCCCAGCACTGGACATGGGTTCACGTCCAAGTTGCCGGCCCTGTTGGGCGTACCGGTCACGGCAAACCTGCGGAACTGGTAGCCAGCGGCAAAGTTGGCCGTGCCCTCCGCCAAGGTGCCCTTCAACACGGCGTCGCCTACCAGCAGGTTGGCGGCACCCTCCAGGTCCACCTCGTCGTTGATCCAGTCCAGCAGCTCCGGCGAATTGGCTAGCGACGCCATGTAGTTCGGATTGGCTTGGTTTTCGTAGGCGGCCCCGGGCTGGACCGAGTACTGGTGCGCGCTGCTGAAGGGGTTGTAGTACATGCACTGACCCTGGCCGGCGACGGCGCCGTTGAGGGGTCCCAGCGCCATCCCCGACGGGCTGGAGGCGTCAGCCACCACGTCCACGCCGCAGTTTGGGCCGCCGAAGCCGCGGAACGCCAGGAACTTCCGGTAGGCGTACTCGGACGGGATGTTGACGTTGCCGGAGGCGCGGGAGAAGCTTGCGCCCACATCCAGCGTCAAGTCCTCGCCCCTCAACTCTCCGATCGTGCGCTCCACCGAAGCGGCGAGACGTTGCGTGGACGACTGCCGGGCCAGCAGGCGACCGGGACCGCTGTTCCCCACCAAGCGGCCGTAGAAGTACCAGTCGTTCTCCAGACACTCGGACGCAGAGGCGAAACCGCCGTGCTGCCAATCCCGGCCGCAGAAGTCATGCCGTCCCGGGTGGTCGGGAGCGACCATCTGCGCGCCGTCGTACAGGTAGATCGGCGGATACGAAGGCGTAGTCAGCCACTCGGGCTGCGTGGCGACGGCGAAGAGCCCTTCCACGTGATAGCTGCCCTCGTCGCCCCAGTCGCCGTTCAGCTCGCCGAAGGTGCGGATATGGCGCGTGGCCTGCTGGAGGTCGTCCCACGGCTGGTAGCGGAAGCGGCAGGTCTCGTTCTCCCGGTAGCCGCCGAAGCCTTCGCACTGCGGATCCACGAAGACTCGCTGGGGGCACGCCTCGCCGCCAAAGTGCTGGCACGCCAGCGCGGCAGAGAAGTCCTGCTTCGACTCGTCGCCCGTCAGCTGGGGGTATAGGAACGCGCCCGGATTGCCCGTATACGACCAGGAACCGGCGCCTGCAAGGAAGGGGCGCAACGCCCAGTCCCGGTCCTGCGTGTTGAGCGATTGGCTGACCAGCACCTCGGCGGAGAGAACGGCGTGGGCGCTTTCGCCCACCGGCCGGCCCCAGATGGCGCCCACGTTGGTGTTGCCGGAGGCGGCAAAGTACTCGTGGGCCGCCTCCACCTCCAAGCCCTCGAAGTCGCCTCGGGTCAGGAAGTTGGCAACGCCGGCCACGGCATCCGATCCGTACACCGCCGACGCGCCCTCCTTCAGCACCTCGATCCGGTCCATGGCGATCGACGGGAAGGCGTTCACGTCCACGAACCGCCCGCCGTACTGGCGAACCGGGATGTACGTCTGGCGACGGCCGTTGAGGAGAACCAGCGTGCGGGACGCGCCCAGGCCGCGCAGGTTCACGTTGGCGACCGTCTCCGGCATCGTGCCGGCCTGCTTGGTGTTGTACCAGCCCTGCCGCTCGCCCAGGGTGCCGTGGCTGGCGCCCAGGTTCTTGAAGAAGTCGGTGGCCTGGGGCGACCCCTGCTCGGCCAGCGTCCGGCGTCCCGAAACGGAGACGGAGTAGGGAAGGGTGACGGGCGATTCGGCGAAGGCCGTGCCGGTCACCACGATCTCGACAAGCTCCAGCGCTGTGGAGTGGAGTTGCAAGTTGACCGTCAGGTTGTCTCCAGCGGCCACCTCCACCGTGCGCACGACGCTCACGAACCCGATCAGGTCCACCTGGAGCTCGTGGGTGCCGACTGGGACGCCGGGCAGGACGAAGCGGCCCGCGTCTCGGGAGAGGACGCCGATGTTGAGGGCGGGGATGTAGACTTGGGCCGACGTGAGGGGCTGGCCGGTGCCCGCGTCGGTCACGACGCCCAAGATGGTGCCGGTCTGGGCCTGAACCGGGGCAACGGTCAAGCCGGTGACGAAAGCGGCGGAGAGGGCTGCGGATGCGAGGCACCTGCCTTGGGAGCGAAACCCGAACGCGATTGGGAACCTGATCATCTGGACTTCCTGCTAGAAGGACGGCTGTGAGGCGCAAGCGACCACCGCTGCGTCCAGCGGGTGACTTCGTGACGATGAAGGCGGCCCCTGTCGCCGGCGGCCTGCGCCATGTGGTGAATCTCGATTCGTAGACTATTGTACGAAGTCGTCATGCTGTCAACACTCCACTGCCCCGTCCACCCGTCGCCACTCCGTCCCACTGGTCCTCCCGTGCGAACCGACCGCATCCGCAACTTCTGCATCATCGCCCACATCGACCACGGCAAGTCCACCCTGGCGGATCGTCTCTTGGAGGCCACCGCCACGCTGGACCGCCGCCAGATGCGGGAGCAGGTCCTGGACTCCAACGAGCTGGAGCGGGAGCGCGGGATCACGATCAAGCTCCACGCCGTCCGAATGACTCACCGAGCCGGGGACGGGCGGCAGTATGTCCTGAACCTGATCGACACCCCCGGCCACGTGGACTTCGCGTACGAAGTCTCGCGCTCCCTGACGGCGTGCGAAGGCGCGATCCTGGTGGTGGACGCGACCCAGGGCGTCCAAGCGCAGACGCTGTCCAACCTCTTCTTGGCGCTGGACGCCGAGCTGGAGATCGTCCCGGTCGTCAACAAGATCGATCTGCCCGGCGCCGAGTCGGAGCGTCGTCGCGACGAGCTGGCCGACCTGATGGGGATCGACCCGGAGAGCGTGTTGGAGGTGAGCGCCAAGGAAGGCACGGGAGTGGAGGCCGTCCTGGACGCGGTGGTGGAGCGTGTCCCGCCTCCCGCCGGCGATCCCGCAGACCCGTTGCGAGCGCTGATCTTCGACTCGTACTACGACCAGTACTTGGGGGCTGTTCCCAGCGTCCGCGTCTTCGACGGCACTCTTGAACCGGGGATGTCGATCGCTTTCGGGGCCGTAGATGCGTGCTACGAGGTCGGCGAAGTGGGCCATATGCGCCTGGGACGCATTCCCAGCGCTTCTCTCGGTCCTGGCGACGTGGGCTATGTGGTGGCGGCGATCAAGGCAGTCTCGGACACCCGGTCGGGCGACACGATCCTGAACGCCGCCGACAGGGCCGACGAGCTTCTGCCTGGCTACCAGGAGGTGCGGCCGATGGTCTTCGCTGGTCTGTACCCCAGCGACTCCGACGACTACGAGGAGCTGCGGGACGCTCTCTACCGCCTCCGCCTCAACGATGCCGCGCTGCACTTCGAGCCCGAGACTTCGCGGGCACTGGGATTCGGGTTCCGTTGCGGCTTTCTTGGGCTGCTGCACCTGGAGATCGTGCAGGAACGGCTGGACCGGGAGTTCGGCGTGAAGCTGGTCTCCACGGTCCCCAACGTGAAGTATCAGGTCGCCATGGCCGACGGGAGCCGCAGCGTTGTGGAGAACCCGTCGATGCTGCCGGACCGGGTGCTGGTGGAGTCCGTGGCCGAGCCGGTGGTGAGCGCGCGGATCGTGGCGCCGTCGGCCTACATTGGGAACGTGCAGCGGCTTTGCCACGAACGCCGGGGCGTCTTCAAGTCGATGAGCTACCTGGACCCCCACCGGGTCGAGATGGAGTTCGAGTTGCCCTTGGCCGAGATCGTGCTCGACTTCTACGACCGGCTCAAGAGCGGGACGCGGGGCTACGCGGCACTGGATTACGAGTTCTTGGAGTACCGGACGGGCGACCTGATCAAGCTCGACGTGATGGTCAACCGCGAGGTAGTGGACGCTTTCTCTGTGATCATCCACCGGGAGAATGCGTACCGCCACGGCCGCGCCTTGGTGCGCAAGCTCAAGGAGCTGATCCCGCGACAGCAGTTCGAGGTGGCCCTGCAGGCGGCGATCGGCGGCCAGATCATCGCCCGGGAGACGGTGAAGGCCGTGCGCAAGAACGTGACCGCCAAGTGCTACGGCGGCGACATCACGCGGAAGCGCAAGCTGCTGGAGCGGCAGAGGGAGGGGAAGAAGCGGATGAAGCAGGTCGGCTCGGTGGAGATCCCCCAGGAAGCGTTCATGGCGGTGCTCCAGCTGGACGACACGCGGGCGTGAAGGGACGGCCGGACCAAGAGGCGGCACCCGGCCCGCGCTGGATCGCCGGCGCAGACATCGGCGGGACGAACTTGGTGGTGGGAATCGTGCGTTCCGACGGTGGAGGGCCCGTGGGGGTGCGCACGGCGCCCACTCGCCCCCAGGAGGGTGCGGCGGCGACGGTCCGGCGGATTGCCACCATGGCGCGGGAGGCCGCCGCCGCTGCCGGGGTCCGCTTTCCCGAGGATGTGGCCGGGATCGGTGCCGGCGTGCCCGGTCTTCTCGACCCGGCGTCGGGGAGTGTGCTGGAGACGCCCAACATGGGGTGGAAGAACGTCTCGCTGTCGGAGCTGCTGGCCGAGGCGGCGGGTGTGCCCGCCATCCTCCACAACGACGCGGACTGCGCGGCGTACGGCGAGTGGCGCCGGGGCGCGGGGCAGGGCGCCCGTTGCCTGGTGTGCCTGACTCTGGGCACGGGGATCGGCGGCGGCATCGTTCTGGACGGCCAGCTCTACCAAGGCGCGGCGGGCGGGGCTGGCGAGGTCGGCCACACCTGCGTGGAGATCGACGGACGGCTGTGCGGATGCGGCGCCCGTGGGTGCGTAGAGGCGTATGCGTCGGGGCCGGCGATCACGGCTCGGGCTGTGGAGGCCGGGTACGGTGGCGGGCGCCCGGGGGACGTGACGGCCGAAGCCGTGTGCGGCGCGGCAGCCGACGGCGACCGCCGGGCGGCGCGAGTCGTGGCCGAGGCCGGCACCGTGCTGGGCGTGGCGGTGGCGAATCTGGTGCATGTCCTCGCCCCCGACGTGATCGTGCTCGCTGGGGGCGTTGCCCGCGCCGGGGAGCTGCTGTTTGCCCCCCTTCGCCGCGAAGTTCGCCGCCGGGCCTTCGCTCCGGCCCGTGCGGCGTGCCGGATCGTTCCAGCGGCCTTCCCGGAGACCGCCGGCGTGGTGGGCGCAGCGGAGTTCTTCAGCCGCGCCCAGGTACAGGCGCCGTCGCGAGTAGCACGGGCGCCGTCTTGAGCAGCACAGGCACCAAGCACAGGCGCCGTCGTGAAGTTATCTTCCCTGGCATGAGGAGCCGGGCCGCTTGCCTCGACGGCGAACACGCTTGCCTCGACGGCGATCAGATGAACCCCGACCGCTGACATGCGCGTCGTCGACGTTCCTCCCTCGCTGGACTATCGCAACGTAGAGGTGATCTACTCGGCGGCGGCGGCGAGCGATCCGGGTCCTGTTCTCTTCGACGCTCGTCGTCTCCGCTGGACCGACCCCAACGGGATGACGGCCCTCCTCTCTGCCGGCAAGGCGGTCGGGGAGCGCAGCGGCGTGCGCCCAAAGCTGTCCGCGCCCGGCGACTCTGGCACGGCGGGCTATCTGGCGCGGATGGGCTTCTTCCGGGCCGCGGCAGAGGTCTTTGCCCCGCCGCTCCCTCGGGCCCGGGCGCGCCGCGGCCATTCCCCAGTGCTGCTGGAGCTGACCCCCGTCGCATCCCACGCCGACGTGCACCAGGTCGTGGACCGGGTCCAGTCCCGTGCTGGCGAGATCCTCCAGCGCAACTTGGACTACCCGGCGGCGGCGGTGCTTCCGTTCTCGGTGATGCTGTCGGAAGTGTGCCAGAACATCGTTGAACACGCCGGTGCTCCGGGGTGGGTTGCCGCCCAGCGCTACGAGTGGACGAAGCGGCTCGGTCGCCGCGTGGTTGTAATCTCCGTGTCGGACTTGGGAAGAGGGTTTCGAGCCTCGCTGCAAGCCGAGCACTCGGAGCGCTTCGGAGACCGCTGGAGCGACGCCACCGCCTTGGAGGCCGCCTTCCTCATGGGGCTGACCCGCTTTCCGGACACGGGACGTGGACAGGGGGTCCAGCAGATCCGCAAGCAGGTTCGGCGATGGGACGGCTTGGTGTCGATCCGCAGCGGCACCGCCCGAATCGCCGACTCGCCCTCGTGGAGTCGGATGCCCCCGCTCCAGGACGGCTTGGCGGCGTTTCCGGGCGCCCAGATCAACATCGTGCTCCCTCAACGCATCGACCCCGATCCCGACCCCGATCCCGACCGCAAGACCAGATGACCCGCAAGACCAGATGCACCCGTACGACCAGATGACCCGCAGCTCGATCGACCCTCTTCGCATCGACGTGTGCGCGCTTTCTTGGAGCGCGCCGACCTCCCGTCGCCCGCACTTGGTCACCCGTCCCACGGGAAGGGCGGTCAGGGAGGCGATTGAAGGACGACTGGCCGCGCCCGAGCCCTCTGTCGGCCGCAACCGGCGTCCGAGGGCCTTGGTGTCCTTGGTGGACTTTAGCCGGGTGCAGGTCATGGACTTCAGCTGCGCCGACGAAGTGGTAGCCAAGCTGCTGCTCCGCTACTTGGGTTCCGATCGGCCCCGCAACGCTTTCTTCCTCTTCCGAGCGGCCGCCGACACCCACCGCCACGCTGTCGAGCAGGTTCTGGAGCGTCATCGGCTGGCGGCGGTGTGCGACACGGGAGGCGAGTGCTTTCGCCTGCTCGGTTGCGCCACCTCCCGGGAAAGGGAAGCCTGGGCGCTCCTGGAGCGGAGGCGGCGTATCCAGCTCGGCCACGCCGGGACCGTCCTGGGTCCCGCAGGGGAGCGCCGTCTGCGGCGGTTGGCGGAACGCCGCCTGGTCTACGCCGAAGCCGGTGCCGTGTCGGCCCTCAGCACCTTTGCCGTTGCTGGCGCTCGCCAGGCGGACGGTGCTCGCCATGCGGGCGAAGGAGGGGCGAGCGTCACCGAAGGGAGGGCGAGCGTCACGTGAGCCGAGGAGATCGGGCGGTCCGACGGGCGGCCCCGCGGGCGGCCACTAACGCGGTCCACGCCGGCCAGCCCAAGACCGGGCCCGGCGACCCCGTAGTCCCGGCAATCACTCGTGCGTCCACCTTCCGCTGGTCCGGTCCTGCCGACGGCGAGCTCCTCTACAGCCGCTACGGCAACAACCCCAATCAGCGCTCCGTCGCGGGCAAGATCGCTGCCCTGGAGGGCACCGAGGCCGCCTTGGTCCTCGCCAGCGGAATGGGCGCCACCGCCATGACCCTGCTGGCGCTGGTCGAAGCGGGCGATCACGTGGTGGCCAGCCGTCACCTCTACGGGGCTACCCACGCGCTGCTGGCCGAGGAGCTTCCTCGGCGCGGGGTCGCGACCACCTTCGTGGAGCCGGCCGACGCCGGCGCCTGGAGCGCGGCGGTCACGTCTCGCACGCGGGTCGTGTTCCTGGAGCTGCCCACCAACCCCACGTTGCGCGTCTTCGACGTGGCTCCGGCCCGCGATGCTGCGCGGGAGGCGGGCGCGGCCTTGGCTGCCGACGCCACCTTCGCCACGCCTTTCAACTGGCGTCCCGCCGACCACGGAGTGGACGCAGTGATCCACTCGGCCACCAAGTACTTGGGCGGCCACTCGGACCTGATCGCCGGCGCCGTGGCGGGCTCTCGCACGCTGATCGGCCGAGTGGCGAAGATGATGAAGCTGTACGGGCCGTCCCTAGACCCTCAGGCGGCTTGGCTCCTGGATCGGGGCATACGCAGCCTTCCGGCCCGGATGGAGCGCCACAACCGGAGCGCACTGGCGCTCGCCCAGTGGTTCCAGAGCGTCGACGGAGTCGCCCAGGTCGTCCACCCGGGCCTTCCCAGCCACCCTGATCACCAGCGCGCCGCCAAGATCCTGGACGGCTTCGGCGGGATCGTATCGATTGTGCTGGAAGGGGGCGGGCCGGCCGCCGACGCCTTCTGCACCGCGCTCGAGCTGGCGGTGCCGGCGCCGTCGCTCGGAGGTGTGGAGACCCTGGTTTCGCAGCCCCGCTACACGTCCCATGTGGATTTGAGCCCGGAGGGTCGCGCCGAGCTGGGCATTCCCGACGGCTTTGTCCGCATCTCGGTGGGCCTGGAGGACCTGGAGGACCTGAAGGCCGACTTCGCCGCTGCGGTGGACGCAGCGACAGCGGCCCATCGCCCGGTAAGCAGCAGGCGCGGCCCGGGCGTCAGCGCTTCGCCATGAACGGGTAGCGGTAGTCCACGGGCGGCACGAACGTCTCCTTGATCGTCCGCGGCGTCACCCACCGCGCCAAGTTGAAGGCGGAGCCCGCTTTGTCGTTGGTGCCCGAGGCCCGGCTCCCGCCGAAAGGCTGGTGGGCCACCACCGCTCCCGTGGGCTTGTCGTTGATGTAGAAGTTGCCTGCGGCGTAACGGAGCCCGTCCAACGCCTCGCGGACTGCGGAGCGCTCCTGGGCGAACACCGCGCCGGTCAGGGCGTAGGGCGATGTGGAGTCCACGATCTTCAGCGTCTCCGCCCAGGCGTGGTCCGGGTACACGTACACGGAGATCACCGGGCCGAAGATCTCGTCGCACATGCTCTCGTAGTCGGGCGTCTTGGCCTGGACGATCGTGGGATGGACGAACCATCCCTCCGAGTCTGAGTAGCGTCCTCCTGCCACGATCTCGGCGTCGTTGCTGGCGGCGGCCCGGTCTATGTAGCCGGCGATCTTCCGGAAGGCGTCTTCGTGGATGACGGCGTTGACGAAGTTGCGGAAGTCCGCCGGGTCGCCCATGGCCAGGGCTTCGGTCTCGGCGGCCAGCGGCTCGCGCATCTGCCGCCAGATCGACTCGGGGACGTAGGCGCGGGAAGCGGCGGAGCATTTCTGGCCCTGGTACTCGAAGGCGCCTCGCACGATGGCGGTCCGCAGGGCGTCTGGGTCTGCCGACGGGTGGGCCACGATGAAGTCCTTGCCTCCCGTCTCCCCGACCAGGCGCGGGTAGGATCGGTACGACCCGATATTCCGCCCCACTGTGGCCCACAGCGACTGGAAGACTTCGGTGGAGCCGGTGAAGTGGATCCCGGCGAACTCCGGGTGGTCGAGGGCGGCCCGAGTGATCTCGGCGGGGTCGCCTGGCACGAAGTTGACGACGCCGGGTGGCAGGCCCGCCTCCTCCAGCAGCTTGTAGATGAGGTAGCTGGAGAGCATGGCGTGGGAGGACGGCTTCCACAGCACGCCGCAGCCCATCAGCGCCGGAAGTCCGGCCAGGTTGCCGCCGATCGCCGTGAAGTTGAAGGGACTGACCGCGTAGACGAAGCCTTCCAGCGGACGGAACTCCAGCCGGTTCCACTCGCCCTTGGCCGAGGCTGGCTGCTGGTCGTAGATCGTCTCGGCGAAGTGGACGCCCCAGCGGTAGAAGTCCACCAGTTCGCAGGCCGCGTCGATCTCGGCTTGGAAGGCGGTCTTGCTCTGGCCCAGCATCGTCGCGGCGTTCAGAGTAGGCCGCCATGTGGTCGCCAGCAGCTCCGCCGCCTTGAGGAACACGGCCGCCCGGTCTTCCCACTGCCACGCCGCCCACTCTCGGCGCGCGTCTCGGGTCTCCTCGATCGCCCGGTGGGCTTCCGCGGCGCCGCCGGCGTGCCAGACGCCCAGATCCAGGCTGTGGTCGTGAGGCGCGGCGAGGGGACGAGTGATGCCTGTGCGGAGCTCTCGACCTCCGATTACGAGGGGGATGTCGGCGCGCTGGTTCGTCAACTCCTTCAGCGCGGACTTCAGTGCAGTTCGCTCCGGGGTTCCGGGTGCGTAGGAGTGGACGGGTTCCGGGGTGGGAGGCGGTATGCGGATCGTTCCAGACATGAGTCCTCGTGGATTTGGGGTCGAGAGATCGCCACGGGCGGCTCCAAATCTTGGCGTGGCGTCAACCTTCACGCAACGACCGTCGCGCGCACAGCGTCGCGCACACGGCGTCGTGCAAGGGCCGGTTGACGACCGTGAGCCCCCGAGGGTAGCTTGCCACTCCGATCCAAAGGAGAAGTGGAACTGAGCGACAGCGTACTTGCCAGTGCCGTAACCCGGGCATTGGCCTGCATCGAGAACCCGGCCGACGGCAAGGACGTGGTGGCCGGGGGGCGGGTTTCCGACGTGGTGGCGGGGGACGACGGCCAGGTTCGCTTCGCCTTCTCCCTGCGTCGGGGCGACCCCGGGACGCTCGTGCGCGAGGCCCGTGCAGCCGCCGAAGGAGTGGATGGCGTCAGCGGCGTGAAGGTGGACGTTCGTCTGCCCCGCACCTCGCCGGTGGGAGGCGGAGGTTCGGAGGCGGCGCGGGGAGGTGGGGGAGTGCCGGGTCGGCGGACCGGAGAGCCGCCTCCAGGAGGACCGCCTCGTCCCGGAGGGCCGCCTCGTCCCGGCTCGGTGCCGGCGCCGACCCCAAAGCCGGGCGTTCTGGCGGATGTGCGACGGATCGTGGCGGTGAGTTCTGGGAAGGGCGGGGTAGGCAAGTCCATGGTCGCCACGAACTTGGCCGCCTACGCCGCGGCGCGAGGGTGGGCTGTCGGCTTGATGGATGCGGACATCTACGGCCCCAACATCCCCGTCATGTTCGGCGAGACCCGACGCCCGAGCGTGTCCGGAGGCAAGGGTTCCGAGATGATCGTGCCCCTGCGCGCCCACGGCGTGAGCTTGATGAGCCTCGGGTTCCTGCTCGAACGCGAACAGCCGGCGATCATGCGCGGTCCGCTGATCGCGGGCGTCCTCAAGCAGTTCGTGGAGCAGGTGGAGTGGGGGGCGCTCGATCTGATGATCGTGGACATGCCGCCGGGCACGGGGGACGCCCAGTTGTCCCTAGTTCAGACCGTGGAGCTGGACGGCGCCCTGATGGTCACGACGCCCCAGAAGGTGGCGACGGGAGACGTGCGCCGAGGCATCAAGATGTTCGAGCGAGTCAACACCAGGGTGCTGGGCGTGGTGGAGAACATGCGTGGCTTCCAGCTCCCTGGCTCCGACGAAGTAGTGGATCTCTTCGGACGCGGGGGAGGGGAGGCGCTGGCCGAGGAGCTGTCGGTGCCTTTCCTGGGGGCCGTGCCGTTGGACTTGGCGGTCCGAGAGGCCGGAGACCGGGGCCAGCCCACCGTCCTGTCCGCGCCGGAGTCTCCCGCTGCCGTCGCGCTGAGCAGGATCGGAATTCAGCTCATGGAAGTGCTGGAGGGGATGGGGCCGCGTCCCCGCTGAGCGGACGCCAACCTCTGTTGCTAGCCAGCGCGCCCGTCGCTTGATCCGCTAGTCGCTCTCCAGCCAGCGGCGGTCCGAAGCCGACAGGACGCCTCGCTTGCGGACCTTGGAGACGAGCTTCAGGACGACCCAGCCCAGCAGCATGATCGGAGCGACCTTGAAGAGGAGGAAGCTGGCGATTCCGAGCGTGAGGCCCAGAAGGGATCCGACTACCGAGATGACGATCCAGACCACCACGAGGCTGACGACGCCGACGGCCAGAAAAGTCAACAGCGTTGAGATCATGGTCCCTCCTGCGGGTTCTCCGAGGCGGCCTCGGGCACGGGCGACACGATAATGTAATCAAACTCGACGCGGAGTGCTTGGCCGCGGGGTGGTGCCGCTCTCCGTTCCGACGAGACGCTCACGGGGTCCGCGCCGCCTACGGGATCCGCGCCGCTCATGGGGTCCGCACCACTTCGATGCTGCCCAGCGCGGCGGAGATGTCGATCTCCACCTTCCGGGGGGCGCTGTCCCAGTTGGGCGAGCGCCAGCCGTCGCCGCGCCGCATCAGGCCGTCCACGTTCATGGAGGCCAGGAAGGTGTTGCGGTTGCGGAGCTGCATCCCCAGGAACTCGGGAGCCTGTATCCGCAGGGCGCCGAGCCCCATCTCAAGCGTCAGTCGGGCGTCCGTCCGCCACTCTCCCTCCAGGTCCAGGACCACCGAGCCAAGGCCCGCCTTCACGACTACCTCTTCGGCGTTGAGGTTGCCAACGCCGTCGATGCGGAAGTCCGCAACGCCCACGTTGAACGACGCCGTTTCCATGCGCTCCCGGTTCGCTTCGTCGATGCGAAGTGTCGCTTCGGCGGCACCCGTGCTCAGTTGCAGCGTGCGTACCGCAAGTCCCGTGAGGTCGATGTCGGCTTGCCCAGCACCGAAATCCAACTCCAGCTCCAAAGGAAGGTCGGGTGCAAGCTCAAGCTCCAGGGAGTTCTCGGACCACCGGTCTCCGAAATCCATCCTGGCCCGTCGCCCGTCCCCTGCGTGCGACACGGCCACGCGAAGCACTCCTCGTCGGTACTCGGTCACGGGCTCGACTGCCTCCTCGGTGTACCGAAAGGCGGCCCGGTAGAGGACGCGTGGCGTTCCGCGACGGAGGGTCAGCCTCCCGGCGTCGTACCCCAGGTCGACGCGCAACGCCTCCTCGTCGGTGACCTGCCGCGACGAGACCACGTCCTTCAAGGACTGCGCCCGTGCTTCTGGGGCTGCGGCCAACGCCAACGCCACTCCCAACGACAGCGCCACAGCCAGTAGCATCGTCCCGGCGACCGTCGGCTTTCTCACGATTCGTTCTCGTCGTGCGCCGAGGCCCAGGGCTCCGAGTCCAGCGTGTCGGCGAAGGCGTAGTCGGTGGCCGGGTACCTGCCTCCTCTGGTGATGATCACGGCGCCCAGCCCGGTGACCGCAGCCGCGACGCACGCCAACGAGCCCAACACCCGGACGAGGACCCCGATCCAGCCCACCACGGGCACGGCGCTCGCTACTGCGCCCACGGCGAAGGGGGCGGTCAGCGCGGCGACCCCCAGCAGCTTGAGGTGGGTCGGGTTGTGCGGGTCGACCCACTCCAGCTTGGAGATGTTCTGGTTCGCGACCCAGCGGCCGACCTGATGGCTTGCCGCCACGTAGCCCACGGCGCACGCCGCCGCCACCACCACCGGGTAGAGGGGGATCCAGGCCAGCAGGACCGGAATGCCCACGATGGTGACCGCCAGCACGGCGGCGCCGAGCAAGTAGAGCGGAAGGATCAGGAAGCCAGTGGCCAAGCCGACCGCGGCGCTGCGGGCCGGGCCTTGTTGCACGGCGTGAGCCACGGCGTCCACCCGGTCGCCGGCCAGCCTAGTCGAGAGCAGGGTCAGGAACGCGAACACCAGGAACGAGGCCCCGGCTTCCAGGACGCCGCCGGCCGCGCGGCCGACCCGGGAAAGCACGCCGGAGTGCCGACGGCCTTCCCATCGGTCCCGAGCGGCCTCCTGCTGGATGTGCTCTTGAAGGCGCACCCCCGCCGTCGGCGCGTCGCCACGCTCCCGAAGCACGTCGACCACGTCGCCATGAACCGAGCCGCCTCGCCGCTCCAGGTGGGCGTCCCACAGCCGCACGTCGCCGTCCACCCGTCCTCCCTCTTCCAGCACGGCGGTCCCGTCCACCACGACTGCGTGTCCTCGGATGCGCCCCCGCACCTCCAGCGTTCCGTCGGCAATGAGGACGCTGCCGTCCACCGAAGCGTCGCGGGGGATCGCACGGTCCTCGCCCAGGATCAGCTCCACCGATTCCACATCCAGGTCCTCCAACGCCAGCCGCATTTCGGGGACGCGGCGCGCGAGGAAGCGGAGGAAGGTGCGGGCGCGTTCCTCCTCGGTGACGCGGAAACGGCTCTGGTTCCGGGCGGGAGCGCGGCTTGGCACCCCGTTGGCGACGGCCTCCTCCACCGCGCGGGCCACCTCGGCCATGACCTCCCGCTCGGCGGCCGAGAGACCTTCGCCCGGACGCCACTGTTCCAGCTCCCGGGCCAGCGGCTCGGCGCCCAAGGGCATGGCGGCAGAGAGGAGTTGGCGCCACGCCTGGTCGGCGGCGCCGTCGGGCTCGTAGCGGCCCAGGGTGCGGCCGTTTGCCCGGACGAAGCCGCCGGAGAAGGCGATCTCCAAGCGTTCGCCGCTGGAGAACTCCAGGTGCAGCGACGCAGCGCGAGCCGAGACCTCCACGTGGCTCGACACGATCGTCGCCTGCTGTCCGCGGGCCGATGAAGCTGGTGCCAAGACCAGAGCGGCCACGCAGCTGGCCAGAGCGGCGGTTGAGCTAGGCAGGCGCATAACGTCTCTCCATTGCCGATACCCTTACCCTTGCGTTTCTGTACAGAACCCATGCCGAAGCCACCGAGAGCGCGGCGAAGACGACCAACCCAGCCGCTACTGCCGGCGCCGAAGCCGTCGCCTCTTGCCAGAAGCCCCACGCGCCTGAGCCCCAGGACCCTGCCCCCCAGGCGTCTTGCGCCGTGTTGTCCCCAAGCCCGCCGATGAATGTGCCGGCGATGCCCGTGGCCGCGGCGCCAGCCTTGTCCGCCACGAAGCCGGCCACGTCCGAGGTGGTGACCAGCGGGTTGCGGAACACGACCCAGGCGAGCGACGCGACCACGGCTGCCGGACCGAACGCCGCTCCGGAGACGGCTGCCAAGCGCTCCTGGGGACGAGGCAGGAGCTGGCGCGCCCGCTCGGCGAGGAACGCGGCAGTGCGGGAGCGGCGGGGGAGGGCGCGGGCGACTGGAAGTTGGGCCATGACGCGGAGCGGCAGCGTCGCGCCGGGCGCCAGGGCCGGCAGTCGATCCAACCGCTCGTGAAGGCTCTTCCAGCGGGCGAGCGCCTCGGTCGCCTCCGCGTTCGACCGGGCGAACGCCGCAATCGCGCTGGCTTGGCGCCGCGGGAGGCCGCCGTCGATTAGGGCCGCCAGTGGGTTGTGGACCACCGGAGGACCGGTGCCGGCTACCCATCCCCAGAGGCGGGCCCAAAGAGAGGGGCGGAGCTGTAGACGCGCCATGGCGCGGACGGCGAAGTCGGGTGCGGGAGAGAGCTTCTCCAACCCATTCAGGGAATCGAAGAGTGCTTGGGCACTGGCGAGGTCTGCCGCCATGGCGGAGTCGCGGGCCACATCCGCCTCGAAGGCGGCCCGCTGACCAGGAGAGAGCTCGCCGTCCAGGTACGCGAAGATGCGCTTGAGCGCTGCGCCCCCCGGTCTCCGGCGTTCCGGCGTTCGTTGCTGTCCCTTGATTGTGTCCATCTTAGCGGCTCCTGTGTCGAGCGGCTCCTGTGTCGGTCGAGCCCTCTACGCCCTAGGTCGGCGGCCGGTTTCACGCGCGCTCGCGATGTTGTTGCGGGGTTCGGTCACCCCGCGGGTCCAGTCACTTCCGCGGGTCCAGGTGGGCGAGGGCTTCCTGCAGCTCCAAGCGAGCCCGATGTATGTACGTCTTCACGGTACCCAGCGGCAACTTCATGATCTCGGCAATTTCCTTGTAGGAGTACCCCTCCACGTGGCGGAGGAGGGTCACGCTCTTGTACTCGGGCCGCAACTGGCCGATGGCGGCTTCGATCTCGCTCGCCAGCTCCATGTTCTCCACATAGGCGTCGGGTCGCTCGTCGGGCGACTCCAGGTCGAGGCTGGTGCGGGCCTGCTCGTCTTCGGTGACGGCATGGGGAGACCCGTGGATCGACACGGTGTCCAGTCGCTTCCTGCGCAAGTGGTCGATCGTCAAGTTGTTGGCGATCTTGAATATCCAGCTTGAGAACTTGTACCGGGGGTTGTAGCTGCCGATGGCGTTGAAGGCCCGAATGAAGGTCTCCTGGGCCAGGTCTTCGGCCAGTGCCCGGTCCCGCACCATGCGGTAGGCCATGGCGAAGACGGGCTTCTCGTAGCGGCGCAGGAGCTCGCGGTACGCCTTCTGACTTCCGGCGGCGGCCTGGGCGGCCAGCGTCTTGTCGCTGGGAACGTTGTTGTCCATGGGCAAAGGTACCAGAGTGTCGCGGGGGCCTGCCGCTCTCCGTGCTTACGCCGTTTTCGTCGCGGGCCTTCTATCTTGTGGTCCCGAAGCTGGTCGCTTCTGGTCCCGAAGCTGTCCGCCGGTTCCGTTCCCTCGCCTGCTCCAGGAGATGCATTGGCCGCGTCACGGGATTCCGAGCCCGCCCAGGACCGCCGCTGTTCCGAACCCGCCCAGGACCGTCGCGAGCGCGCTGCCCGGGTCCGGACGCTCTTCAGCGAGATCGCGCCGCGCTACGACCTGCTCAACCATGTGCTGAGCCTGAACGTGGACCGGCGGTGGCGCCGCCGGGCGATCGCCGAACTGGGGTGGGAGCGCAACCCTGCGGGGGTGTATCTGGACGCCTGCGCCGGGACGTTCGACCTCTCGCTGGAACTGGCCCGGTTGCCCGGCTTCCGAGGTCGCGTCGTGGGGGCCGACTTCGCCTTTCCCATGCTGGCGCAGGGCCTTCCCAAGACGAGGGAGTTTCCCGTCTGGCCCCTCTGCGGCGACGCCCAGCGGCTTCCGTTCCCCGACGGGTGCTTCGCCGGCGCCACCGTGGGCTTCGGCGTGCGGAACCTGTCGGAGCTGGGCGCGGGGCTGCGGGAGTTGCACCGAGTGCTGGCGCCCGGGGGGCGCTTGGTGGTGCTGGAGTTCACGACTCCGCCGGGCCGGCTCCTCCGGGCGGCGTACCTGCTGTACTTCAACCATGTCCTCCCCCGGGTCGGGAGGGCCGTGTCCGGTCACCGCTGGGCCTACACCTACCTGCCCAACTCCGTGAGGGGCTTTCCGGGGCCCGAGCGTCTGGCGGGGCTCATGGCCGAGGCCGGCTTCGAGGCGGTTCATTGGTCGTTGCTGACGGGGGGGATCGCCGCGGTGCACTCGGGGTCGAAGGCTCTTGTGGAGCCGGTGTCAGGTTCGTGACGGGCCCCAGCTCCGAGGGCGAGCCGTCGAACCGGGTCGTGTCGCCGACCAGCAGGATCGTCATCCGCGACACGTCCACTTCTCGTCGGTAGACGCGCTGAACCGCCGCCGGGGTTGCTTTGCTCACGCCCTCCACGTACCGCTCCAGCCAGTCCTGGGGCAGACCCATGCTGCTGTAGGTCATCTGGCGCGCCACGACCTGGAACGGAGTCTGGAAGTTGAAGACGAAGCCGTTGGCGACCTCGTCCACCGCCAGGGCGACCTCCTCGTCCGATGGGGGCGCGGCGCCCATGGAGTCCAGCGCCGCCAACAGGAGGCGAGTGGCGGCCAGCGTGGTCTCGGGCTTGGTGCGGGTGAGCGCCCCCACGAGGCCGTCGTGCCTTCGCGGGGTTGTCCACAGCGACGAGGCGCCGTAGGCCAGCCCTTCCTGGGTGCGGAGGACGGCCGACATGCGGCTGGAGAGGCCCGACGCGCCCAAGATTGAATTGCCGACCCGGGAGGCGAAGTACTCGGGCGAGTCGGACTGGCGCACCGAAGAGGCGTGGGCCACGATGACCACGCTCTGCTCCGTCTCCTTGTGGAGCACGAAGACGCCCGGGTCCCGGCGGATGTTGGGAGTCGGCTCTTCGCTCATTGCGCCGGAGCAGGGCGGCCAGCCGTCCAGCATCCGATCCAGCAGGGCCAGGGCGCGCTCCCTGTCCACGTCGCCGGTCACTCCCAGGGTCATCTTGCCAGGGCAGACGACGGCCTCGTGGACGAAGCGCAGCCGGGTGGGCGAGAGGGCGGCGGGCGTCAGGTCGCCGGGTCCGGTCTGCCATCCGATGGGATGGTCTCCGTACATGATGTGGTTGAAGCGCCCGATCGCCAGAGATGCCGGGTCGTCGGCCCGTCGGCGCACCCGTTCCAGCTCGGCGCCCCGCCACTGCTCGACTTGGGCGGAGTCGAAGCGGGGACGGCGCAGCATGTCTGCCCACAGGGCGACGGCCTCGTCCATGTGCTCGGTCAGCGTGTTGACCCAGGAGGACGCGCGGGCGCCGCCCTGGCCGAACCCCATGGAGAGGGCGAGCAGCTCGATCCTGTCGTCCACCGAGTCCGGCGGGAGGTCGGCGGCACCGCCGGTGCGCAACAGGGAGGGCATGGCGGTCGCTGCGGCCAAGTACTCCCGCGGAAAGCGCGCGACGCCGCCGTCGAAGGTGGCGTAGAAGGTGACCAGCGGCAGCTGACGGTCTTCCGCGAAGTACACGGGGACGCCCCTGACTTCGGCGGACTCGGCTCGGAGGGGCGTGAAGCGCAGCGCAGGGTAGCGGAGGGCGGCGATTCGTTCCCGAACGGAGGGCTGGCGCGGGACGGAGCGTGTCTCGACGGACTGCTGTTGCGGGGGTGCGGCCGACGCGCTGGCGGCGGGAGCAGGCGGTACGGCCGCAACAACGAGGGCCGCCAGCACTACCGGCGGGGCGATGCGGCCAATGCCGGCGACGGCAGGGCCTCCCGCTCTCACGGGGACGGCCGTCTCGTCATGAAGGCCACGGTGCGAGCGCGGGGGACTAGGTACTTGCGCGCCACCCGTCGCACATCCTCCGGGGTCACGTCCATGATCCGGCGGGACTCGCGGAAGGTCGCCCTCCAGTCGCCCAGGGCGGCTTGCGACTCGGCCAGCTGCTGCGCCAGCCCCAAGTTGGAGGAGAGGCGCCGAAGCTCCCCGGCGCGCACTTGGTTGCGAATGCGTTCCAGCGCTCGGGCGTCGGGGGCGGTCTCCTTGATCCGGTCGATCTCCTCGTAGACGGCGGCCTCCAGCTCTGCGGGAAGGTGGGGCGCACGCGGGACCGCCGAGACCACGAAGAGCCCCGGGTGGGCAAACCCAGGCCCTAGATACGCGGCCACGTGAACCGTGGAGCGTTCGCCAGCCACCATCCGCCGATAAAGCTGCGTCGTACGCCCGCCGGTCAGGACGGAGGCCAGCGCCCGCAACGCGGGAGCGTCGTCGTGAAGACCCGCGACTGCCTGCCAGCCGATCATGAGCCGCGGTTCGGCGTCGAACTCCACTTGGAGGCGCCGCTCGCCGATCTGCTCCGGCTCCCGGGCGGTGACCGGCGGCGCAGGCTGGCCCGGAGGGAGCGGGCCGAAGTACTCCTCCGCCCAGGCCTTGATCTGTTCCGCGTCCACATCTCCCACCACGGCCGCCACGGCGTTGCCAGGGCCGTAGTAGGCGTCGAAGTACGCTTGGGTCTGCCTTCGAGTCAGGACGGCCAAGTCGGAGGCGTGTCCGGCGACGGGTACGCCGTAGGGATGGACCTGGAACGCCGTGGCCAGGAAGGCGCTCTCCAGTACGCCTCCGGGGCTGGTCTCCAGTCGCATCCGCCGTTCTTCCGCCACCACGTCGAGTTCGGTGAAGAACTCGCGGAAGACGGGATCGGCCAGGCGGTCCGACTCCAGCGCGAACCACAGTTCTGCGCGGTTGGCGGGCAGCTCGACCAAGTAGCGCGTCCACTCGTAGCTGGTGGAGGCGTTGAGGCCCCGTGCGCCCTCGGCCGAGAGGAGACGGTCGAACTCGTTGGGCGCCACCACCGTGCGCGCTTCGTCCTCCAGTGTGCTGATCCGTTCCCGGAGGTGCCGAAGTCGGGCCGAGTCGGGGCGGGGGGCCACGCGCTCCAGGACCAACGTGTCGCGGACGGCGTCCATGGCGTCGAAGAGGACCGCCTCCCGTGCGGCGTCCGTGACCCCGATCTCGCTGGACCCCTTGAACATCATGTGTTCCAGGACGTGGGCGATGCCGGTATTGCCCAGATGCTCGTTGACGGAGCCCACTGGGTAGTGGAGGACAAAGGCCACGGTGGGGGACTGGCGGCGCTCCAGAACCAGAAACGTCATCCCATTGGCGAGGATGTGGCGGACCACGGGCAGGGTCTCGCCGGGAGCTGCGGGCGACTGGCCGGCTGCCAACGACTGGCCGGCTGCGAAAAGAGTGGGGAGGGCAGCCAGAAGGAGCGTGGCGGTGCGGGCGATTCTCCCGAGCGGGACGGCGCGCCGCCTCAAGGGGCGATTCCTGCTCCCCCGCGCGGGCGGGTTGTCGGGACCGCCCTGGGGTGCACGGAGCGAAGGTCGTGGCCCGAGCCCTGGCAGCGCGGGCAGTAGTACGCCGAGCGGCCCGTGAAGACGATCCGGCGGATTGCCGTTCGGCAGCGGACGCAAGGTTGCGCTTCCCGTCCGTAGGCGCACAGCGCTGGGCCGAATCCGCCCTCCGCGCCCTCGGCCGTGCGGTAGTCGCGCAAGGTGGTGCCGCGGGCGCGGATCGCCTCCCGCAAGACCTTGCGCAACGCCCGGTGCAGGACCGCCGCCGAGGCGGGGCCGACGGCATTGGCCGGCGTCCGCGGGTGCACGCGAGCGGCCCAGAGGGCTTCCACGGCGTAGATGTTGCCGACGCCGGCGATCCGCTTCTGGTCCAGCAGAAGGTTGCGCACGGGGGACTGGGAGCGGGCCAGGATGCCGTGGAGCCTGCGCCCGGTGAACGACCGCGCCAGGGGCTCGGGTCCCAGGCCGCGCGACCAGTGCCGCCAAGCGGACGCGGCAAGGACCGTCAAGCGGCCGAAACGTCGCGCGTCGTCGTAGACCAGACTGCCGCCGCCCTCCAGGTGGAAAAGGACGGCTGGGTGGCTGCTCTCGGCGCGGCTGGGGAGCAGGCGGCCCGTCATCCCCAGGTTCACCACCAGCCGTGACGAGTCGTCCAAGGGCAGCACCACGTTCTTGCCCCGTCGCCCCGGAGTGCCGAAGCGCCTCCCCTCGACGGCGGCGGCGAACTCCTCCGCCGAGCCGGCCACCACGTCTTCCCGCAGGACCGACACGCGGCGCGTGGTCCGACCGGGGAGCAGGCGGTTCAGCCCCCGTGCGATCGTCTCGGCCTCGGGGAGCTCGGGCACGGCCTACTCCAGCGCCACGGCGGTTCCGCTGGCGGACACCATCAGCATCCCGTTGCCGGAGCCCAGGACCTCGTAGTCCAGGTCCACGCCCACAATCGCATCGGCGCCCCGCGCCTTGGCCTCCTGGGACATCTCCCGCAGGGCCTGCTCCCGGGCCGTCCGCAGGGCGTCCTCGTAGGCGCCGGAGCGGCCGCCCACGATGTCCCGGATTCCGGCCATGAAGTCCTTCACGATGTTGGCGCCGATGATCGCTTCGCCCGTCACGATTCCCAGGTACTCGCGGATATCGTGGCCTTGCAGGGTGGGCGTGGTGGTGATCGTCATGTTCTCTCCTGGTCTCCTGGTGCGATGTGGTCTGTGCGATGTGATCTGGTGCGATGTGGTTGATTTCGGGCCGGACACTCGTCCCGGCCCAGGGTGTCAAGCCGATCTGCGCCGGCGTTCGGACTCGCGCCAGCCCACGTCTCGGCGGAACTGCTTCCCCGGGAACTCGACGGCCTCCGCCGCCCTCCGGCTGGCCTCCCGCGCCGCCTCGAACTCCGCCGCCACCGCCGTCACGGCCAGGACTCGTCCTCCAGAGGTGGCAAAGCTGTCCTGCGCCGAGCCAGCGGCGGTGCCCGCGTGGACGGTGGTGGCGTCCGCGTGGATGGCGGCAGTACCCGCGTGGAACACGTGGACGCCCGGCAGCGAGGGGATCGAGATCGGCTGGTCCTTGGCGTAAGGGCCAGGGTAGCCCTCTGCCGCGAGCACGGTGGCGACGGCGGCGGCGTCCTGGAAGCGCAGAGCGCCGCGCTCCAGCCCCGTCCCCTCGGCGACCGCCAGGATCGGCTCCAGCAGCGACGACGACAGCAGCGGCAGCACCGCCTGGGTCTCGGGATCGCCGAAGCGACAGTTGAACTCCACCACCTTGGGACCTTCGGCGGTGATCATCAGGCCGGCGTAGAGGAGCCCACGGAAAGGGGAGTCGGCCGCCGCGAGGGCGCCAAGCGTCGGCGCCACGATCCGATCCTCCACCTCCGTCATCAGCGCCTCGGTGACGAAGCCCACCGGCGCATAGGCACCCATCCCGCCCGTGTTCGGCCCCCGGTCGCCCTCGCCGATCCGCTTGTGGTCCTGGGAGGGCAGCATCGTCGCAAACGCCTCGCCGTCGGCGATGCAGAACACAGAGAGCTCCTCGCCCTCCATGTACTCCTCCACGACCACCTGCGCGCCCGCCGCTCCGAACGCGCCGCCCAGCATCCGCCGAGCCGTCTTCTCCGCGTCCGCCACCGTGTCGCACACCACTGCGCCCTTCCCGGCGGCGAGCCCCGACGCCTTCACGACCACCGGTGCCCCCATCGACCGGATGCACCTCACCGCGGCGTCCGGCTCGCTGTGGACTTCGTACGCGGCGGTGGGCACCCCCGCCCCGGCCATCAGGTCCTTGGCGAACGCCTTGCTGGACTCGATCCGAGCCGCCCGGGCCGACGGCCCGAAGACGGGCACGCCCACGTCGGCCAAGAGGTCGGCCACCCCCGCCGCAAGGGGCACCTCGGGTCCGATCACCGCCAAGTCGATCCCGGCGCCGGCCGCCCACGCCGCCACGCCCTTCGAGTCCTCCGGCGACAGGTCGATCCCGGTGCACAGCCCAGCCATCCCTCCGTTGGGGCGGGTAACGAAGAACGCCGCGTCGGGCGCGTCCTGCCGCAACTTCCATAGGAGCGCGTGCTCTCGCCCGCCGTTGCCGACGATCAGAATGCGCATCAGGCGCGGGCTCGCTGGGTCCTCAACTGTGGCTCGCTGATCCTCAAACTGCGGCTCTCCGGGTCCTCAACCACGGAAGGAGTCGCGGAAGTTTTCGCCGACCCGCTTGGCGGCCCCGGCCATCTGGCCAAGGAAGTCCTTGGCGCCGGACTTGTACGCGTCGGCGGCCTCGGCCAAGTCGTCCTTGTAGGCCGGGTCCGGCTCGCCGCGACGCGGGTACTCGCCACGGATCACCCGATCGTAGGCGCCTTCCTCGATCCACCCTCTGAGCTCGGACACCCGAAGGACCCAGAACGGATGGCTCTGTCCCAGCAGGTTGAGGACCTTGAACACCTGATCCGCCACGTCGCCCGACTCCCGGTACTCTTCGGCCTGGCGGATGAACTCGGCCAGCGACGTCTCATCGTCCATTCCGCCGCCGGCCATCTTGAGCATCGTCCCCATGACCTCGTCCGGGTCCTGGATTGCCAGCAGCCCCGCTCGGTCGGCGGAGAGCTCGGCCTTCCGCGACCACTCCAGCAGCCCCACGAGGATCGCTCGGGCGGCGATTCCCACGATGGGGAAGCCCAGCCCCGCCAGCTGGATCAGCAGCTCGGTCATCGTCCGGTAGAGCACGTGGTCGCTCATCACGTGTCCCACTTCGTGACCCAGCACGTAGGCCACTTGGCGGTCGTCCAGCAGCTCGAGCGTGCCCGAGTTGCAGATGATGAACGGCTCGCTCATCCCGTAGGCTCCGGCGTTCACCACCGGGTTCTGGGAGATGAGCAGCGGGTAGCGCTTGGGGGCGTCCAGCGTTCGGCAGACGTCCTCGTAGAGCGACCAGATGCGGGGGAACTGGTTGGGTCCCACCCGAACCGCGTTGGCCTGAAACGCCAGCCGGATCGGCTTCTCGCCGAATAACCCGAAGAGCGTGCGCAGCACCTGGTCGAAGAGTGGCAGCTTGCGAAGGGCGGCCAAGGCGGCTCGATCCGCGCTGTGCTCCCACGCCCGGGAGGAGATGTCGGTCAGGATGCGGGTGGCGGGGGCGTCGCCGTCGTGGGTGCTTCGGTGGTCGTCGTGGGCCATCTCATTCCTTTCAGGGGTCCAGGGCCTGCTCCATGTCCTGGATCAAGTCATCCACGTCTTCTATTCCTACGGAAAAGCGCACCAGTCCGTTCCCGATTCCCATCCGCAGCCGCTGTTCCTCCGGGACCGAGGCGTGAGTCATGACCGCCGGAACCGAGATCATCGACTCGACGCCGCCCAGGCTCTCCGCCAGCCGGAAGAGGCGCGTACCCTCGACCAGGCGTTGCGCCGTGTCCGGCTTGAAGTCGGCCGACACCATACCCGAAAAGCCGCGCATCTGGCGACCGGCGAGTTTGTGCTGGGGATGGGAAGGCAACCCTGGGTAGTGGACCGCCCGTGCGGCGGGCAGCGTCTCCAGGAAGCGGGCGACGGCCATGCCGTTCTCGTTGTGGCGCTCCATGCGGACATGCAGCGTCTTGGTCCCCCGAAGGGTCAGCCACGAGTCCATGGGACCTGGGACCGGCCCTGTGGACTTGCGCACGAAGCGCAGCTCCTCGGCCAGCGCGTCGTCGTTGAGCGCCAGCACGCCGCCCAGCACGTCGGAGTGGCCGTTCAGGTACTTGGTGGTGGAGTGGACCACCACATCGGCCCCCAGCGCCAGCGGGTTCTGGTTGAAGGGCGACGCGAAGGTGTTGTCCACGCACAGGACGGCGCCGGCGTCCCGGGCGATCCGGCCCACAGCGGCGATGTCGGTGATCCGCATCAGCGGGTTCGACGGCGTCTCCGCCAGCACCAGACGGGTCTCGGGGCGGAGGGCGGCCCTTACCGCGTCCAAGTCCCGGCAATCCACCAGCGAGACCTCCATGCCCAGGCGGTTCAGTACCTGGGTGAGCATCCGGGTGGTGCCCCCGTAGGTGTTCTCCTCGCTGACCAAGTGGGCGCCGGCGGCAACGACCTTGGCCAGGCACTCGATGGCGGCCAGCCCGCTGGAGAAGGCGATCCCGTGAGCCGCGCCCTCCAGGGACGCCATATTGGCCTCCGCGGCCTCCCGGGTCGGGTTCTGAAGGCGGGCGTACTCGTAGCCGCGGTGTCGTCCCAGACCGTCCTGGACGTAGGTGGAGGTCTGAAAGACGGGCGTTGTGATCGCGCCGGTGACCGGTTCGGGCGACTGACCGGCGTGGACACAGCGGGTGGCGAAGCGGGTGGCGAAGCGGGTTGCGGCGCGGGTCAAGGGGGGCGGCTCCTTGTGGAGATATGTCCTTGTGGAGATGAGGGGCGAACCAGCGCGAGGCAAGCACCGGCGCAACGCTTGCGCCAACCAAATCTAATCGGCTCGCGATCGGCCACGCCAGCCACTGGGCCACCGGTGGGCGCCCCAGCCGCCGCAGCCTCGAAAACGGTGATGCAGCCAGGAACACAGTGATCCTGGACCTTGCAACTGCGCCGCGAGGACCTTGCAACTGCGCCGCGAACCGTGGAGCTTCATCTATGCCCCTGCACATTCCCCCCGACGTCATGGCCAGCGTCTCCGGCTTTCGCGGCGAGGTCGGGGGCTCCTTCACGCCGGAGTTGGCGATGGGACTGGCGGCGGCGTACGGAGGCTTCCTGCGGGAGGAGGGGGACGGGGACCACCTGCTGGTCGGCAGGGACACGCGCACCTCGGGGCCGATGATCCAGCGGGCCGTGGTGGCGGGCTTGCTCTCCGTCGGATGTCGGGTCACCGAGCTGGGGGTCGCCCCGACGCCGACCGTGCTGATGGCGGTGGCCGACGCCGGGGCCGCGGGCGGTCTCGTGGTCACGGCCAGCCACAACCCGGCGGAGTGGAATGCGCTGAAGTTCGCCGTCGGGGCGGGAACGTTCTTGCCCGCCGAGCGCATGGAGCGCTTCATGACGTTCTTGCGGGAGCGCGAGCCGGTACGGGCGTCGTGGGAAGCCCTTGGCAACGCCGAGCGCGACCACGGGGCGACGGCTCGGCACATCGAGCGGCTCCTGGCGCTGCCGTTCCTCGATCGGGACCGTATCCGGGCCGCCGGCCTCCGCGTCGCCCTGGACTGCGTCCACGGCGCCGGAAACGCGATCATGCCCGAGTTGCTGCAGCGGCTGGGCTGCCGGGTCGAGCCGATCGGCGAGACGCCGGACGGCCGGTTCCCCAGGGACCCGGAGCCCACGGCCGAAAACTTGGTCGAGCTGGGCCGGCTGGTCTGCGCGTCGGGCGCGCACGTGGGCTTCGCGGTGGACCCGGACGCCGACCGGCTGGCTCTGGTGGACGAGCGGGGATGCGCGCTGGGGGAGGACCTGACGCTGGCGCTGGCCGCCGACGTCGTGCTGGCTCGCCGGGCGGGGACGGTCGTGACGAACCTTTCCACCAGCCGCGTCGTGGAGGACGTGGCGGCGCGCCACGGCTGTCCGGTGGTGCGGGCGCCGGTGGGCGAGATCAACGTGGCGTCCCGGATGATCGCGGAGAGGGCGGTGGTGGGCGGGGAGGGGAACGGCGGCGTGATCGTGCCGGTGCTCCACCACACCCGGGACGCGGCGGCGGGCGCGGCGCTGATCCTCCAGTACTTGGCGGACGAAGCGGATGCGCCCCTCTCCGAGCGGATCGCCCGCCTTCCCGCCTACCGGATCGTCAAGGAGAAGGTGCCGTTCGCCCGTGAGGTGCTGCCGGCCGCCTACGCCGCTCTGCAGCGCGAGATGCCGCAAGGCGATGTGGACCGAAGCGACGGGTTGCGGCTCGAATGGCCGGAGGGGCGCAGTTGGCTCCACGTCCGGCCGTCGGGCACGGAACCCGTGGTGCGCATCATCGCCGAGGCGCCGACGGGCGGAGCGACCCCGCCCGGTGCCGAAGCCCCGGCCAGCGTCGGGTCCCCGGAGGTCCGCCCGCCGACCGACCAGTGCGGCGCCCAGCGGCTGGTGGACCGTGCCCGCCGGACGCTGGCCGACGTCCGGTCGGAGTTCCCCATGGCGGTAGCTTCATAGCATGTGCGGAATCGTCGGTTACGTGGGACCGCGAGAGGCGGGACCGATCCTCATGGAGGGTCTCAAGTGCTTGGAGTACCGTGGCTACGACTCCGCGGGCCTCTCCGTGCTCACGCCGAACGAGGGCTTGGTCACCTGGAAGCGGCCCGGCAAGCTGCGGGAGCTGGAGCGAGTCGTGAACGGGCGGATGCCCGACGGAAGGTGCGGGATCGCCCACACGCGCTGGGCCACCCACGGCGCGCCCACGGAGGCCAATGCCCATCCCCACGTCTCGCCGGCCGGCGACATCGCGCTGGTCCACAACGGGATCATCGAGAACGCCGCCGTCCACCGACCGCGCTTGGAAGAGTTGGGCTACGAGTTCCGCAGCGAGACCGACACCGAAGCGCTGGTGCACCTTGTGGACTTGGCGTTTCGGGAGACCGACCTGCTGGAAGACGCCGTGGCCGCCGCCCTCTCCCAAGTCGAGGGCACCTACGGGGTCGCCGTGGCCAGCTCCCGCGATCCGGGGAAGCTCGTCGTCGGCCGCCACGGAAGTCCCATCCTGCTGGGGATCGGACGCCGAGGCGAGTACCTGGTCGCCTCCGATGCGGCCGCCATCGTGGCCCACACCAAGCGGGTGGTGCGCCTCCGGGACGGCGACTCGGCGGTACTGGGCCCCAACGGCTACCGCACCTTCGACCCGGCGGGCCGCACCGTCCAACGCCACCTGCACGTCGTCACGTGGGACGCCCAGGCGGTGAGCAAGGGCGGCTGCGACCACTACATGCAGAAGGAGATCCTGGAGCAGCCGTCGTCGCTCCGAGAGGTGATGCGCGGACGGCTCCTGGAGGAGGAAGGCTCCTCGAAGCTGGGGGGCATATCGATCCCCGACGCGGACCTGCTGGCGCTGGACCGGATCGTCGTCACTGCGTGCGGCACCAGCTGGCACGCCGGATTGCTGGGCGCCTCCATGTTGGAAGACTTGGCGCGGGTGTCGGCCAGCGCCGAGTACGCCTCCGAGTTCCGCTACCGCAACCCGGTCCTCTCGCCCCGCACCCTGGTGATCGGGATCAGCCAGTCGGGCGAGACGGCGGACACCATCGCCGCCCTCCAGGAGGCCAAGCACCGAGGCTGCGCGACGATGGGGATCGTCAACACCGTCGGCTCCAGCATCGCGGCCCTCACCGACTTCGGCATCTACCTGCACGCGGGACCCGAGATCGGAGTCGCGTCCACCAAGTCGTTCACGAGCCAAGTCGTCGCCCAGGCTCTCTTCACGCTGTACTTGGCCCGCCGCCGCTCCATGTCGATCCTGCAGGGTCGGGAGGTGGTCCACGCCCTCAGCCGCCTACCCGGGCTGCTGGGAGAGGCGCTTAAGATGGAGAGCCAGGTGCGGGAGATTGCCCACCGCTATCGGGACTCGCCGAACTTCCTCTACTTGGGGCGGGGGTACCAGTTCCCTGTGGCGCTGGAGGGAGCGCTGAAGCTGAAGGAGGTCAGCTACATCCACGCCGAGGGCTACCCCGCCGCAGAGATGAAGCACGGGCCGATCGCCCTGGTGGACGAGGACATGCCCGTCGTCGTGCTCGCCCCCCAGGACCCCGTGTACAAGAAGACGCTGGCCAACATCCAGGAGGTCAAGGCGCGGGGAGGCCGCGTCATCGCCGTGGCCACCGCCCAGGACGGCGAGATCCACGAGCTGGCCGACGAGGTGGTGATTGTGCCCCGAACGATGCCGGCGCTCATGCCCGTGCTGGCGGTCGTGCCCCTTCAGCTGCTGGCGTACCACATCGCCGTCATGCGGGGATGCGACGTGGACCAGCCGAGGAACTTGGCCAAGTCCGTCACCGTCGAGTGAGGGCGGGCGCGAGGCGAGTTCGGCGGGTTGTTGTCCGGGCGATGAGGGTCGTCGTCCAGCGATGAGGGTCGTCGTCCAGCGGGTGTCACGGGCATCGGTGACCGTCGCCGGGGAGACGGTGGGCGAGATCGGTCCTGGTCTCGTGGCGCTGACCGCGTTCACGGCCGGCGACGACCACGCCACGGTCAGGTGGATGGCCGAGAAGCTGGCGGGCCTCCGCGTCTTCGCCGACGGCAGCGGGCGCATGAACCGCTCCGTGGTCGAAGTGGACGGCGAGGTGCTGGTCGTGAGTCAGTTCACCCTGTACGGCGACGCGGCCAAGGGGAGACGGCCCTCCTTCGTAAAGGCCGCGCCGCCCGACCTGGCGGAGCCGCTCTACGAGAGCTTCGTGGAGGCGCTGACCAGTCTGCTCGCCAAGCCAGTGCAGACCGGTCGGTTCGGTGCTGTAATGGATGTGGCGCTGGTCAACGACGGCCCGGTGACGTTGATCTTGGAGCGCTGAGCGCGTGCGGCCGGTGCCGAAACGGGGGGCCGTGGCCATGTCGGTCGCAACGCTCGTGGCCGTTGTTGCGCTCGGCTGGAGCCTGCTGGCGTCCTTCGCCGATCGGGTGCGCCCCGAAGCGGTGTCGGGCTCGGCTGCCGATGGCGCGGAAGCACAGGCACCTGGCCTTCCACCGAGCCTTCCACCCAGCCTCCCCAGCGTCCTCTCGGCAACGGACGCCGACTTTGGCGGCTCCACTTGGTTTGTGCTCGACCGACGGGCGCGCCGCATTCACCGTTTCAGCGAAACGGGTGCTCTGCTCGGCCACTTCGCGCGCCAGGGGGACGGCCCCGGCGAGCTGTCGTCCCCGACCGCTCTCGCCGTCCACCGGGACAGGGTCGCCGTGGCCGACCGTGGCTTCGTTCGCCTGTACGACTTCGCCGGAACACACGTCGCCGACCAAAGGCACGCTATCGACGGTTGCTTCGCGCCGCGCATCGCCAACCTGGATTCGGTCTCCCTCGGCCTCCTGATCCTGGTCCAGTGCACGAGTCCGGTGCGTGGAATGAACGCCATGGCCTTTCTTGCGCACGACGACGGCGGTGTTCGGATGCGCGCGTCGGTCGCGCCTCCTGGACGCGGCATTGTGGCGGACCTTGGGTTCCAGCCGGTCATGAGCGCCCATCCGGCAGGCTTCGTCTTCGGCAACGCCGACGCCGAGTGTCTTGGCGTGTACGACCTGACCGCTCGACGGACGGGGCGCGAGTGCCACGGTTGGCTGAAACGGACACCACTGTCCAAGCGAGAGGCAGATGCGCTGAAGGAACAGATCATGCCAGCCGCCAGGGCCGTGGGCGCTCGGGTGATCGTCCCCCTACGGTTGCCGCCCTTTGAACGAGTGTTCGACTTGCCCGACGGCAGGCTGGCCTACCGCGTGCCCGTCCCGGTCGGCGAAGGGGAAGAGGGAACCGGGGACGACCACATCTTTCGACTGGTGACCCAAGGCGAAGCGGGCGGCGAACAGGCCTTGCCGACTCCCGCGGCGTCCGCGCTCTTCGTGTCCGGCAACTCCGTGCTGGCGGCCTGGGACGCCCCCGACGGCGTCCGCATCGCCACGTATCGGCTGGGGGTTTCGTGACTTGGGTGGACTGGGAGTCTCGCTGACTCGGATGGCTTGGAGTCTCCCGGCTGGGATCTCGTGAAGGAGCCGGCTCGCGTTCGGGTGAAGGGGATGACGGCATCGTACCGCCGCCTCTTCCGCCGCCAAGCCGTGCTCGACGGCGTGGACCTCTCGGTGGAGCCGGGGCAGGTCGGAGCGGTGGTGGGCCCGAACGGAGCCGGAAAGACGACGCTGCTGCGCATTCTCGCCGGCTTCAAGCGACCTGACTACGGACGGTGCACGATCGCTGGGGAGCCCCCGGAGGTCTACCGCCGACGATGGGGCTGCGGCTACCTGCCCGAGTCGCTGGTTCTCCCGAGAGCCTGGACGGCCCGGGAGATACTCGCTCGGGGCGCGGACCTGGCGGCAAAGCCGGCCAACCGACGAAGCGTCTTTGAACGCGCCGTCGCCAGGAGCGGACTGGACCCGGACGCACTCGACAAACCAGCGCGGAAGGGCTCGAAGGGCATGAGACGGCGGTTGGGACTGGCGCTTGCCCTCGCAGGGGAACCGATGTTCCTCGTGCTCGACGAGCCCTTCTCGGGCCTGGACGCGGTCGCACGGGAGGTGCTGCGCAACGAAGTGCGGGCAGCTCGCGATCGGGGTGCCGCCGTCCTCTTCGCAAGTCACGAGACGGCCGAGGTGGAGCGGCTGGCCGACCGAGTCCACATCCTGGAAGGGGGCTGCACGCGACCTGGTCCGGCGCTTTCCGGCGGTGGCCCGTCGGCCGACTTGGCCAACCTGGAGGCCGAGCTGTTGCGGAGCACCGAGTGAACGTCCGCCTGCTTCCGACACCATCGCGCGCGGCGCTGGTCGTCCGAGAGAACGGGGCGGGGTTCGTCCTCTTGATCGCCGGAGCCGGGCTGCTCTACGGACTGTACGCGGTCGCGGGCAACGGCATCGACGACTGGATGGACGTCGCGGTCAGGCTGGTCGTCGTCTTTGCGCCGCTGGTGGTCGTGGGCAGCTTTGCCCAGCCGACGGCAGGGGGAGACGATCTCTGGCTCCAGAAGCCGGTCGACCCCGTTCGGTTCCACTGCGCTCGCTTCCTCCAAGTCGCATCCGTCGGGGCCGTGTCCGCCATCCTCCTCCGGAGCGCCGCCGTGGCGATCGGCTTGGCAGCCGGATGGCGGCCCGACGCGCACCCGTTGCAGCCTCTCCCGGTGGACGCCCTGACGGCGGTCCTCGTCGTTTCCGTCGGCTTCGGCATGTCTTGCTGGTGGAGGGACCACGGCCGGCTGGCAACATCCGTATACCTGGCCCTCAGCATCGCTGTGCTCCTGCAGCTGGACGTGCTGCGGACGAGCTCCCACGAAGGGCTGTGGATCGGTCTGCTCCGGTCCCTGTCTTTTCCCCTTGGCCCGCGCCGGGAAGTCGGGTGGTTGTTGGCCGGAAGCGCCGACTTCGACTGGCGACCGGTGGCGTGGCTCCTCGCCTACGTGGCGTCATGGCTGGCGGTCGGCGTTGTAGGCATTCGCGTCGCCTGGCCTCGGCGTGCCTGACCCAGTAGCGTCCCCGAGATGACCCCCACGCCGATGCCGCCCTCGACGATCGTGCTCGCGTCGGCCTCGCCGCGAAGGGCCGAAGCGCTGCGGATGCTCGGTCTCTCCTTCGAGGTGGCTCCCGCTGACGTGGAGGAGGTGCGCCGCCCCCACGAGCCGCCTCGCCGCTACGTGGAGCGGTTGGCTCGGGAGAAAGCCGCGTGCGTCTCCCGCTCGTTCCCAGCGCGGCTGACCGTGGGCGGCGACACGGTGGTGGAGCTGGGTGGCCAGGTGCTGGAAAAGCCGCGCTGCCAGTCGGAGGCGGCGGAGATGCTCTTGGCCTTGTCGGGCAAGGCGCACGCCGTCTACACGGGCATGGCCGTGGGCCGCAACGGAACGATGGCGTCGCGAACGGCTTCGGCGCGGGTCGCCTTCCGCTCCTTCTCCCGCGGCTGGGCCGAGGAGTACGTGGCCACGGGAGAGCCGATGGACAAGGCGGCGGCGTACGGCATCCAGGGACTCGGCTCGGCGCTGGTGAAGCGGGTCGAGGGCGACTACTACGCGGTGATGGGCTTCTCGGTGTGCGCCTTCGTGGGGGCGCTGGCCGAGCTGGGGTTCGAGTACAGGCCCGGCAGGATTGTGGCGGCCGGCAGCCCATGAGCGCCGAAGCCGTTCTGGCGCTGGACCAGGGCACGACGGGCACGACGGCCCTCGTGGTCTCGGCCGACGGACGGACGCTGGGCCGCGCCTACTCCGAGTTCGCGCAGCACTTCCCGGCGCCGGGGCGGGTCGAGCACGACGCGGAAGAGATTTGGCGGGTCACCACGAACACGGCCCGGCGCGCGCTGGAGGCGGCCCGCGCCAAGGCGCCCGGCGCGCAGCTGGCCGGCATCGGCATCGCCAACCAACGGGAGACGGTGGTGGTGTGGGACCGGGAGACGCTGGCGCCCCTCCACCGTGCGATCGTGTGGCAGGACCGGCGCACCGCGGACCTCTGCCGCGCCCTCAAGGAGGCCGGCCACGAGGAGACCGTCCGCCGCCGCACGGGCCTGCTGCTGGACCCGTACTTCTCCGCCACCAAGTTGCGCTGGCTCTTCGACGCCGAACCGGAGCTGGCCGCCCGCGCCGCATCCGGCGAGCTGGCGGTGGGGACGATCGACGCATGGCTGGTGGCCCGCCTCACCGAGGGCGTCGTCCACGCCACCGACCCCACCAACGCCTCCCGCACCCTCCTCTACGACTTGGACGAAGGCGACTGGTGCGACGAGATGTTGGAGCTGTTCGGCGTGCCCCGGCGCGTGCTGCCCCAGATCCGCCCCAGCTCCGGCGACTTCGGGATCGCGACGAGCGACGCGCTGGGCGCGGCCGCCGACCTGCCCGTGCTCGGCGTGGCCGGCGACCAGCAGGCCGCGCTGTACGGCCAGGGGTGCTGGGAGTCCGGCGAGGCGAAGTGCACCTACGGCACCGGCGCGTTCCTCCTCTTCCACACGGGGCGCGAACGGCCGTCCTCCCGCCACGGCCTCCTCGCCACCGCCGCCTGCGACGCCCAGGGAGGCCCGGCGTTCGCGCTCGAGGGCTCGATCCTGGCCGCAGGCGCAGCGGTGCAGTGGCTGCGGGACGAGCTCGGCCTGCTGGACGACGCCGCCCGCAGCGAGGAGATCGCCCAGGCGCTGGACGGCAACGGCGGCGTCTACATGGTCCCGGCGTTCGCCGGGCTGGGCACCCCCCACTGGGCGCCGGAGGCGCGAGGCGCCCTGGTGGGGCTGACTCGCGGCACCACGGCGCCCCACCTGGTCCGGGCGGCGCTGGAGGCGATGGCATACGGCGCACGCGACGTAGTGACGGCCATGGAGCGGGACGCCGGCGCCCGGACCGAGCGCATGAAGGTGGACGGCGGCGCCGCGCGCAACGACTGGCTGATGCAGTTCGTCGCGGGCGTACTCGACGTGCCCGTGGAGCGCCCGGCGACCGTGGAGGCGACGGCGCTGGGTGCCGCCGGCTTGGCAGGCCTGGCGGCCGGCGTCTGGCGCTCGCCGGAGGAGTTCCGTGCGGCCTTCACGGGCGGGCGCGTCTTCCAGCCGTCGCTCGACCGCCAGGAGCGCCGCCGGCTGCTGAACGGATGGGACGCCGCCGTGCGAGGCGCCCTGGCGGCAGCGGGCCGAAACGGAGTAGATTAGAGGCGTCCCGCAACTCTCGAATACAACCGAGCGAATCGCCATGAAGAACGGACGCTTCTTCGCAGGTCTCGTCGGAGTGGGCGCCGTCGTGGCCTACCTGATGTGGACCGGGATCAGCGACAGCATGGTGTACTACCTGACGCCCTCCGAGCTCCTCGCCCGGATCGAGGCCGATCCCGCCTTCCGGGAAGTCGGCGTCAAGGTCAGCGGCCGGGTGGTGGAAGGCTCCTGGGAGCGGCAGGCCGGCGGTGTCGGCGTCCACGAGTTCGTGGTGGCCGACCTGGAGGACCCGGAAACCGTCTTCCCGGTGCGCTACGATGACGTGCTCCCCGACACCTTCAACGACCGGGCCGAAGTCGTCCTGGAAGGGGGCTTCGGCGCCGACGGCGTCTTCCGCGCCCACACCGTCCTGACCAAGTGCGGCAGCCGCTACGAGGCGGCCAAGGAGGAGCTTGCTGCGTGACGGTCCTGGGCGAGACCGCCCTTTGGATCGCCCTCCCCATCGCCCTGTGGGGAACCGCGGTCTCCTTCGCCGGAGGCAGAACCGGCCGCAGCGAACTCGTACTTAGCGGGGAGCGCACCGCCTACGCCGTCACCTTCCTGCTGCTGCTGGCGTCGCTGGGGATCGTCGCCGCCTTCGTGGGCAACCGCTACGAGTACTGGTACGTAGCCAACTACTCCAACCGGGAGCTGGACACCTACTTCAAGGTGGCCGGCCTCTGGGCGGGCCAGCGCGGCTCCCTGGTCTTCTGGACCCTCCTTCTGTCGGCGTTCACCTCCATCGCCGTCTTCCAGAACCGGGCCCGCAACCGGGAGTTCATGCCCTACGTCTCGGGCACGCTGCTGGCCATCCTCTCGTTTTTGCTGGTGGTGCTCCTTTTCGCCGGCGTGGACCCCTTCGAGCGACTGGGCTTCACCCCCGCCAACGGCCGGGGCCTGAACCCGCAGCTGCAGAACTACTGGATGACGATTCATCCGCCCACCCTCTACCTAGGGTTCACCGCCTTCGCCGTCCCCTTCGCCTTCGCCGTCTCGGCCCTCCTGACCAACCGCCTGGACTCGCGCTGGATCGCCGTCACCCGCCGCTGGATCCTGACCAGCTGGTTCTTCCTCACCATCGGCATCGTCTTCGGCATGAGGTGGGCGTACGAGGAGCTGGGCTGGGGCGGCTACTGGTTCTGGGACCCGGTCGAGAACGCCTCGCTGCTGCCCTGGCTGACCGCCACCGCCTTCCTCCACTCGATCCAGATCCAGCAGAACCGCGGGATGCTCAAGGTCTGGAACATGGGATTGGTGGCGGCCACCTTCCTGCTCACGATCTTCGCCACCTTCCTGACTCGCTCCGGCCTCATCGAATCGGTCCACAGCTTCGCCGAGAACCTGAAGATCGCCTACATCTTCCTCGGCTTCATGGGGACTACGGCCGCGTTCTGCGTCGTGCTCGTGGTGCACCGCCTGCCGTCCCTCCGGAGCGAGAACCAGATCCAGTCGTTCCTGTCGCGAGAGTCGGCGTTCCTCTTCAACAACCTGCTGCTGGTGGGGATCGCCTTCGCCGTCATCTGGGGCACCCTCTTCCCCCTGATCACCGAGGGACTGCTCGGGCAGAAAATCAATGTGGGACCGCCGTTCTACAACCGGGTCAACCTGCCGATCGGCCTGACCCTCCTGGCCCTCATGGGGATCGGTCCCGTGATCGCCTGGCGGCGCGCCTCTCGGCGGAACCTGCGCAAGAACTTCGCCCTTCCGTGCTCCGTCGCCGCGACGACCTTCGTCGCGTTTTGGGGGATGGGCGTCCGCCACGGCATGGCGTTGGCCACCTTTGTCCTGGCCGCCTTCGTGTTGACGACGGTGTTGGTGGAGTTCTGGAAGGGAACCCGGGCCCGGGCGCGGATCGCCGGCGAGGGCTGGTTCGCGGCCCTTCGCGGGTTGGTCCGCAGGAACCAGCGACGTTGGGGGGGATACGTGGTCCATGCCGGGGTGGTGATCTTGTTCACCGGGTTGGCCGGGTCCGCGTTCGACGTGGCCCAGGTCCACGAGATGCTCCCCGGCGAGTCGGCGACGATCCGCTCCGCCTTCGGCCACGAGTACGCCCTGACCTACGAGAGCCTCTCCCACTCCCGCCCTCGAGCCGACGAGAACGTGGGCGCCAACGACTGGCGATGGACCGCGCTCCTGACGGTGCGGCGGAACGGCGAGCAGGTTGCGGCGATGCGGCCGGAGCGTCGCTTCTACCCGGTCATGGACGAGGCGTCCACCGAAGTGGGTATCCGCAGCACGCTGCTGGAGGACCTGTACGTCATCCCCCGAGACGTGGACCTGGAGAGCGGAACCGAGCGCGCCACCTTCGAGTTCAAGGTGCTGCCTCTGGTCCCCTGGATATGGTTCGGAGGGCTGATCGTGGCGGTCGGCACGCTGGTGGGGCTCTGGCCCCCGGCGAGGGCCCAGTCGGGCGCGGGAACGGTGCCGGGTCGCCGCCCGGTTGCGCCCCGGCCGGCAACCTCGGAAGCGGCGGCCTCAGAAGCGGCGGGGCGGGCCGCCTGAACGAGTGGCCCTCTTCGGCGGGGTCCTGCTGGCGGCCGGGATCGTGCTTTACGTGCTGGAGCCGGTGCTCTCGGGCCGGAGCGCGCCCCTCTACCGGGGAGGCGACGAGCACGACGAGTCCGCCGCCCGCCGCCGCGTGGCCCTGGCAGCCCTTCGAGACCTGGAGTACGACCGAGTCATGGGCAAGGTAGACGGCGAGGACTACGAGCGGCTCCGCACCGAGCTCTCCCGGGAGGCCCTCGTGCAGCTGGAGCCCGAGGCCGTCGAGGACGATCCGGCCGGGGCGGGGGCGTCCCGAGCGCTGGAGGACGAGATCGCACTGATCCGCCGTGCGTTGCAGGAGGGGCTTCAGTGCGCCGGCTGTCGTCGCCTCAACGCCTTCGGCGCCAAGTACTGCGGCGGCTGCGGCAAGCGGCTGCGGACCGTCCGGGCAGCCGACTCCGACGGCGGCGGCGACGGCGACGACGGGCGCACGGGCAAGGTCGAGCGGGGGTCGAGCACCCGGGTCAAGGCGCGCCGTTGACCCTGGAAGGCCGCGGCCTGGTGTGCGACTACGGTGCGACCCGGGCGCTGGACGGCGTGTCCGCCTCCGCCCAGGCTGGTGCGATTCTGGCGGTGTTCGGTCCCAACGGGGCGGGCAAGACCACCTTGCTGAAGGCGCTCAGCGGCGAGCGGAAGCCCGAGCGCGGCCAAGTTCTCTTCGGCGGCGGTCCAGTGTCCGGTGGCGACCCGGCGTGGCGCGCCCGCGTCGGGTTGGTCTCCCACCGAACCGGCCTCTACGACATGCTCACGGTGGCCGAGAACCTGCGCTTCTTTGCTCGGCTCCACGGGACTGCTGGGCTCCACGGGTTCACTGGGCTCCACGGGCTCACTGGGCGACGGGCGGTGGATGCCGGGCTCGCAACCTCCCTGGACCGAGTCGGTGCCGCATCGCTGGCCGACATCCGGGTGAGCGACCTCTCCCGAGGGCAGCGGCAACGGGTCGCGCTGGCCCGCACGCTTATTCACGACCCGGAGGTGCTCTTCCTCGACGAGCCCTTCACGGGGCTGGACCCCCACGGCGCATCCCTGCTGGAGACAGCGCTGGCGGCGCTCGCTACCGACCAGCGGATCGTGGTGCTTGCGACCCACGATGTGGCCCGGGGGCTCCGACTGGCCGACCGGCTTCTGGTGCTGCGCCGGGGCCGGGTCGTCTTGGAGAGCGCGGCCGACGAGCGCCGGGCCCCCGAGGTGACCGCGGCGTTCAGCGCGGGTGGCGACGGCCCCGCCAAGACCACGACCCCACAGAGCCTGGCCGGGTGACGGAGAGCCTCGCCGGGTGACGCAGCTGCGCTGGATCTGGCTCGTTGCCGCCAAGGACATGAGGGCCGAGTTCCGGTCGGGCGGCCGTCTGCTGGCGATGGCCGCGTTCGTGGTCCTGGCCGCCTTCCTCTTCGCAGTGTCGCTGGACCGCACACAGGTCCCCGGCCGAAGCATGGCGGCCGGCCTGCTCTGGCTGGTGGCGCTCTTCGCCGCCACCGTGGGCGCCGGACGCGCCTTTGACCTGGAGGACCGGGACGGCGCCTTCCGCCACGTGCTCCTCGCGCCTGTCTCGCGGCGGGCCGTCTTCTTGGGCAAGGCGGCGGCGAACTGGGTCCTCCTCTCCCTCGTGACCGCACTGGCCTTCGCGGCCTTGACCGCGTTCCTGGGCGTGCGCTCGCCCGGCTCCCTGGCGGTCCACGGGGCGGTCCTGCTGCCGGGCACCGTCGGGTTGGCGGCGGTGGGGACCCTCTTCGGGCGGGTATCCGGCCACAGCGGCCTGGGCGACACCCTGCTCCCGGTGCTGGCGTTCCCCCTCCTGGTTCCCGTGGTGTTCTTCGGCGCCACCGGCACCGCCCGCGTCTTCCTGGATCGCCCCTGGCCCGAGATCGCAGGTCCCGTGCGGCTCCTCTGGGCGTTTGCGCTGGGGTCGCTGGCCGCCGGCGCCGTCCTCTTCCGCCACGCGGCGGAGGAGTAGCCACGCCGCCCAGGAGTAGCCACACGGCCAAGAAGTAGCCACGCGGCCGGGGAATGGAAGGTGATATCATGATAGCACTTCGCGACGGACACCTTGAACCGGCCTCCGAACCGGGTATCTTCTGGTCATGAATCGCATCGTCGGCGCTGGGTGCGTCCTGGCGGCGGCCGGGGTCGCAACGATCCTGGTCGTTCACTGGATGGTCGCGTTCTGGGTGCCCACCGAAGCTTCGATGGGCGTAGTCCAGCGCATCTTCTACGTGCACGTGCCCGCGGCGTGGACCACCTTTCTGGCGTTCGGCTTGGCCGCCCTCGCCAGCGCCGCCTACCTCTGGCTCGAAGACGAGCGGGCCGACGCGGCGGCGACGGCGGCGGCGGAGGGGGGACTGGTGTTCGGCGCGATCATGCTGACTTCGGGTCCGCTCTGGGCGAAGATCGCCTGGGGCACCTACTGGGAGTGGGACCCGCGCCTCACCCTGACCCTGCTCCTATGGTTCACCTACCTGGGATACTTCCTGGTCCGGGGCTCCGTTCCCGACCCGCGCAAGGGCAGGCGGCTCGCGGCGGTCGTAGCCGTCGCTGGCGCCCTCAACATCCCGCTGATCCACGTGAGCGTGAGCTGGTTCAGGTCGATCCACCCGGACGCCGTGGTGATCAAGCCGGACGGACCAACCCTCCACCCCGACATGCTGGCCACCCTTCTCGTCTCTCTGGGCGGCTTCACACTCCTCTTCCTCGGACTCTTCTGCCTCCGGTACTCGGTGGAGCTGCTCAATCGACGACGAGCGCACGTCGTCGCCGGACTCGACCCTTCGCCCGGCCCCGTCGCCGGAGCGCCCGCCGGAGATTCGCCATGATTCGACGCCCCCGCCCCGTTCGTAATCGCTGGCGGCTGCCCGTTGGGCGGTCGCCCGTCCCGGCTCTCTTGCTCGCCTCCTCAGTGCTGGCCGCCCTCGTACTTGCCGGGCTCCCGGGCCTCCTTCCCGTCCCCGGGTTTGAAGTGCTGGCGGCGGCCCAAGACGAAGCCGGACGGGGGGCGTTGCGACCGTACGTTCACGTCCTGATCGCCTACGGGGTCGCGTGGGTGCTGATCCTCGTGTGGGTGTGGCGGATCGCCAGAGGGCTCAAGAGAGCGGAGCACCCACGACCCTGATGGTTGGGCGTCCGGCTGACACGGTGTCGGAGGTGCCCCAGCCTTGAGGTGCCCCAGCGATTGACAGCGCGATCGACCGAGGCGAAATTGCGTCTCGCTAATGGCGGAATGCGAGTGGCAGTGGGTGCTGGACAAACAGCCATGGAGGGATGGGAATGGACGAAACCACGGTAGCAGCAGTGGTAGCGGCCGGGGCAGCGGTGGTGTCTGGAGTCATCTCCTGGCTCAACAGGCGAGACGCAAGGAACGCCAACCTCGAGGGCCAAATGAGGGATGGGTTCGCCAAGGCAGAGGCGGAGCGCAAGGAGGGGTTCGCCAGGGCGGAGGCCGAGCGCAAGGAGGGATTCGCCAGGGCCGAGACCGAGCGAGAGAAGTTGCGATCCCAGATGGATGCGGGGTTCGCCAAGGCGGAGGCGGAGCGCAAGGAGGGGTTTGCCAAGGCGGAGGCCGAGCGCAAGGAGGGGTTCGCAAGGGCCGAGACGGAGCGAGAGAGGCTTCGATCCCAGATGGATGCGGGGTTCGCCAAGGCGGAGACGGAGCGCAAGGAGGGGTTCGCCAAGGCGGAGGCCGAGCGCAAGGAGGGATTCGCAAGGGCCGAGACCGAGCGAGAGAAGCTTCGATCTCAGATGGACGTGGGGTTCACCAGAGCCGAGAGTCACCGTGAGAAGCAGAAGGACGATCTGTTGGCCGACCGGCGGGAGTGGACGGGGGTTCATGAGGCCCGCATCCAGAACCTTGAGAAGTCAGCGATCGGAACGTCCTCAAAGTCGCCCGCCGAGCCGAGTCCGTCCTTAAGGTCACGTCCACCGAGCCCGCGGCGGCGGCAGGTCGGCCAGGGCCAGACCGGGGTTCAGCGAAGTAAGCGGCCAGCTGCAACGGCCGCCAAGGGACCGTAGTACCCTGTTGAACCCGCCGCTGGCTGTCCGCACAGCCCGAGAACCGTTACCTTGGTCCAGCGGCGTCAGCAGGGGGACAGGTCGGTCTCCCGGTTGTCCGTCGGTCGCGAGCAGCAGGTTAGGACACCTCACCCCGAGAAACCACCCATGACGTTCCGTTCTCCCGCCTTCCGTGCCGGCGTCGCCGTCGGCTTGGGCCTCGCCCTCCTCGTTCCGAACGCGTCTGCCCAGTCGTCGAAGACAACCAGCACCCTCCGCTACGGCTCGGGGCTGATCGACGTGCCCGTGGCCAGCGTCCTGCCCCACTTGGCAGTGTCGGGCACTTACTCGGGCTTCCGGCTCTCGGTCTCCGACCGTTTGGTGGTGAACCGGGCGGGCGACGTGATCACCACCGACGGCCTCTTCCAGAGGTGGATGGCCGACGGCTCGATTGCCCTTGGGCTCTTCGACCGAGCGGAGGTGGGCGTCACGATCCAGCACTGGGACGACGAATCCGAGGGCGGAAACATCTTGGGAGGGTTCGCCAGGCTCTCCCTCCTTCCGGCGTCGGTCCAGGGGCTCGACTTGGCGGTGGGTGCCCGCTACGTGACCTCGCCCAGCTTCACAGCCGACGCAGAGTACCGTCCCAACCGGCTGGGGTACCCCGACGCCAGGATCCGGAGCCTCGACTCGAAGGAGTTCTCGGCCAACCTGACGCCTTACGCCGTGGCGACGGCGCACCTGCCTGGGATCGAGGCAGACTTCCTCCCGGAGCACGAAATCACCTTCACCTTCGGTTGGGGCGGGGGCCTCTTCTCCGCTGGAAGCAACGTGGACTGGTACGGCGAAGCCGAGTCCGACGGGGTCTTCGCCGGCTCGGCGATCCACTTCGGCCTGGGGAGCGAGCGGCTCCTGGCGGTGATGACCGAGTTCAACGGCTTCGACGTGAACGCCGGGCTGCAGCTGGACATGGGTGGTGTCCGGGTCGGGGCCTTCGCACTGGGGCTCAACTACCACGACTACTCCACTTTCCGCAGCCGCAAGCTCGGCGTCTTGGCGTCGGTGGCGTTCTGCGGAGCCGCGGGAGGGCTTTGCAAGCCCAAGCTGGCGGAACGGCCGGCACCGGACACGGTGACGTTGCCCGCGCCGCCGCCGGACACGGTGGTGCTGGAACGAACCGTCGAGCCCGAGCTGCCCTCGGGGATGCCGGCGACGATCTGCCTAGCCACCGGAGCCGGAGTGCAGGTGATGATCACCGCCCAGGGCGACACGCTGGTGGGTCCGTCCCGGACGGCGATCTCCGAGCTGAGGCCAGCCATGGACTTCGCGGGGAGCTACGCCGACGGTGCCGCGTGGTTCACCGGCGACGAGCCCATCGAACTGGACGACCGCGAGTACAGCAAGTCCGGCGAACCCCTCCGGTTGGAGTGCGCCGACATCGAGCGCGTTGGGGAGCACCAGGGCGTTCCGCTGTTCGCCGACCGTTCCCAGGAGCGGCCCTACGACATCGTGTACGTGCCGGTGACGCCAGGGCTGTGGCAGGGCTACGAGCACGGGTTGCAGCGCACGCGAGGCCAGTAAGCCGTCGCGCCGGAGGCCGGATCAAGGACCTGCTAGCGGCAACAGTCGTCGCGCCATCTCAGGGGTAAGGTCGTCGGCGGTGTCGATGTCCGACTCCACCTCCAGGTACGTCGTGCGCAGCCCCATGCGCCGAGCGACATCGGCGGTTGCCGGGAGGACGGCGGAGGTGCTCCACGGAATGGAGCGGAACAGTTCGGGGCACGGCCGGCGCAAGGCCATGAGGTAGTAGCCTCCGTCGCGAGAGGGTCCCAGCACCATGTCGGCGCTTTTCAGCGCTTCCAGCGCCCGGACGACGGTGCCCGCGTCGACGGCGGGGGTGTCCGTGCCGACGACCACCACTGGGCTGCCCTTGCGAAAGGCGCGGTCGAAGAGGCGCGACATGCGTTCCCCCAGGTCGCCGTCGCCCTGGGCGAGGTATCGGAGGCCGAGGCGCGTGTCCGGGTCGAGCCAGAGCCGCACCTCGTCTTCCGCGTCGGGCGGATCGAAGCACACGATGGTCTCGACGGGCGCGCCCGCCACTTGGTGCACGATCGTTCGGCCCATGCGCCGGTACGCGTCCGCGGCCGCCTGCCGTCCCACAGTACGGGCTAGCCTGGTCTTGACGCGGCCCGGCCGGGGTGCCTTGGCGAAGACCAGCAGGGCAGGTGCCGGTTGCGGAGGCGCCGGCTGCGGAGGCGCCGGCGACGGAGGTGCTGGCGGCGAGCGAGTTGTCGGAGTGCCCGCGGCCCGGCCGTCGCCCGTCGGCGCAAGATCGGCCCGTCGCCGAGGCGGGTACGCCTGCGCCAGCCGCGATGGTTCGGCGCCGGCCATGAACTGGGAGATCAGCCAGGCGTTCCTTGTCCACGCGCGGACCCGGCCTTCCTCTTCGTAGCGACGAACGCTGCTGAAGATCTTGGCTGGGAGGTGCACCAGCCTGCCCGCTTCCCGCAGCCGCCTGGCGAGGATCACGTCCTCCATGATCGGCTGGTCGGGGTAGGGACCGACGCGGAAGAAGAGGTCCCGCCGAACCAGCAGGCCCTGGTCGCCGTAGGTCAGGCCAAGGCGATCTTCGCGGAGGCGCTGTCCGCGCTCGATCAACCGGTAGAAGAAGTGGGGGTGGTCGAGGGCCAGGTGGAAGACGGCTGCGGGCGCCTCCGGGTCCGAGTCGCTGTCCAGGATGTGGGACTCGGCGGCTCGGAGGGCGCCTTCGCCCAGCCGACAGTCGGCGTGGAGGAAGAAGAGCCAGCGCGAGGCGAGGAAGCTGGCGCCGGCGTTCATCTGGCGGGCGCGTCCCAGGCGGCTTCGGAGGACGAGGGCGCCGCCTGCTCGGGCTGCTGCGACGGTACCGTCCGACGATCCGCCATCCACCACCACTACCCGGCTGGGCAACGTCAGCTTCGACAGGTCGCCCAGGAGAGCCGGAAGCGACGTCTCCTCGTCCAGTGCCGGAACCACGACCCCTACCTCCGGGTCACGGCCTCTGCTGGTGGCTGGGGCTCGCCGAGGAAGCTGTCGATCTATCGCGATATGTCTTCCGATATGTCGTTCAGCGTCCAGTCGTAGTCGAAGAACTCGAGTTGCGTTTCCGGGCTGTGCAACGCTTCTCGGATCGCGCCGGAGGCGTAGCCCGCCAGGAAGGAGAGCAGACCGGCCTCGCCGCCGAAGTCGTCCCCGTACCACTCCAGCACCTTGTTGGTCCGCACCACGGGCCGTCCGTCGCGCCCGACCGTCACGGAGAAGTGGGTGGAGTCGGCCATGAACGCGGCGACTCGTTCGTCGAGCTGCCGGTCGAGGGAGGCGCCGTCGTAGGCGCCAGCGACCAAAGGCGGGCAGCTTCTGGCGGCGCAGTTCACGGCGAAGTGGATGCGCGGGTCGCCCATCGGTCGGATGATCTCGTGCTCAATCTCGTCCTGGGAGCGAACTGCCCCCACGACGGCGCAGTGCGGGCCTGTGAACACGTCCTCGATCTGCCACACCGAGTTCGCTGGCCTTCCCGCTGCCCGGTTCCGCAGGCCCCGGAGCCCCCCGGCCGGCTCGATGGGATAGTTCTCGACCACCCGTTTGAGCATGCAGGCGTTGTAGGCGTTGATCCAGAACGCCAGCCGGTGGGGCGCAGGCGCGGCCTCCAGCGCGGCGGGGGCGGTGGATTCCAGCTGTCGGAGGTAGTCGGCGAGACCCCTGGATTCCGCATAGCTCTCGGCCAGCGCCCGGTAGTCCACGTCGCCGCCGTGGACGACGCCGGACAGCGCCTGGGTGAAGTCGCCGTGGTCGGGGAGGCCGGCGGCGGATTGGTGTTGGGCTGCCGCGGTCGGGTGCCGGGGAGCGGTCGCATCTTGGACCGGCGCCGCTCGAGCCGTGCCGGCAGTTGCCAGTGTTCCCGCCAGGGCTACGGCTCCCGCCCCCGCAATGGTGCCCATCCCGGGGAGGCGCGCGCCCAGGCGCTTCAGGATCGCGGGCAGAAAGCTGAGCAGCGCCAGGAGGCCGCCGGCCAGGAGTAGGCGCGCGAATGCGCTGCGGGATGCGCCCTGGGCGCCCTGGAGGAGGGACTCGGCGAAGAAGGTGTAGACCGCGGTCCCGGGAAGGATGCCGATCGCAGTGGCGACGGCATAGGTGGACCACTTCAGCGGCAGGAGCCCCGAGCCGAAGTTGAGGACGTTGAAGGGGACCAGGGGGATCAGGCGCAACGTCAGGAGGCCTTGAAATCCGTGGCGTCCGATCACCCCGTCGAGACGGTCCAGCGCCTTCGAGTCGGCTCCCGCCAGCCGCCGCACCGAGTCCCGTCCCAGCCCCCGGGCTACGCCGAACGCCGCGTTGGCGCCGATGTTGGCCGCCAGGGCGTTGTACAAGGTCCCCCAGTAGAAGCCGAAGACGGCGCCGCCGACCAGCGTGAGGATCGTGCCCGGAACCGCCAGTGCCGTGGCGGTCGCGTAGACGACGACGAAGATCGCCGGTGCCCACGGATTTCCGCGCAGCTGTTCGATCGCCGCTCCCACGCCCTCCCTCGTCAGGTACTCGCCGGCGGGGGTCAGGCGGACGATCAGGAACCCTCCGACCAGGATCAGGACGACCGCCGCCAGCCGGAGCAGGGCGCCCCCGCGGCTGGGCTTGCCGCTGGTGCCGGACTTCTCGTTGGGGCCGGACTTGTCGCTGGGGCCGGACTTGCCAGTGGGGCCGGACTTTCCGCTGGGGCTGGCCTTCTCGGAGGCTACGTCAGCCATCGGATGACTCGCTTGAGGATGCGGCCAGCGGTCGTGTCCAGCCGGGACCGCATGTATTCGCCCGAGACCCGCTTCACGCCTTCCGCCATGGTGGGGTAAGGGAAGGTGGTGTTGGCGACCTGGGCAAGAGTCAGGCCGTGCCGCTTGGCCAGCACCAAGGGCATGATCATCTCGCCGGCTCCATGAGCGACGATCGTGGCGCCGAGGACCTTCCCCTTCCGGTCCGCCGAGACCTTCGCGAAGCCGACCGCCGTGGCGTCCACGATCGCCCGGTCCAGGTCGTCGATCTGGTAGCGGTAGGTGGTCCCTCCCGCCGCCTCGGCCTCGGCCTCGCCGATCCCCACCCGCGCCACCTCCGGGTCGGTGTAGGTGACCCACGGCACATGGTCGTACCCGACCTTGGCCCTGCCGGGCACCACGGCGTTGCGTAGGGCCGCCTTGGCCATGTGCTCCGCGGCATGGGTGAACTGGAGGCCGCCTGTCACGTCGCCCACGGCCCAGACCGTCTTGGTCGACGTGCGCAGGTAGCGGTCCACCACCACGGCACCCCCCTCCGTGCGCGCGCCCGCCGCCTCCAGCTCCAGCCCGTCGGTGCAGGGCCGACGTCCCGTGGCGACGAAGAGCTGGTGGGCCGCCACCGACCGGCCGTCCGCCGTCTCCACGATCGTCCGCCCGTCCTCGCTTCGGATGCGGGTCGCCGCCGAGCCGGTGCGCACCGAGATGCCCTCGGCCTCCAGCCATCGCTGCATGAACGCCGAGACGTCGGGGTCCTCCTGTACCAGGATCGACGGTGCCATCTCCAGCACCGTGGTCCGCGCGCCCAGCCGCGAGAAGACCTGGGCGAACTCGAGGCCGATGGGGCCGCCGCCCAGCACCGCCACCGACTCGGGGAGCTCGTTCTGGTCGAAGACGGTCTCGTAGGTCCAGTAGCCCGCCTCCTCCAGGCCCGGGATCGGTGGGATCGCCGGAACCGCGCCGGTGGCGACCACGAAGTGCTTGGATCGGAGCCGGCCCGCGCCCTCCACCTCCAACGTGTTGGGGTCCAGGAAGCGGGCGGCGCCGAAGTGGACGTCAACCCCCATCTTGCGGAAGCGTTCAGGGTCGTCGTGATGGGCGACGGTGGAGCGCGCCGAGCGCATCCGCTCCATGACGGCGCGGAAGTCCCGGCCAGTGCGAAAGTCGCTGCCGGCGCGGAAGTCCCGGCCGGATTCGACAGGCGGACGCAGTCCCAGCGTCTGGGCGTGCTCCATGCTCCGCGCCAAGCGGGCCGAGGCGATCAGAGCCTTGGAAGGCACGCATCCGGTCCAGAGGCAGTCCCCGCCCAGCGCGTTCTTCTCCGCGATGGCGGGCCGCAGTCCCAGATAGGCGGCGCCAGCGGCTGCGACGAGTCCTCCGGTGCCGCCGCCGACGGCGACCAGATCGTAAGTGCGAGTCGGGCCAGTCATCTGCTCTCCTCTGGATGCGTCCCCACGCCGGCCGGCTGACCGGAGTGCGTCCGAAAATTAGTCCCATTCGAGCATGGCAACGCCCAATTCGGGTCGTACATTGTTCAGGGAGAGGGACTTGAGCTTCGGCAGTGTTTCGCCTTATCTTCGGTTCACGGCTGGCCGCATGTGCTGCGAGCACCTGCAGATCCGCTGCGAACCGCCACCCACCCACCACGCGGAGAGGACCCACACACGACATGAGCAAAGCCAAGACACCCAGCAGGAACGGCAGCAGGAACGGTAGCAAGAACAGCGGCAAGAACAGCCTGGAGGCGAAGCAGCGGGAGAAGGCCCTGGCCACCGCCGTGACCCAGATCGAGCGGTCCTACGGAAAGGGGGCGATCATGCGCATGGGGTCCGACGGCGCCACCCTCCAGATCGGAAGCATCTCCACGGGCGCGATCAACGTGGACGCGGCGATCGGGATCGGCGGCGTTCCCCAAGGGCGGATCACCGAGATCTACGGCCCCGAGTCGTCGGGGAAGACCACCCTCTGCCTGCACGTCATCGCCAACAGCCAGAAGGAGGGGGGAATCGCCGCGTTCATCGACGCCGAGCACGCCCTGGATGTCCAGTACGCCCGGAAGCTGGGGGTGAACGTGGACGACCTTCTGGTCTCCCAGCCCGACACCGGCGAGCAGGCCCTGGAGATCGCCGAGGTGCTGATCCGCAGCAATGCGGTGGAGGTGATCGTGGTCGACTCGGTGGCCGCCCTGGTCCCACGGGCGGAGATCGAGGGGGAGATGGGCGATTCCCACGTGGGGCTCCAGGCGCGCCTCATGAGCCAGGCGCTGCGGAAGCTGACCGGGGCGGTTAACCGCTCCAACTGCGCGGTGATCTTCACGAACCAGATCCGGGAGAAGATCGGGGTGATGTTCGGCAGCCCGGAGACCACCACCGGCGGGCGGGCGCTCAAGTTCTACGCCTCGCTGCGGATGGACATCCGGCGGATCGGGGCGATCAAGGAAGGCCAGGACGTGATCGGCAACCGGACCCGCGTGAAGGTGGTCAAGAACAAGTGCGCGCCGCCGTTCAAGCAGGCCGAGTTCGACATCCTCTACGCGCAGGGGATCAGTCACACCGGGCTTCTCATCGACCTGGGGGTGGAGCACAGGATCGTGACCAAGTCCGGTTCGTGGTTCTCGTTGGACGACCTGCGGCTGGGGCAGGGGAAGGAGAACGTCCGGAACTTCCTGGCCGAGAACGCAGACGTGGCGGAGAAGATCGAGAGCCGTCTGCTGGCCGCGCTGGGAATCGCGGGGCCGGCCGAGGAGGACGGGAGCACCGGCGCGGGCGAAGGCGGCGGCTCGCGTTCCGCCGCCGAGCCGACGGTCAGAGTGATGTAGATCCCGTCGGGGTGGGGGCTGGCGGGCCGAGTGAGCGGTTGGGGCTAGCTTTCGGGGTCCGCTGGCCCGCCTCCGGGCGGCGGTGCGTAGCTCCCCCTCCCCCCGTCCGACCCCCTCCCCCCGTCCGACCACTCCGCTGATGAGAGCCGCCGACATTCGCCGGAAGTTCCTGGAGTTCTTCCGAGACCGAGGCCACCAGGTCCGGCCCAGCTCGCCGCTGGTCCCCGAGGACGATCCCACGCTCCTCTTCACCAACGCGGGGATGGTCCAGTTCAAGAGCGTCTTTCTGGGACGCGAGGAGCTGGGTTGTCGGCGGGCGGTCACGTCGCAGAAGTGCGTGCGCGCCGGGGGGAAGCACAACGACTTGGAGGAGGTGGGCCGGACCGCTCGGCATCACACCTTCTTCGAGATGCTGGGGAACTTCTCCTTCGGCGACTACTTCAAGCGGGAAGCGGTGGAGTACGCCTGGGAGTTCCTGACGGGCGATCTGGGGCTCGACCCGGATCGCCTCTTCGTCACGGTTCACCATACCGACGGAGAGGCCGAGGAGCTCTGGGCGAAGGCGGCGGGGCTGCCTCGGGAGCGGATCCACCGGCTGGGCGACAAGGACAACTTCTGGCAGATGGCCGACACCGGGCCGTGCGGTCCCTGCTCGGAGGTGCACTACGACCTGCGGCCGCGTCGCGAGCGGCGGGTGGCGCCCAGCACGGACGAGTTCGAGGCTCGAGGCGAGGCCGGGGAGTTCCTGGAGCTCTGGAACTTGGTCTTCATGCAGTTCGACCGGGACGCCGCCGGGACGCTGCACCCGCTTCCGGCCCCCAGCATCGACACGGGGGCCGGGCTGGAGCGACTGGCCGCCGTCCTCCAGGGGACCGGCACCAACTACCACACCGACCTCTTCCTGCCCCTGCTGGACGGGGTGGCGGAGGTGGTGGGGCGCCCGTACAGCTCCGACGCGCCGGAGGGCGTCTCGTACCGCGTCCTGGCCGACCACGCGCGGGCGGTGGCGTTCCTGCTGGCCGACGGCGTGTTCCCGTCCAACGAGGGGCGCGGCTACGTCGTGCGGCGGATCCTCCGTCGCGGCGTCCGCCACGCTTGGCTGCTGGGGATGCGGGAGCCCGCGCTGACCGACGTGGTGGAGGCGGTGATCGACCAGATGGCGGACGCCTACCCGGAGCTGGCCGCCCGGCGCGAGCATGTGCTGCTCACGGCGCGGGGTGAGGAGGAGCGCTTCCTAGCCACGATCGGGGAGGGCACGGCGCGTCTCGACTCTGTGGCGCCGCCGGTGCCGAAGGGGACTGCGCCTCGTCCGGTGGTGCCTGGCGCGGAGGTGTTCCGCCTCTACGACACCTTCGGCTTCCCGGCCGACCTGACCCGGATCATGGCTGGCGAGAGGGGCTGGGACGTGGACACGGAAGGGTTCGAGGCGGCGCTAGCCCAGCAGCGCGACCGCTCCCGGGCGGACCGAAAGGCGGGAAGCGGCGGCTCGAAAGCGGCAAGCGGCTCGATGGCGGCGGAGCGAGGCCGGGGCGACTTCGCCTACGAAGAGGTGGTGGAGGGGGCGCGGCAGAGCTTCGTGGGCTACGACCGGCGGTCGGCTACGAGTCGAGTGCTGGGCGTCCGAGGCAGAGGCGGGAACGGCGTCGTCGAGCTAGCGATGGAGGAAAACCCCTTCTACGTCGAGGGCGGCGGACAGGTGGCGGACCGCGGACGAGTGCGCGGCGATGGCTGGGAGATTGAGGTGGAGGCTGTGGTGCGGGACCGGGAGCTGGCATGGGTGCGGGGCCGATCCGGCTCGGGCTTTCCGTCCGGTGGGCAGGGCGTCGCGGGGTCGGAGGCGGTGGCGGAAGTGGAGCCCGACCTGCGCCACGACACGGAGCGCAACCACACCGCCACCCACCTCCTCCACTCCGCTCTGCGCGAGCTGCTGGGCGGGCATGTGGTGCAGCGCGGTTCCTTGGTGGCGCCGGACCGGCTTCGCTTCGACTTCGCCCACGTGGCGCCGATGACGCCGGAGGAGGTCGGGGCGGTGGAGGCCCGCGTCAACCAGGGCGTCTGGGCCGACCATCCGGTGCGGACTGGCGTTCGGAGCTTCCAGGAGGCCGTGCAAGCCGGGGCGACGGCCCTCTTCGGCGAGAAGTACGGCAGCGAGGTGAGGGTGGTGGAGGTGCCGGGCGTGAGCATGGAGCTGTGCGGGGGAACCCACGTGCGCCACACCGGCGAGATCGGGCTCTTCAAGGTGGTCTCGGAAACGGGAGTCGCGGCGGGCGTGCGACGGGTGGAGGCCGTGACGGGGCCGGTTGCCTTCCAGCGCCTGGCCGGGTATCAGGACCGGATCGAGGCGCTGGCCTCCGCGCTCAAGACGCCGCCGGACAATGTGGAGCGCCGGGTCGAGCAGTTGCGCGCCGAGCGGGCGGAGCTGGAATCGCTGGTGGCGGAGCTTCGGCGGACGGGCGGCGGCGCCGACACGCTGGCCGAGGCCGGGTTCACGGTGGGGGGGCGCCCAGGGTCGTACCGAGGCGTTCGAATCAAGGTGCAGGGTCCCGGGGACGCCCGGAGCTGGGGCGACGCCTTCCGCCAGTCGCCGGAAGTGGCGGTGGCGGTGGTGGCGGCGGAGATGCCGGGCGGCAAGCACGCCCTCTTCGCGTTCGCCACCGACAACGCCGTCGCGGCGGGAGTGCGGGCCGACGCGGTGGTGAGGGCGGCGGCGGAGGCGGCGGGTGGGCGCGGCGGCGGGCGGCCCCACATGGCGCAGGCCGGCGTGGGTCGCCCGGACAAGATCGCAGATGCGATCCAAGCCGCCGCCGAGTACGTCCAGGGACTGGGCGAATGACCGACGGAGAGGCGCGTTCCATCCGTGCGTGGATCGACGCGCAACGCCCGCCCGTGCCGCCAGTCTTCCGTCCCCACCTGGAGGCTGCCAGCGAGGTGTCGGCTGATGGCGAGGTGTCGGCTGATGGCGAGGCGTCGGTTGCCAGCGAGGTGTCGGTTGCCAGCGAGGTGTCGGTTGCCGCGCTCCTGGACGCCGCCGCGTCGGCGATGCGGTCGTGCGCCGAGCGTTCTCCCCGCGACCGTGCGGCAGCCTTCTTTCTGCTGGCTGCCGACGCCCACGTCACCTACGCCTGCCTACGGGTCCTCCAGGAAGGCGGCGGGGCTCGGGAGCTGCGCCAAGTTGCCCTCCAAATCGGCGAGATGGAGGTAAAATGGAGGCAAAATGGAGGAGAACTGGGCGAAGACGGAAGCAAGAAATGGCGGTGAAACGGAATCTAAATGGGCGAAATGGAAGCAAAGTGGGGAAAATGGAGGCAAAATGGAGGCAAAATGGAGGCAATGCGGAAAATGACGTGTGGAGAAGGAGGGCGAGGTGAAGTCCCCTGGGTACGGCGACTTCCACAGCCATCTGGTTCCCGGCGTGGACGACGGAGCGCGCACGCTGGACGAATCGCTGGCCGCCATCGGTCGCATGGTCGATGTGGGCGTGCGGCGGATCGTCACCACACCCCACCTCCGGGCCTCGCGCATCGCCGACGGCGAGATGATGGAGTGGATGGACGGCCAGTGGGGGGCGGTGAAGTCGGCGGTGGCGGAGCGCTGGCCGGAGCTGGACTTCCGTCGTGGCTTCGAGATCAAGCTGGATGTCCCCACGCCGGACCTGACGGATCGGCGGCTGCGGCTCGGCGGGACCTCTTTCGTGCTGGTCGAGTGGCCGATGTTCCAGGTCCCTCCGCGCACGCCCGAAGTGCTGGCTAGGTTGCGGGAAGCGGGCTGCCTCCCAGTCGTCGCGCATCCAGAGCGCTACCAAGGAATCGATCCGGAACTGGAGGTGGTGAGGGCATGGAAGGAGGCCGGAGCGTGGCTGCAGGGCAACTACGGCTCGCTGGTGGGGCAGTACGGGGGCGCGGTGGCGGAGCTGGCTTGGCGGATGTTGGCGGAGGGTCTGCTGGATTATCTGTCGTCGGACTTCCATGGGCGCGCTGGCTATCGTCTGTACCTTGAGCCCGGCGTTTCGGAGGTGCGGGAGATCGGGGGCGAGGAGCAGGCGGCGTTGCTGGCGGAGGCCAACCCGGATCGGCTCTTCCGAGGGCTTCCGCCGTTGCCGGTTCCGCCCCTGGAGGCTGCGCGGGCCATGGCGCACGTTGCCCGGCCCATGACGCTCGGCGCCCGACCAGTGGCGCACGTTGCCCGACCCATGGCGCGTCGGATGAGGAGGTGGTTCCGTGGCTGACCGGTGTTTGCTGACCGACTTCGGACTGGCAGGCAAGCGCGCGCTGGTGACTGGCGGCTCCCGCGGAGTGGGCGCGGCTACCGTGCGGCTCTTGGCGCAGGCCGGCGCGGACGTTGGCTTCTCCTATCACAGCCGGGAGGCGGATGCGAAGCGGGTGGTGGCGCAGGCGCGGTCGATGGGCGTGCGCAGTTGGGCTGAGCGGGGAGACCTTGCGGAGCCCGAGTCTGCGGCGCGCCTCTTCGAGCGGCTGGACGCGGAGTTCGGCGGCTTGGACATCTTCGTAGGCAACGCCGGGACGTGGCCGGTTGCCGACGTGCCCCTCGCGGAGATGGGGGACGATCGCTGGCGGCGCACGGTCGCCGTGAATCTGGATGGGGTGTTCTTCACGACGCGGGAGGCGTTGCGTCGGATGGCGGACGGCGGTCGCGTGGTGCTGGTGAGCTCCACGGCCGGGCAGCGGGGCGAGGCGTACCATAGCGACTACGCCGCGACCAAGGGCGCCCTGATCGCGCTGGCGAAGGGGCTGTGCGTGGAGGTCGGGGAGCGTGGCATCACCGTGAACACCGTGGCTCCGGGCTGGGTCGACACCGAGATGTCCCAGGCGCCGCTCTCCGGCGAGGGGCGCGCGGCGATCGACGCTGCGATCCCCCTCGGGCGAGTGGCTACTGCCGAGGATGTGGCCGGCCCCATCGTGTTCCTCTGTTCGTCGCTGGCGCGCCACATCACGGGCGAGACGCTGAACGTGAACGGGGGCTCGGTCCTGGCGGGGTGACGAGCCTGCCGAGTGTACCCGAGGCCGTCCGGGAGCTGGTGGAGCGGCTGGAGCGGGTGGGATACGAGACGTGGACGGTCGGCGGGGCCGTGCGCGACTCTTTGCGCCATCCGGCGGGCATCCGGGACGACTGGGACTTGGCGACGCAAGCGACGCCCTCCCAGATGCGACGGGTCTTTGCGCGCACCGTGCCGCTGGGCCCCGAGCACGGCACGCTGGGCGTCTTCGGGCGGGACAAGGTCATGTACGAGATCACCACCTTCCGCAGGGACGTGGCCACCGACGGCCGTCGGGCGGTGGTTGCCTTCGCCGACACCGTGGAGGAGGACTTGGCGCGCCGGGACTTCACGGTGAACGCCATGGCGTGGCACCCGATCCGTCGCGAGCTGCGGGACCCTTTTGGAGGTCAGGACGACCTGCGGGCGGGCGTCTTGCGGGCGGTTGGGTCGCCCTCGGAGCGGTTTCGGGAGGACTACTTGCGCGTCCTGCGGGGGCTGCGCTTCGCCGGGGCGCTGGGGCTGGAGATCGAGAGCCGCACGTGGGACGGCTTGGTCGAGGCGGTTACGGGGCTGGGGCGACTCTCCCAGGAACGAGTGCGCGACGAGCTGCTGAAGGCGCTGTGTGGCCCGGAGGCGTCGCGAACTCTGCGTCTTTATCGGCGTGCCGGGGTGCTGCCGGCGGTGCTGCCCGAGTTGGGGCCGCTGGACGGACACGTGTTCGCGGCGGTGGACGCGACCTGGGCTCGTACGCCGGACCGGGCGGCCCTTCGTCGGATGGGAACGCTGCTGGTGCTGGCGCTGGAGGCGGCGGGAGAGAGGGGTCGTGCGGCGCAGGCCGTCGCGTTCGGCGTTTTGCAGCGGCTCCGCTTCTCCAACGCGCACCGCGACCGACTCGCGGCTGTGGCAGGCGCCGGTTCCGGTCCAAGTGCCGACGTGGTGGCGGGAGCGTCGGCAAGGCGGCGCTGGGTGGCGGAGATCGGACCCGAGCGGGCGATGGAGGCGTTTCGCGTGTGGATCGCCGTCCGCCGGGCTCGCGGGGGTGGTGTCAGCGGCGCCACGGCCCAGGAGGTGGTCGGCGTGGTCCTTGGAGCCCGGCGCGACCTGCGGGAAGGCGTTCCCACGTCGCTGGCGGGACTCCAGGTCGGCGGACGCGACTTGGTCGCCCACGGATGGCCTCCGGGACCCGCCGTCGGGAACGCATTGCGCCGCCTTCTGGAGGCCGTTTGGGAGGACCCCTCCCGCAACGAGCGCGATGTGCTGCTGGAGCTGGCGGGCCGTCCGGAAGGCCCGGGGGGACGCTTGGAAGGCTCGGGACCCGTAGGCCGCCCAGGAGCACCCTCGTGAGCGACGGCCCCGAGCTCTTCCCGGACGCTCCCGCGCCCCGCCCTGGGGCGTCGGCCCGCCCGCCCGCGTCGCCCCGCCAGCGCACGTCGGCTCTCCCGTCCGAGGGGCACTCCGCCGCCCCGCTCGCCGCCCGGATGCGCCCCCGCACTCTGGCCGAGTTCCAGGGTCAGCAGAAGGTGGTGGGGCCCGGCGGGCCGGTGCGCGCCATGATCGATCAGGGCCGCGTCTCCAGCTTCATCCTCTGGGGGCCGCCGGGGTCGGGGAAGACCACCTTGGCGCGCTTGGTCGCCGAGTCGGCGGACGCGGCCTTCGTGCCGTTCAGCGCGGTGACGGAAGGCGTCGCCCGGGTTCGCCAGATCATCGCCGAGGCACGGACCCGGCGGCAGGCGACGGGCCGCGGCACGATCCTCTTCTGCGACGAGATCCACCGCTTCAACAAGGCCCAGCAGGACGCCTTCCTGCCGGTCGTGGAGGCTGGCGAGATCGTCCTCGTCGGCGCCACCACGGAGAACCCCAGCTTCGAGATCGTCCGTCCGCTTCTCTCCCGTGCGCCGGTCGTGGTGCTGGAGGCGCTTTCGCCAGACGACTTGGCAGCGGTGGTGGAAGCGGCCCTCGCCGACGGGGAGCGGGGGGTCGGCGCGGCCAGAGTGGAGGCGTCGCCCGAAGTCGTCCAGCGCATTGCCCAGGCCGCGGACGGGGACGCCCGGCGCGCGCTGGGGATAGTGGAGCGAACCGTCCAGCTTCTCGACGCCGACGCTGGCCCGGAGGCGGATGCCGGCTCGGAGGCGGATGCCGGCTCGGAGCAGGGGCGCCGCCGCGTCCTGACCCTGTCCACCGTGGAGACCGCGATCCAGCACCGCTTCGCGGCCTACGACAAGGCCGGGGACCAGCACTACGACCACATCTCCGCCCTTCACAAATCCGTGCGTGGGGGCGACCCCGACGCCGCGCTCTACTGGCTCGCTAGGATGATCGACGCCGGCGAGGACCCCATGTACATCGCCCGACGACTGGTGCGCATGGCGACGGAGGATGTGGGACTGGCCAGCCCCGACGCCCTGGCGGTGACGATTGCGGCTCGGGAAGCCTATCGCTTCCTGGGCTCGTCGGAGGGGGACTTGGCGCTGGCGCAGGCTGCCGTCTACTTGGCTTCGAGTCCCAAGTCGAACCGTCTCTACGAGGGCTGGAAGGCGGCCCTGGCCAAGGCTCGCGAAACGCCGGCGGCGCCAGTCCCGCATCACCTGCGAAATGCCCCCACGCGCCTTATGAAGGAGTTGGGGCACGGCGAAGGCTACCTGTACGATCCCGATCAGCCCGGCGGCGTGTCCCGTCAGTGCTACCTGCCTCGCGCCCTGGCCTCCGAGCGCTTCTACCGTCCCGGAGACGCGGGCTGGGAGGCGGAAGCGAAAGCGCGCTTGGCCGCTTGGCGAATGCGGAGGGACTCCTGAACGAACAAGCCACTGTCGAACGAACCGCCGGCGAGCGAGCCGTCCTGGTGGGCGCTCCTGGTCAGTCGTACCCGCCCGCAGAGGCCGCCGAGCACCTGGCCGAGCTGGGGCGCCTGACCGACACAGCGGGAGGGGTCGTGGTGGGGACCGTCGTGCAGCGCGTCCGGTCGCCCCAGCCTCGGTACTACGTGGGGACGGGGAAGGCGAAGGAGTTGGGGGAGCAGGTGCGCGCGCTGGATGCCGACTTGGTGGTCTTCGACGACGAGCTCACGCCGGCCCAGGGCAAGAACCTGGAAGACTTGCTGAAGGTGCGCGTCGTGGACCGAACCGAGCTCATCCTGGCGATCTTCGCCAACCGCGCCCGCACCTACGAAGCGCGGCTGCAGGTCGAGCTGGCGCAACTCCAGTACCTGCTGCCCCGGCTGATGCGCATGTGGAGCCATCTGTCCCGCATCCGGGGCGGGATCGGCCTGCGCGGACCGGGCGAGACGCAGCTGGAGACCGACCGTCGGCTCGTGGGGACGCGCATTGCCGACCTTCGCCGCAAGCTCGGCGCTGTGGCCCAAGCCAGGGCCGTCCAGCGGAAGAGCAGGGAAGGGCGCTTTCGGGCGGCGCTGGTCGGCTACACCAACGCGGGCAAGTCGTCGCTTCTGCAGGCACTGTCGGGGAGTCGGCAGTTCGTGGAGGATCGACTCTTCGCCACCTTGGACTCCTCCACCCGCGCAGTCCCGTTGGGGGACGGGCACGAGGTGCTGGTCACGGACACGGTCGGCTTCATCCGCAAGCTGCCTCACCACTTGGTGGCGTCGTTCCGCTCGACGCTGGAAGAGGCTCGGGAGGCTGATGTGCTCCTGCACGTGATCGACTCGTCGCATCGGCAGTGGCGGGAGCAGCAGGATGTGGTCCGGTCGGTGCTCAAGGAGCTGGACCTGCTGTCGCGCCCCCGCGTTCTGGTCTTCAACAAGACGGACTTGCTGAACGGCGAGCAGCTGCTGGCCCTCAAGCGGCAGGCGGAGTCGGCAGGCGGCGAGGGGGATGCGGTCTTCGTGTCGGCCCGGGTTCCCGCGACGCTGATTCCCCTTCGCGACGGCCTGGCCAGCCGGATGCAAAGGCGGATGCGTCGGGTTCGCGTCGAGGTTCCCGTCTCGGACGGCGGGACGCTGGCGGCGCTTCACCGGGAGGGCGTGGTCCTCTCCCAGGAGCAGAATGGGGGGACTTTGAGCGTGGTGGTGCGGGTGCCCGCGGCCCTCGCTGGACGGCTCGACCGCGCCGACGGCGTGCGCGTGACCGGGGCGTAGTCCGTTCCGTTATCTTGGTCGAACCGACAGCCCAGGAAGGTGCGTTTCGCACGTGAGACTCTACATCAACATCGACCATGTGGCGACGGTGCGGCAGGCGCGCCGAACCGACGAGCCCGACCCGGTGCGGGCGGCCGTCCTGGCCGAGTTGGGCGGCGCCGACGGGATCACGATCCACCTGCGGGAAGACCGACGCCACATCCAGGACCGGGACGTGCGGCTGCTGGCCGAGACGGTTCGCACGGGGATCAACTTCGAGCTGGCAGCGTCGGCGCCAGTGGTGGAGTTGGCGGTGGTGCTGGCCCCGATGCAGGCGACTTTGGTGCCCGAGAAGCGCGAGGAGGTCACCACGGAGGGCGGACTGGACTTGGCGTCGGCTTCGGTTCGCAGGGCGGTGGGCGAGGCGTTGGGACGGTTGCAGGAGCGCGGCGTGCGCACGTCCCTCTTCGTAGACCCCAGCCGGGAGGCGATGGACCGGTCGGCGGAGCTGGGTGCCGATGCCGTCGAGCTTCACACCGGCGAGTACGCCAACGCCATCGGGGACGCGGCGAGGGGCGACGCGGCGCAAGGCGACATGGCGAAGGGTGACGCGGCGAAGGGAAGGGAGCTGGCGCGCTTGGCCGATGCGGCGGCGCACGGCCACGGGGCGGGACTGGCGGTCCACGCGGGACACGGTCTCACCTACGAGAACGTGACGCCGGTCGCGGCCCTTGCTCACGTCGAGGAGCTCAACATCGGGCACAGCGTGGTGTCGCGGTCGATCTTCGTCGGCTTGGAGCGTGCGGTCCGGGAGATGAAGGAGCTCGTCCTGCAGGCCCCGGGCAAGGTGCCGCACCCCGGCGCCTGGACGCCCCCGCTCGGGTTCTGACGAGCCCGGCGCACGCGGTTCGGCACAACTAATCCCACGATTCCGATGCGGAGATGGACGGGGGTGGTCGGGGTGGCGCTGGCCGCCGTGCTGCTCTGGTGGGTCTTTCGGGACCAGGACCTGGCGGAGATCTGGCGCCGCTGCCGAGAAGCCAATCCCTTCTTCCTGACGCTGGCGGTCTTCGTCACCACCGGGGGGTTCGCCGTTCGGGCCGCGCGCTGGCGGTTCTTTCTGGCACCAGCCCAGCGCAAGAGCCCCTTCGGCTCCAGGTTCGCCGCCGTGTCGATCGGTTTCATGACGAACAACCTCCTGCCGTCGGGGCGCCTTGGCGAGTTCGCGCGAGCCTACGCCTACAGCCGGATGGAGCCCGTGTCTGCGCCGACCGCGTTTGCCACGCTGGTCGTGGAGCGCTTCGCCGACGGCATCGTGCTCCTTGCCTTGCTCTTCCTGGCCGTAACGAGCCCTCATTTCCCGGCCGACGCCCTGCCGAGTGAGGTGACGGCAGCGATCTGGGGCGCGATGAGCGTCCTCGGGGTCGCGCTGCTCTTCGTGCTGGCGCTGCTGGTGCTTCCGGGCCGGACGACAAGGCTCGCGGGCGGCTTGGCGAGCGCGTTGCTCCCCGACCGGTGGGCGGCCGTCGCGGTCCGCGCTCTTGGGGGGTTCGTGGACGGACTGGCCGCACTTCGGGACTGGCGGCTGGCGGTCTCGGCGCTGGCGTGGACGTTCGGCCTCTGGCTGGTGCAGTCGTTCTCGCTCTGGCTGGGCTTCCAGGCGTTCGACATCGAGCTTCCCTTCGTGGCGGCCGTCTTCCTGAACACGGTGCTCGCCTTTGCCGCCTCGCTCCCGGCCGCGCCGGGCTACTTCGGGACCTTTCACTCCGCCGCCAAGCTGGCGCTGGTGAGCGTGTACGGTGCGCCGGAAGCTCCCGCCATCGCCTTCGCCACCGCATGGCACCTGGGAAGCTTCTTCCCGATCACGCTCATGGGCCTCTGGCAGCTGCGTCGCCTGGACATGTCGTTCCGCGACCTGCGGGCGGCCGAGCCGGAAGAGGCGACGGAGCGGGAAGAGGGTGCGGCGTGAGCGTCTCGGTATCGTGTCCGGCCAAGGTGAACCTGTTCCTGCGCATATTTGCGCGGGAGGAGTCGGGGCATCATCAGATCGAGACGTTCTTCCTGGCTGTCGGGCTGTGGGATCGGGTGACGGTTCGTCGGGGCGGCCCTGGGATCGCCGTGAACGTCGGGACCGCCCCGTGGTCGGCTCCGGGCCTGGGCGACTTGGCCAGCGAAGTAGGAGAGCCCGGCGATAGCAGTGTTGCTCGGGCCGCCGAGGTGTTCTTCGACGCGACTGGGCGCGAGCCCTCCGTCTCCATTGAGCTGGCCAAGGCTATCCCCGCCGGGACGGGGCTCGGCGGCGGCTCGTCGGACGCGGCCGGAACCCTTGCGGCCTTGAACAAGCTCTACGGCCGGCCCCTTGGGCGGGAGGCCCTGGTGGAGATCGGCGGGTGGATCGGCGCCGACGTGGCGTTCTTCTGCGCGGGCGCGCCTGCGGCCCTGGCGTGGGGCAGAGGCGACCGCTTGATGCCGTGCTCGCCGCCCCCTCCGGCTCCCGCGGTGCTGGTGGTGCCCCGCCAGCGGTTCGCGACGGCGGACGCCTACCGGGAAGCGTCGGCGGCGCTGGACCTGCCCGCGGGTTCGGCCCGCCTCCCGGTGGAATGTTCCTCCGGCGACTGGAGGGCGCTCTGGGAGCTGGCCGACTGGGTGGGCAACGACTTTGAGCGGACGGCCTTCCGACGGTCGCCGGCACTGGCCGTCTTCAGGTCGGCCCTAGTGGAAGCCGGTGCCGCTGCGGCCCGTCTCACGGGGAGCGGTTCGGCCCTTTACGGGGTGTTTGCGACGGACGAGGCGGCCCAGCGGGCGGTCCGCCGGGTTGGTGCGATGGAGGGGGTGGCTGCCGCGCTGTTGGTTTCGACGCTGGATGCGATGCCGAGGCCAGAGAGGGGTGCGTAGCGGGGGCGCATTGACTAAATTGTAGCCCCAGTCTTCTGGCCCGTCGTCTAACGGCAAGACACCGGTCTTTGGAACCGGTGATGGTGGTTCGACTCCACCCGGGCCAATTGCGGGACCCACCGCTGCGCCGCGGAACGATGCCGGCCGCTGCTCGGTCACTGCGGCTCTGGGCCGTCCTCCGGCTCGTCGCTAGCGGTGTAGACGCCAGGGGGCTCCTGCACCACAAGCCGCTGCGGCGTCGATCGCTCTTCAAGCTTGGCGTCGAGAACGCTCACGGCCGTCTTGACCCCGGCAATCTCCGCGACGAGTTGCTGGTGGTCGGCGCGAGTCCGATCATCGAGCCGGTCGATGCGCTGCCCGAGGGCTTGGTGCCCCTCCTTCATGCGCTTCTCGAGCCGGTCGATGCGCCTTCCGATGTCGGCCCGGAGGACCAGGACGATCCCGATGGCAGAGCCGACCACCGATACGATGGTCAAGAAGGCGTCGCTGGTGAGGAAGTCCATTCCGTCCTGTCCTTCCGTCGGGCTTTGGCCCGGTTGCGTCCCGTCCTCAAGTAATCCCCCGCCGGTCACGGACCCTGACTCGACACTGGCCGACATAGTAATGGCCCTGTCAAGGCTCCAGACGACGCCACCCGTGCGCCAGTGCCTCTCGCCTGGCGATGGGCGCTGGTTCTCGCCTGGCGCTGGCCGCTGGCGAAGGCGCAACTCTTCGTGTTACGATGGGGGACAACCCCCCCGGAGCGTGCTTCCCGGCGCATCCGGGCACTTCCCCCAGGACCGCCGTAGCGATGAGACCAGGGCGGAATAGACAAGCGCGAGCAGGAGCAGGGGCCGACGCGACCAGAGGACGCCAGTGAGAGTCGTCCCGGTCCCGTGCGGGCCTGCCGTCAACGAGAGCGAGCGCTTGGCTCTGGAGAAGGTCAAGGCCGGCTTGGTCTCCCTGCCGGGCGACGGCCGGTGGTACCTCCTGAGCAACCTGATGTTCTCGGTGAACCACCAGTTTCAATCCGACGAGATTGACTTGGTGGCGGTGGGGCCGCCGGGCGTGCGCGTGGTCGAAGTCAAGCACTGGAGCGACGCCCACGCCGAGTGGGCCGAGCGAGAGGCCGACAAGGTCACGCTAAAGGCACGCAAGGTCGGCAGCACACTGCGCCGTCTGGTGAAAAAGCTGCCCCGCGTGGACGGCGCGGTCCTTCTTACCCACCCGCCCTCCAAGGTCAAGCAGCTGGTGAGCCGCGGGAAGGTTCGGGGAGTCGAGTTCCATCCGCTGAAGGAGTGGCGGCGCGTGATCCGGCCCGACGAGCCGAAGGTGCTCTCGCCCCAGCAGGTGGAGCGGCTGGCCAAGATGCTGGTGCCCAGGAGCGCGGCCGTGCAGGTGAGCGGCGACCTGCCTCTCCGGCGGCTCGCGGGCTACGTGAACCTGGAGCTTCAGACGGAGCCGGACGAATCCTTCCACCGGATCTACAAGGGCGTCCATTCGTCGCGGAAGGACCGGGTGTTCCTGCACCTGTACGACCTCTCCGTGCCCGGCGTAGGGAGCGCGGAGCGGACAGCCCGACGCGAACACGATGTGCTTCACCACCAGCTGTCGCGCTTCGCGTGGGCGCCCCGCATTCTGGACTCGTTCCAGGACGCGCCCGGATACGCCGACGAGATGAAGTTCTTCACCGTGGTGGACCCGGCGGTCCCCAGCATCGAGGAGCGGGCCGGCGACGCCGACTGGGGGCTGCTTGACCGACTGGCGTTCGCGAGGCGGACGATCCGGGCGGTCAAGGAGCTTCACGGCGCCACCACCGACGGGCTGGGGCTGGTGCACCGGAACCTCTCGCCGCGGACGATCCTGGTGAAGCATGACAACACGCCCGTGCTGACCGGCTTCGAGCACGTCGGCACGCCAGCGGCCCGTAGTGCGAGTCTGGCCGGGTACTCGGCAGGGGAGGATGACTCGACCATCGCGCCGGAGGTGCGGAAGCACGGGCTTGCCGTGGCCGACCAGCGCTCCGACGTGTACTCGCTGTGTGCGTCGCTGGCCATCCTGTTCGCGGAGTATGACGGCAACGACGGCTGGCAGGTCCCCGGCGCCAAGGAAGCCTTGGAGGGGGGAGTGACGGACGCCGCGGCCCGTCCTTTGCCGACGGAACTCGAAGAGGAGTTCGCGGTGTTGCTGGGGCAGGAGGTGCCGCCGGCCACGGTTCCACCGGCCCGGTTCTGGACCGAAGACCAGGAAGTGCGCTTCCAGAACGGCTTGTACCGGGTGGTCGCCCGCCTCGGGTCGGGAGGCGTGGGAACGACGTTCAAGGTGATCGAGCTGGACCGTGCGACGAAGCGGGAAGTGGGCACCTTCGTGGGCAAGGTGGTGGGCGACGAGGAGACGGGGAAGCATGTGCGCTTGGCCTACAAGCGCGCTCGGCAGTCAGTGAGCCAGCATCCGGGCCTCTCGACCGTCCTCCAGGTCGCCGAGGAGTGGCGCGAGAACGAGTTCTTGGCGCTCTCGGCGTGGATCGAGGGGGCCGCGCTGGCCGACTACACCGGCGTGGTGCCGCTGCTGGCGGAGGATCACGACCAGGAGCCGGAGGAACTGGTCCTGGGCTGGCTGCGCCAAGCGTGCGAGGCACTGGATGTGCTCCACCGCAACGGGCTGGTGCACGGCGACGTGAGCCCCGGCAACATCCTGGTTTCCGGCGACGGTCGTTCGGGCACCGCGGGCCCCGCGACGGAACGGCTGGTGCTCACCGACTACGACTTCATCACGCCCATCGGGGAAGCCCCGGTGGCGCCGGGCGCCATCCTCTACGGTTCGCCTAACCGCGTCCGCAACGGAGAGGCCCGACCGTCCGACGACCTGTACGCGCTGGCGGCCACCTTCTTCCAGCTTCTCTTCGACCAGAAGCCCTTCGTGCACGACCAGCGCCAGCAGAAGGAGTGCGGGCTCAACTGGGAGCACGGGGACCGGGCCGCGTATCCACGAGTGGCGGCCTTCCTGGACCAAGCGACCGCCCCCGACGCGGAGAGCCGTTTCGCGTCGGTCAGCGACGCCCTGGAAGCACTAATGGCAGAGCCAGCGGAGGTGGCGGGACCGACGGAGCTGGTGGAGCCGGTGGAGGCCGAAGCCCCAGACGACCAGTCCGAGACGCCGACACCGCCGCCTCCGCTCCCCGCCTTGCCAACGGTCCCGCGAGCCGACCGATCCCGGAACCAAGTCGAATGGCTGCGCGATCTCTTGCAGTCCTATCCCGGCTCGCGCTGGGGCAACCGGGAGACTCGGGGGCTGGACAGCGAGTTCGCCCGGCGCACCTACGTGACGACCGAACTCGAAGAGACTCTCTACCAAGAAGTGCTGGACCGGCAGGTGCGTCTGGTGGTGCTCTGCGGCAACGCGGGAGACGGCAAGACGGCGCTGCTCCAGCACCTAGCGGACAGGCTCGGCCTCGGCCGCCATCGTTCGGCCCAGCGGATCATCGAGGGCGACGTGGGCGACGGGCTTCGCGTCCGCGTGAACTTCGACGGCTCCGCCGCCTGGGAAGGACGTTCCGCCGACGAGCTGCTGGATGAGTTCCTGGAGCCGTTCCAGCAGGGGCCGCCGAAGGAGGATGTCGTCCACCTCCTGGCAATCAACGATGGACGCCTGCTGGAGTGGATCGGCCGAGGCGAAGACACGCCCCTGAAGGACGCGCTGACGAAGCGGCTGCACGGTGATGGTTCCTCCGATGACCAGATATCGTTCTACAGCTTAAACAGCAGCTCCCATGTGGGTGGCATCGCCTGGGACTCCGATACAATCGACACGAGCTTCCTAGACCAATTAGTGGATCGCCTCTACGGTGGAGATGCGGCCACCGCCACCTGGAGTTCGTGCGCAACCTGCTCGGCGCAGGACCGTTGCGGGGTCTACGCTGCGGCCCAGGTCTTCGGCTCCGCTGGCTTGTCGCGGGACGACAGTGTGCGGTTGATGGCTCGCCGACGCCTGTTCGAGGCGTTGCAGGCTGTCCACTTCCGGGGAGAGACCCACATCACCGTGCGGGAGTTGCGGAGCTCCCTGATCTATGTCCTCTTTGGGACCGACTATTGCACCGACTACCACTTGGCGGCAACAAGCCCCAACGCCCAAGCGTACTGGGACCGGGCGTTCGACCCGGGTTCGCACGCCCGTCAGGGTGAAGTGCTGACCGAGATGGTCCGACTCGACCCGGGGTTGGAGGCCCATCCCAAGGTCGATCGGAAGCTCCTTGAGGGCATCGCCCACGACCGAGATGGTGCCCGGCGGCTCGCGTCGGCCCGACGACGGGCGTACTTTGAGGGGATGGGCGACGACACCGACGGCTTCCATGTGGACCTAGCCCAGGGCGGTCACCTTCGCCGCTTCCGAGACGTGCCGTTTCTCAATGACCTAGCCAGCGACAAACTTCGCACCGACCTCGTCCGTGGAATCGCCCGGTTGGGTGACCTGCCAGCACAGGCTTTGCGGCGCGACCACGAGGTGGTTCCCCTGCGAATCCAACCGCGCACCCCGACTGAGACGACATTTTGGTCCGACAAGGCTATCGATCGCTTCCGGCTGGAGTCGGAGGTCGTGCGCCCTACCGGAGACGACATGGCGGCAGAATACGGTCCGCTCGCGCAGTTGCATCGGGGTGTCTTCCTGGTGTACGCATATGAAAACGGCGGGGAGGAGCAATTGCGTATGGGCGCTGAACTCTTTCACCAGTTACTGGAACTTGGCGAGGGCTACCAGTTGGGCGACCTGTCCACCGACGACGCCTTCGCGAACCTCTCGATCTTTCTCCGGCGCCTACTTCGGGAGGACGACCGCTGGCTCACCGCGTGGAGCCCTATTCGAGAGGAAGCCATCTACAGAATTTCGGCCGAGATCAAAGAGGGGTCTTCCCGTGGGCCGGTGCAGTGCTTGGTCATCCAGCCGGTGCAGGGCGACGGCGATGAGTGATTATGTGCGTTCCACTTCCAAGGAGGTGGTCACAGAGGCTCTAGGACCCAGAATGACCCGGGAGATATGGTCCGGCAACTACGAGAAAGCGTTGCCGATCTCTGTGCAGGACTTCGATCTCTCTGCCGTGCTTCCCGCAGTGCTCTACATGTTCCGCTTCGGACACCGCCGAGGCATAGGCAGCTTCGTGGACGCCTTCGGCCCTTTGGAGGGTACCAAGAGCCAGCGTAGAAACGGCACGACGGTGCAGGCGGTGGCTGCCAAGCTAGCGAGTTCCGGCACGGACCGTTTCGCCGGCTTCGACGGTGAAGCGGAAAAGGCGATCCTGGCCGATCTGCTGCTCTGCTACTGTCTCGAAAACCGCGGATACGGATTGGGTCGTTCGAAGCCGGTGCAGCGCATGGCTCCTGCGCACTACATGGCTGCATGGGTGGATCTCCCGAACGATGTAGGACACCTGCGCCATGTGCCCGAGACGATCGTGGCGATTCTGGCGGATCAGAAGAAGACAGAACATGTCCAGCAGGTCAAGAGCACCGAGAGGCGCACTTGGTTTCCTGTCGTCGGTGGCCCCGACGACGACATCTTCGCCGACAATGTCCTGCTGAAGGCTGTCGGCCAAGGAATGCATCGCAGCTCCAGCGTCGGCGACTTAGCCGGCGACCGCTTCCAAGAGGATGCTTCCGTAGGTCTGGACCAGTTGTTGGCGGTTCGGATTGCCCAGGTGCTGGAGGCCGCTCCGGGAGCCCTCCGGGGGAAGCCGGGAAGCGCGATACCCAACCAGCGGCCTGTCGCGACCGGGGTTTCGCGTGCGTTCTCCGAAGACATCCGCAAGTTTGTGCGGGAGTATGCGGCACTCGCGCCCCGCCAAGCATTCGTAGAAATGCTGGAGTCGTGCATGGCTGTGGGCCTGACCTCGATACTCGGCGGGGTGGTGGAAGTAGTTCTCGGTTGGGCGGACACCGGCGACGCATCGGATCGCGCCCCTGCCCAGCGATTCGTGGACAGTTCGGCGGGGGGCGACCAGGAGCTCCGAAGCGTCGCCGAGCAATCAATGGACGACCAAATGCGACGGATGGAACGCCTGCCGGTTGCCTTCATGGCCCTTCGACTTCTCGACTACTGCTCCAGGAAAGACCGCAGGGTAGAAAAGCGCATCAGGAAGGGCGAACTGCCTGCCAGCCCCGTCGCCACGAAGTGGATCGACTTCCTGGGTGCGGTGCTGCACGGTCGCTGCGAGGAGGCCGCTCCAATTTTGAACCGAATGACGATTCACGTTCAGGACTTGGCGGAGGCGGCTACCGAGAACGGTTACGTTGCAGCAGCGGATGAGGCGCGTAACGACTACGTTCAGCCCAACCCGGTGTGGCGGCTCGCGGAGGCTCTCACGTCGTTGCAAGGCCCGAAGCTTCGTTCATACTTGCATAGGCTCAACGACTCCGCCCTCCACATGGACCGCCCCAACGGCTTGGCGAGCAAGCGGCGAACAAGACGCAAGATGCCTGGCGCAAGCAACGTGCGGAGCCGCATCGTGCGGTCCATGGCCTTCACGGACACGATCTTGGAGTACCTCGTCCACCGCCACGTCTTGCCGTCGGGCTCGGGGTCCGCGCATCGCCCGTTGTCATTCGCTCGGTTCATTAACATCCTGCGTGAACGCTATGGCTACTGCGTGGACACCGCACCGCCGGGCATGACGATCTCCAACGAGCTGTTGCAAGCCAATCGACGCTGTCTGGAGCGTCGCTTGCGGGACTTGGGCCTATTGGTCGGGGTCAACGACGCCGAGGCGATGAAGCGGTTGCGTCCCCGCTTCGGAGGCAACACACCGTGAAGGGACCGACAGATTGGTGGACCTGGGCCCACGGGAGCCTGCTCGCCGAAGTCCTGACCCAGGTTCTGGGGAAGCCGGAGGCCGGGACGGTGGGATTCGTGCGGTGCCTCACTCCAGACGTTGTGAAGCTGCTAGCTCAAGACGACAACTTCCAAGTGCCCGAGTGGGATGTCTACCGGGTCGTAGATTTCGACGAGGACAAGCGTGCGATCACAGCGGACCGAGCGGTGGCCCTTCGCGAGAGCAAAGGGCGTCCCGTTCTGCTGCTGGTAGACACGAGCCGGGCCGGTGCTGGCATGGACGGCATCTTCAGCGCGGGCCTGGAGGTGACCGAGCGCGAACTCTTCTTCGCCGCGAACAGACGGGCCGCCAGCGAGATCACCAAGCGGATCTCCAGCCGCCACCGCCAGTACGCGGAGCGGGCCGTGGCCAGAGCCCGAGGGGTTGGCGGCCGCTCCAGCCTCTCGCCTTGGACGGTCTATGACTTCTACTGTCGAGTCGCCGCGAACGAGTGCCACGCGGGTGCCTTCCTGCACCTCCTGGGGCTCTGGCCGGTCGCTGGTAAGGTCGGTCAGGAGGACCTTGACGACCTGGACAGATCGCAGCGCTTCGTGGCGCACATCTTCGACTCGGGAGGATCGTGGCTCATGCCTGCCGAGCGCATCGACGCGATGCGACTCGTAGATCCCACCGAGGACCAGATCGCGGACCTTGGACGGTTCATTCGCGACGCACGGACAATATCTCGCCAGGATGCCCTCGCTGCACTGGCGGCCGACAGGCCCGGCATTTGGGTCAACAAGCTCAAGGTGGAGGAGATGTCCTCCGAGATTCGAGCCGTCGAGCTCATGCCGTGGCGAAGTACTACCGACAGGATGCTCAAGTGGAGCGGACTGGCCGAGCCAATCGCCGCCGATGAACTGCCGCGGCTGATCGTCAATCCAGATGCCGACGCCGACACTTCAAAGCTGGAAGTTCGCTGGAAGACCCGTCCCGCGAACGTGCCGAAGGGCCAAGCGCATTATCGCGTTAGCGTGGTCACCACCACCGGCGCCGACGAGCTGGCCTACCGAGAGGTCGTCCATAGAGGAACGTCGCACGAGCGATGCGTTTTCGCTGGCGAGGACTTTTCTACCTTGCCGGAGGACGCCAAGGTGCCAGCGCGGGTGGCGGTCGCGGTGGTGGGAGCCGAATCCGTCCCGGCGTCGCCGGGGTCCCGGTCGGAGAAGCCGGTGGAGTCTTGGGAGACAGAGGAGTTTGAGATTCAGTTCGGCGAACCTTCCCAAACGGAATCAGCCGCTGGCGGCAAGGGTCATCGGACCTTCGCGGAAGGTTTGATTGAACTCGGCAGCCGGGACGCCGTCTACGAGTTGACGGCCCTGGAAACGGTTCTTCCGAAGAACGTCAAGGGCCACCTGTCGTGGAGGTCGCCGACGAAACGGGTCGGCTTTAGAGTCCACAGGCCGCCGCTGATCAAGGAAGTGGAGGACCAGTGGCGGATCAGCGGCGACGTCGTCGGCCGCTGGCGGGTCAAGGTCCGCTCGTCGGGCGAGCGGGTGGGGCAGCCTACGTTCGTGCCCTTCTACTGCCCCGACGGCGTGACCAAGAAGGACTGGACAAGGATGCAGGGTGCCTGCAAGAAGATGATCACCCGATTCGGGGACTGGGGCGGCGTCGGTCAGGTGTACGATGCTTCCACTGATGGATTTCGGGTCGTGAAGGAGTACCTGCGGGCTTGGACGGCGATGCTCTACGACGGTGCCGACCCGCAGTTGGCGCTGGGCAACACGGTCGAAGTGCAGTCCCAGTCGGGCCGTTTGATCGGCTTGATCGTCCTTCCCAGTCATCCGCTGCGGATGGCGTGGCACGTCGCCTACGACAACTTGGTGCTGCACGCCGCCTTCGCCGACGACTTGGCCCCGAAGGACATCTGCCACGAGTTCAAGATCTTGGACGGTGCCATGTTTCCGGCGATGTTGCCCGGCGTCGCTCCGGCCGGACCGGCTGGCTCCACTGGCCCCGACCCCTACACCTTCGTATTCGCCGACACCTTGGGCTTCCACGCCGTCGGAATGGTCCCCGACACCGACAAGGAGCCGAAGGCGACGGTTGCGGTTCTTCGCCGCGCGCTCGGCGACAAGGAGGACGCCAAGGGCGGCTCCGTGCCCCAAGTCGGAACCAGGAGCGCGGACATCCTGGGCGGCGAAGTCCTCAAGTACGTGGAGTGCCACGGCGCATGTCGGACGCTCCATGTGCACGGACTGCGGGCGGGCGACGGACGCACGGTCGCTCGGGCGCTAGGGAAGGCCAGCACGGCGGTGGACGAGATGGCGAAGAACGGCGTGGCGGACGCGCCCTCGGGCGGCTCCGACGAAGCTGACGACACGGCGAGGCTGGCCTTCGTGCTGGAGCTGTATCCGTCGGCCAGGAGCCGGGACGCCGGCGTTGTGGGCCGTTTCATCGCCGAGTGCCAAGAGAGGCGCAGGCGCAGGGCCGGAACGACCCATAAGGACGACCTGTGGCTGCTGGAGTCGCTGACGCTCCCCGGCGGAATCAGCGTGCCGCGCCTGCGCTGGGCTCGCAAGGATCACCCGGAACCCACACGGCCCGCCCACCTGGCAATCGCCTTCGACACTTTTGAGTCCAGCGTCGAACCTGACGACGCGCAGGCCAGGAGAAGGCCGTTCCACGCGTTCGGCCTGCTGTCGTTCTTCGACCGGCAGTACCGGGGAGCGCCCGAACCCAACTGGCGGAGTGCGGTTCCCACATGGAAGGAGGGGGACAAACACCCTGGCGACCGAACCCACACCGACCGGCTGATGCGGTTGCAGAACCATATCCAGCAGCTAGTGGTGCGGAGCCTCGACATCGGCGAAGGGATACCGGTCTTGCGCACACGCATCTCCGAGGACAAGGCGGACAGCCTGAAGAGCCTTCACAAGCTGTGCGACTGGGTGATCACGCTGGACCGCAACGCTGGCATCGAGTACTTCGATTCGCCCAACGACAACAGGGCCATATACGACGCCTACGTGATCGACTGCGTGCCGGAGAGGGAGGACCTGGGCTGTCTCCAGCTCATCACCTCCACGACCAACAAGGACGAAGTGCAGGCGCTGCTGGACGGGGCTCTGGACGGAATGGGACTCAGCCGCAGTCCTCGGAACGCCGATTTTCTCATGGAGCAGCTGAAGGCGCTCAGCGGCCGGCTTGCGATCCGACTTACGGGAAGGAAGGTCCCCGCGTCGGAGCTGATCGCGCTCGCCCTGGTCCAGGCCAACTGCGCGGCGGTCGCGTCTGGGCAAACACGGGCGTCCGGGCAAACACGCTCGTCCGGGCCGGCGAGCACCTCCGGTCGCGACTGCTGGACGCCCTTGCGCGACGGCTTCTTCGTCCCCGTGGACGATGTGCGCGACTTGCTTCCGCCCCTGGGTTCCGAGACGGGGCCGCGACGGGGTGCCCCGCGACCGGACCTCATCTACGTGACGAGTGCTCCTCGCAAGGGCCTGCTGTTCCGCTTCGTGGAAGTGAAGTACCGGCGTCACCTGCGCACCGCGCGTTCACCGGAGCTGCTGGATCGAGTCCGACGCCAGACCGAATCGCTGCGGCAACGTTGGTTTGAATGGTACGGTCACGAGGTCGCGCCTTCGTTCCGGGCCGTCCGTCGCGCCAAGCTCGCCCGAGTGCTCCGCTTCTACGCCGACAAGGCCCACAGGCACGACCTGACCTCCGAGCGTCATGAAGCGCTGGTCGCCGAGATCGACCGCATGGTGGGGAAGGGCGGTGCCTACGCCTTTGCCGACGACCCGGGCTCCGTGCCGGACCTGGGCTGGGTGTTCTGCCCCGACCACCAGGACGCGGATCCGCAACTCCTCTCGCCCTCCGACTGGGGCGTGCACATCTACCTCTTTGGTCCGGGCGGGTTGCCCGACCTGGACTCGCGCTACCGTCGTAAGGAACCGCCGGAGCCAGTGCCCGACGCGCCTACGAGGCCGCAACCGGGCCGGACCCCGCCGCCGGAACCCAAGCCACCGCTGGAACCCGAGCCACCACCGGAACCCACGCCGGAACACAGCGACCGGCGTCCTTCGCTGGAGTCGGCCGTAGTCCTGGGAACCGACCGCTATGCCCAAGCCCAGGTCCAGTGGCAGCTCACGGTCAAGGGCAACCCCCACCTCTTGGTGGCCGGGCTTCCGGGGATGGGCAAGACGACCTGCCTGCTCAATCTGTGCCGCCAGATGCTCGACGCAGGCGTGCGGCCCATCGTCTTCTCGTATCACCAGGACTTGGACGAGAAGCTGGACAGCATGGTGGACTCGATCAGGTTCATCGACTTCGACGGACTCGGCTTCAATCCCCTGCAGATGCCCGACCGGCGCGCTCGCCGGCAGTATCTGGAGGTCGCCGGCATGATGCGCGACATCTTCACTGCGATCTATTCGGGGTTGGGAGACCTGCAGGCCGAAGCCGTGCGCGTCGCGGTAAAGGACAGCTTCGTCGAGGCGGGCTGGGCAGAGACGGGGGCAGACACGGCAAAGCTGGTGGAGCCGCCGTTCAAGCGCTTCTACGAGATCCTGGCGGAGCAGGAAAAGCCGGACCGGGGGCTGGCGAACCTCCGAACACGCCTGGCGGAACTCAACGACTACGGCCTCTTCGACATCGGCCAAGTCCACGGAAGCCTGTGGGAGAGCAGCAAGCCGACCGTCATCCGCATTCATCGGACCCAGAGCGAGGTGCTCCAGAACGCCTTCTCGTCGCTCGTCCTCTATGGGCTCTACAAGGACATGTTCCGCCGGGGAATACAGGATCGGGTCACGCACGCAGTGATCTTCGACGAGGCCCATCGGGCAGCGAAGCTGAACGTCATCCCCACGATGGCCAAGGAGTGCCGGAAGTACGGCGTGTCGCTGGTGCTCGCCTCCCAGGAGGCGCGGGACTTCCACAAGTCGGTGTTCTCCGCCATCGCCAACTACTTGGTCCTGCGGCTGACCGACGCCGACGCCAAGACGCTGGTCAGAAATGTGGCCGACTCGCGGCAGGAAAAGGCGCTGATCGACCAGATCAAGCAGATGAACCGCTTCCGGGCTCTCTACTTCCAGGAAGGGAAGACCCGGCCCAACCATGTCGATCTGCTGAACTACACGGACCCCATCTGACTCGGTTAGGTTTCCCCGTCTGACTCGTTAGGTTGGGCGACGCTGGAAACAACCACAAGGAAGGCTACATATGAACCGCAGGACCCTATTCTTGCTCGGCATGGCGGCTACGATCGCGGCCGGGTGCAACGACGACGTGACCGAACCTTCGCCCGGCGTACCGACCGAGGTGGAGGTGCCAGCCGGGACCACTGACGTGGCCGCCGACAAAGCCGTGCTGACGGCGTTGTACGAGGCGACGGACGGACCGAACTGGACCAGGAGCGAAGGATGGCTGACGGAGGCGCCGCTGGTGGACTGGCACGGCGTAACCACCGACGAAGACGGACGAGTCGCACAGCTTGACCTGTCCGACAACGAGTTGACGGGCGAGCTGCCTGCGGAGCTGGGCAACCTCGCCAGCTTGCTGTCGCTTTCTCTGTGGGGCAACGACGTGACGGGCGAGATTCCCCCCGAGCTGGGCAACCTCGCCAGCTTGGAGTGGCTCGACCTGTACGACAACGACATGACCGGCGAGATTCCGCCCGAACTGAGCAACCTCGCCAACTTGGTGACGCTTTCCCTGTGGGAGAACGACCTGTCGGGCCAGATCCCTGCGGAGCTAGGCGATCTGGCCAGCTTGCAGTCGCTCTACCTGGGATCCAACGGCCTGACGGGCGAGATTCCGCCCGAACTGGGCGACCTCGCCAACCTGCTGGAGCTTGGCCTCTCCGGCAACGAGTTGACGGGCGAGGTCCCTGCGGAGCTGGGCGACCTCGCCAGCTTGCAGGTGCTTGAACTTCACTACAACCGCCTGACGGGCGCGTTGCCCGAGAGACTCGCCGACTTGACCAACTTGCAGAGCATGTATTGGACATCCGGTTACTCCGGTCTGTGCGCGCCCGGGACACGGAAGTTCATGGACTTCGTGGAGGCAATCGAGTACGACGGCCCGTTCTGCCACGAGACCGACGACGCCGCCCTCGTGTCCCTGTACAATGCGGTTGGCGGTTCGAGTTGGAGTTCGTCGGACGGATGGCTCGATCGAGGGCCGTTGAGCGACTGGCACGGAGTCGAGACGGATTCCGTCGGACGCGTTACCGTGCTCGACCTGAGCGAAAACGGCTTGTCCGGCGACTTGCCGGGGGTGCTGTGGTCGTTGAAGGCGCTCCGGGAGCTGCGCATCGACGGCAACAGCGAGCTCGGCGGCCGCCTTGTGCTGGGAATGACCGGTCTGTCGTTGCGGACGCTTCGGTACGACGGCACGAGCGTGTGCGCTCCGGACGCGCCTTCGTTCCGCAGCTGGTTGCAGTCCATAGCATCGCACATGGGCAACGGGGTCGAATGCCCGCCGCAGACGGACCGCGACATCCTGGGAACCTTGTACCATTCCACCGGCGGTCCGCACTGGATCGACAAGGACAACTGGCTGACCGAGTTGCCGCTAGCGGATTGGTACGGAGTCGAGGAGGACGACGAGGGACGGGTGACTGCGCTCGACTTGCACTACAACGCCTTGAGGGGCGAGATCCCGCCCGAACTGGGCGACTTGGCCAGCTTGAAGCAGTTCGTCGCGTGGAGCAATGACTTGACGGGCGAGATTCCGCCTGAGCTGGGCAGCCTGGCCAGCTTGCAGACGCTCTACCTATCCGGCAACGGCTTGACGGGCGAGATTCCGCCCGAGCTGGGCAACCTGGGCAACTTGGACTCGCTCTACCTGGGATACAATAGCTTGACGGGCGAGATTCCGCCTGAACTGGGCAACATCGCCAGCTTGCAGGCGCTCGGCCTGTCCAACAACGACCTGACGGGTGAGCTGCCTGCGGAGTTGGGCGGCCTGGCCAGCTTGCAGCGACTTTACCTGTCCAGCAACGACCTGACGGGCGAGGTTCCGCCGGAGCTGGGCGACCTCGCCAGCTTGCAAGAGTTGATCTTGGCGAACAACGCCGGGATCTCCGGGACGTTGCCTGCCGAGTGGACGTCGCTCCACATGACGGACCTTCAGCTCGGCGGCACGGGGCTGTGCGCTCCCTCGGACGACGCCTTCCAGTCGTGGCTGAGGTCGATACCGCGCCGGCGCGTTCCTGTGTGCGTCGAGCGAGCGGAAGGGGAAGCGCGGGCAGCGGCGTACGTCGTGCAGGCGGTGCAGTCGTTCGCGTTTCCTGTGCCGCTGGTGGCGGGAAGGCCCGGGCTGTTGCGAGTGTTCGCGTCGGCGCCGGAAGCGGGGGACGCTCGTGTGCCGGCGGCGCGGGCCACGTTCTACCAGCGGGACGGGTTGGAGCGCACCATCGAGGTTCCGTCCGGCAACGGCGCGTTGGAGGCCGACTTGCAGGAAGGCAGTCTCGATGCGTCGGCGAACGTGGAGGTTCCGGGCGACGTATTGCGACCGGGTGTGGAGATGGTCGTGGAGGTCGATCCGGCCGGTGCCCTCGATCCGGGGCTGGCCGTTCCGACGCGCATTCCTGCGACGGGGCGGACGGCGTTGGAGGTGTACGAGTTGCCGCCCTTCGACGTGACGGTGGTGCCGTTCCTGTGGGAGACCGAACCCGACTCGTCGATCCTGGACATGACGCGGGGGATGACGCCGGACGACTCGCTGTTCGAGGCGACACGGATGCTGCTGCCCGTGGGGGCGATGAGCGTGACGGTTCACGAGCCCGTGTGGAGCTCTTCGAACAGCGCATTCGATCTCTTGAGCGAGACCGAGGCGATTCGGAGGCTGGAGAACGGCGGCGGCTACTGGATGGGCACCTTGCTCGATGCGGACGGTGCCGCAGGGGTGGCGTTCGTCCCCGGCCAGTCCCAGTTCTCTGTACTCCGCCCGGGCGTAATCGCGCACGAGTTCGGCCACAGCCTCTACCTTTGGCACGCTCCCTGCGGTGGCGCGGGCGGGCCGGACCCAGCGTTCCCGAACCGCTCCGGCCGCGTCGGCGCGTGGGGCTGGGACCGTCGGTCGGGGACGCTCGTGCCGCCAAGGCGACGTGACCTGATGAGCTACTGCGCCCCCGCCTGGATCGGCGACTACCACTTCGCCAGAGCGTTCCGGTGGCGGATGCACCACGAAGCGGGAGTCGCTGCCTTCCAGGGGCCGCCCACCCGGGTTCTGCTGGTATGGGGTGGCGTGGACGCGGACGGCCAGCCGTTCCTGAATCCGTCGTTCGTCGTGGACGACGCCCGGGCGTCGCTGCCGGACGGGGCGGGCGAGTGGCGGATCGTGGGCGAGGCCGAAGACGGCCGCGCGCTGTTCGACCGTTCGTTCGAGATGAAGGAGATGACGGACGCCGGGGGCCGGCAGTCGTTCGTGTTCGCGTTGCCGACCGAGGCCAGCTGGGCGGATGCCCTGGCGCGGATCGTGCTGGCGGGCCCAGGAGGCACGGCCGAGCTGGACGCCGAAAGCGGCCCGTCGGCGGCGTTGCTGCTCGATCCGAGCACGGGCCGTGTGCGCGGCATACTGCGGGACTGGCCCGACCCTGGGGCGGCGCAAGCGGATGCCGCCGTGCGCTCGATGCCAGAGCCTGGCCTGGAAGTCCAAGTGAGCCGCGGCATCCCCGCGCCGGACGCTTGGCGGCGGTAGCGCCTGTCCGCGCTTCGGCCAAGCACTAGCTCTTCACGATCGCTCCGTCACTGCGGCTCCGGGCCGTCCTCCGGCTCCGGGCCCTCCTCCGGCTCCGGGCCCTCCTCCGGCTCGTCACTAGCGGTGTAGGTGCCAGGGGGCTCCTGGACCACGAGCCGCTGCGGCACCGATCGCTCGTCAAGCTTGGCGCCGAGGACGCTCACGGCCGTCTTGACCCCGCCGATCTCCGCGACGAGTGCCTGGTGGTCGGCGCGAGCCCGATCTTCGACACGGTCGATGCGTTGCCGGACCCGGTCGATGCGTTGCCCGAGGGCTTGGTGCCCCTCTTTCGTGCGCTTCTCGAGCCGATCAATGCGCCTTCCGATGTCGGCCCGGAGAGCCAGGACGATCCCGATGGCAGAGCCGATCACAGATACGATTGTCAAGAAAGCGTCGCTGGCGAGGAAGTCCATTCCGTCCTGTCCTTTCTGGGGCTAGGCCAGTGCATCCCATCCCTGCCCGGTGCGTTCCGTCCCCAAAGCGTCCCCCCGCCGGCCACGGGGCCTGGGCTCAGTGGTGGCCGACAGGGTAATGGGCCTGTCAAGCCCCTTGACGATCTGCCTTGCTGGCGCAGGCGACGCCCCTCGCGTTACGATGGCGGCAACCCCCGGAGCGTGCTTCCCGGCGCGTCTGACCACTTCCCCCAGGACCGCCGTAGCGATGAGACCAGGGCGGAATAGACCAGCAAGATCAACGGCGAACGCGAATAGAGGGCGCCCGTGAGAGTCGTCCCAGTCCCGTGCGGACCTGCCGTCAACGAGAGCGAGCGCATGGCTCTGGAGAAGGTCAAGACTGGCCTGATCTCCCTGCCGGGCGACGACCGGTGGTACATCTTGAGCAACCTGATGTTCTCGGTGACCCACCAGTTTCAGTCTGACGAGATCGACTTGGTGGCGGTGGGGCCGCCGGGCGTGCGCGTGGTCGAAGTCAAGCACTGGAGCGACGCCCACACCAAGTGGGCCGGTCGAGAGGCCGACAAGCTCACGCTAAAGGCACGCAAGGTCGGCGGCACGTTGCGCCGTCTGGTGAAGAATCTGCCCCGCGTGGACGGCGCAGTCCTCCTTACCCGTCCCTCATTCGAGGTCAACCGGCTGGTGAGTCATGGGAAGGTTCGGGGAGTCGAGTTCCATCCGCTGAAGGAGTGGCGGCGCGTGATCCGGCCGGACGAGCCGACGGTCCTCTCGCCCCAGCAAGTGGAGCGGCTGGCCAGGCGGCTCGCACTCAGGAGATCGGCCGTGCAGGTGAGCGGCGACCTGCCTCTCCGGCGGCTGGCGGGCTACGTGAACCTTGAACTTCAGACGGAACCGGACGAATCCTTCCACCGGATATACAAGGGCGTCCACTCGTCGCGGAAGGACCGGGTGTTCCTGCACCTGTACGACCTCTCCGTGCCCGGCGTGGGTAGCGCGGAGCGGACAGCCCGACGCGAGCACGACGCGCTTCACCACCAGCTGTCGCGCTTTCGGTGGGCACCCCGCATTCTGGACTCCTTCCAGGATGCGCCCGGATACGCGGACGAGATGAAGTTCTTCACCGTGGTGGACCCGGCCGTGCCCAGCATCAAGGAGCGGGCTGCCGACCCCGACTGGGGGCTGCTCGACCGACTGGCGTTCGCAGGGCGCACGATCCGGGCGGTCAAGGAGCTTCACGGCGCCACCACCGACGGGCTGGGGCTGGTGCACCGAAACCTCTCGCCGCGGACGATCCTGGTGAAGCACGACAACACGCCCGTGCTGACCGGCTTCGAGCATGTCGGCACGCCAGCGGCCCACAGCGCGAGTCTCGCGGGGTACTCGGCAGGGGAGGACGACTCGGCCATCGCCCCAGAGGTGCGGAAGTACGGGCTTGCCGCGGCCGACCAGCGCTCTGACGTGTACTCGCTGTGCGCGTCGCTAGCCATCCTGTTCGCAGAGTACGACAGCAGCGACGGCTGGCAGGTCCCCGACGCCAAGGAAGCCCTGGCGGGGGGAATGACGGACGCTGCGGCACGCCCGTCGCCGACGGAGCTCAAAGAGAAGTTTGCGGCACTGCTGGGGCGGGAGGCACCGCAGGCCAAAGTTCCACCTCCCCGGTTCTGGACCGAGGACCAGGAAGTGCGCTTCCAGAACGGCTTGTACCGGGTGGTCGCCCGCCTCGGGTCGGGAGGCGTGGGAACGACGTTCAAGGTGATCGAGCTGGACCGTGCGACGAAGCGGGAAGTGGGCACCTTCGTGGGCAAGGTGGTGGGCGACGAGGAGACGGGGAAGCATGTGCGCTTGGCCTACAAGCGCGCTCGGCAGTCAGTGAGCCAGCATCCGGGCCTCTCGACCGTCCTCCAGGTCGCCGAGGAGTGGCGCGAGAACGAGTTCGTGGCGCTCTTGGCGTGGATCGAGGGCGCCGCGCTGGCCGACTACGCCGGCGTGGCGCCGCTACTGGCGGAGGACCACGACCAGGAGCCGGAGGAGCTGGTCATGGACTGGCTGCGCCAAGCGTGCGAGTCGCTGGATGTGCTCCACCGCCACGGGCTCGTGCATGGCGACGTGAGCCCCGGCAACATCCTGGTGTCCGGCGACGGTCGTTCAAGCGGCTCCGGTGCTGGGACGGAACGGCTGGTGCTCACCGACTACGACTTCATCACACCCATCGGGGAAGCCCCGGTGGCACCGGGCGCCATCCTCTACGGCTCTCCAAGCCGCGTCTGCAACGGAGAGGCCCGACCGTCCGACGACCTCTACTCGCTGGCCGCCACCTTCTTCCAGGTGCTGTTCAATCAGAAGCCCTTCGTGCACGACAAGCACCAGCAGAAGGAGCGCGGACTGAACTGGGAGCACGGAGACCGGGCCGCGTATCCGAGAGTGGCGGCCTTCCTGGATCAAGCGACCGCACCCGATGCCGAGAGCCGTTTCGCGTCGGTCGGCGATGCTCTGGAAGCACTGGGGGCGGCGGTACAGGTGGAGGTGGCTGCACCAGTGGAGCCACGTCCATCTGCTGAACTACACGGACACATCAAGCGCGAGAAGCAGAAGATTACGATACCCGTCCCGATGGAGCATCGGCCCACGCTGAACCGTTCACGGCGTCGTGAACTCGGCGAGGCCGTGGCGTTCTGGACCAACGAGATATTGGAGCGCAAGCCCGCACACCTCGTCCAGCCCTTCCACGACTTCCTGGTGGCCAAGCGGCCTGCGGATCCCCGATCAGGCTGGCTGATGCTGGACGGGACGGGTTGGCTGGATCGCGTGCGGCGGATCAAGTCCTGGGCGGGTGCTGTGCAGTCCTGCAACGACTGGGACCTGGACACGCACTTCCACGAGTGGGTCCTGCGCCTCTATCTGGACCCGACAAGCGCGCTCGATGACCTGGACACGCCGACCGAGGACCCGAGCGTCAACCCGCGAGCCTGGCGTTGACCAAGCGATTGAGACTGACGCCCTCTTCCGCGGCTTCGACCGCGAGTCTCCGGTGCGTCTCGGGAGCCATGCGCACCATGAACTTTCCGCTGTAGGTGCGGTCGGCAAGAGGCTTGGGTGCCTGCTCGCCCTCCCGGCGCATGTCGGCGAGGACCTCGCGAACGATTTCCTGTATTCCTGCTAGAGCCTGCTCCGGCGTGGACGCAAGCCAGCTCAAGGAGGGAAATTCGACGCACAGCCCGAGATGCTCCCGATCCTCCGGGGACCACGTGATGCGGTACGTGTAGCGATTCGTCACGTCGGTTTCGGCTCCTTCGATCGTCGTGTGTCCAGGACACTAGACTAGACTACTAGACTTCAACTCCGCCATCGGCAGCTGCCCGCCGCCCATGGTCCGTCTGGACACTGGGCTAGGCGAGACGAGTGCAGATCACCAACCCAGCACGGAGCAGCACATGAAGCACGAGAAGCAGGCTATCACGATCCCCGTCCCGATGGAGCATCGGCCCACGCTGAACAGTTCACGGCGCCGCGAACTCGAGGAAGCCGTGGTGCTCTGGAGGAACGAGATACTGGAGCGCAAGCCTGCGCATCTGATCCGATCGTTCCACAACTTCCTGGATGCATGGGTGCCCTCGGATGGCGGACCAGGCTGGCTGATGCTGGACGGGGCGGGCTGGATGAACCGCGTGCGGCAGATCAAGTCCTGGGCGGGCACTATGCATCCCTGCAACGACTGGGACCTGGACACGCATTTTCACGAGTGGGTCCTGAAGCTCTATCTATCTGGACGCCTCTCTGCCAGCGGCCCCGCGATGGTTGACCCGGAGGTCGTGGCGAAGTCGACCAACGCCTTCACGCCCTTGCACGCACTGATCGGGGCAGCCTTCGGTGCCTTCGCTGGCTGGGTCCTGGGATACTTCGTCGCAATCTCGCGGACCGGACAGGCAGGAGGGCTGGAGGAACTCGTGATCAACATCGCCCCGACCGCACCGGATACGATCCCGTTTGCCTTGCTGGGGGCCATCGTCGGCGTTGGCGTGACGTTCGTCTGGCGATTCTTCGCCGACGATGCCCGCCGGACGCGCACCACCAACGAGTAGTAGTCAGAAAGGAGCAGTCCATGAAGCACGAGAAGCAGCGCATCACGATACCAGTCCCGATGGAGCATCGGCCCGCGCTGACCACTTCACGGCGCCGCGAACTCCGAAAGGCCGTGGTGGCAGAAGCGAACCATATACTGGAGCGCAAGCCAGCGCATCTGGTCCGATCGTTCCACAACTTCCTGGCTGCATGGACGCCATCGGATGGCCGGGAAGGCTGGTTACGGCTGGACGCGACGGGCTGGAGGGGTCGCGTGCGACGGATCAAGTCGTGGGCAGGTGCTGAACAGCCCTGCGACGACTGGGACCTGGATACTCATTTCCACGAGTGGGTCCTGAAGCTCTATCTGGACACGACAAGCCCACTCTAGCTTCTCCGACCAACCCTCACCGCATCGACCCCTTCCGCACTAGCCGCTCGATCTCTTCGACCAGCGTGTCGGCATCGGAGCCCAGTCGGCGCTGGCCACCGCGAGAGGTTGGCTGCCCGTCGCTGCCGTACGGCATTGCGTCTTCCTCCATCTCCGTCCCTGATCCCAGAACAGGCGGCCGACCGGGCTCGACCTGCTCCTCCATCTCCCGCAGGCCCTTCAGGCTGTGGAGTCGCAGCCACCCGTCGAAGCGTCGGCTCCAGCGCACGACGGTGTAGAACCGCCGAGGCCGCCGCCCGCGCCCCGAGAAGAGGTCGATGACCAGCGCGATCAGCGACAGATTCATGGCCAGGAAGTCCCTCGCCCCTTCCAGCCCCAGCTTCACCTGAAAGACGATGAAGTCGCGGATCGTCACGCCCTGGGTGGCGACCACCACCGGCTTCGGCTTGCGGGATTTGTTCATCGGCGGCAGTCTCGATCTCTGCGGGTTCAAGGTGCGACTCGCGGTCCCGCGCTGGAGCGTGGTCCCAACCGGCAATCTACGACAATGTTCCCCTTCTCGGTCCTGGCCTGGACATCGTTGGCCGCGTCGCCAGCGTCCGGCGGCGTCGAAGCGCCGGTGTTCCTCCGGGTCCAGCCGCCTGACTCCGTCACTCTCCACCGCGAGGCTCGCGACCACCAGAGCCGCTTCGAGCGCCACAGAGTTCGCGACCTGCCGCGCACACTGGCCGGAGGCTCGCGGGAGTGCGACGAGGTGATTGGCCGCCTGTGCATCTGGGACGAGGCCGACGACGAGTGGGACCCTCGGCCCGAGCCGCCCACGATCCGCCGTGCGCGCAACATGCTCCTGACCGACTTGGCGGCGTTGGCGGAGGCGATTCCGGGCGACCACTGGCTCTTCGGCCAGCGGATCCGGTACCTGGCGGAGGCGGATCGGCTGGAGGACGCCGAAGTGCTGGCGACCTCGTGCGGCTTGCCCGACCGCTGGCGTTGCGCGGCCTACCTGGGCTTCGCCCTCCACTTGCAGGACCGAACCGTCGAGGCGGCACACGCATTCGACCGGGCGCTGGCCGCCATGCCCGACGAGCTGGCCGCTGAGTGGACGGACCCAGAGCCGGTGCTGGGCGGTCGGCTCCTGGAGTGGGCGGGCGAGCAACCGGACTCGGCTGGGGCCGTCGCTCGGCTCTGGGAGTTGGCCGATCCGCTCCTGCTGGCGCCGGGAAACGACCGGTGGACCGGCCACCTGGCCCGCTGGACGTACGCCATGAGCTTCGGGAACGCCCGCAACCCGCACGGGATGCGGTGGGGTCGCGACCTGACCCAGGCGGCGGTTCGCTACGGCTGGTCGGTCGCGTGGGAGAAGGGATGGCCGAGGGGGGGATCGGCCACGAGCCCGGTGGTGGGACGCGACCCTCCCGCCGCCGCCAGGACCTTCCCGCCCCGCGACGTCCTGCAGCCGTCGGAAGACGACTCCGTACTAACGTGGACGCTCCCGCCAGGGCACGCCCGGAGCGCTTACCTGTCGCCCCACTTGGACTCCCTCGGCGCCCTCGACGGGCAGATCGGACGTTTCTGGCGGCGCGACCACGTGCTGATCGTCGCCGCGGCGTCGGTCCCGGAGTGGCCGGAGCTGGATCCTCCCCGGCGAAGCGCGAGGGCCGGCCTCTTCCTGATCGACGGTTCCTCGATCGACGGTTCTTCTGCCGAGCACGAGGCTCACGAGGCCCAGAGTGGGGCCAACGGCCCGGTCCTCGACCTGCGCACAACCCCCGACTCCACAGGCGCGGTCCGGCTTGCCAGCGGTGTCCCGCACACCGATTGGGGCTTCGCGAGTCTGGAGGTCTGGGACCCGGACCGACGGCGGGCGCAGCGCCTCCGCGTGGGCATGAGCCTGCGCCCCGTGCCCCCCGACCTCTTCGCCCTCTCCGACCTCGTGCTCGTGGACGCGGGCGGGCAACTCGTGACCATGGAGGAGGTGATCGGCTCCTTGCGCGCCCGCCCCGAGGCCGAGGGCGACGACGTGCTGGGAGTCGCCCTGGAGGTCTATGGACTTGGCTACCGCACCGAGTCCGTCGGCTTCCGAGCATGGGTGGAGGACCGCAACCCGAGCGCGTTCCGTCGGCTGGCCCGCCGCCTCGGCCTCGCCAGCCCCGCCGAGAAGGTTTCCGTCCAGTGGCAGGAAGCCGGACCGGACCGGCCGGGACCCTTCCTCCGCGTGTTCAGCGTCCGCCTGCCGGGACTCGACCCCGGCGCATACGACGTCGTGGTGGAGGTGTCTGCTCCAGGCCGGATGCCTCTGTCCCGCCGACGCGCCTTCACGGTTGCGGCCGCGGGCCGAGTGGCGATGGGGCAACGGCCCGAAACGGGTAGCCGAAAGCGGTAGCTCGCGCTACGGTGTACGACGCTGCGGTAGACTGTACCTCCTACGTCATCGCTCGCTCGCCACCCCCTCGCCTTCGCCCCTCACACTCCCGAGCCGCCTTCATTCATGACGACAGCACAACACCCATCCAGCCGCCCCTTCACCCCTCGGCGTCGCGTGCGGCAGGGAACGCCGGTCGTTCGAGCCCTCCTGGTTGGAGCGACAGCCGCCGGAACCGCCCTCCTGGCCCCCGCGGCCCAGTCCGCCGCCGCCCAACTGGCCATTCCTTCGCCCGCCGAGTTCTTCGGGCACGAGATGGGGGCCGACCGGAAGCTGGCCCCCTGGGACAAGCTGGTGGAGTACTACGAGCTGATCGACGAGCACAGCGACCGGGTGCAGGTCGTGCACATGGGGCCCTCCACCCTAGGCGAGCCGTTCCTGTCGATCTTCGTGTCGTCGCCCGACAACTTGTCGCGGCTGGACGAGCTCCAGCGCATGAACGCCATCCTCCAAGACCCCCGGGGGCGCTCCCAGGCCGAGATCGACGCGGCGGTCCGCAACGGCACGGTGGTCTTCGTCCAGTCGTACGCCCTGCACTCCACGGAGGTGGCGGCCAGCCAGTCGGCGGCGGAGATCACGTATCTCTTCGCCACACGCGACGACCCGGAGATCCACGAAATCCTGGACAACACGCTCTCGATCCTGATCCCAGCCTTCAACCCCGACGGGATCGGCATCGTGACCGAGTGGTACGACCGCTGGGTGGGCACCGAGTACGAAGGCGCGTCGCCCCCGGAGCTCTACCACCACTACATCGGCCACGACAACAACCGCGACGCCTTCATGCAGAACACGGTGGAGTCCCGCTACGGAGCCGAGATCATCTTCCGCGAGTGGATTCCCCAGGCGTACATCGACCACCACCAGATGGGGGCGTACACGGCGCGCATCTACCTTCCGCCCTACGCCGAGCCGATCCGTCCCGAGGGCGACCCGCTCGTCTGGCGCGAGATGTCCTGGTACGGCGCCCACATGGCGTACCGCATGGAGGAAGCCGGCTTCGAAGGCACGGTGAACGCCGCCATCTACTCGGGCTGGGGGCACTTCGGCTTCCACTGGATCACGCCGTTCCACAACATCGCCGGAATGCTCACCGAGGCCGCCAGCGCCCGCCTGGCCACGCCGCTCTACGTGCACCCGGACCAGCTTCGGGGCTCGCGCCAGCTTCCCGAGTACGAGGCGCAGACGACCTTTCCCAACCCCTGGCCGGGGGGATGGTGGCGGGTGCGCGACATCGTGGAGCGGCAGATCGTGGCGACGTTCTCGCCGCTGGAGATCGCCGCCAAGAACCGCGAGACCGTCCTCCGCAACGCCTACAACAAGGCGAGCCGCCAAGTCCAGCGAGGCATGGAGGGGGATGTGAAGGCGTACGTGATTCCGGCGGCGCAGCACGATCCGCTCACCATGGCAAAGATGGTGAACAAGCTGCTCCTCCAGGGCGTGACCGTCGAGCGCGCGCCGGACGCCTTCACCCACGAGGGACGGGTGTACGGCCCAGGCAGCTATGTCGTCTCCCTGGCCCAGCCCAAGCGCGGCGTGATCCGCTGGCTGCTCGGGCGGACCTTCTACCCGGACAACAGCTACACCCGCACGGCCTCCGGCGAGCCGATCCGCCCATACGACATGTCCGCCGACGTGATCGCCGAGTTCATGGGCGTGCGAGTGGAGCCGGCGAGCGAGCCCGTGACAGCCCCCTTGGTCCCCGTGGAGGGACTGGTGGCACCGCGTGGGAGCGTGAACGCAGGCTCCGCCGGCTACCGGCTGGACGGCGCCCTCAACGACGCCTTCAAGGCCGTGAACATGCTCTTCGACGCGAGCGTGGAGGTGAGCCGCATTGTCGGCGAGGCGAGCGGCGCCGCGGCGAGCGGTGCCCCGGGCGAAGCGAGCGGCCCCGCCGGTGCCGCGCCGAGCCCAGGCGACTTCGTGGTGGACATCGAGGCCCCGCGAGCCACCTTGATCGAGGTCGCGGAAGCCACCGGCGTGGACTTTGTCCCCTGGAACGGCGACGTGTCCGGCACCGACGGCGCAGGTGGTGCGCGCCCATCCGTCCATTCCATCGCCCGCCAGCGAATCGGCATGTACCAGCGCTACTACGGCGGCAACATGGACGAGGGATGGACCCGCTTGCTGCTGGAAGAGTTCGGCTTCCCCTACACGAGCCTGCTGGACGCCCAAATCCTGGCCGGCGACCTCCACGAACACTGGGACGTCATCATCCTGCCCGCCGACAGCAAGGAGATGATGCTGGGTCCCCCCGACAACAGGACGGGCGCCCGAGGTCCCGATCCGCAAGGCACGCCGCCCGAGTACCGGAGCGGCTTCGGCCAGGCCGGCGCGGAGGCGCTGGAGGCCTTCGTGCGGAACGGAGGCACGCTGGTGACCTTCGCCCAGGCCGGACAGCTGGTGCTGGACGAGTTCGACGTGCCTGTCCGCAACGCCGTCGCGGGAATGTGGGGCAACGACTTCTGGGCACCGGGATCGACGCTCCGCTCGAAAGTGGACACCTCAAGCCGCTTCGCCTATGGGATGCCCCGGGATGCCCTGGCGACCTACTTGGCCGGCGGCCAGGTCTACGAAACCGTGCCCGGCGCACGCAGCTCCGACGTGAGCCGCGTCGTCACCTATGTGGACCGGGACATCCTCCAGAGCGGCTGGCTGCTCGGGGAAGATGCAATAGCCAACAAGGCCGCCATGGTGTCGGTGGCCCACGGGGAAGGCACGATCGTCATGATCGGGTTTCGCGCCCAGCACCGAGCCCAGACCCACGGCACCTTCAAGCTCGTGTTCAACGCACTGATGGCGAGCTGACGGGGCGGGCGGCAGGCTGGCGGGCACTAGCGGCAAGCCGACGGGCGCCCGGCGGCAGGTCGGCCTGCCACGGTCCCCCATCCCGTTGACCTGCCCTCCCTCGATCCCTATACTTATCGGCTGTGGTCGAACCCGCCTCGCCGACACTCCATCCCCGTCCCGGCTCGCCTACCGCCCCCATGGACGACACCTACAGCCGCGGTCCACTCCTCCTCCTCTCGGGCCGAGCCAACCGCCCCCTGGCCCGTGCGATCGGGGCTAGGCTAGGCACCTCGACCGAAGCGGCCAAGATCCACAACTTCGCCGACGGCGAGATCTTCGTGCGGATCGACCAGAACGCCCGGGGCCGGGACGTCTTCGTGATCCAGCCCACGACCGCCAACGGCGACAACGTCATGGAGCTGCTCCTCCTCATCGACGCCGCCAAGCGCGCGTCGGCTGCCCGGGTTTCGGCGGTGGTCCCCTACTTCGGCTACGGCCGCCAGGACCGGAAGGACCAGTCCAGGGTCGCCATCGGCGCCAAGCTGCTAGCCAACCTGATCGTGGCCGCCGGTGCCGACCGGGTGGTGGGCATCGACTTTCACCAGCACCAGATCCAAGGCTTCTTCGACATCCCCGTCGATCACCTCTACGCGGCGCCGGTCATCACCGGCTACTTCCTGAGCAAGCATCTGGCGGACCCTGTGGTAGTGGCGCCGGATGTGGGATCGGCCAAGATGGCCCGAGGCTTCGCCCGGCGGCTGAAGGGCACCTTCGCGATCATCGACAAGAGGCGTCCGGCGGCCAACCTCTGCGAGATCGTAAACGTGGTGGGCGACGTGAAGGACCGGACGTGCCTCATCACCGACGATATGATCGACACCGGCGGGACGATCGTGCAGGCAGCCTGGGCTCTCAAGGAACGGGGCGCCCGGACCGTGTTCGTGGCCGGCACCCACGCTCTCCTCTCCGGCGATGCGGTGGACCGGCTCGCGGCGGCGCCGATTGAGGAGCTGGTGATCACCGACACGATCGACCTTCCGCCCGAGAAGCGCTTCCCCGGCATGACGGTGCTCTCGGTGGCCGGCCTGCTGGCCAACGCCATCACATCCATTCACTCCAACGAATCGGTCAGCGAGCTGTTCGAGTACAAGGAGCCGGCTCCCGCCAAGGTCGCCTTGGCCTGAACTGACACGACCCCGAACGTAGAACCGACGACCCCGAATCCATATGGAAGCCACGCTCAACCTCGAACTCCGCAACGCCTCTGGCAAAGGCGCCGCTCGCAAGCTCCGCCGTGCCGGACGGGTCCCCGCCATCGTGTACGGCGGGAACGATGCGCCGGTCATGGTCTCGGTGGAGGCGCAGGAAGCCCGCCGCGTCTTTGAGGCGATCTCCGTCGAGAACACGATCCTGCACCTCTCCCTGGGCGGCGACACGGAGCGGGCGCTGGTTCGCGAAGTGCAGACGCACCCCTTCCGCCCCGACATCCTTCACGTGGACTTCCTTCGCATCCGGCGGGGCGTGCCGATCGAAGTGCAGGTCCCCGTCCACCTTATGGGTGTCGCCGCCGGGGTTCGCAACGACGGCGGAAGGATGGACCAGGTCTCCCACGACGTCCCAGTCAAGTGCGTGCCCTCCAAGATCCCGGAGGCGATCGAGGTGGATGTGACCTCCTTTGCGGTGGGCGACGTGCTCCGGGCCGGCGACTTGGAGATGCCCGACGATGTGGAGAACCTGGCCGACCCTGGACTCGTGATCTGCGGCGTCGCAGCCCCGACGATCTCCGTCGAGGAAGAGGAAGAGGCGGCCGAAGGGATCGAACCGGAGGCCGATCCGGCGACGCAACCGGAGTCGGACGACGAGAGCTGACGCCGCCAAGCGGCAAGGTGGTCGCCGGCCTCGGCAACCCTGGCCCGGAGTACGACGCCACACGGCACAACGTGGGCTGGTGGGTCGTGGACCGCTTCGCCTACGACCACGACTTCGGCGCCTTCGAGCGGGGCGGACGAGCGCTGAAGGCGTCGGGCAAGATCGACGGACGGCCGATCACCCTTCTCAAGCCTCGCACCTACATGAACCGGAGCGGTGCCGCCGTCGCCAACCTTTGGCGGATCGACGGCTTCCAGGTGGAGCGGGACCTGCTGGTGGTGACCGACGACGCAACGCTGCCGGTGGGGAAGGTGCGGTTTCGCCGGAGTGGCGGCGCCGGAGGACACAACGGCCTCAAGTCCGTCAGCGCGGCCCTCGGAACCCAGAAGTACGCTCGGCTCCGGATCGGTGTGGGGGTGACCCCGGCGGGCGTGGACATGGCGGAATGGGTACTGTCGCCGATGCCCGAGGCGGACGAAGACTCGGTCACGGCCCTGCTGCCGGAGCTGAGCCGAGCCGTGGGCGTGTGGGCCCAAGAGGGCGTGGACGCCGCGATGAACCGATTCAACCGATGATGATCGACATTCCAGAGACCTCACAACAGCAGAGGAAGCAACGAACGTGACCGAGCTACTGGCCCTGGCCGAGTGGTCGTGGACCGCGGGCGCCGTGGGGCTGCTCGCCGCCCTGGGCGTATACGTCTACCTGAAGAGCCAGCCGAGCGGCACCGACGCCATGGCCGACTTGGCGGACCAGATCCACGACGGCGCCATGGCGTTCCTCCGCCGCGAGTACACCGTCCTGGCGGTGTTCGTGGCCGTCGTGGCCGTGCTGCTCTACCTGGCGATCGGGTCGGGCACGGCGGCGGCCTACGTGGCCGGGGCCGGGTGCAGCGTCCTGGCGGGCTTCTTCGGCATGAAGGCGGCCACCCGAGCCAACGTGCGCACCTCCGCTGCCGCCAACACGGAAGGGCAAGGCAAGGCGCTGCGCGTCGCCTTCTTCGGCGGTGCGGTGATGGGGCTCTCGGTGGCGGCGCTGGGACTGCTGGGGATCGGCGTCCTGTACGCGCTGGAGGCCGCCGGCGCCATCCCGGGCACGGGAGATCTGCCGCGCTTCGCCGAGATCGTCTCCGGCTTCGCCATGGGCGCGTCCTCGATCGCCCTCTTCGCCCGAGTGGGCGGCGGCATCTTCACCAAGGCCGCCGACGTGGGCGCGGACCTGGTGGGGAAGGTGGAGGCAGGGATCCCGGAGGACGATCCGCGCAACCCGGCCACGATCGCCGACAACGTAGGCGACAACGTGGGCGACGTGGCGGGAATGGGGGCCGACATCTTCGAGTCGTACGTGGGCTCGATGGTTGCGACGATCGCCATCGGCGCCACCTCCGTCGCCCTGGCCGCCAGTGCCGTGCAGGCCGTGGCCCTTCCCGTGGTGACGGTGCTGGTGGGGCTCCTCTGCTCCCTCGTCGCGATCGGCGCCATGAAGCTGCTGGAGCGGTCGGAGCCGGGCGCCGCCCTCCGCAACGTGACGTTCATCGCCGCCGGCCTCTTCCTGGTCCTCATGTACTTCGTGGTGCGGGCGATGGACATGACGATCGTGGACCCGGCCACTGGCGCCGCCAAGTCGCCAATGGGTCCGTTCTGGGCGATCCTGGCTGGCACGCTGGTGGGCATCCTCGTGGGCTTGGCGACGGAGTACTACACCGGCGCGCGCCCCGTGCGGAAGATCGCCGCGTCGTCGGAGACGGGCTCCGCCACCAACATCATCACCGGGCTGGCGGTGGGCATGGAGTCCACGGCGTTGCCCCTCCTCCTGATCTGCGGCGCGATCTTCGTCTCGTACATGGCCTGCGGCCTCTACGGGATCGGCATCGCCGCGGTGGGGATGCTGGCGACCGTGGGCGCCACCATGTCCGTGGACGCATACGGTCCCGTGGCCGACAACGCCGGCGGGATCAGCGAGATGGCCGGACTGGGACCCGAGACCCGCAAGGTGACGGACTCGCTGGACGCCATCGGCAACACCACCGCCGCCATCGGCAAGGGCTTCGCCATCGGCTCCGCCGCGCTTACGGCCCTGGCGCTCTTCTCGGCCTACGCCTCCAGCGTGGGACTCCAGGACTCGGGAATCGACCTAACGAACCCGCTGGTGGTGGTCGGGCTCTTCATCGGCGGGATGCTGCCCTTCCTGGTCGGCGCCTTCACCATGACCGCCGTGGGCCGCGCCGCCGCTGGGATGGTGGACGAGGTGCGCCGCCAGTTCCGGGAGATACCGGGGCTGATGGACGGCACCGCCAAGCCCGACTCGGCGCGCTGCGTGGACATCTCCACCCGCGCCGCCCTCCGGGAGATGATGCTGCCGGGAGTGACCGCCGTTCTGGCGCCCGTGGTGGTGGGCCGGTTCCTGGGGGTGGAAGCGCTTGGAGGAATGCTGGCGGGCGCCACCGTCACCGGCGTGCTCATGGCGCTATTCATGGCCAACGCCGGGGGCGCGTGGGACAACGCCAAGAAGTACATCGAGGGCGGCGCTCACGGCGGCAAGGGCTCGGACCCCCACAAGGCGGCGGTCGTGGGCGACACGGTGGGCGACCCCTTCAAGGACACCTCCGGCCCGTCGCTCAACATCCTGATCAAGCTGATGAGCGTGGTGTCGCTGGTGCTGGCGCCGTGGTTCCTGGCGTGAGGCGGCCGACGGCTCCCTCGTTCGATGCGGCCGTCGCCTTCGCCCAGGACCTGATCCGCATCCCGTCCCTTCCCGGCGAGGAGGGGGAGTTGGTGCGGCGCGTCGTGGCCGAGATGGAGGCGCTGGGCTACGACCAGGTGTGGACCGACGAGCTGGGCAATGTCGTAGGCGTGGTCAAAGGCTTCGAAGATCGCAGCTCGCCGTCGGTCATGCTCAGCGCGCACCTGGACATGGTGGCCGCCGGCGACGAGAGCGAGTGGGAGCACCCGCCCTTCGACGGCGTGATCGCCGACGGGCACCTCCACGGTCGGGGCGCAATGGACATCAAGGGGCCCCTGGCGCTCCAGACCCATGTGGGCGCGGCGCTGAAGGGCAAGGCCGCGGGCGACGTGATCGTGGCGCACCCCGTCTTCGAGGAGCGGGGCGGTTGGGGGATGGACCACCTGACCCGTCCCAACGGAGGGTTGCGGCCGGCGGCGGTGATCATCGGCGAGTCCACCAACGGCGACGTGGCGATCGGCCACCGGGGCAGGGCGGAGATCGAGATCACCGTGCGGGGGTTGGCCGGCCACGCCTCGGCGCCCGGCCGCGCCCAGAACGCCCTGGACGCGCTCCCGGCGGTGCTGGCGGGAGTGGACGATCTAGCCCGGCGCCAGGGGAAGGACCCGATGCTCGGGCCGGCGTCGGTGGTGGCCACCGGGGTCGACGCCACGCCAGCCAGCCTCAACGTGGTTCCGGACCGGGTCACGGTGACCCTGGACTGGCGCATCCTGCCCTCCGACACCGAAGACGCCCTGCTGGCTCGGGTGCGGAAAGCCGTCCAGCCCAAGCTCGACCAAGACGGCCGAGGGTGGGGGATGGCGGAGTGCCGCCTGGCCACCGAGCGACAGCGTGCCTACACAGGCGTGGAGGAGGAGCGGAGCATCCTCAGCCCCGGCTTCTGCATGGACCCGAAGCACCCCGTGGTGCAAGCCGCCGCCCAAGCTGTGGGCCGGCGGAACGAAGCTGCGGACCAGCGGAATGAAGCTGCGGACCAGCGGAACGAAAGGGAGGGCGAGCCCGGCCGTCCGGCGAGAGTCCGCCCCTGGACCTTCGCCACCGACGGCGGCTGGACATGCGGCGTACGGGGCATCCCCACCATCGGCTTCGCCCCCGGCCTGGAACGCCACGCCCACACCAACACCGAGCGGCTGAATCTGGACGACGCCCGCTGGGCCTACGAACGGTACTTGGCGCTGGTCCCGGCCGTGCAGGCCGCCTTGGCTGCGGGGTAAGTCGCCCCCTTCGCCGGGCTACGCCAGCGGCATCGCCGGCCTACGCGGCACCGGCCGGCCTTACGCCATCGGCACCGCCGGCAGGATCTTCCCCTCGATCCGCTCGAAGATTTCGTCCAAGCTGGTGCCCGTAATCGTGAGGCCGTGGTTCTTGAGCCCGACCACGCACCGCGCCGGGTCGTCCGCCTCCCGCACCAGGTCGGCCACCGCCTTGCCCAGCTCCCGAGTCCCGCAGGGGAAGTTGAACTCGGTGGACGGGATGCCGTCCATCCAGCCGTGGATGTGGAGGATGGCGCCGACGCCGGGGTGCTCGCGGTAGATCATCCAGTGCTCGATGGCGTCCACCGAGACGCGGCGTGGCTCCACGCCGGGCGGATGGCCCACCCGCATCCCGTTCCGCTCCGGGTCGTAGTCCTTCACCATGAGGATGTGCGTGCCGATCTCCCGGAGGTTGGACTTGTCCACGCCGCTGGCACTCATCCAGAACCAGTCGTCGTCGAAGCGGGCCGACACGTTTCCGTACGACAGGCCGCCGATCCCGAAGAGCCGCTTCACGTGGCGGAAGTCCCGCTTCGACAGGAGCTTGTCCATGGGGAAGGGGGCCGGGAGCAGGTTCAGCCCGTCGAGCTTCTTGCCCGCCCGGTAGATCGATTCGGTGATCGCGTCGCCGCCCCACAGCTCCTGGGGCAAGTCCGGCTCGAAGAAGTTCTCGATGACCAGCGTGGACGACGCCATCGGGTGGATGCGGTCGTACACCTTCTCGAAGTAATGGGAGCGGTCCGCGTTGCCGGAGACGGTGTAGTGGCCCTGCTCCAAGGTCACGAAGTGCACGTCCGGGTCGCCGTAGGGGCCCGGCACCAGTCCCACGGCCAGGTTGGCCAGCGCGCGAATCAGCGTCGGATAGCCCTGCGGGATGGGGTCCGTGAACGGGCTGGGGAACTCGGTCACCGCGCACACGAAGACGGACTGGGCGCCCCGGCGAACCGGACGGGGTTCGTCCTTCGGGAAGAAGTTGACGACGAGCTTGGCGTCGGCGGCCTCGGCGACGTGGCGATGGCCCTGCGATTCCATCACCGTCCGCAACCCCTCGGCGAACCAGCCGAAGGTGTCGCTCTCCGAAGCACCGGCGAATGTGAAGTCCATTTGGAGGCGTGCTCTCTCGTTCCGTGGTCGTCGTCGTCGGCTGCAGGCCAACCGCGCCAATCGTACAATTGGCCAGCATTCGACGCCAGAAGCAAGCCCGCTCCCGAAATGCTGCTCCCGAACGCTGGTGCCGAGCTCCCGAACGCAAGCGAGCTCCCGTACCGCTAGCGTCGAGCCGAAGCACCGCTCTACTTTCGCCGGCATGTCCATAGAGTCGCGCTGGCCTAGTGGCGTTCGGGGCCGATGGGGGGCGGCCGTGGCCGACTTGCCCCTGCTGGTCGCCCTGCCCCTGCTGGTCGCTCTGCCCCTTCTGTGGGCGTGTGGTAGCGAGGTGCCCGACACGAACGGAGCGCCGGCGACGGCCTTGCTGGACGGGCCCGACGTGTTCGTGGATGCCGTCGTGGAAGACGTGTTCACGGTCGGTGGCGAAGATGCCGAGGGATGGGACGCCTTTTCGAGAGTCGACGACGCAGCGTTCGACAGCGAAGGCAACCTGATCATACTCGACACGCGGAACCTCCGACTGGTCGTGATCGGCCCGGACGGGGCGTTTCGGCGAGAGGTGTCGCGAGGCGGTGGCGGACCTGGCGAGCTTCGAGCACCGGCCTCGATCGTGGTTCTCCCGGACGACCGCCTCGTCGTCTACGATTTCGGCCACAACGCCTTCCTGACGTTCAATCCCGACGGAACTTTCTTGGAGCAGTACCCGGCGAACCCCGACGACGACGGCCCGAGCGTGACTCAAGGCGGACTGGTGGGACGGGGCCTTCATGCACTCCCGGACGGCAGGCTCGTCGTGACAGGGCTGCCGCAAGGAGGCCCGCACCAACGCAATCTGGAAGTGCAGGTGCTCGGCGAGCGGCGACGATTGTTTTACTCGGCTTGGCGCGGTACCGACACCGACGATGGCGCAGAGCAAATCCTTAGGCCGACTGGCAGCAACCTGCGGGTTCGTGGCGGCGTCTTGGGAGCCCTTCAAGCCTTTGGGCCGCCATTGCTGACCGCAGTTCTGACCAGCGAGCATGTCGTTGTCGTGGATTCGACGGGGTATCGGGTCAAGTTCATCGCACCCGACGGTTCGCTAGCACAGGTAGTCGAGCGGCCGATCCAGCCGCTGCCGGTCACCGCCTCCATGAGAGAAGCCGAGATGAGCAGGCGCGCGGAGTGGCAGGGTGCCGAGGCGGGGCGCGACAACCAAGTCCTGTTCGTACCGAATGCGAACAGCAACTTCCGCATCTCCACCGAGCAGCTCAACGCGATCGTCTCGGAGGTGATGGGCGCACAGTTGGCGCAGACGACCTTCGGTCCCCAGGTCCCGGTGATCGCCGCCTTGGCGGTGGACAGCCAGGACCGCATCTGGGTCGGGCGCACGGCGAGCGACGGTGCCGACGATGGACCGACGGACGTGCTCACGGCCCAGGGCGAGTACCTTGGCACCTTGGCGGCCGACGACTTCGCGCTCCCGTTGGCATTTGGCCCCGACGGACTCATGGCCTATGCGGAAAGCGACCAGCACGACGCGCCGCTGGTGCGGGTCGTCCGCCTGCAGGCTCTGCGAGCACGGTAGCAGCTTCGGCGAGTGCAACCCGCCGGTCTGGGTGGGGCTGCCTTGACTAGGGGGGTCTCTCGGCACTTTGCCTCCATTTTGCCTCCATTTTGGTGGAAAAACGGAGGCGTGGAGGTAAAATGCTACCAAAACGGAGGAACTCTTGACGGAGGGGGGTGGAGAGAGAGAGGGTCAGTCCACCCGTTCGGAGGGGCGGGCTCCCAAGCCCGCGCCCCAGACCCCCAACGCGTGCAGGGTTGCTAACGTGCGCAGGGCTGCATTCTTCGCTAGCTTTGGGTCTGACGTACCGACAACGTGCCCGCTCCGCCTGGCAACGGCGGGGCCCGCCACTTCAACCGCGGTCCGAGGGAGCGTCACGCGACATGAGAGCATACGAGATCGTCTACATTCTGGACGCCAGCCTGGAGCGGGCGGCCGTGGACGCCAAGCTGGAGGCGTTCCACGCCGTGCTGGGCGGCCAAGTCTCCACCGTGGACCACTGGGGCGTGCGACAGCTTGCGTACCCCATCGACAAGGCCGAGACGGCCTACTACGCCGTCGTTCACGCCGAAGTCGATCCCACGGCGCTGCCCGAGTTCGAGAGGCGGTTGCGCCTCGACGAAGAGACGATGCGCTACCTGATCGTCGTCAACGAAGGCCAGCCCACGTCGGGCGCCTCCGTCCTGGCCGACCCCCCCTCGACGGGACAGGAGGATGGCGAGGACGCTTCGGACGGAGGTGCGGGGGAGGATGCGCCGGCCGAAGTCGCCGGGTCCGACTCCACCAACGATGACGCTCGCGCCGAGGGCGAGTCATCCGACATCGACGCCGGATCAGCCGACGCCGGGGCTGGCTCTGCTGCCACCAATGCCGGCTCGGACACCAGCGAGGCCGCCGAGTCTCCAGACGCCAGTGCCGACGCCGAGTCTCCCGATGCTGCGTCGGACGCGGAGTCCGCCGATTCCGACACCGCTTCCGAGGCCGAGGCCGACGCCGACGAGTCCGCCGAGGACGAACAGCCTCCTCGCTCGGGGCCGCCCGAGTTCTCCGGCGCCCGAGGCCGACGCCGTCGCCACGAGGGGCCGCCGATCATCCTCCTCAACTACAAGGACGTCACCACCCTGTCTCGCTTCCTGACGGAGCAGGGCAGAATCCTGCCCAAGCGGACCACCAAGGTCACCGCCCGCTTCCAGCGCCAGTTGGGCACCGCCATCAAGCGCGCCCGGTACCTGGCTCTGATCCCCTACATGAAGGAGCACGGGGCCTGACATGAGACTCATTCTGCGCGAGGCCGTTGAGCACCTGGGCCTGGCCGGCGAGGTCGTGGACGTGAAGCCGGGATACGCCCGCAACTACCTCATCCCCCAAGGACTGGCCTACCGAGCCACCGAGGCCGCCGTCAAGCTGATCGAGGACGAGCGCCGGTTGCGGGGCGAGAGGGCGCGTCGGGACTACCTGGAAGCGCGGCGGCGGGCTTCCCAGCTCGAAGGGAAGACCTTCACCTTCCGCGCTCGGGCCGGCGAGGAGGGGAAGCTCTTCGGCTCCGTCACCCAGCGCGAGATCGTGGAGGAGGCGGCTGAGTCCGGGATCGACTTCGAGGTGGATCGGCGGCAGGTGCTTCTCGACGAACCGATCAAGGCTCTGGGCGAGTACCGGGTCCCGATCCGACTGGACGCCGACGTGGAGGTGGAGGTGCGGGTGGTGGTGGAGCCCGAGTCGGCTTGACGGCTGGCTTGACGGCCTCCGAACGCGTGCCCAACGAAGTCCGGGCCGCGGTTCGCTGCGCCCTCGACAAGAAGGCGGAAGACGTAGTGGTGCTTGACCTGCGCCACGTCTCGTCGGCCACCGACTACTTCGTGATCGCAACCGGACGTTCCGACGTGCAGGTGAAGGCGATTGCCGAGCACGTACTGGACTCGGCCAAGGCCGCCGGCGTCCGGCCCGAGCACGTGGAGGGCAGGGACGAGGGGAGATGGGTCCTCCTGGACTACATCGACTACGTGGTTCACGTCTTCCACGCCCCGGTGCGGGAGTTCTACCGGCTGGAGGCTCTCTGGGGCGACGCCAAGACGCTCTCGGTAGCCCCGTGAAGCTGCGCTCCCTTCATCTTCACGGCTTCAAGTCCTTCCCAGACGCCACCCGCGTCGAGTTTCACGACGGCATCACCGCCGTGGTGGGCCCCAACGGCTGCGGCAAGTCCAATATCGGCGACGCCATCCGCTGGGTGCTGGGCGAACAGCGCCCGTCGGCGATCCGGGGTGCCAAGATGGAGGAGGTGATCTTCCAGGGGACCGCTTCCCGCAAGCCCGTGAACCGAGGCTCGGTGGCGATGGTCGTCTCCAACGAGGACGGCGTGCTGCCCACACCCTTCGAGGAGGTGGAGATCGGCCGGACCGTGTACCGGGACGGCGGCAGCGACTACACCCTGAACCGGACCGCGTGCCGTCTGCGGGACGTGGTGGACCTGTGCCGCGACACGGGGCTGGGGGCCAACGCCTATGCGGTCATCGAGATCAAGATGATCGACGCCATCCTGTCGGAGCGCACGGACGAGCGGCGCTCCCTCTTCGAGGAGGCGGCGGGGATCGGGAAGTACAAGGACCGGCGGCGGGCCGCTCTTCGAAGGTTGGAGACGTCCGAGGTGGACTTGCAGCGGGTCGAAGACGTGATCGCCGAAGTGAGCACCAAGGTGCGCTCGCTGGCCCGTCAGAAGGGAAAGGCCCAGCGCTGGCAGGAGTTGCGCGTGCGGCGCCTGGACGTGGAGGTGGCGGTCGTGAAGGTGGACCTGGAGGCGCTGACGGCGCGCCTCGCCGAAGTGGACCGGCAGCTGACGAGCGACCGCGAGGAGGGCGCGGGGGTGAAGGCGCGCCTGGGTGCGGCGGAGGCCGAGCTGGAGAAGGCCCGCTTGGCGCAGGTCGATGCGGAGAAGGGTCGGGTGGAGGCCGCCGCGCGCTTCGACGCTGTGCGCACGGAGCTGGCGGGCGTGGAGACGCAGGTGGCGGTGGCCCGAGAGCGCATTGGCTCCGCGGAGCGTCGGTCCGGCCAAGTCGCGGAAGAGCAGGAACGGTTGGCCAAGCTTCGCCTCAACTCTGAAGACGAGCTGAACGGATACCGCGCCGAACAAGCGCAACTTCAATCTTCACTTGATGTTGCGCATTCCGACCTAAAGGAACGCCGCAAGGAGGTTGGCCAGCTTCGGGATCGGCTTGAGGCGGCCCGGCGGGAGGTTCGGGAGCTGGAGGAACGGAGCCGTGCCCTTGCGTTGCGGATTGCGCGGGCAGAGGGGAACCGGGCCGCGGGCCGCATCCAGGCCGAGGAGCTGGGGCGACGGCTGGAGCGATTGGCTCGCGATGCCCGGGAAGGGGCTGGGGCTTTGAAGGAGCTGGACGGCCAGGGGGACGTCTTCACCGCTCGGGCGACCGAGGCGTCGGCCAAGGCGGCTCTGGCCTCTCGTCGCTTCGACGGTTGCCGGCGACGCCTGGAGCTGTTGCGGGAAGAGCTGCGGTCGGCCCGGGAACGCGAGCGGCAGGCGGAATCCAGTCGCTCTGCCTTGGACGCCGAGCTCGCTGCCCTCCGACGCGCGGTGGAGGCTGGCGAAGGAACCGAGGCGCTGGCGGCGGAGGCCCGCGAGACCTTCCCCGAGTTGATTGCGGGCCTGCTCCCCGAGTTCGTGCGGATCAACGGAGCGGACGCCCGCATCGTGGACGACGCGCTGGGCCGCTTCGGCTCCGCGCTGGTGGTGCGGGACCACGAGGCCGTTGAGCGGATCGAGGCTTGGTACCGCTCCGGCGCCGCCGTCGCACAGGCCCCTCTGTCGTTGTTGCCCCTGGACGCGGCGCCCCAGCCTCGGGGACGACTTCCCGCCGGAGTGTCGGCCCAGGGTGAGGGCGCCGCGTGGGTACGGGCATTGCTGGGCGGCGCGGAGCTTGCTGGCGGCGCGGATGGGCCTAGCGGCACGGGTGGGCCTAGCGGCGCCAATCGGCCTGGCGGTGCGGACCAGTCCAACGGTGCGGGTCGGCCCGACAGCGCCGACCAGTCCGACCAAGGGGTCCGGAGGTGGGCCGACTCTCTGGGCGCCGTCCACTTGGCGCCCGACCGTGCCGCTGGGGGCGCTTTGGAGCGCAGGGAGCGGATCGACGTCGTAGAGGGCGACCGGGAGGCCGCGCTGCGGGAGCTGGAAGACGCCCGGTCGGCGCGGACGGCACTGGAGGAGGACCACGCCCGCGCCGAGTCCGAGACCGACGCCGCCTCGGAGCGGCTCTTGGAAGCCCGCGACGAACTCCGCAGCGCCGACTCGGAGGCGGTGGCCCACACCGACCGCCACCGCCGACTGGGCCGCCGTCAGGAGGAGCTCGCCCGCCAGCTGGCCGGAACGAAGACCGCCCGGAAGAAGGCCGCCGAACGGGAGCGGGAGGCCGAGGCCGAGGGCGTCCGGCTGGCTAGCGAGGAGGCGGACGTCGGCAAGCGCAGCGAGGACCGTCGTGCCGCCCTTGCCGTCGTGGATGCGGAGTGGGAGCAGGCTCGTGCCGCCGAGTCGGAGGGTGCGATCAGGACAGCGCGGCTGGAGAGCGAGGTCGAACGCCTGCGCGGCCGCGTGTCCGATCTCTCCCAGGCCCTCGAACGGGCGGCCGCCGGTGCGGAGGAGCTGGGCCGCGAGTCGGCGGAGCTGGCCGAGGAGTTGGAGCGCGCGCGCACGACCAACCGGGAAGGCGGGACCCGGATGCAACGCCTCTTTGCGGACCGCGACGAAGCCAAGGCCGTGCTGGACGCCCGCGACGACGAGCTGCGCGGGGTGTCCGAGGCGGTCATGGAGGCCGAGCGGCGGGTACGGACGATCCGCCACGCGGAGCGCGAGGCCGCCGACGCGCGTCACCGGCTGGAAATGGAGCGCCAGGAGGTCCGCAACCGGGCGGAACGGGTCCAGGAGCGGCTGGAAGGGGAGTGGGGCCGGCCAGTGGAGGCGCTCCTGGCGGACGCCAAGCCGGTCGAGGGCGCACCGGAAGAGCTGCGCGCCGAGCTGGCCGAGATCGTGGAGCGCTTGGCGAAGATCGGGCCGGTCAACATGCTGGCCGTGGAGGAACACGCCGAGGAGAGCGCCCGTCTGGAGTTCCTCTCCCAGCAGAAGGAGGACTTGGTGGCTGCCAGGGACGACCTGCGCGCCGCCATCCGCCGGATCAACGCCACGGCCACCGATCTCTTCATGACCAGCTTCGAGGCGATCCGCCAGAACTTCCAGGACACCTTCCGGCACCTTTTCAGCGGGGGCGAGGCGAACCTATGGCTGGCGGAGCCGGAGAGCCCCCTGGAGTCGCCCGTCGAGATCCACGCCGCGCCACGGGGCAAGCGCACCCAGCGGATCGACCTGCTTTCCGGCGGAGAGAGAGCCCTGACCGCACTCTCCCTCCTCTTCGGCATCTACTTGGTCAAGCCCAGCCCCCTGTGCGTCCTGGACGAAGTCGACGCACCGCTGGACGAGTCCAACATCGGACGGTTCATCCGGCTTCTGCAGGGCTTCAAGTCCCGCACCCAGTTCGTGGTGATCACCCACAACCCCCGCACAATCGAGGCCGCGGACTGGATATACGGCGTGACGATGGAGGAGCCCGGCGTGTCCTCGATCGTCGGCGTCCGGCTGGAGAAGCCACGAGGCGCGCCAGGAGCCGCAACCGCCTGACGCTCGCCAGCCTGACGCGCCGCCCAGGCCGACGCTCGCAAGGCCGACGCTTGCGACTCCCGGACGCATCAGCTTGATCCCGGTTGCGACCCGTCCAGCGACGAGGCGAGGTCGAGCTTCCGGTTGCGGAACCTAGCCGACCCTACCACGCCGAATCCATTTCGAACGTTCTGGACCGGGTGACTGGAGTTCAGAAGCCCCCGGTGGCCCGTGGTCAAGAACGCATGCAGGTGTCGGTCCAGCGCGACCACGTCCAGCTGGGGATCCGGCCCGGCACTGTCGACGGCCAAGTTGGGCACGCTGCCCGAGTAGCGCGCTTCCTCCACGTCGGCGTACCATGTGTGGACGCAGTTGGGGCAGAAGGCCGAGCGTCTGCGAACCGCCATAAAGTACCGGTAAGCTGCGGTGCTTGGGGTCCAGGATGCGGACAGAGCGTACGAACCGCGGGTCCCCGAGAGTGCCGCGACTTCGACTGCGAAATCGCCGACGACGGTCGTCTCACCTGACGCGGGAAGGCGGCCGTCCGCCGTCACTTCGACTCGGTAGGTGGCGCCGGGCTCCAGTCGAGCCTCCGGCGTCAAGCAGTACCTGCTCTCAACGCGAGTGAGACTTAGTTGCCGGCTCGCCCAGTCGTCGTGCAAGCGCTGGCACTGCTTGATGTCGGTCAGAGACACGCCCACGGCCGCGGCGCGCGCGCTGTCCCACTGGGCGACCAGCGTCCATGTCGATCCGCCGGAGGCGAGTTCGCGCCGGTGGATCGTCGCTCGCAGGTCGGAGAGGTAGGGGCGGGCGTAATGGTCCGCCGCCGCGACTTCGATTACCTGGCGGGCGGAGTCAGGGTCTAGGACCGCAGCCACGATCATGCGGTCGTTCAGGGCTGGGGGCACATCGTCGGGGGCAGCGGGGTCCCCGCACGACCCCAGGAACCCCACGGCTGCCGCGACGGAGAGGATCTTCATGCTCATGGTGTCCTGTACCCTTCTAGAACCGAAAGTCGATTCCAATGGAGGGGAAGAGGGGCATCTGTGTGCCGGGCAGGTAGAGAAGGGGTTCGTCTCGGCCTTTATAGCCCGCAATTTCGTACCGCAAGACGTTCTTTCTGTTACCGGCGTTGACGACCGACAGATACGGGATCAGCTCCCATGAACCCCACTGGAACGCATACCGCGCCGACAGATCCAACCGAGCGTAGGTCGGCAGTCGCCCCTGGTTGTCCGACCAGATGATCAGATGGTCTAGCGACTCGAAGTAGGCTCCCCCAAGCGGTATGTCGGCGAGCTGTTGTTCGGGGCCGTATCGCACCACATCGTACGAACCCGCGGGAAACCAGAACGGCCCGCCGCTGCCCACGGTGGCTCGCAGCGAGATGTCGACGCCGCCGGGTAGCTCGGTTGCCACCAGCCCGTCCAGCTCGTGGCGCCGGTCCCATTGCGGAGCGTACTCCGAACCGGCGGGATCGTCGAAAGCCGTCCGGGCCCACTGATACGACAGCCATCCGCGTACTCGGCCCGCGTGCCGCTGCACCATGATCTCGAACCCACGGGCCTTGCCATCGTGGTACTCGATGCCGGACGGGTCTCTCGACAACACAGGGCGCCAGCGGGGCGCACCTCTGAACCGTCGGGTCCAGCCGGCTACCGAGGCCGTCCACTCTTCGCCCCGCCACGTGTCCAGGGACAAGCTCGCACCGTCGGCCGCCGTGACCGGAGCGTCTCGACTGTGGACGAACCACATGGGCGCGCCCGGCTCCAGAGCAAGCGCGTCCCGCAGGACGGAGAGGAACTGATAGGTCCGGTCGACGCTGGCGCTCACAGCAAACGCAGGCGTCCGGAAACGGATCGAGAGCCTGGGCTCCAAGAAGTTGCGCCCCGAGCGTCGTTCGCTGCCCGCTCGAACGCCCGGCGCCATCCGAAGCGGACCGACCCACGCTTCCAACTCGGCGAATGCGGAGAGGTGTTGGTAGGACGCGGAGAGGTCGCCGTCTACGTAGCCGCCCAGGCCGCCCGTGGTCCACAGCGATACCGGAGCGGTCTCGACCGCGACGCCAGCGCGTCCGCCAACCCGGTCGCCTCGAACGGTGATCCCAGCGCGGAGCCCGGTCGCGGAGATGCGGTTGGTGGTCACGGGGGAACTCGACGTGCCGCCGATGTTCCGTTCGGCGCCGTAACGGCTGTAGTACGCCGTCACGTCGCTGGACACCCGGTGTCCCGGCACCCAAGACCAAGAAGCCGAAGTCGCCAAGTTCGCCCACTCCGAGGTGAACGAGCTCGGCTTGGTGCTGTTCGACGACAGGTCCCAGTCGAATTCGTCGTCCGAAGCGAACACCGACAGGCGTAGGCGATGCGCGTCGGCTGGAGATGCTTCGATCCCGAAGTTCAGGTCGTGAAACGAGTACGGAACGTCGACCGCAGCGACGTCCACCGAAGCCTTGCGTCCAGCGGCCAGCCAGCGCATCCCTCCCCACGGAAGGCTCCCGTCGGCGGCGAACCGGACGCCCAGCAGGCTGACGCCGCCGGCCAAGTGCGTTCGATCGGAGCCTCCCGCCTTCTGACGGGCAGCCACCACGCCCGAGAGCGCCCCGCCGTAGCGTGCCGGGATCGAGCCCCTGTAGAACTCGGTGGACTCGACGGCGTCGGCATTGAAGACGCCAAACAGCCCGAACATGTGGTACGGAGCGAAGACGGGTGCGCCGTCGATCAGCACAGCCACTTGGTCGCTGGAGCCGCCCCGCACAAAGAGTTCGCCGGAGTAGTCGTTGACGCTCGCGACCCCAGCGAACGCCTGAAGGCTGCGCAGCACATCGGACTCCAACATCGGCGGCACGGCCTTGATCTCGGCCTGTGTGACTCCGACGGCTCCGACCGCGACTTCTCGGTCGAAGATGAGCCGATGCAACTGAATCGACGTCATCCGCCGTTCTGCCTCCACTGTGAGCGGTGGCAGTTCGACGGCGGCTCGCTCGAGGGCGAGCAGAACCACCCGTCCCGCTTCGGGGACGGCAATCAGCGTGTCCAGTTCCGCGTATCCCAGCCTTCTGGCGACTGCGCGAACCGAGCCGGCCGCACCGACACCGATCGCGAGGCCGTCGTCGTTGGTCATCCTGCTCGCGTCGTGCTCCGGGAACGAGAGGAAAACGCCGCTCACGGGGTTGCCGGTCGGCCGGTCCACGGTTCGAACCGCCCAGGCCCCCAGACCGGGAGCCTGGGCGGCGAACGTGGGGAACGGGAGTGTCGAACCCGCCAGAGCGGCGAGCGCGACGGCGATGATATTGGTGCGGTTCATGACGGTCTCCTTGTCGGTTACCGGGTCAGCCCGACCTCGATTGCCCTTGCCTCTTCGTACACGGCTCGGAGTTGAGAGTTCCCCCGCACGATTCGAGGCCGCAGACTGGATCGAAGGCCAGCCGCCGGTCGAGAGTGCCCAAGGCGAGGACGAGAGCGTCCACAGCACGGGGCAAGGGCTTGAAGACCACGAGCCAAATCGGCAAATTTGCCGGGCGGACGTTTCCCCCAGCTCATCGCCGAAATCGGTGCCGTCCGCCTGACTCGGCAGGATCGCCGAACCCTCCTCGAACGCCTGCGCGCCCTCCTCGAACGCCCCCTGCGCACCTTGAACGCGCCCCTCCTCACCGTCATCGGCTCGGGCACGCTTGTGCCGTCGGCTCGGCGGTCGTCGCCCTGCTGCCTGCTGGAGAGCAGCACGGCGGCCGCGGACTCGGCACGCCCTGCCACGCGAGTCCTGCTGGACGTGGGACCCGGTGCCGTGCACGGCTTGGCACGGCACGGCAAGTGCTGGTGGGACGTCAGTCACGTGGTGATCAGCCACTACCACACCGACCACTTCGGGGACCTGCCCCACCTCCTCTTCGCGCTCAAGTGGGCGTCGCCCACCCGCCGCGACCGACCGCTCCAAGTGCTGGGGCCGCCGGGCTTGGCCGAGCGAATCGAGGCTCTGCGGACGGCCCACGGGGACTTCATCGTCGACCCGGGCTTCGAGGTGGCTTACCATGAAATCCCCCAGAACGCGCGCTGGGCCGACGAGGCGGCCGGCCTGGAGATGGAGTTCGCGCCGACCCCACACACCGAGCACTCGGTGGCGGTGCGGGCTCGGCTGGGCGGCGCGACGCTCGGCTACACGGGCGACACGGGGCCGGAGCCGGCGCTGGGGCCGTTCTTCCAGGGCGTGGACCTCCTGGTGGCCGAGTGCGCCCACCCCGACCCTTCGCCCGCTCCCAACCACCTTACGCCCCGCTCGGTGGCCGCTCTGGCGAACGCCGCCCGCCCGCGAACCCTCGTCCTCGTGCATCTGTACCCGTCGCTGGATGCCAGTGCGGCGCCGGAGCTGGTCCGGGCGGCGGGATTCGACGGCGAGACCGTGTGCGCCGAGGACGGCCAAGCGTTTCCCCTGGGCAAGGCCCGCTCCCCCTTGGCGACCCGCCCGTCTCGCTCCCCCTCGGCGGCCCAGAAGGCTCTGCCATGCTGATCGTGATGGACCACCGGGCCACGCCCGAAGAGATCGAGCGCGTCGTCGAGACGATCGGCGAGATGGGCTACGGCGCCCAGCCGATCCCCGGCCGCCAGCGCACCGCCATCGGGCTCGTGGGCAACGACGGGCGCGTGCAGTCGGCTCGACTGGAGGGCCTGCCGGGCGTCCGGGAGGTCATCAAGGTCAGCAAGCCCTACAAGCAGGTGTCCCGGGAGTGGCGGGACGAGGACACGCTGGTGGAGCTGGGCAACGGCACGGTGCTGGGCGGCGCGGAAGTCGTCCTCATGGCCGGTCCGTGCGCCGTCGAGGGGCGGGATCAGATCATGGAGATCGCCTCCCAGGTGCGCGACGCGGGCGCCAGCGTGCTGCGCGGCGGTGCCTTCAAGCCCCGCACCTCGCCGTACTCGTTCCAGGGGCTGGGCGAGGAGGGACTGGAGCTGCTGGCCCAGGCCCGCGAGAGGACCGGCTTGGCCGTGGTCACCGAGGCCGTGGACTCGGAGAGCGTGACGCTGGTCGCCCAGTACGCCGACATCGTCCAGATCGGCGCCCGCAACATGCAGAACTACCCCCTCCTCAAGCGGGCGGGCAGGGCGGGGAAGCCCGTGCTCCTCAAGCGCGGCATGTCGGCCACGATCAACGAACTCCTCTTGGCGGCCGAGTACCTGCTGAGCGCGGGCAACCCCAACGTGATCCTCTGCGAGCGCGGTGTGCGCAGCTTCGACACCCAGACCCGCAACCTCCTGGACCTGACGGCGATTCCCCTGGTCAAGTCCCTCACCCACCTTCCGATCGTGGCCGACCCTAGCCACGGCACCGGCGTCCGCACGAAGGTGACTCCAATGGCCCGGGCCGCTGTGGCCGCCGGAGCAGACGGCTTGGTGGTGGAGGTGCACCCGGACCCGCCTGCGGCCCTCTCCGACGGCGCCCAGAGCCTCTACCCGGCGCAGTTCGCCGAGCTGGTGGCCCAGTGCGGCCCCATCGCCCAGGCGATCGGACGGTCGCTGGCGAAGCCCCCGGACCGGCACGTCGCGTGATCGCCTGGTCGTTGTCGGCACCCCCGGACCGGCGCGCCCCATGAACCCGACGTCGCGGGGCGGAGGGACGTTGCCTGCCGCCCACGCAGCCGGCCGCCGAGGCGAGGAGCTGGCCGCCGCCCACTTGACGGCCAAGGGATGGAGGATCGTCGCCCGCAACTACCGCGCAGGCCCCAAGGAGATCGACTTGGTGGCGTCCCTTGGAAGCGTCGTGGCCTTCGTGGAGGTGAAGACCCGCACCACGCGCTCCGGCGGCACGCCTCTGGACCCGCTCGACTGGCGCAAGCGGAGGGCCGTGGAGGTCGCCGCCCGGCGATGGATGCTCGAGCACGGTCGGCCCGGCACCACCTACCGCTTCGACGCCGTGTCCGTGGACATGACCGGCCCCTCGCCCCGGATCGAGCACTTGCCCGACGCCTGGCGCCCCGGCGGATGACCCCACGGCTGGAAAATCCTCCCCCCATTGACGCGGTGCTCGGTTCCGGTACCTTTGGAAGCGCCCCAGGCCCCGCGGAACGGGAGCTCATGAACTCCGTCAGGGCCCCGCAGGCAGCAGCGGTAAGTGCGGCGAACGTTGTCGCGGACCGCCTGGGGCGCTTCTCCCGTTCCCACGGCCGGTGGACCCCGGCGGCGACCCGCTGAAGACGGCGCTATTGTCCTACCTCGCCCTCGCCCGAAAGTACCGGCCCCGCCGCTTCGGCGACGTCTCGACCCAGGAACACGTCTCCGAGACGCTGAAGCACGCCCTCGCTGGGGACAGGGTCAGCCACGCCTACCTCTTCTGCGGCCCCCGAGGCGTCGGCAAGACCACGCTGGCCAGAATCCTGGCGATGGCCCTCAACTGCCCGGATCGCGCCTCCGACGGCGAGCCCTGCGGCGGATGCGAGAACTGCGGGCGCATCTGGGGAGGCCACACGTCGCTGGACGTGGTGGAGATCGACGCCGCCTCCAACCGGGGAGTGGACGACGCCCGAGAGCTGCGCGAGCGCGCCATGTACGCGCCCTCCGAAGAAGGCCGTCACAAGGTCTACATCCTCGACGAGGCCCACATGCTCACCCGCGAGGCGTGGAACGCCCTCCTCAAGATCCTGGAGGAGCCGCCTCCCGGGGTCGTCTTCGTCTTCGCCACCACCGAGGCCCAGAAGATCCAGCAGACGGCGTCGCCGATCCTTTCCCGGTGCCAGCGCTTCGACTTCCGGCGCATCGGGGCCAGCGACATCACCGCCCGCCTCGCCCAGGTCCTCGAGCTGGAGGAGATCGCCCACCACCCCGACGCGCTCCGCGCCATCGCCAGAAAGGCCAACGGCGGAATGCGCGACGCGCTCTCCCTGCTGGACCAGGTGCTGGCCCTCTCGGACAGCGAAGTGTCGGTGCAGGCGGTGGTCCGAGTGCTGGGCGTGGTCGCCGAGGAACGCTACCTGGAGCTCTTCGACCTCGTGGCGGAGCGGCGTCACGGTTCCGTCTTCGACTTCGTGGAGTCGCTGCTCGACGAAGGGTACGACTTGGTGGAGTTCTACTACGGGCTGGCGGAACGTCTCCGGTTGCTGTTGCGCATCTCCTTGGACCCCAAGGCCGCGCCGGACGACTTGGCCGCCGAGACCCGCGAGGCGTTTGCGCAACGGGCGAAGGCGTTTGCCCCGGGCGATTTGGTGCGGATGCTGGGGATGACCTCGGAGCTGGAGGCGGCGGGCAGCCTGCGACGCACTGGCCGACCCCGGGTCCTGATCGAGATGCTGCTGCTGCGCATGAGCTACCTGGACCGGACGATCGAACTGGAAGAGATCGTCCGTGCTCTCGGCGGCGCGCCGCCGGGCGACCGAGCCCCGCGCTCCGCAGCGTCGACGGCGGCCCGCCCCTCGCCCGCACCGAAGAGGTCGCCCCCTCCAACGAAGTCGCCTGCTCCCAATCCCAAGAAGTCGCGCGCCCCGACGAAGTCACCCAAGTCGGGACTTGCCCTTCAGTCGGCCCCGAACGACCCTCCCGCTCGTCCCAAAGGCGGCTCGCGAATCACCCACGCCGCCGTGCAGGAGAGTCGCATGAAGGAGCTGATTGAGCGCGCGCCCTTCCTCGAGCGGGCTGTGGCCGAACTGGACCTGCAGCTGGCGGACTGACGTTACGACCCCCCTCAAGACGAGAAAGAGATGACGAACATTCAGCAGGTGATGAAGCAAGTGCAGGCAAGGATGCAGGAGTTTCAGGACGGGCTGGACGCCCAGGTCCTGGAGGCGTCCTCCGGAGGCGGGATGGTGACCGCCCGAGTGTCGGGGAAGGGCGACCTGAAGGGTCTGGAGATCGACCCGACGGTGATCGACCCCTCCGACCCGGAGATGCTGGAGGACCTCATCGTCGCCGCCGTGGCAGCAGCCCAGAACGGCGCGCGCAAGTTCTCCGAAGAGCACATCCGACGCACTGCGGGCGGCCTGCCCAGCCAGCTCTCCGACCTGTTCTAGGGGGGACGGCGGAGCGCGGACCGTGTCGTCGATCGACCACCTCGCCCAGGAGTTCGGCCGGCTTCCGGGGATCGGCGCCAAGACCTCCACGAGGCTGGTGTACCATCTCCTCAAGGGACCGAAGACGGACGCGCGTCGCTTGGCCGCGGCCCTGTGCGATGTGGCCGACCGGGTGCGATCCTGCAGCGTGTGCGGCAGCTACAGCGACGACGAGACGTGCGACGTTTGCCGGGACCCGTCCCGTAACCCCAGGGTGATCTGTGTGGTGGAGGAGGCGTACGACGTGGGGGCAATCGACCGGAGCGGGATGTACCGCGGCGTCTTCCACGTTCTGGGCGGCCGGCTGTCGCCCCTGGACGGCGTGGGTCCGGAGAAGCTCGACATCGACGGTCTGCTGCGGCGGGTCGGTGCAGAGGACGGCGGGGCCGACGAAGTCATCCTCGCCACCAACGCCAGCGTGGAGGGCGAGGCCACTGCGGTGTACGTGGAGAACCTGCTGCGTCCGTTTGGGCTGCGGGTCACCCGTCTCGCCCGAGGCATTCCGATGGGCAGCGACTTGGAGTATGTGGACGGAACGACGATCGCCGAAGCGCTGGCTGGACGTCGGGAGATGGAGCAGACGCGAGCATGAACTGGCGCCGAACCGGACTCTTCCTCCTGGGCGTCGGCACCGCGAGCGCACTGGCGGCCCTCTTCCTTCGCAACCAAGTCGAGCGTCACCGTCGCGACCTCTTCAGCCCCAACGCCTTCCGGCGGCTGGCGGCGATCCGTCACCTCACTGGCGAGCCGGCCACCATCGACGCCGTCACCCTGCTCCGGGACTTCACCGCCTGGGAGCCCCGGCCGATCCTGCGCGGGCAAGCCAGCTCCGTGCTCGCTCGGATGGAGGCGGAGCTCGTGCAAGGGGAGGGCGACGCTTGAACCTGCCCAACGCAATCACCGTTGCCCGGATCGCTGCGTGCCCGGCGATCTTCGCGCTGGCTCTCTCCCCTTCGGTGCAAGCCCGCTACGCCGCCTTCGTTCTCTTCGCGCTGGCCGCGTTCTCCGACCTCTGGGACGGCTACTTGGCGCGCAAGCACGGTCAGATCACCGACACCGGCAAGCTGCTGGACCCTGTGGCCGACAAGCTCCTTCTGGCGTGCACCTTCATCCCCCTGTACATGATCGCCCAGCGGCCCACGGAGCTGGACCGGGTGCCCGTGTGGGGCGCCTTCCCCCTCTGGGTGCTGCTGGTGGTGTTCGGTCGCGAGTTGCTGGTGACCGCCTTCCGAAGCTGGGCGTCGCGTCGGGGCGTGGTGATCTCGGCGGGATGGTCGGGCAAGCGAAAGACCCTGCTCCAGAACCTCTTCATCGGCGGGCTTCTGTCTTGGTACCCCCTGGCGCGGACGGGCGCCGAGGCCGGCTGGTCCGGCCCGTTCTGGTCCTTCTGGAGCGTGTTCCACGGCGGCTGGATCGCGGTGACGCTCGCGGTCGCGCTGATCATGACCGTGTACTCCATGCTCGACTACTTCTGGAGCTACCGAACCCTCGTGCGGAGGCATGCGTAAGTGGTGGCACGTGGAGTCGTGCGCTACCGGTCGGCCCAGGCGCTGGTGGAGCACTTGGCGCTCTCGGCGACGACGCTGGGCATCCGGATCGCGACGGCGGAGAGCTGCACCGGCGGACTCGTGGCCAAGATGATCACCGACGTGCCCGGCGCGTCGTCCCACTTCTTGGGCGGCATGGTGGCCTACGGCGACGAAGCCAAGGTTCAGCACCTGGACGTGAACCCGAAGGACATCGCCAAGCACGGCGCAGTATCCAAGATCGTGGCCCTTCAGATGGCGTTCGGCGCCTGCCGGCGGTTCTCGGCCGACTTGGCCATGGCCGTGACCGGGATCGCGGGACCCGACGGGGGCCGGCCCGACAAGCCCGTGGGCACCGTTTGGGTCGCGGTCGCCCAGTCTGACGGAACGGGGGACGCGCGCCTGGGGCACTTCGAGGGCGGACGCAGGATCATACGGGACAAGAGCGCCGCCGCGGTTCTGCGACTGGCGGCCGAGGCCATAGCGTGGCGGGTCCGTTGACCGGCCTGCCGACAAGGGAACGAGGCGAAGAGAGGCGAATGCGAGACCAGACGACGACCAACGACGCGCAGGCGGACGGTGCCTCTGCCTCTGCCCAGGACGTGTCCCCGGCCGAGGGTGAGGGACCGGTGACGACCGACGCCGACGACCCCCACGGTCTCGACGCCAACGAGCCCAGCGATCCCGACGGGTCCACCGACGACGAGCCCGGCGACACCGACGACTCCGACGACCCCGACCGACCCGGCGACCCCAGCGGCCCCGACGACTCCGACGGACCCGACGACGCCCAGAGGCTCCGTGCCGAACGGGACCAGTGGCGGGACCGACATCTTCGTCTGGCCGCCGACTTCGACAACTACCGGAAGCGCTCCGACGAGCAGATGCGAGCGCGCTGGAACCGGGCACAGGCCGACCTGGCGTCCCGCCTGCTGGACCCTCTGGACGATCTGATCCGCATCTCCGAGCTGGATCACGAAGCCGGTGCCAACGTGGAGGCGGTCGTGGAGGGTGCCGGCCTCGTGGAGCGCAAGTTCCTCCGCATCCTGGAGGAGGTGGGCGTCCAGGTGGTGAACCCGGTGGGCGAGCCCTTCGATCCCAACACCATGGAGGCGATGATGCGGGTTCCCACCGAGTCGGAGGACGACGACGACATGGTGGAGCGCGTCTTCCAGAAGGGCTACGTCCTCAAGGGCCAGCTCCTGCGACCGGCCCGGGTCAGCGTCTACAAGGCGGGGTAGGCGGGGGCGGCCGGCGATGACGACCACGGACAAGGACTACTACGCAACCCTGGGGGTCGGCGAGAAGGCAGGCAGCGACGAGATCAAGAAGGCGTACCGGCGTCTGGCGAAGCGCTACCACCCCGACGCCAACCGGGACGACCCGAAGGCCGCGGACCGCTTCAAGGAGGTGGGCGAGGCTCACGGCGTGCTGTCGGACCCGGCCAAGCGCAAGAAGTACGACCAGATGAGAAGGCTGGGCGCCTTCGGCTTCGGCGGCGCGCGCGGGGGCGGCCCTCGCAGCAGTCCCGCGGCCGCGTCGTCCCCCTCTGGAAGCTTCTCCTTCGAGGACTTGGGAGGATTGGGCGGCTTCTCCGACATCTTCTCGTCGATCTTCGACCGAGGGAAAAAGGACCAATCCTCCAAGCCCAAGGGACCCCGCAAGGGGCACAACGTCGAGTACCGTGTCGAAGTCGGCTTCATGACGGCGGCCAACGGCGGCAAGGTGTCCCTTTCGGTGCCGATCACCGAGGAGTGTGCGACGTGCGGTGGCACCGGGGGAGCGCCGGGGACCGAGTGGAAGTCGTGCGGCGAGTGCAGCGGGTCGGGCAGCGTGTCGTTCGGCCAGGGCGGCTTCGCCGTGAAGCGTCCCTGTCCCGCCTGCGTGGGCCGGGGACGCCAGGCCGCGCGTTCGTGCGAGGCGTGCCGCGGCGCCGGGGAGGTTCACCAGAACCGCAAGATTCAGGTTGCGGTGCCCGCAGGCGTCGAGACCGGCTCCAAAGTGCGGCTCACGGGCCAGGGGGGTCGGGGCGAGAAGGGCGGCGCGCCGGGCGATCTGGTCATCACCTTCAAGGTCAACTCCCACAAGCGCTTCCGACGAGACGGCCTCGACATCCACGTCAAGGTGGCCGTGAACATGGCCCAAGCGATCCTGGGATCGAAGCTCTCGGTGGACACGATCTCGGGACAGCGGGTCGTCCTGCGCCTGCCGCCGGGCACCCAGTCGGGAACCCGCTTCCGTATCCGGGGCCAGGGCGTAAGGGGGAAGGGCCGGACAGGCGACCAGTTCGTCGAAGTGGTGGTGAGGGTCCCCGACTCCCTGACAGGGGAGCAGGAGAACCGGATCAAGCAGTTCGCCGAGTCGGCCGGACTGGAGTGGTAGCACCGGCGCAATCGGCGATTCGCCCTCCGCCCAGCACCCGGTCGCCGTCGAAGAGCACGCTGGACTGGCCCGGCGTCGCGGCTCGGGCGGGCGTCTCCAGCGCGAGTTCCAGACGGTCGCCCGTGTGCGCTTCCACACGGCACGGGAGGGCCGGCGCCCGGTAGCGGACCTGAACCCCGAGCCGCGCTCCCGGCGACGGCGGCGTCGCCAACCAGTTGAGGCCGCTCACCACGATCCGCGTCGCCTCGAGCATCGCCCGGGGGCCCACCACCACCTCCCGGGTCTCCGGGCGCACCTCCAGCACGAACCACGGCTCGCGCCTCCCGCCCCCGATCCCCTTGCGCTGGCCCACCGTGAAGCCAGAGTAGCCGTCGTGTCGCCCCACGATCCGACCCGTCCACTCCACGATGGGGCCGGGCAGGAGGGCCGGGTGGGTCGGCAGGAGCCGCTTCTTGAGCAGGTCGCGGTAGTTGCCGGTCGGGACGAAGCAGATCTCTTGGGACTCGGGCTTGTCGGCGGTGACCAGTCCGAGCGACCGGGCGCGCTGGCGAACGGCGGCCTTGTCCAGCTCGCCCACGGGAAAGCAAAGCTTGTCCAGCAGCTCCGCTGGCAAGCCCCAGAGGAAGTAGGACTGGTCCTTGGCCGGGTCCAGGCCACGGAGCAGCCGAGGCTCGCCGGCGACGCCGCTGCGGTCCAGCCGGACGTAGTGGCCTGACGCTACGCCGTCGCAACCCAGCGCCCGAGCTCGCTTGAAGAGGTCTCGGAACTTGGTGTTTGAATTGCAGCGGACGCATGGGTTGGGCGTTCTGCCGCGGGAGTACTCGTCCACGAAGTCGTCGATCACGTCTCGCGTGAACTCCTCCTCCACGTCGAAGACGTAGTGCGGAATGTCCAGCGCGTCGGCCACTCGCTGGGCATCTTGGATGCCGTCCAGGCCGCAGCACGTCTTGGCCGACGCTGGCGTCCCGCTGTAGCAGAACGTTTTCATGGTGGCACCGATCACCTCGTGGCCGGCCTCCACCAGCAGCGCCGCGGCCACCGAAGAGTCCACGCCGCCGGACATGGCGACCAGGATCCTCTGGTGCCGCTGGCCCTTCGCCAGTGCGCCGCCACCGCCCGTACTCACAGTGCAGCCACCGCGCGCGCCCTCTCGACGGCACTCGCCACGGCCTCCACGATCCGGCCCGCATGGCGACGGCGGGTCAGGCAGCCGAAGCTGAGGCGCAGAGACGCCACCGAGTCGCCGGGATACGCCGCCGGGTCGTCGGGGTAGAGTGCCGCCAGTGTGCGACTGGGCCGGGAGGAGCCGCTGGCGCACGCCGAGCCGCCCGATGCCGCAACGCCATCTGCGTCCAGCGCCGCCAGCAACGTATCCGAGTCCGCGCCGGCCACCCGGAGAGCGGTGATGTGGGGGGCGCGCGGTCCCTCGGCGCACGCGACTGCCAACCCCTCGCCGCCGCCGAGTCCCGAGTGCGAGCCCCGTTCGCCCCGACCCAGTCCGCTCCGGCCCAGAAGCCGCGCCTCCACCTCGTCCCGCAACGCTTCCAGGCGGTCCGCCTCCGCCTGCCGATCCTCTACGGCCAGCCGCAGCGCCTCGGCGAACCCTGCCGCGCCCGCCACGTCCTCGGTCCCGGGGCGCAGCCCGCCTTCCTGCCCTCCGCCCACGTGAAGAGGCGCGATCGCCGCCGGATCGCTTGCAACCAGCACGCCCACGCCCATCGGGCCGCCGATCTTGTGGCCCGTTACAGTGAGCAGGTCCGGCACCCGGTCCGCCATCGACACGGGAACCTTGCCCACGGCCTGCACGGCGTCGCTGTGGAGCGGCACGCCACGGCTCCGGCACCGCTCGGCCAGCTCCGCCACCGGCAGCACCAGTCCGGTCTCGTTGTTCACCCACATGAACGACGCCACCGCCGGCCTCTCCGCCAGCGCGTCCCGCAACGCCCCCATGTCCAGCGCGCCGTCGGGACTCACCTCCACCACGACGTGCCGTCCGCCCTCCGCAACGACTTGGCGCGCCGCCTCGAACACCGCAGGGTGCTCGATGGAGGATGTGACCACCAGCGGCGAAGCCGTCCCCTCGGCCCGTGCGCGCCGGGCCGGACCCAGCACGGCCAAGTTGTCGGACTCGGTTCCGCCCCGCGTGAAGAACACTCTGTCCGGCGTCGTCCCCAGCGATTCGGCTGCCGACGCCCGGGCACCCTCCAGCCGTCGCCTCGCTCGCCGTCCCCAGGCGTGCCCGCTCGAAGGGTTCCCCAGCCCCTCCTCTGCGCACTGCTCCATGACGTGGCGAACCTCCGCCCGCAGGGGGGTGGTGGCGGCGTGGTCGGCGTAGATGGTGGATCGGTTCGGTCGCATGTGGGAGAACCTGACGGACGCTTGCCCACGCCGGCAACGGGTTATGGACGCTTGCCCGCGCCGGCAACGGCTTGCCGGTCCCGGCACACCGGTTGAAGTGCTCACGCAAGTCGTTAGTCTTCAATTCAGCCAACGACCCGCCGGCCATCCCAATTTCGCACACAAGGGGGTAGTCCAGAAACCATGTCCAACACGACAGAGGTGCCCAGCTTCGCCGAGTTCATCGGCGCCGATCTGATCGTCGGCGACCGGGAGAGGCAGGAGGACGACTTCCTGGCGTTGAGCTTCGACGCCGCCAAGACCGACGGCTGCGCCCTGCTCCTGATCGTCGCCGACGGCATGGGCGGCCACGCCGGGGGCGCGGAGGCCAGCCAGCGGGCGGTCAAGGGGTACGCAGCCGCCTTCGCCGACGGGGAAGGGGGCGCCGCGAAACGTCTCCGGGACGCCCTGGACGGCGCCAGCAAGGAGGTCATGGACTATCGGATGCGCCACTCCGAGCTGGCTGGAATGGGGTGCACGCTGGTCGCCTGCGCGGTGACCGAGGGCGGGGAGGCCCACTGGGTGAGCGTGGGCGACTCGCTGCTGCTCCACCTGCGCGGCGGGTCGGACGCCAAGATCGAGCGCATGAACGAGGACCACTCGGCACGGCCCGAGTTCGAGGAGATGGTGCGGCAGGGGCGCATGACCCCGGAGGAGTTCAAGACCGCGCCGATCCACCAGCTGTACTCCGCGATCATGGGCGGCCGCATCGAGATGATCGATTCGGGCGCGCCGCCGGTGCAGCTGCAGCCGGGCGACCGGCTCGTGGTGGCCACCGACGGACTGGAGACCATCTCCCACGAGGAAGTTCAGTCGATCTGCGACGAAGAGCGGACCATGGCAGCTGCGGCAACGGAGTTGCTGGCCGCCGTCACCGCTCGCGCCAAGCCCCACCAGGACAACACCACCGTGCTGACCTACCGCCACCCCGCTGGCTCGCTCCCCGCTGGGATCGGCAGCGAGTCCCGCCCGCTGCTCGGCCCCCGGCCAGCCTGAGGTCGCCCACATGAACCTGCACGAATACCAGGCCAAGGACCTCTTCCGTCAGGCCGGGATGCCCGTAAACCCCGGCGAAGTCGCTTCCACTCCCGACGAGGTGCAGGCCCTGGCCGAGAAGTACGGCGGAACCGTCGTAGTCAAGGCGCAAGTGCACTCGGGCGGACGGGGGAAGGCGGGCGGCGTGAAGCTGGCGGCCGGCCCGACGGAGGCCGCCAACTGCGCCGAGGCGATTCTGGGCATGGAGATCAGCGGCTTGGTCGTGGAGAAGCTCCTGGTGTCGCCGGCCGAGAAGATCGCCACGGAAGCCTACGTCGGCGTGCTGGTGGACCGCGACGGCCAGTGTCCCGTCTTCATGGTCTCGGCCGAGGGCGGCGTGGACATCGAGGAAGTGGCGGCCACCAACCCGGACGCCGTGCACAAAGTCAGGATCGACCCCCGCTTCGGCCTCATGCCCCACCAAGCGTACTGGATGGCCACCCGCCTCTACGACCAGCCCGCCCTGGTCCGGCAGTGCGCCAAGGTCATGTCCGGGCTGTACGACGCCTTCGTCCGCAACGGCGCGTCGATGGCTGAAGTCAACCCGCTCATCTCCACGGAGGACGGCCAGGTCAAGGCGATCGACGCCAAGGTCAGCATCGACGACAACGAACTCTTCCGCCGACCGGCCGTCGAAGCGCTTCGCGACACGGCTTCGGAGGGACGGGAAGCGGCGCGCGCCCGTGAAGCTGGCCTCAGCTTCGTCAAGCTGGACGGCAGCGTGGGCTGCTGCGTCAACGGCGCCGGCCTGGCCATGGCCACGATGGACTTGGTCAAGTATTACGGAGGCGAGCCCGCCAACTTCCTGGACATCGGCGGCTCGTCCAACCCCGACAAGGTGGTGGCGGCGCTGGAGATCATCACCGCAGACCCCGGCGTGAAGGTGATCCTCTTCAACATCTTCGGGGGCATCACCCGCTGCGACGATGTGGCCAAGGGGATCGTAGAGGCCGCCGGTCGGATCGACATTCGGGTCCCGCTGGTGATCCGCCTAACCGGGACCAACGAAGAGTTGGCGCGGGAGATCCTGGCCGGAGCCGGCTTCGAGACCGCCGGATCGATGGACGAAGTGGTGGAGACCGCCGTCCGCGCCGCGGCCTGACGCCCCCCTCACCAAACCCCGACGGACCAACGACCGATGTCGATATTCGCAGACGAGAACACCCGCGTGATTGTGCAGGGGATCACGGGCCGGGACGGCTCCTTCCACACCCGCCAGATGATGGCGTACGGCACCCGGGTCGTGGCGGGCGTCACGCCGGGGAAGGGAGGGCAGAGCTTCGAGGGACCGGAAGGCGGCGAGGGACCGGAAGGCGGCGCCGTGCCCGTCTTCGACACCGTGGCCGACGCCGTCTCCGAAACAGGTGGCGCCGACGCCTCGGTGATCTACGTGCCGCCGGCGTTCGCGGCAGGCGCGATCATGGAGGCGGCCGACGCCGGCGTGGGATTGGTGGTGTGCGTGACGGAGGGCATTCCTGTGCTGGACATGACGCGGGCGCACGCGTTGGCCCGGGACCGGGGCTGTCGTGTCCTGGGACCCAACTGTCCCGGCCTGATCTCGCCCGGCAAGGCCAAGCTGGGGATCATCCCGGGGAGCATCGTGACCCCGGGCCCGGTGGGGCTGATCTCCCGCTCCGGCACGCTCACCTACGAGGCCGTCCACCACCTCACTCACGACGGACTGGGACAGACCACCTGCGTCGGGATCGGGGGCGACCCGCTGATCGGCACCAGCTTCGTGGACTGCCTGGAGGCGTTCGCCGACGACCCCGACACCAAGGCGGTGGCGCTGATCGGCGAGATCGGCGGGACGGCGGAGCAGGAAGCGGCCGAGTGGGCTGGCCGGCACCTGAAGGTCCCGGCGGTCGGCTTCATCGCGGGCCGAACCGCGCCTCCAGGGAAGCGCATGGGCCACGCGGGCGCGATCATCAGCGGGGCGGCGGGCACGGCGGAAGAGAAGACCCGGGCGTTCGAGGACAATGGGATCCCGGTGGCGCGGCGCCCGGCGGAGATCTCCAAGCTGGTCGGCGAGCTGCTGGGGCGCTGACGGAGCCGCGCCGGGCACCCCCCTCGTGACCGCTCGGCACTCCCATATGACGCTCGGCAGCATCTTGGCCGCGCCCCGGACAGCCGGGGGGATCGGGAGCGATCCGCGCACGTCCCTCGCCGCCCTGGCGGCTCGGCTGGGTTCGTCGCATCCCCTCGCCCAGGCGGTTCGGCGCGCCGACCAAGTCGGACGGGCACCCAGGGATCTGGAACTCGCTCCCGGCTTCCGGCTCTTCGATGTGGGCGGCAGGCCCGGCGACGACGGCGAAGTTAGGACGGCGGGACTCTTGCTGGGTCTGCCGGACGCCGCCGGCCCGTTGGACCCGCTCGGCTCGGACCTCGACCCAGACCTCGGCTTGGACCTCGGCCAGGACCCCCTCGACCCAGACGCCGCCGTCGAGCACGCCGCCTGGATCGCATGGGGCCTTCCCGTGCCCTCGGTCAACCTCTTCCTCGCCCCGGCGCTCCGGCGGCTATCGTCGAGCCTCCCTAGCGCGCGGACGCGGCGCCACCTGGACGAGCTGCTCGCGTCTCGCGACTTCGCCGAGTGCCGGGTGCCGAGTCGGGTCCTAGTGGAGGACGCCCTGACGCCGCTCTCCTACCGCGTCTACCCCGACACGCCTGTGGCCGAACTCCAGCACCTGATGTTGCGCCGGGCGCTGTCGGTGGTCCCGGTGGTGGGCGGGCGCAGAGAGGTACTGGGGGTGGTCGCCGCCAGCGACGTCCTGCCCCACATCCTGCCCCGGCGAGAGGACGAGCCGACCGAGGCCGCGGATCTGGTCGCCAAGGACATCATGAACCGGTCGGTGCTCTGCGTCGCGGCGGACGAGGGACTCGCAGAGGCGGGCAGGTCAATGGTCAAGCGAGGCGTGGCCCAGCTGCCCGTGGTCCGCGACGGCGAGATGATCGGGTTTTTGGGCAGGGCCGCTGTGATGCGGGCGTTCGCCCAGGCCGTGCCGTCCAGATCGTCCGTGCCGTCCAGCTCCTCCGACGGACGGGGTGCCGGAGCGACGGGGGCCGACGCTCCGCCCGGACGCGGGCGCGACGGGTTGACGTAGGGCGGCGGGTTGACGTAGGCCGGGAAGATGGGTTGCGTATAAGTGTGCGCATTCGCCGACCCCAGGAACAGAATGATGAGCCGAACCTCGCGATGAGCCGAACCCTTGCGATCATAAAACCCGACGCCACGGCCGCCGGTCGCGCTGGAAAGATCGTTGCCCAACTGGAGTCCTCCGGCTTCACCGTGCGGGCGTTGCGGATGACCACACTGTCCCGCGTCCAGGCGCAGGCGTTCTACGAGGTCCACCGCGAACGGCCGTTCTACTCGTCTCTGGTCGACTTCATGACCTCCGGCCCGTGCATTCCCATGGTATTGGAGGCAGACGACGCCGTCGCTCGGCTGCGGGAGACGATCGGCGCGACCGACCCCGCCGAGGCCGCCGAGGGCACCGTCCGCCGCCTGTACGCCGAGTCGATCGAACGAAACGCGATCCACGCTTCCGATTCCCTCGAGAACGCCCGCCGCGAAGTCGCCTTCTTCTTCCCCGGCTCCGAGATGCTGGGCTGACCCTCTATGCAATGCTGACGGTTGATCTGCATCGGCTCTGGCGGGAGCGCACGCTTCCGGTTCGTGGGTCGATAGACCCGGATGCCGGCCTTTGGAACGACGCCGACATTGCCTTGGCGGAGCCTGTGAACGTGGCCGGTGCCGCGTCGATCACGGCCGACGGCGGCGTGGTGGTGCGAGGCTCGTGGAATGCAGCCGTGGCTCACGAGTGCGGCCGATGCCTGGAGGAGCTGCGCCTTGCCGTCCAACGGCCAATGAATATCGTGTACATGCCCCCGGACCGCTGGGACTCGGACGAATCGAACGGCTCGGACGGCCCGGACGACCCGGACGTTCGGCCCCTGCACGCCCGAGCGACCACGCTGGACCTGAAGGAAGCCATTCGCGAAGAAGTGCTGCTGGAGGCGCCGCGATACGTTCTCCCGGCGGAAGACGAAGATGGGCGCTGCGTTGAGTGCGGCGATCCGGTCGAGCGCTTCCGGCCCGAGCCCAGCGAGGCGGTCGCGGACGCCGACCCGAGATGGGCGGCGCTCCGGTCCCTGCAATCCAAACCAGCCAACCACTAGCCAACACCTAGCCAGCCACTAGCCAACACCTAGGAAGGACGAATCATCCCATGGCCGTCCCCAAGAGACGCGTTTCCAAGCAGAGGAAGCGGAAGCGACGCACCCACTACAAGGCGCAGGAAGCGACGTTGGACACCTGCTCGAAGACGGGCGACCCAAAGTTGCGTCATCGAGTCTGTCCCACGTCGGGCCGGTACCGGGGCAGGTTGGTCTTCGAGCCGACCGGGGACTAGCCGCCCGCCTTGTCGGCAGCTGCCGGGCCGGGCCAGGAATCCAACGCCATGCGGATCGCCCTCGACGCGATGGGGACGGACGGCGCTCCGTCCGTAGAGGTCGCCGGCGCCGTCTCCGCCGTTCGAGAAGACCCCGATCTTCGGGTGCTGTTGGTGGGCGACGAAGCGGCCGTCGCCGAGTCGCTGCGGGACTACCGCGACACGGACCGAATCGGCGTCGTTCACGCACCCGACCAGATCACCTCCGCCGATGCGCCCGCCCGGGCACTTCGCCAGCGGCCCCGGTCGTCGATCGGCGTCGGTCTCGCCATGCAGAAGGCGGGCGAGGCGGACGCCTTCGTGTCGGCCGGCTCCACGGGGGCGGTGATGGCCGCCTCGCTTCTGGTCCTTCGGTCGATGGCGGGGGTGGACCGGCCCACCGTCGGCACTTTGCTGCCCACCTCCAAAGGGCCCACGCTCCTGGCGGACTCGGGCGCCAACATCGAGTGCCGGCCGCGGCACCTGTTGCAGTTCGCACGCCTGGGGGCGATCTACATGCACGACCTGATGGGGGTCGCGCGTCCCCGTGTGGGGCTCCTCAACGTGGGCGTTGAGCCGACGAAGGGGCCGGAGATCGTCCTGGAGGCGCACAGGCTGCTCTCTCGCAGCAATCTGCGCTTCGTCGGCAACGTCGAAGGGCGGGACATCATCCACCATCCCTGCGACGTTCTCATCTGCGACGGCTTCGTGGGCAACGTCCTCCTCAAGTTCTACGAGTCCGTGGCAGGGTTTCTGGTGGAGCGGCTCCGCTCCAGGATGGACCCGGACCGGATGAACCGCGGCGTCGAAGAGGTCTTCCGCATGTTCGACTACACGGAGCACGGCGGCGCGCCTCTTCTGGGCGTGAACGGCGTGAGCGTCATCTGTCACGGCGGGTCTCCGCCCAGGGCGATCGGCGCCGCCATCGGCGTGGCGGCACGAGCAGTGCGCAACGAGATGGTGGCCCACATGGCTCGGGACTTGGCGTCGTGAGCGGCGGCCGGCTGCCCGCCCGGATCGTCGCCACGGGCCGCTACCTGCCGGACCGGGTGCTAGACAACGCGGAGCTGGAGCGGATGGTGGACACCAGCAACGAGTGGATCGTTGCGCGCACGGGGATCCTGGAGCGGCGCCTGGCCTCCGACGAGATCACTCCGGTGGATATGGGAGCCCACGCCGCCCGTCGAGCGCTGGATAAGGCGGGACTGGCCCCGAGCGACGTGGACACTCTGATCGTCACGACCGCGACTCCCAACCACTGGCTGCCGTCCACTTCCTGCGAAATCCAGTCCCGGATCGGCGCCGCCCGACAGTGTATGGCGTTCGACGTCCACGCCGCATGCACCGGGTTCCTCTACGCGCTCTCCGTCGCCGAGGGGTGCTTGGCGGCGGGGCAGGCGGAGACGGTCCTGGTCGTGTCCACCGAGAAGATGTCGTCGATCGTGGACTGGGACGACCGGGCGACGTGCGTCCTGTTCGGGGACGGTGCCGGGGCCGCGGTCGTCCAGTGCGCCGAGAACGGAGCGGGGACGACAGCGGCGGCAGCGCAACGAGGGATTCTGTCCAGCTTCCACCGCTCCGACGGCGACATGGCGCCCCTGCTGCAACGGGAGGCTGGCGGCAGTGCCAAGCCGCTGGACGAGGAGAGCCTTCGCAACAAGGAGCACATGCTCCGAATGTCGGGCAGGGAGGTGTTCAAGTCGGCGGTGAAGTCGATGGCGGCCGCCGGAACCCGGGTCCTGGCCGATGCTGGCCTGACGGCCGACGATGTGGACCTCATGGTGCCCCACCAAGCCAACATCCGAATCATCGAGTCCACGGCCCGGTACGCCCGCATTCCGATGGACAAGGTCTTTGTGAACCTGCACCGCTACGGCAACATCTCGTCGGCCACGATCCCGGTGGCGCTCGACGAGGCGGAGGAGGAAGGGCGGATCGGACCGGGTTCGGTCGTGCTCACGACGGCGTTCGGGGCCGGCCTCACCTGGGGCGCAATGGCGTTGCGATGGTGAGCGGAGACCGATGAGCGCCGGGCTGCTCTTTCCGGGCCAGGGCTCCCAGAAGGTGGGCATGGGCAGCGACTTGACGGAGGCGCACCCGGAGGCTGCCCGAACCTTCGAGGAGGCCGACGACGTCCTGGGGTTTTCCCTCTCGCGGCTTATGTGGGACGGCCCCGCCGACGCCCTCACGAGCACCGAGAACGCCCAGCCGGCCCTCTACGTGCACTCCGCCGCGGCCTACCGGGTGGTCCGGGAGCAGATGGGGGCCGTGGCTGCGGCGGCAGGTCACTCCCTGGGCGAGCTCTCCGCCCACTGCGCTGCGGGCACATGGTCCTTCGCCGACGGCCTTCGGGCGGTGCGCCGTCGCGGCGAACTCATGGCCAGGGCCAACGCCGACGCGCCAGGCACGATGGCGGCGGTGATCGGACTCGACCTGGGAGCGGTGACCGAGCTGTGCGACGAGGCGCGGGACGCCGGGTTGGTGGTGGTGCCGGCCAACCTGAACGCCCCGGGCCAGGTCGTGGTGAGCGGTCAAGCGGACGGCGTGAGCCGGGTCGCCGTCGCAGCGAAGGGGCGGGGCGTGCGCAGGGTTGTGGAGCTGGACGTGTCGGCGGCGTTCCATTCGCCCCTCATGGGAACCGTCGCCGACGAGTTCGCCGAGCAGTTGGCCGCCACGCCGATGAGTCCCCCGGCGTTCCCCGTGGTCTCCAACGTGACGGCCGACGCGGCGCCGGACGACGACGCCTCGATCCGGGAGCTGCTGGTGCGCCAGCTGACCTCGCCCGTCCGCTGGACGGAGTGCGTGGCCCGGATGCTGGAGTTGGGTGCGACCCGCTTCGCGGAGCTGGGGCCGGGCAAAGTCCTGACGGGGTTGAACCGGCGCAACGCCAAGGGAGTCCCCACGGTCCCTCTGGGCTCCCGAACGGCCGTCGCCGCGTGGGCCGAGTCCTCGTGAGCGCCTCCCAGACTCCCGGCGGCGCTTCCCAGACTCCCGCGACCACCTCGCTGGCGAACCGGAGCGGCGATGAGCTGGCGGGCGAAGTCGCGATCGTCACCGGAGGCTCCCGAGGAATCGGAGCGGCGGTGGCCCGGGCTCTGGCCCAAGGAGGCGCCCAGGTGGCGGTAGCGGCCCGGAACGGCGAGGCGGCCGCAACGACGGCGGCGGAGCTGGAAGGCGAAGGCCACTCGGGCCACGCCTGCGACGTGGCCGATCCGGCGGCCTGCCGTGCGTTGGCGTCGGCGCTCCAGAGCGCGGGGAGGCCCGCGTCGATCCTGGTCAACAACGCCGGCATCGCCCGGGACGGGATTCTGCTCCGGCTTCGCGACGAGGACTGGTCCCAAGTGCTGGACACCAACTTGCGAGGCGCCTTCAACATGATCCGTGCGGTCGCGCGAGGGATGATGAAGCGCCGGGGCGGTGCGATCGTGAACGTCAGTTCCGTGATCGGCCTCATGGGAAACGCGGGGCAGGCCAACTACGCCGCCTCCAAAGCGGGGCTTCACGGACTGACCAAGGCCGTCGCCAAAGAGCTGGCCTCCCGCAACGTCCGCTGCAACGCTGTGGCGCCGGGCTTCGTGCGAACCGACATGACCGCGGGACTCGCCGACGCGCAAGTCGCCGAACTGCGAGGACGCATCCCGCTGGCCCGGCTGGGCGAGCCCGACGACGTGTCCGGCCTCGTTCGGTTCCTAGTGGGACCAGAAGCGCATTACATTACCGGCCAAGTCATCGCCGTCGACGGCGGCATGGCCATGTAGCGGAAGCCGCCCGTCGGCGCTCCCCCCTGAAGGCGCAACGTCCGTTCCCCCACCCAACCAAGAGCGACCAGAGAAAGCCAACATGTCCGACAGCACGGAAGCCAAGGTCAAGGAAATCATCATCAACGAGCTCGGGGTCGAATCCGACAAGGTCACCCCGGAAGCGTCGTTCATCGACGACCTGGGCGCCGACTCCCTGGATACGGTCGAGCTCGTCATGGCGTTCGAGGAGGAGTTCGACATCGACATCCCGGACGAGGACGCCGAAGAGATGCGGACCGTAGGCGACGCCGTTGCCTACATCAAAAAGCAGAAGGCGTCGTAAGAACCCCGCCGGCATGGCAGCGGAGCGGCGACGGGTAGCCATCACCGGGATGGGGGTGGTCAGCCCCCTGGGCCTGGACGTCGAGTCGACTTGGGAGGGACTGCTGGCGGGCGTTCCCGGTGGCGGTCCCATCACCCACTTCGACGCCGGGCCCGAGTTCTCCACTCGCATTGCGTGCGAGGTCAAGGGTTTCGACCCGGCTCCCCACATGAGCCGCCGGGAGGTCCGCCGGTACGACCGCTTCGCCCAGTTCGCCCTGGCCTCGGCCGACCAGGCGATGGCTGCGGCAGGGCTGTCGGGTCCGCCACCGGGCGTTCCGGCCACGTCGTTCGGCGTGATCGTGGGGAGCGGCGTCGGGGGAATGGACACCTTCGAGACCAACTGCCGCACGTTGCTGGCACGCGGGCCGGGCCGGGTCAGCCCCTTCTTCGTGCCGATGTTCATTCCCGACATCGCCGCCGGCCTAGTGTCGATCCGCTACGGGTTGCAGGGCCCCAACTACGCCACCGTGTCCGCGTGCGCGTCGAGCGCTCACGCCATCGGCGACGCGGCGCGCTACATCGAACGGGGAGACGCCACCCTCATGGTTGCGGGGGGCACGGAGGCCGCGGTCACGCCGCTGACCGTCGCCGGGTTCGCGTCGATGAAGGCCATGTCCACCCGCAACGACGATCCCGCGGGCGCCAGCCGCCCCTTCGACGCGGGGCGCGACGGCTTCGTGATCGGCGAGGGCGCGGCGTGCTTGGTGCTGGAGGAGATGGAGCACGCACAGGCCCGGGGAGCAGAGGTGCTGGCGGAGGTCGCGGGCTACGGCGTGTCCGGCGACGCCCACCACATCACGGCGCCTCCGCCGGAGGCCCGCGGCGCCCAGCACGCCATGCGCGCTGCTCTGGCCGACGCGGACGCCCGCCCCGAGGATGTGGACTACGTGAACGCCCACGGCACCTCCACTCCCCACAACGACGCCACCGAGACTGCGGCGGTGAAGGCGGTGCTGGGCGACCACGCCTATAAAGTGGTTGTCGGCTCCACCAAGTCGATGACGGGACACCTGCTGGGGGCGGCCGGCGCCCTGGAGGCGGCGATCTGCGTGATGGCCTGCCGAACGGGCAAGATCCCTCCCACCATCAACTTCTCCGAACCCGACGAAGCGTGCGACCTGGAGTACGCCCACGGCGGCATGGTGGAGCGCCCCGTCGCCCTAGCCCTCACCAACTCCTTCGGCTTCGGCGGCCACAACGCCTGCCTGGCCGTCCGCCGCTGCTCGGAGGAGTAGCCTTGGGCGACGGACCGACCGCACGGGTCGGCGTCGGCTACGACTCACACCGCTTCGACGCCGAACGCCCGCTCGTGTTGGGCGGCGTCCACTTCCCCGACAGTCCCGGCCTTGCCGGGCACTCGGACGGCGACGCAGTGGCTCACGCCGTGATCGACGCCGTTCTGGGCGCCGCCTGCTTGGGGGATGTGGGAAGCCACTTCCCGCCGGGCGAGGAGGAGTGGCGCGGTGCCGACTCCATGGAGCTGCTGGCCAAGGCCGTCGCGCTGGTGCACGGGGCGGGGCTGCGGGTCGTCAATGTCGATGCCGTGGTGGTGTGCGAGCGGCCCCGGATCGGCCCCCGGTCGGCGGAGATGCGGGCTGCGCTGGCGGGACGGCTGGGCGTCGGCCCGGGCCGCGTGTCGGTGAAGGGGAAGAGCAACGAGGGGATGGGATGGATCGGCCGGGGCGAGGGACTCGCGGTCCATGCGGTGGCGGCGCTGGCCCCTCGACAGGCCGGCCAGCCGTCCCGCGCCACGCCACGCTCCGAGCCCCGACCGTAGGACTTTCGTCCGTGGAAGAGGCGCTCGCCTACCTGGCCGCTCTGCCGCCCCTTCCCGTCTACGCCCTGCTGGCCGCGGGCGCGGCGGTCGAGAACGTGCTGCCGATCGTCCCCGCCGACACCTTCATCGTCGCCGGCGGCTTCCTGGCGGGCCTAGGCACCGTGGACTTGGTGATCGTCTTCGCCGTCGTGTGGGCGTTCAACGTGGGCGGTGCCGTGACGGTGTACGCAGCGGGGCGCCGCTACGGACCCGGCTTCTTCCGCCGCGGCTGGGGGCGCCGGCTGCTGGCCGAGGACCAGATGGCCGGCTTGGCGTCGTTCTACGAGCGTCGGGGCGCGGCGGCGGTCTTCGCGGCTCGCTTCCTGCCGGGCTACCGCGCATTGGTGCCCGTCTTCGCAGGCGTGACCCAGCAGCCGCCCCGCAGGGTGGTGGGCCCGCTGACGGCCGCCGCGGCGATCTGGTACGGTGGGCTCGTGGGCGCTGGCTACCTGGCGGGCGACAACTTGGAGGCCGTGGCCGCGGCGGTTCGCGGCCTCAACACGGGCCTGCTGGTGGTCGCGCTGCTGCTGGTCGTGCCGCTGGCGGTCGCGTGGCGGCGGACGCGGCGAACGCGGCGGAAGGGCGGGCGGTCCATGGACGCGAAGGGCTAGGCTGGGGAGTGCCCGGAACCCTTGACGACAACCTGGGTAAGCTCATATGCGGGAATGCTTCCCGCGCAACGTTGTTCCCGAAGCTGAATGTTGTCCCCAGAGATGGGAGTCGAAAGCCATAAGCCGCGCCGAGATCAAGAACGTCCGATGGTGCGCAGCCCTCGCGTGGTTGAGCGGAGCCGCGTTGCCGGTGCTGGTCGCGACGCCCGCCTCCGCCGCCGGCCAAGTCGTCCTCGGACGGGTGGTCGAGGCCGGGAAGGGCAACGCTGTGGGCGGTGCCATGGCCGCGTTGGAGGACCGTTCGGGCCGGCAAACGGCGCAGGTCCTCACCCGCACGGGCAGCGGCCTCTTCCAGCTCGACGCGCCCAAGCCCGGCGAGTACCGGGTCCGGACCGACCGCATCGGCTACGCCACCACCTACTCCGACTGGTTCCGCCTCGCCGCTGGCGACACCCTGACGCTACCCCGCATCGAGGCGTCGGTGCAGCCCGTTTCCCTGGAGGGCGTCGTGGCCGAGGCGGACCGCCGCTGCCAAGTGCGCCCCGACGAAGCCATGGCTGTGGGCCGAGTGTGGGAGGAGGCCCGCAAGGCGCTGGCCGCCGCGGCCTGGACCCAGAGCCGGGGGATGTACGACTACGAGCTGCTGGGGTTCGTCCGGCAGCTAAACCGGCGCGGCCGCAAGGTCGAGTCGGAGGACCGGGTGCGAGCGCACGGCCCGGCCAAGGCGCCCTACCTGTCGCGCCCCGTCGACTCGCTGGCCGCCCACGGCTTCGCCCGGGTGACGGGCGACGGGTCGTGGTTCTGGGCGCCCGACGCCGACGCCCTGCTGGCGGACTTCTTCCTGGACACCCACTGCTTCCGGGTGGTGGCGGGCGGCGACGCTCCCGGACTGGTGGGCTTGGCCTTCGAGCCCGTCTCCGACCGCTCCGTGCCCGACATCGCGGGGACGATCTGGCTGGAGCCGCGCACGGCCCGGCTGCGACGGCTGGAGTACCGCTACGAGCGGCTGGGCGTCCCTTCCGGGCTGCTGGCGGCGGAGCCGGGAGGCGCGGTCCGATTCCGGGAGCTGCCCAACGGCACATGGATCGTGGACTCGTGGAGCATCCGGATGTTCCGGGCCGGCGTGACCGAGCATCCCCTGACGGGCCGCCCCGCGGCGACGCTGGAGGGCGTGACGGAGCAGGGAGGCGAGGTGCTGCGCGTCCGCGGGCCCGGCGGCGTGGTCTTCGATGCCGGACCGGGGCTCCGGATCGCTGGCGTGGTCCGCGACAGCCTGGGGGCGGGCTTGGCCGGAGCGCGTGTGTTCGCGCCGGGCGACGGGCTCGAGGCGACGACGGGGCCGGACGGGTCGTTCGAGCTGACGCACCTTCGGTCGGGCGAGTACCGAGTTGCGTACAGCCATCCGTACCTGGAGGAGCTCTGGTACGAGCCCGACCCGGTCGAGGTGAAGGTGAAGACGGACGCCACCGATCCGACCTGGGTCGAGTTCGAGGCTCCCGCGACCAGCGACGTGATGAAGAACGTGTGCCGGAGCGCGAGACCACCTGGGACCGTGCTGGTCGACTTGGCGCCACGGTCCGAGGCGTCCCAGCGAGCAGCACCGGGCCCAACGGCGGCTTGGAAGACGGTGTGGCCCAACGGCATCTTGATGGGCCATGTCCGCGACGCCGGGGAAAGCCCTCTCGCCGGCGCCACGGTGCGCGTGCTGTCGGACGCCTACGACATGCGGGTGTTCTCAAAGGTCCCGGCCCAAGGTTCCCCCGAGAAGTTCGTGAAGCGGGAAGGCCAGCGTGGCGGGGCGGTGGTGACGACCAACAGCTCGGGGTTCTACCGAGCGTGCTGGGTGCCGACCAACACGCCGCTGCGGGTTGCTGTGCTGGACGAAGACGAGACGCTGGTCCCTGGAGAAGACGGGGAAGGGCAGCTGATGGCCAACGTGGTCGCCGTCGCCGAGCAGGTGGTCACGGTCTCGTTTGATGAGCCTCACGCGACGCTGGACCTGCGCGTCGAGCGGTCTACGCACGTTTCGCCGAGGGAGATGGGTCAATGCCCACCTGAACCGGGTTCACCCGGTGGCTCGTGAGTCCCGAGCCGAGGCGCTCCACCGTCGCTTCTACCTGGAGCCGTTCACGGACTACTTGGCTCTCGAGCGGGGCTTGCGTCCCAGATCGGTTGCCGCCTACGAGAGCGACCTGAAGCGCTTTCTGTCGTACTTGGCCGACCCGGCGACGCCGTCCGGCTCCGCCACTCCGCAACCTTCCACCATCGACCATCAAGTCCTCCACGACTACCTGGCGAGCCTACGCGCCGAGTCGACCGCCCCCACGTCGATCCGGCGGGCCCAGTCCGCGCTGCGCGCCTACTTCGCATTCCTGGTGGCGGAGGAGATCATCGCGGAGAACCCCACGGAGCGGATGGACAGCCCCAAGCCAGGGAAGAAGCTGCCCGAGTTCCTGACCCAGGACGAGGCCGTGCGGGTCATGGACGCGGTGGACCCGGATTCGCCCGCTCACTGGCGGGACCGCGCCGTGCTGGAGGTGCTCTACGCCACCGGGATGCGAGTCAGCGAACTGACGGGCATGTCCCTTTCGGACTTGGACTTGGCCGACGGCAGCTGCCTGGTCTTCGGCAAGGGGGGCAAGGAGCGTCTAGTCCCCTTGGGCTCGGTGGCCGCCCGGGTGCTGAGCCGCTACCTGACGACCGTGCGTCCTCGGCTGGACCAGGGGCGCAGCGCGGGTGCGCTCTTTCTCAACCATCGGGGCGGACGGATCACGCGAATGACCGTGTGGACGATCGTCTCGCGAGCAGCGAAGCGGGCTGGCATCGAGCGCAAGATCACGCCTCACACCCTCCGCCACACGTGCGCCACACACCTCCTGGAGGGAGGGGCCGACTTGGTGGCCGTGCAGGAGATGCTGGGCCACGCCGATGTGTCCACCACCCAGCTCTACACTCACCTGGACCGGGAGCACCTGCGGCAGGTTCACCGTGAGCACCATCCCCGGAGCGGGGGGTAGGGAGCTGTCGTCGCCTACCGCGACGACCCAGGCGAAGGCGACGATCTGGACGAAGCCAGGACGGCGGCCTCTTCCTCCACCAGCGCGAACAGCTCGTCCTGCGTCGTGGCGGACCGGGCCAGGCGGAGCGCCTCGGAAAGCGCCCGGTCGCGCTCGGCCTGGGCGGCGATGGCCAGCCCTGTGGCGCCCGCCCGGCTCAGGTAGCGGCCTTCCGTCCACCAGTCCAGCCACGCCCGCGCCAACGGGTCTCCGACGATCTCCGGGTCCAGTCCCGCGTCCACCAGCTGCTCGGCCAACTCGTCGAACGCCGCCGACGGGAGCTGCTCGACGCTCTCACCCGCGGCCGCCGTCGTCCGGGCCATGGCGAAGGCGTACTCCTCGATCATGAGGCGCAACTGGACCTGCTTGTCGGCGGCCTGCCGCTGGAGGGCCAGCACGGCACGGGCGATCGTGTCGGGGGGTACTTCCACGTCGGGAAAGACGCCTCCCAGGTTCCGCAGCGAGCGTCCCGCGGCCGTGACCACATGCTGCCCGTCGCGTGTCCCTTCCCCGTCTTCGGACGCTTCGCCATCGCCGGCCCCCTCGCCCACGCCGCCTTCGGCCTCTTCCAGAGGAAAGCCGCGACTGTCTCGCTTGCGGTGCAGGGAGCGGCCCAGCGGGGTGTACCACGTCCCTGTGGTGATGCGCATCCGCCGCCCGTCGCTCAGCGGGTACACCGTCTGAACCACTCCCTTGCCGAACGTCCGGCTGCCCACCAGCACGGCGCGGTCGTGGTCTTGCAACGCGCCCGCCACGATCTCGGCCGCAGACGCCGTGAACTCGTCCACAAGAACGACGATCGGCTTGTCGGGGATCAGGGCCGGCCTCTGGGCCCGGTAGCTCTGCGTGGCCACTCCGCCCCGGCCGTCGCGCTGGCCGACGCTCGCCACGGCCTGTCCCCGCGGCAAGAAGTTGTCCGCCACCATCAGCGATTCGTCCAGGTAGCCGCCGGGGTTGCCCCGCAGGTCCACCACGACGGCGTTCGCGTCGGCCGCGCCCCTCAACGTGTCGGCCAGCTCCTCGGCCACGTCGCGGGCGAACTGCACAATGCGGATGTGAGCGATCCCGCCTTCGAGCGTGACGGCTGCGACTGCCGGGATGTGGACGTTGTCGCGGACGATGGAGACGGCTACCAGGTCGTTGAAGCCCGCTCGTGCCACTCGGAGGTTGACGGTGGAGCCGGGGTCGCCCCGAATGGCGTCCCGAGCGTCGTCCAAGGACCACTCGGTCGCGTCCACGCCCTCCACCTCGACGATCTGATCGCCCAAGATCAGCCCCGACCGCGCCGCCGGCGTGTTGTCGAAGACGGCGGTGATCGTGACCAACCCGTCCAGCTGGGAGATCTGAACCCCGATTCCCGCGTAGTTGCGCGTGTTGCTCTCCTCGAACGCGTCGTACGCCTCGGGAGTGAAGACGGTGGCGTAAGGGTCGTCGAGGCGCTCGATCAGTCCGTCAATCGCCCGCTGCCAGAGCGCCGAGTCCCGAAGGGCGGACTCGTGGTTGCGCGAGATCGTGCCGAAGACCTCGAGGAATATCCGGTATGGGTCGGACTGGGCGGTGTCTCCGGCTGGATCGCCAGCGACGGAGACGCGGCTGCTCTGGGCGGTGGCCGACGGCGCCGAGGAGACGGCTGCCGCAACGACAGCGACGAGCGCGAAGCGACGGAGTATGACCGACATGGGGTTGCCTTTCAGTGTCGAAGCGATTGCTATGATTATGCTAGGAACTGGTTCCAGGGAACAGCCCCGAGGAGCAGAACAGCCCCGAGGACATAGGACAGCCCCGAGGAGTAGATGAGCACCGGACCACCGCCGAGCGCCGGGCGTCCCATTCAGGCGCACTTGGCCCAGATGAAGCCCGTCAAGGGGGCAGTCGGCAGCAACGTCGCAACGGTGAAGGCGATGCTGGACCCCGCCGCCGACCTGGTGGTCTTCCCAGAGGCTGCGCTGTCGGGCTATGTCGTGGAGGGCGGGGTGGAGGAAGCGGCGCTCTCACGCGCCGAGCTGACCGAGGCTCTGGGCGAGCCGCCTGACGGTTGCCACTGCGACCTGGTCCTGGGGTTCTACGAGCGCGACCGCCAGGGGCTGTACAACAGCGCGGCGTACTTGTCGCCTCGGGGAGGGCGCTACGAAGTCGTCCACATCCACCGCAAGCTCTTCCTGCCCACCTACGGACTCTTCGACGAGGCGCGGTTCGTTGAGCCGGGCCGAGACGTGCGGGCGTTCGACACGCGGTTCGGGCGGATGGGACTTCTCGTGTGCGAGGACCTGTGGCACGGCCTGTCGGCCACCGTGCTGGCCCTGGACGCTGCCGAGGTGGTGCTGTGCGTGGCCGCGTCGCCGGCCAGGGGCTTTCGGCCCTCGGCTGGGGATGCGCTTCCGTCCAACTTGCGCGCCTGGGACCGCTTGGCCGCCTCCACCGCCCGGGAGCACGGCGTCTTCGTGCTGGCGTCCCAGCTGGCCGGGTCGGAGGGCGGCAAGCTGTTCTCGGGGGGATCGACGGCGTGGGGACCCGACGGCGCACTGCTGGTCCGGGGGCCGCTTCTGTCCGCGGGAAGCGTGGGTGCGGAGCTGGCGCTCGGCGAGGTCGGGCGGGTCCGCACCCGCAAGCCGTTCCTGGCCGATCTTCGCTGCGCGCTGCCCGTGTTGCGCCGGTCGCTGGACCGGGTGGCGGGGGAGGGGATGGCCGTGCTCCCCGACTCGTCCCCTGGCACCGAAACTGGCCCTGCCGCTCTCGCTCCCAACCCTGCGACCATTACCCCTAGCCCTGCTCCCAGTCCTGCCGCCGTTCCCGGTCCTGCCGCCGTCGCTCCCAGCCCCTCCGTCCTCGCCGAGTCCTTGGAGATCGACGCCGCGCTGGTGGAAGATGCCCTGGTGGCCTTCATCCAGGACGAGGTGGTCGGCCGCGGCGGCTTCGTGCGGGCAGTGGTGGGCGTTTCGGGCGGCGTGGACTCGGCGGTCGTCCTCTTCCTGGCGTGCCGTGCACTGGGAGCGGAAAACGTGGTCGGCTTCCGGCTTCCCGATGAGACATCGAGTCCTGCGAGCCTCGACCACGGGGCGCTGGCAGTCGGCGCCGCCGGCGCGAGCGAGAGGACGATGCCGATCACCGGGGCTGTGGACGGCTACGTGGGCGCACACGAGCCCAACGCCGTCCCCCTGCGCCGTGGCAACTTCGCGGCCCGCGTTCGAGCAGCCGTCCTCTTCGACCAAGCCGCCAAGCTGAACGCCTTGCCCCTGGGCACCGGCAACAAGAGCGAGCGCCTGCTGGGGTACTTCACCTGGCACGCCGACGACTCGCCCCCGATCAATCCCCTGGGCGATCTCTACAAGACCCAGGTCCTGGCGCTGGCGCGTCATCTGGCCGTGCCCGACGAGATCGTCTCCAAGCCCCCGAGCCCGGACTTGGTTCCGGGAGTCCACGACGAGGACGAGCTGGGCATCTCCTACCGCCGCGCCGATCCGATCCTCTGCGGCCTGCTGCAAGGTCATGCGCCCGAGGCGCTGGTGACGGCGGGTTTCCCGACAGGGGATGTGAAGCGGGTCCAGGCGCGTCTGTCCGCAACTCACTGGAAGCGGCGACCACCGACGGTCGCCATGCTGTCGGACACCGCGATCGGCGAGTCGTACTTGCGCCCCGTGGACTACTGACTGTATAGAATCAGGTATGACAAAGCTGATGCTGAGCGACGAGCAGTGGGAGCGGATTCGCCACCACTTCCCCAAGGAGTCGAAGCCGAAGGGGTCTCGGGGCCGGCCTCCGGTTTCGGACCGGGAGGCCTTCGACGCCGTGCTGTGGACCATGTACTCGGGAGCGCCGTGGGACCTTCTCCCCCAGTGCTATCCCGACTACAAGACGGTGCGCAAGCGGTATCGGACGTGGGTGCGGACGGGCGTTCTCGAAAGCGTGGTGAAGGACTTGGAGGCGGAAGCGGATAGCTCGGACCTTGTGGACGAGGACGACGGAGAAGAGGACGCCAGCGACGACGGCGGCAACGAGGACGCTGGCAACGGGGACGAGGACGAGGACGACGGCGAAGGGCTGGGCGGAGCACTGGAGAAGGCGAAGGACCTGGCGAAGAAGGTTCCTGCAACCGAAGCGCTGACGAAGGCGAAGGCACTTGCGGTCCGTGCCCACGACGGTAGCCAAGCCGTGCTGGGCAGTAGCGCGGCGGCTCTGAACAGCAGCTTGTCCAAGCTCGTGGAAGGCGTGCCGACAGCGGTCGACAAGGCAATGGACGCGAACTACCTCGCGACGCACATCGGCGGCGGCATGCACCGGATGTTCGACGGCGGGCACACGCTGTGGGGCGCGACCAAGGCTGCCCTGAGCACCGACGACGGCATCGTGACCCAGGCGACCGATCTGGTGCGCGGTCTGGCCCGCGACGTGACGACGCCGGCAGGGCTGCCGTTCTTCAACTGGGACAAGGCCACGTACGACATGGTGGCCAACTTCCTGAAGGACAATATCGGCCTGCCGAAGAAGGCGTTCGCCGAACTGATGTCGTACACGGCGGCCGACGTCCTGGCCGGCCTGCTGGGCGGCGCACAGCTCGCGTTCCGCTGGACCGACGGCGAGACGAAGGACTTCGTCCGCATCGCGACGACGACTGGCGCGGCGGCCATGATCCAGCTGAACCCGATCGTCGCGGTGGTGTCCGTCGCCGCCTTGGCGAAGGCGTTCAATGAAGGGCGCAAGGACGGCTGGGACGGCGTGGCCGGCGAATGCGTGAAGGGTGCTGCGACGATGGCCGTGGCGCCGGTCGTCATGGCCGCTGGCGGCCCCGCGTCGGTCGCGGTGATCGCCAGCATCATAACGACGATGGCCCTTGATCACCTGTCGCCGACCGCCGGTAAGGAAGCCCGGCGGCGGATGAAGGAAGTCAGAACGTGGCTTGCGGAGCGCACCGTCGGTTCAGGTTCGAGCGACGATTCAGCGGCGGTTGCGCTCGTTGGCGAAGGCGGTGATTGAGGGCGGCCGTGGCCCTACCGTAGCCATTGGACGCCGGCGACCCTCCGGCGCACCGACTCCAGCAGCGGTGCCGACGACAGTTCGCCGTCGATGATCCCCGCTAGCTCTTCCTCCCGTCGCCAGCGGGCCTCCAGTTCGGCCAGCTCCATCTCCAGCAGGCGGCGCTCGTCGGTCTCGTGCAGTGCGATCTCCAGGGCCACCGCGCCCGTGCGGCCCATTTCGTGCAACGTCTTGCCGTCGCGCAGGAACCGCGAGTGCAGCCTCTCCGCTCCGCCCACCGCCTCCACAAGCTTGGCCGCCCTCTCGATCGTGCGGGAGGCCGCGCCGGAGAAGTGGTGGTACGCCAGCACCCGTCGCAGGACCGCCACGCCATCCCGTCCGCGGAGCTCGGCCCATGATCCGTCGCAGTCGGGGCAGGGGACTCGTACCAGCATCGAGGCGCTGTCCTCGTCGGCTTCCGCGTCCGCGACCCTGGCTCGCCCGCTGCCCGTCTCGGCTCGCCCGCTGCCCGTCTCGGCTCGCCCGCTGCCCGTCTCGCCGTCACCGCCTTGGGTCCACACCAGCCGGTGCCGCTGGGAGAACGGGAACTTGCCGGCGACTTGGCCGCACGCCGGACACTCGCCTTGCCCCTGCCAAGCCGTCGAACCGAAGCGCAGCCAGCGGGCGGCGGACACGAGCGCGTCGCCCTGGTTGAAGAACATCCACGCAGCAACCATGCTCACGCCGCCGGCCGCCAGCGAGGCGCCGAACGCCACAGCGCCCCCTACGGAGGCCGTCGCCGCTAGCCTCCGAGTCCGCTCGCGCCGGCGGTGGAGCTCTCGGCCGTAGCGCCACCACGACTGCTCGCGCAACGGCGCGCACCCAACCCGCACCACCTCCAGGTTGCGAGCGCGCAACAGGGCCACGTTGTCGGTGCGGGAGAGGACGCGACCCTCGTCCACAATCAGCTTCTCCAACTCTTCTAGTGCTTCCCACCGGGACTCGAGGGGCACGAGCGACCACTGGCGACAGGCGCCGCAGACGACCCACAGCCGGCCCTGCACCGGATCGTAGGCGACCCGCTGGCCTCGAGCCAAGCACTCCAGGGAGTCGTTGGGCGGGAACTCCCGCCCACAGACGAGGCACTTGTCGTAGATGCTAATCTCTCATCCTGGAGGGGGCTGGGTTGCCGGAGGTTGCCTCGGGGTCGGCAGCGGCAGCGGTTCGTCGCACGACTCCAGGCGCAACACTTGGGCACCGGGTAAGCTCCGAAACACGCTGTAGCGGCAACCGCGGCGCGCCAAATGGGCCTCCATTTCCCGAAGCCTGTAAGGTCTCCGTTCGCCATACTTCCACCCTGGCTGGCGCATCTCGTCGACGAATAGCCAGAACGCGCGTCCCTCATTACGATTACGACGATAGATGGGTTGCGAGAAGAACGTTTGTTCCGCGCTGTGATCGACGGGGTACCACCACCAAATGGACCCTAGTCCATCACGGCGGGCCATTACTCGCCAAGGTCTCGGCAGCGTATCGAGAAGGGCCGAAACTTGGCGCATGTGCATTGGCCGACCTCCGAGAAAGGTCGAATCAGTTCGCGGCAAAGACAAGCCGTAGCCTTCCCCAAACAGCTTGCTGACGACCAAGTCGGCCAACGGCGGCTCGAACGCCACATGGTCGCCGGGGCTCAGGTAGAGAACACGCGGCAAGATCGCCCAACCAGTCTCGCGGGCAAAGTGCTCCGTCGTTGCCGGTCGGGTTGCCTGCCATGCGGAGGCTCCAAAGACCGCGGCCACGACAACGGCGTACGCGACCCCGCGCTTTCGGACGCCGAGCTTCGTTCGCTCCAGCAACGCTTCCAGCAGCACCGCGCCGCCAGCGCCGACCAAGACCACCACCACGAACAGCAGCCAGAGCGTCATGCGCGGCGTCAGCAGGACCGGCCTCGCCAACAGCACCGCCGCCGTCCCGGCTACGACGGCGGCGGCGAGCAGGCCGCGATGCCGACCGCGCCCGGGCGCCGCAACGCCAGCGGCGAGCGCGACCAGCAACGCCATCTGCGCCCACGGCGGGGTCGCGGCGTGCCAGCGCGACCAAACCGTCACCGTGTGCCACGACACGAAGTCCCACGGTTGCCAGTGGTCGATTTCCGCTGGCGTCCTGGTCCACCTGTGCTCTAGCAGGTACTCACGCCCCCACTCCATCAGCACGGGCGCGTAGAGCAGGGCGGCCAAGGCCAGCCCGCCCCCCGACCATGCCGCGACCTGGAGCGCAAAGCGCGGCAAGGCCGCCGCACCCCGCTCCCGCCAGCACAGCAGGAGCAGCCAGCACACGGCCGCTGCCGCAGGAAGCACCATCACCGGCACCGCAAAGAACCCGAGTCCCAACGCTGTCGAGTACCCCAGCCACCAGCGTCGCGCGCTGGGCCGTCGCGCCGCTTCGCCTCCGCACCCCAGGGCCACCACGAAGCACAACAGCATCAAAGTCCACCCCCGCGCATTCGACGCGTACTCCAAGAACAGCGGCGACGCGCCCAGCAGCGCGGTCGCCAACGCAGCGGCGGGCCAACCGTACTCCCGCCGTACGAACCACCAAGTCGCCGGCAGCACCAAGCACCCCGCGATGAAGGCCGGCAGCCGCAGCACCACGGGACTGGTCCCGCCCAGGCGGTGCGCGACCCAGGCCAGCAACGTGTGCAGCACATGGTTGTTCGGCTTGTCGTACGTGCTCCACGCCTCCCAGAACGGCCAGCTCACGTAGTCCAAGGCCGTAAAGGTCTCGTCGGCCCGAACGGTCAAAACAAGGTTGCGAGCGGCCAGCACAGCAGCCGTCCCGATTACGACCGCTGCGACGGCTGCCTCAATTCGACTCGTCCGCGCGGTCCGCCAAGTCGGCGGAGGCGAGCCGGCCGTCAGCAGCCGCGACAAGGGCCCGCGGCATGTGAGCAGCCAGGCCGCTGCCGCGCCGGCCACGACCGTTGCCCCCGCGCACAGGCGGCGCAATTCGCCGTCGGAGAAGCGGTCCATCGGCGCGGCGTGGTTGTCGGCAGCCAGTGAATGCACGGCGTCTCGAAGCCAATGCGGGCCCGCCAGCAATAGCGCTCCGGAGCAGACTGCTGCCCCGGCCGCCGCGATCCCGACCGCCACGATCCCGCGGCCGAAGAGCTTGTCGTAGATGCTCATCTCTCATCCTATCTTACAATGATGCTCGTCGTCATCGACAACTACGACTCCTTCACCTGGAACTTGGTCCAGCTCTTGGGCGCGCTGGGCGAGGAGCCCCAGGTCTTCCGGAACGACGCGACCACCCCCGACGCGCTGGAGGAGGCTGGCGCCACTCGGCTCGTCGTCTCGCCGGGTCCCTGCACGCCGACGGAGGCGGGGATCAGCGTGGAGGCGATCCGACGCTTCGGTCCGCGCTTGCCCACCCTGGGGGTCTGCCTGGGGCACCAGGCGATCGGGGAGGCTTACGGCGGCGAGACGGTTCGAGCCACGCGGACGGTCCACGGCAAGACCAGCCCCGTCGTGCACCAGGGCGATCTCCTCTTCGAGGGCTTGCCGTCGCCGTTCACCGTCGCCCGCTACCACTCGCTGGTGGCGTCCGCAGAGCTGCCCGACGGGCTGGTTCCCATCGCGTGGAGCGCCGATCCGGCCGACAGAGGCGAGATCCAGGCGATGCGTCACCGGGAGCATCCGGTGTGGGGCGTCCAGTTCCACCCCGAATCCTGGTTCACCGAGAAGGGGCGCCGACTCCTGGCCAACTTCCTGGGCATGGCGCCATGAGTCCGGCGACGCCCGGCCGCTCTGGCCGCGAAGGCGTTCGTGACCCGGCCGCACGGCCGGCGAGCCCGGTCCTGGGTGTCGTTCCGGCCCGCATGGGCGCGACCCGTCTCCCAGGCAAGCCGCTCTTGCCCTTGCTGGGCGTCCCGCTGGTGGTGTGGACCTGGCGGAGGGCGCGAGCAATGGCGTGCCTCGACCGGGTCGTGGTGGCCACCGACTCGCCAGAGGTGGCGGAGGCGTGCCGTCGGGAGGGCGCAGAGGTGGAGATGACATCGCCGGACCACCCCTCGGGCAGCGACCGGACGTGGGAGGCGGCGGAGCGGGTGGGCGGCGACTTCGATCCCGTGGTCAACGTGCAGGGAGACGAACCGCTGGTGGAGGCGGACGCGGTGGAGGGGGCCGTCGCCATGGTCCGCGACGGCTTCGACGTGGGAACCTGCGCCACGCCGGTGCGCAACGCTCGGGAGCTGGCGGACCGATCGGTGGTCAAGGTGGCGCGAGCCCGGGGCGGGCGTGCGTTATATTTCTCTCGGGCTTCGATTCCCCACAGGCGGCAAGGCTTCGCTCCAGACCACGACTGGGCCGGCGGAGCGCACCTGCGTCACGTGGGCGTCTACGCGTACCGGCGGAGCGCCCTGAAGCGCTGGGTCGCCCTGGGACCTTCGCCCCTGGAGACGGAGGAGGGACTGGAGCAGCTTCGGGCACTGGAGCACGGAATGCGCATCGGCGTGGCCATCGTGGCAGAGGCGCCGCCGGGGGTGGACACGCCGGCGGACCTCCGACGCATGGAAGAGCGGTTCCGGCAAGCGGAGCGGGAACGCGGCCAGCGAGGCGAACGATGAACGCACGGAGGTTCGGAGAGTGAGCGCGGAGCCGACGGACCGTACACGGTACGTCTTCGTGACCGGCGGGGTCGTCTCGTCCTTGGGCAAAGGCATCGCCGCTGCCTCCCTCGGGCTGCTTCTCAAGGAGCGCGGCCTCCGGGTCACCCTTCAGAAGCTGGACCCCTACATCAACGTGGACCCGGGCACCATGTCGCCCTTCCAGCACGGCGAAGTGTTCGTCACCGAGGACGGCGCCGAGACGGACCTGGACCTGGGTCATTACGAGCGCTTCATCGACGCCAACCTGCACCAAGCCAACAACACGACTACCGGCCGCATATACCAGACGGTCATCGCCCGTGAGCGCCGAGGCGACTACCTGGGGCGGACGGTGCAGGTGGTTCCCCACATCACCGACGAGATCAAGCAGTGCATGTACCGGCTGGCGGACGGCTGCGACGTGGTGATCAGCGAAGTGGGGGGCACGGTGGGCGACATCGAGAGTCTCCCGTTCCTGGAAGCGATCCGCCAGTTCCGCCAGGAGGTCGGCCACCAAGATGTGGTCCATGTCCACCTGACGCTGGTGCCCTACATCAGCGCCGCCGGGGAGCTCAAGACCAAGCCCACCCAGCACTCGGTCCGGGAGCTCATGCAGACCGGCATCCAGCCGTCGGTGCTGATCTGCCGCACCGAGCGCCCTCTGGACGACGGGATCAAGGCCAAGATCGCCAGCTTCACCAACGTGGCGCCGGCCGGTGTCGTGGAGGCTCTCGACGTGGAGACGATCTACGAGGTCCCGCTGGAGCTGCGACGGCAACGCTTGGACGACTTCGTCCTGTCCTGCTTCGGCATCGACGCGCCTGCGCCCGATCTGACTCGCTGGAAGGGGATCGTGCAGCGGATCAGGTCGCCCTCTCGGGGAACCGTGCGGATCGCCGTGGTGGGCAAGTACACCGAGCTGGTGGACGCCTACAAGTCGGTGCAGCAGGCCCTGATCCACGGGGGAATCGCTCACGATGTGGAGGTGGCGATCGATTGGGTGCGCAGCGAGGAGCTGGAGGACGGCTTGGCGCCCGACTTCTTGGCGGAGTACGACGGGCTGCTGGTCCCAGGCGGCTTCGGCGACCGGGGAATCGACGGGATGGTCACTGCGATCCGCTGGGCCAGAGAGAACGCCCTGCCGTTCCTGGGCATATGCCTCGGGCTGCAGTGCGCCGTGATCGAGTTCGCGCGGACCGTGTGCGGGCTGGAGGGGGCGCACTCCTTCGAGTTCGACGCCGAGTCGCCGCACCCGGTGATCTGCCTGATGGACGAGCAGCGGAACGTCATCACCAAGGGCGGGACGATGCGCCTGGGCTCCTACGATGCGAGGGTGCTCCCCGGCACGCGGTCGGAGGAGCTCTACGGCGCCTCGCGGATCGTGGAGCGCCACCGCCACCGGTACGAGGTCAACAACGCCTATCGGGAGACGCTGGCCGCTGGCGGGCTGGTCTTCTCGGCCACCTCGCTGGACGGCCAGTTGGTGGAGATGATCGAGTTGCCGGACCACCCCTGGTTCGTGGCGGGACAGTTCCATCCGGAGCTGAAGAGCCGGCCGACCGGGGCACATCCCCTGTTCGCGGCGTTTGTGGGGGCAGGGGTCGCCCATGCAGCAGGTCGCGCTTCGGGTCGCGTTTCCGCCGCCGCCGTCCCAGCCCCGGCCCCAGCCGACGAAGTCCCTGGCGACGAAGCCCGCGCCGCACCTCGCGCCGCCGCCGCCGCCGGAGGCTGACCGGGTGTTCGATCTGCAACGCTTCACCCTCTTCGCCGGACCCTGCGCACTGGAGGACGACGCCCTGAACGTGACGGTCGCAGAAGCGGTGCGGACCGCCGGAGCCGCCGCCGGCATGACCGTCGTCTTCAAGGGGTCGTTCGACAAGGCCAACCGCTCCCGCTTGGAGTCTCCCCGAGGTCCTGGACTCAACGAGGGACTGGAGCGACTTCGGACCGTGAAGGCCGAGACCGGGCTGCCGGTGATGACCGACATCCACGAGCCGTCCCAGGCGGAGCGGGTGGCCCAGGTGGCCGACGTGATCCAGGTCCCGGCCTTCCTCTGCCGCCAGACCGATCTGCTGGTGGCGGCTGGCGAGACGGGAAAGCCCGTCAACATCAAGAAGGGGCAGTGGATGTCGCCAGAAGCCATGGCCGGCGCGGTCGAGAAAGTCCGGTCTGCGTGCGGCGCGCCCGTGATCGTCACGGAGCGGGGCTCGGCCTTCGGCTACGGCGACCTGGTGGTGGACATGCGCTCCTTCCGGCGCGTCCGACAGGCCGCCCGCGGCGTCCCGGTCGTCTTTGACGGCACCCACTCGGTGCAGCGTCCGGGCCGGGGCAAGGACGGCTCCTCCGGGGGGTCGCCGGAGCACGTGGCCGCCTTGGTCCGAGCGGCAGTCGCGGCGGGCTGCGACGGCCTCTTCCTGGAAGCGCACCCGGACCCCCCGTCGGCTCCGTCGGACGGCGCCAACATGCTGCCCCTCGCCTCTCTGGCCAACCTTCTCACTCAAGTCGCCGCCATACGGCGTGCGCTCCGCTCGGAGACTGCTCCTTGACCTCCCCACCGATCCCCAAGACAACGGCCCGGCGCGTGCGCCTCGTCGTACTGGATGTGGACGGAACCCTCACCGACGGCGGCATCTACATGGGCCGCGCAGACGACGCGCCGATCGAGCTCAAGAGGTTCCATGTGGAGGACGGCATCGCGGTGCGCATGATGCGAAAGGCCGGCCTCCAGGTGGCCATCGTCTCGGGCCGGGTGTCGGCGGCGACGGACCTGCGGGCGGCCGAGCTGGGCATCGCCGACGTCTACCAGGACCCCAACGCCCACAAGATGCCCACGATGGAGCGGCTTCTGGCCGCCAAGAAGGTGGAGTGGAGCCAGGTAGCGGTGATCGGCGACGACTTGGCCGACCTTCCGTTGATGCGGAGGGCCGGCCTGCCGGCGACGGTGGCCAACGGAGTGCCGGAGGTGCGCCAGTCAGCTGTGTGGCAGAGCGTCCGCAGGGGCGGGCAGGGAGCCGTGCGCGAGTTCGCGGAAGCGCTTCTGCGGGCGCGGGACCAGTGGGACGAGCTCGTGGATGAGTACTGTCGCGAGCGCGGGGGCTGAAGCCGCCCTGCGGCCCGTCGTAGCGGAGGGCCGGCGGGTGCTGCGGATCGAGGCGGAGGCCGTGGCGTCGCTGGCCGAGCGCCTCGACGCCGGGTTCGCGCGGGCGGTGGAGCTGCTGGCGTCGTGTCGGGGTCGGGTGGTGGTCTCGGGAGTCGGCAAATCCGGGATCGTGGCTCGCAAGGTGGCGGCAACCCTCACCTCCACGGGCACGCCTGCAATCTTCCTGCATCCTGTGGAGGGACTCCACGGCGACCTGGGGATCGTGGGCCCGTCCGACGTAATGGTCCTCCTCTCCAAGAGCGGCTCCACAGCGGAGCTGGGGGGACTGCTGGAGTTCGCGGAAGCGTGGGGTGTGCCCGTGGTGGCCCTGGCCGGCGCGCCCGATTCGCCTTTGGGACGGCGAGCCCGCACGGTGATCGACTGCGGAGTGGCAGCCGAAGCGTGCCCCATGGACTTGGCGCCCACTGCCTCCACCACGGCGGCGATGGCCGCGGGAGACGCCTTGGCAGTGGCCGTGCAGGGGAGGCGCGAGTTCCGGCCCGAGGACTTCGCCCGCATCCACCCCGGCGGCGCGCTAGGTCGGCGCCTCACGTTGCAGGTGCGCGACGTGATGGAGTCGGCCGGGTACCCCTCCGTGTCGGGCGGGGCCGCGGCGCGGGAGATCGTCGTCCCCCTGGCGCGGATGCGGGGCACCGTGCCCGTGATCGGCCCGGACCAGCGGGTCGTGGGCGTCGTGACCGCAGGCGACCTGACCCGCCTCATGGAACGGGACGAGGACTTCCTCGACGTGCCCGTATCCGACTTCATGACCCGTTCGCCGAAGCTCGCCTCGCCCGGGGAGCGAGCGGCGGCGGCACTCCGTCGGATGCAGGAACACGGCATCATGGCCATGCCCGTGGTGGACGACGACGGCGCGCTGGCAGGCGTAGTCCACATCCACGACCTGCTCCGGGCGGGCGCGGCGTGAGGGCCGCTGGCGCGGCGGTGGCGCTGATTCTGGCGCTCGCCGGCTGCACAGGCCCGTCGGACGAGACCACGCCGTCGGAACTCTTGGATGCGGGTGCCGACCACGTCACCTACGGCGTCACGCGACTCTTCTCCCGAAACGGGGTCGAGGAGGCGCAGATGCGAGCGGACAGCATGTACATGTGGGACGACTCGTCCCGCGTTCGGCTGATGGGGCTGACCCTCGAGGTCTACACCGAGGGCGGCGGACGGAGGGCCGTCATTACGGCGGAGCGGGGCCGCATGGACACGGCGGGCGAGGAGCTGGTGGCCACCGGCAACGCCACGCTGTCGATCCCGGCAGAGGGTCGCGAGATCCACAGCGCGGAGCTGCGGTTTGTCCTCGCCGCTGGGATTGAACGGCGGATCGAGACCGACTCGGCCGTCACGATGCGGGAGGGAAACTGCACCGTCGAGGGCGACGGACTCCGATCCGACCTCTCTTTCGACGAGTTGAGGATCCTGGGAACGCGCGAGGGCGAGTGCCCCGGCGCCTGAAGCCGGGCGGACGGACTGTGGTCCTCGGGCGCGGCAAATGGACGGTGACCTCCCGACCGAGGGCTTGGGTCCGCATGGCGGCGGCGACCGCGGCCGGGCTCGGCGGCTTGACCGTCGAGGCGCCGGGACAGACGGCGTGTCGGCTCGTCGAAGTCGGCGGCTACACGCTGAGCACCCGCAGCGTCTCTGCGTCCTACACGCACTACGCTTCCGGAGGCGTCGACTACCGCTGCGCCGACGGCGTCCAAATCCAGGCCGACTCGGCCGTCGGCTTCGAGTCCAACAGCTCCCTGAACCTTTACGGCGAAGTCCGCTTCGAGGACGCGGAAGTCATCCTTGAAGCCGGACAGGCGATCTACTTCGGCGAGTCCAGCTACTTGCGGGCGACCCATGGCGCGCGCGTGGAGTACAAGCTCACGGGCACCGTGGTCTCCGGGGAGCAGCTGGACTACTACCGCCAATCCGATTCTCGGCTGGTGGACGAGATGACCGTCCGAGGCGGCCAGCCCCACGCCGTCGTGCACCCGCCTGCGCCGCCTGCGGCCACGGAGCCCGCCCAAGATCCGCCGCCGGCCCAGGACTCGATGACCGCCGAGGAGTCGCCGCCGGCCGAAGACTCGGTGGCTAACGAGGAATTGCCGACCGTGGGGGATTCGTTGGCCGCCCAGGAGCTGCCGACAGTGGGGGACTTGATGGCCGCTCATGAGCCGCCGCCCGTGGCAGACTCGTTGCCCGTCGCCGACTCGTCCACTGTCAACGAGCCGCTTCCGCCCTACGAGATTGACGCGGAACGCTTTGTGGTGAAGGGGCGCCAGGAGTTCGAAGCGATCGACGATGTGGTGGTGGTGCGCGATTCCCTTCGGGCCACCGGCGACACGCTGTTCTACGACCAAGACACGGGTGCCATGTCGATGCACGGCAACCCTCGCGTGGGAGACGGCCGTTTCGACCTGACGGCCCATTCCCTGCGGATCACGCCCGCCTCGTCGGGGAACGAGGACATCCTGGCCGGCGGCGAGGCGGTCCTGGCGGGGGCCGCTGTCGCCATCGAGGCGCCGGCGATCCGGCTGTTCCTCGACGACGGCGACCTGGGCCGCCTCGTCGCGCTGGCGACGATCCCACCGACGGCCCCAGAGGCACAGATCGACACCGCGGGCTTGACGCCGGGAGACCAGGCCCGCGCTACTGAACTGGCGCGAGCCGCCGACCAGGCCCGCGCCGCCGAGCTGGCGAGGGCCGACTCGGCCGCCATGCAGGACCCGCTCCCTCGCCCGACCGCGCTCGCCGAGGACCTGACACTCGTCGCCGACTCGATCGAGGTCCTCTCGCCGGGACAGGTGCTTCAGCTCCTCACAGCGGTCGGAACGGCCCGTGCGGTAGCGGCCCGTGCAGACTCCCTGGACGTGGGCACCCCTGAAGTCGCCCGCGCAGACTGGATGGAGGGCGACACGATCGTGGCCACCTTTGTCCCCCCGGGCTCCCGTCGCGACGACGACGCCGGTCCCCGCGCGGCCGGCCGATCTCTCCTGGAGACCCTGGTCGCCTCGGGCAGCGCGAAGAGCCTGTACCGGGTCCCGCCGGACACGACCCTGGCCGCGGACGAACAGCCGACCGGCCCGCCACCGCTCCACTGGACCCAGGGCGGACGAATCACCATGCACATGGCCGACGGCCAAGTGGTCCGCATGGTCGTCGAGGGAGAGACCCTCGGCTACCACCTCGAGCCCCATCCCCCCGGTCCACCCGACTCGACTGCCGTGGCGGATTCGACGGCGGCAGCGGACTCGCCAGTAACCCCGGACTCGGCGGCAGCAGCGGACTCCACGGCAGCCCCGGACACGGCGAGATCGCGCCCCCCAAGGAGAGGTCCATGACGGATTCCACACCGCCGGCCTCCGTCCTGCGCGGCGGCGGGCTCACCAAGACCTACCGCAAGCGAGACGTCGTCTCGGAAGTGGACATCCAAGTTCGCCAGCGGGAGATCGTCGGGCTGCTGGGACCCAACGGGGCAGGGAAGACCACCACGTTCTACATGCTGGTCGGCCTCATCTCGCCCGACGCCGGCAGGGTCTTTCTGGACGATGCCGAGCTTACCGCCGTTCCCATGTACAAGCGCGCCCGGCTGGGCGTGGGCTACCTGGCGCAGGAGCCGTCGGTCTTCCGGCGGCTTACGGTCGCCCAGAACGTGATGGCGATCCTGGAAACGGTGGACATCCCCCGAAAGGAACGCTCCGCAAGGCTGGAGGCGCTCCTCGCGGAACTCTCCATTGGACACTTGCGGGACGCCAAGGCATATTCCCTGTCGGGCGGTGAGAGGCGGCGGGTCGAGATCACGCGAGCGCTGGTGCAGCAGCCCAAGTTCATGCTTCTGGACGAGCCTTTCGCGGGCATCGATCCGATCGCCGTGAGCGACATTCAGGAGATCGTGACGCAACTTCGGACAAGGGACATCGGCGTGATCATCTCGGACCACAACGTCGAGCAGACTCTGGAGATCGTCGACCGCGCTTACATCATGTACGAGGGCAAGATTCGCGTCGCCGGCACCGTCCCGAAGCTGGTCTGGAACGACGAAGTGGCCGATCTGTACCTGGGTCCATCCCTTACGGCCCGCATGAGACAGCGCTTCTCCCCACCCGCGCCCTGACCCGGAACGCGCGCCCGCATGGCTGGCATGGACGGGACGGTGCGCCAAGTTGTCGCGTCCCGCTGGGAGGCCACCGCAAATCCGCGCCTCTACAGGGCGATGGAGCTGTTCGGCATGACCCGCACCGACCTTCGCGAGCACCTGCGCCAAGAGGTGTACGGCAACCCTTGCCTGGAGTTGTCCGTCGGCGAGGAAGAAGTCTTTGCGGATGAGGACCTGGGCGCCGAGGAGGGGTCAGAGGAGGATGAGGGGTCCCTTGAGGACGATGCGATGGAGGACCCGGAGGCCGAGTTCGACTGGGAGGAGATTATCCTGGGAGGCTTCGACGTCGGAGGAGACCGCGCCCGGTACGAACCCCGGGAGTACGCCGAGCCCGCGGCCGTGTCCGTACCTGACCTCCACGACCATCTGGAAGAACAGCTGGCACTCCTTCAAGTCGACGGGCGCCAAATGCTGGCCGCCTGGGAGATCGTCGGCAACATCGACGACGACGGACGGCTCTCCTGCTCCCTCGAAGACGTGGCCGCCGGCCTTCGCCAAAGGCTCGTGGAGTTGAAGGAAGCCGAGGCGGACGCTGGCTCGGCCGCGGATGTGGACGACGACGTGCTGGCGCCGTACGAACCCGAGGAGATCAAGTCGGCGCTGGCCTTGGTGCAGGGGCTGGACCCGCCGGGGATTGGGGCTCGGGACCTGCGCGAGTGCCTGCTCCTGCAGCTTCGCAGGCTCCACCGAGAGGACTCGCTGGCGTACCGGATCGTCCAGGAGCGCTTCGACGACCTCATGAACCACCGCTGGACCGAGATCACCCGCGCGCTGGGGCTTGGCCCGAAGGAGATTCAGGTCGCCAAGGACGAGATCGGCGAACTGGACCCCAAGCCCGGCCGTCAGCTCTCCGGCGGGACCGACCACTACATCGTGCCCGACATGATCGTCGAGAAGGTCGGCGACGAGTACATGGTCTTCGTCAACGACGCGGGCATGCCCAGGTTGCGCATCTCGCCCTACTACCAGGACATCGTGGCCAACGGCAAGTTCAAGGGCGATAACAAGAAGTTCATCACCAGCCGCATGAACGCAGCCGTGTGGCTCGTGCAAACGGTGGAGCAGCGACGCCGGACGATGCTCGCGGTTGCGCGTCTCATCGTGGAGCGCCAACACGATTTCTTCGAGAAGGGAACCCAGGGACTGATGCCGCTGACCCTCCGCGAAGTGGCGGAGGAAATCGAGATGTCCGAGTCCACCGTCTCCCGAGTGACCAGCAAGAAGTACGTCCAGACGCCTCGGGGCGTGTTCTCCCTCAAGCACTTCTTCTCCCGGGGACTGGCCGCCGACGACGGAGAAGTCTCCACTCGCCTGGTCAAGGAGAGGATACGCAGCTTGGTGGCGGGCGAGGACCCCAAACGTCCTCTGACCGATCAGGCTATTGTGGGCTTGCTGGAGCACGAGGGCATTCAGATCGCACGTCGCACTGTGGCCAAGTACCGAACCCAGCTCGACATTCCCGTGACGCGGGCGCGAAGGCGCTACTGAGTTGCCCCGAGCGTACCGCGACTTCGCGCTGGTGGTGCCCGCATTCGACGAGGCACCCAACGTCGCCCCCTTGATCCGGGCGCTGCGGGCCACCTTCGACGCCCACGGCCTCGCCGGCGATGTGATCCTGGTGGACGACGGCTCGTCCGACGGCACTGGCGATCTGGCCGACTCCGAAGGGCGGGGTTGGGACCGGCTCACCGTGCTGCGGCACCGGGCCAACCGGGGGAAGACCGAGGCCCTTCTGACGGCCGCCGCCGCCACCGACAAGAAGTACTTGGTGCTCTTCGACGCCGACCTTCAGCACCTTCCCGACGAGATTCCCCGCTTTCTGGACAAGCTGGAGGAGGGATGGGACATCGTCACCGGCAAGAAGGTGGGGGCTTACGACAAGCGCGCCGTGTCATCGGTGTACAACGCCCTGAGCCGGCGGATCTTCGACGTGCCCGTCACCGACCTGAACTCAATGAAGGCGTTCCGCGCGGAGATCCTCGACGTGGTGCATCTGCGCCACGACTGGCACCGCTTCTTCGTGGTCATGGCGCACATGGAGGGCTTCTCGGCGACGGAGATCGACATCGCCCTCCACCCCCGAAGGGCGGGGAAGGCCAAGTACTCGCGCAGCAGTCGGGTCGTGGGCGGCGTCCTGGACTTGGCGGCGGTCTGGTTCCGGATGCGGTTCTCGCGCAAGCCCATGACCGTGTTCGGCGTGCCCGGAATCGCCCTGGTGAGCATGGGCGTGCTGGCGGGCGTCGCGGCGTTCTACGCTCGTTTCGCCATGGGACAGGGCTTCCGTCCGCTCCTCTACCTGGTCGTCCTGCTGGTGACGGTGGGCACGCTCTGCTTCGTGGCCGGCTTCCTGGCCGAGATGATCGCATCGGTCCACGACGAGCTGGAAGCGCTCCGCAGGTCCGTGCGCAACGCCATGGCGGGCCGTGGCGACCGCGCCAGCGACGACCACTCCCGCGGCGCCTGCCCCAGCGACGACCACTCCCCCGGCGAACGCACCCGCGACGCCCGCTAGGAGCAGTACTCGCCCATGCCGCCCCCACGGATCCTGTCGGTGATCGGAACCCGGCCCGAGGCCGTCAAGATGGCGCCAGTGGTGCAGGCGCTGGCGGCGCGGGGCGGCTCGGAGCACCGGGTCGCCCTGACGGGACAGCACGCCGACATGGTGGACCACGTGGTCACGGCCTTCGGCATCGATCCCCACTACGACCTGGCGCTGATGACCCCCGGCCAGTCGCTGCACGACGTGGGCAGGACCTGCCTCAAGGGTCTCCAAGGTGTGCTGGCGGACTTCCGGCCGGACGCAACGATCGTGCAGGGCGACACGGCCACCGTCTTCTTCGCCGCCGTATCCACCTTCTTCGAGCGCGGCAAGCTGGCCCATGTGGAAGCCGGCTTGCGGAGCCACCGCAAGTGGTCGCCGTTCCCGGAGGAGATGCTGCGGCGAATGACAGACTGCTTGGCCGACTACTGCTTCGCGCCCACGCCGCGAGCGGCCCGGCAGCTGGAACGGGAAGGAGTGGCCCCGGAGCGGGTGTTCGTGACCGGCAACACGGTCGTGGACGCGCTGGAGGCGATGAGCATGACGCTCCAGCCAGTGGAGGACCCGGTGGTGGCGCGGCTCCTTGGGGCAGGGCAGGGCAGGTTGGCAACGGCTGGCCGGCCTCGCACTCGCACCGTCCTTCTGACGGCTCACCGCCGCGAGTCCTTCGGCGCGCCGCTGGAAGGCGTTTTCGGCGCGGTCAGGGAGCTGGCGGCGCGCTTCGACGACGTGCAGGTCGTGTATCCCGTCCACCCGAACCCCCAGGTGCGGGAGCCTGCCCAGCGCCTTCTCGGGGACGCGCCGGGCGTGCATCTGGTCGCCCCGCTTTCCTACAGCGACCTACTGGCGCTCCTCCGGCGGGCCAGCTTGGTCCTCACCGACTCCGGCGGCATCCAGGAAGAGGCGCCCGCCTTCGGCGTGCACACGTTGGTGCTGCGAGAGGTGACCGAGCGGCCCGAAGGCGTGGAAGCAGGCGCAGCCACCCTGGTCGGGACCGACCCCCGCCGCATCGTTGCCGAGGCGGTCGAGCGGCTCGACGGTGCGCAACGCGGTCGTGCCGTGGCGAATCCATACGGCGACGGCCGGGCCGGCGAACGGATCGCCGACATCCTCCTGGCCGATCTGACTGGCGCGCCTCGGCAGACGGACGATTGGCTCGGCCCATGAGAATCCTCGTCCACTGCGTGTACTTCCCGCCAGAAGTGGGGGGGCTGGAGAGCCACGTCCACTACCTGTGCCGAGGTCTGGTCGAGCGCGGCCACGCCGTCACCGTGGTCACTTCTCTGTCCCAGCCGGGCCTGCCCCGGGAAGAGCGCGTTCACGGGATCCGAGTGCTGCGCACACCCCTCCCGTCGCGCACACCTGCGGGATGGTTCGCCCACGCCGTCGGGTCCGTCCCCCGAACCCGGGAAGTCGCCCGCCATGCCGACGTGGTGCACGCCCAAGCGTTCGCGTCGATCCTTCCCTGCGCCCTGGCGCGCGTCGGCCTCGGCACGCCCCTGGTGACCACCCTCCACACCTCCCACTTCCTCCGCTTGGCCGCCCGGCGCATGAGTGCCCGCGCACTTGGCAAACTGGTCGAGCTCGGAGACCACAACTTCGCCGCCAGCAAGGAGATAGCGGATGTGGGAGAGAGCCTTGGGCGGTCGATCTCCGTGGAAGTCCTCGTCAACGGCGTGGAAACCGACATCTTCCGCCCCACGAGCGACGGTGCCGCCCCCGCATCCATCGGTGCCGCCTCCGCATCCATCGGCCCCCGCCCGAGTCCAGACCCGTCGCTCAACGCTGTCCGCCGGAACGGCCCCACCCTCGTGGTGCCCCGGAGACTCTTCCCCAAGAATGGCGTCGAGTTCTTCGTCCGGGCGATGCCGCTGATCGCGGAGCGCGTGCCCGCCAACGCGCTGGTGGTCGGGGACGGACCCGAGCGCGCCCGTCTCGAGTCGCTGGCCGCCGAGCTGGGCGTGGCCGACCGGATCGCGTTCCTGGGCGCTCGGCCTCACGCCGAGATGCCCGCCATCCTCCCCGCCGGCGACCTAGCCGTCTTTCCCTCCCTCGTGGAGGCGACTTCTGTGGCGGCCCTGGAGTGCATGGCGTGCGGGCTGCCCGTGGCGGCGTCGGCGGTGGGCGGGCTGCCGGAGATCGTGGACGACGCAGTGGGCGGCCTCTTTCCGCCCGGGAACCCGGAAGCGATGGCGGACAAGGTGGTCGCGCTCCTCTCCGATCCGCACCTCCCGGCGCGCGGTGCCGCGGCTCGCAAAAGGGTGGTGGACCACTGGAGCAACGCCCGCCTCGTGGAGCGGCACCTGGAGGTCTACCGCGACCTAGTGGAGCGGCGCCATGGCTGACGGCACTCCCAGCCCTGACGGCGTCCCCATCCCTGACGGTGTCCTCGGTCCTGCCGGTGTCCCCAGCCGTGACGCCGCCGCCCTCAGCCCCCGAATCCTGGTGGTCGTCCCGACCTACAACGAGCGGGCCAACCTGGCCCGGATCGTTCCCATGATCTTGGCCCAGGGTCCCGCCTTCCACGTCCTGGTGGTGGACGACGCCTCGCCCGACGGCACCGGAGAGGCAGCCGACGCGCTGGCGGCCCAGCACCAGCGGATGGACGTGCTCCACCGACCGGGCAAGCTCGGCTTGGGAACCGCCTACGTGGAGGGCTTCACTTGGGGGCTGAAACGTCCCTTCGATCTCTTCGTGTCCATGGACGCCGACCTCTCCCATCCTCCCGACATGCTGCCCCGGCTGGCATCCGAGGGCCAGGTCGCAGGCGCAGGCGTCGTCGTCGGTTCTCGCTACCTGGGAGGGAGCATCCGGGTGGTAAACTGGCCCATGGCGCGCCTGCTAGTCAGCCTCTTCGGATCGTGGTACGCCCGGACGATCACGGGAATGCCCGTCAGCGACGCCACTGGCGGGTTCAACCTCTACAGCCGGCAGGCGCTGGAGTCCGTCGATCTGGCCAGCATCGAGTCCAGCGGATACAGCTTCCAGATCGAGCTCAAGTTTCGGGTCTGGCGGACGGGACTGGCGGTTCGCGAAGTTCCGTTCGTCTTCACGGAGCGGCGCAGCGGAGAGTCGAAGATGTCCAGGCGGATCCTGTGGGAGGCCGTCTGGCGGGTGTGGAAGCTTCGCTGGGCGAGGCTCTTCGGACGCCGCTGAACAGGGAAGGGGAGATCGAAGATGGCGCTCGCCGACTTCTGCTACCGCTGCCCTGCGTGCGGTCACGATCCGATGGCGGGGAAGGGCGACCGTGCATGGTGCCCATCTTGCGGGCTGCGCGTCCAGAGAAGGCGCGGCGGCATCTTCACGACCAGCCCCGGGCACAGGCCGCGAGCGGCCCAGGCGCCGACGCTGGCCCAACCCATGGATCCGCAAGACGGTGCCGACCGCGCCTTCCGACACTCGGCGCACGCAATCGTGTCGTGGCGGACTGGCCAGGAGCCGATCTGGCGCCAGGGAAGGCTGCGAGGCTTCGCAGAGAAGATGGGCGCGCCGTCGCCGGGCACTGCGACTCTGGACCGGGAGGCGATCTCCATCGAGGTCTCCGATGCCGTCGGCCCCAGCGGGCACACCCGACCCTACGGCCGCTGGGGCTACCTGGAGCTCAAAGCGATGCAGACTTCCTCGTCTTCCCTCCAGATCTCGCTTCCGGGCGACCGCCTCGTCCAGCTCCGCTTCACCGACGACTCGCCCAAGCGCTGGGAGGACCTGTTGCAGCAGCTGATCCGGGAGGCGTACCAGCAGGCGGGCAGGGGGTTCGTCGCCGAGTTCCAGCCCCGGATCGCCGTCAGGTAGGCGGTTCCGGCTCGGTCGCCCATGGCTTGGTCAATGACCTGGTACGAGTTCTTCCGACCCGTCGCGAAGGGCATATCCCTGGCATCCTCGCGGCTGACGGTCGAGGGGCGGGAGAACATCCCCCGTGACGGGCCGTTCTTTCTGGTCGCCAACCACCAGAGCGTGCTGGACCCGGTGCTGATCCAAGCCCACTGTCCCCGTCCCGTCCACTCCCTCGCCAAGAGCACCCAGTTTTCCTCCGGGGCCGTTTCCCGTTGGCTCTTGCCCCGAATCAACGCGATCCCCGCGCGCCGCTACCGAGTCGATCCCCAGGTGGTGCGCACCGCCCTCCGCCTGCTGGAGGAAGGAGAGGCCGTGTGCATCTACCCCGAAGGCGAGCGCAGCTGGGACGGCCGCCTTCAGCCCCTGCGCCGCGGTACTGTCCGACTGATCCTCAAGGCGGGCGTGGCCGTCGTTCCTTGCGGCGTGTCGGGCTCGTTCAGCGCCTGGCCCCGATGGAGCCGCCGACCGCGACGCGCCCGCGTTCTCATCCGCTTCGGCACGCCGATCCGCTTCGGACGCCACGACACACGCGACCAGCGGGAAGCCGTCCTGGACGACGCCGTTGAACGCCTGGAGACCGCACTGGCGCGCCTGAGCGGACAGCCGATCCCAACCGCTGGCGTGTAACCCCAACCCACACACCAACTTCCGCCGATGCTTCGATCGACCTTGCTGTGGACCTCGGAGAACGAGTGGTGCAAGACGAAGCTCCCACGCCTGGGGTTCGTCAAGCGCGCCGTCCGCCGCTTCATGCCTGGCGAGACCGTGAACGACGCCCTCGACGCCGCCGCCCAGATGGAGCGAAACGGCATTCCCACCCTGATCACCTTCCTGGGCGAGAACGTGGCCAGTGCCGCAGAGGCCGAGGCCGTCGCCGACCATTACTCGGAGGCCGTGCGGCTCGTGGCCGCGCGCAACTTGGACTCGGAGCTGTCGGTCAAGCCCACCCACCTGGGACTGGACCTGGGGATCGACGTGGCCGAACGGAACCTCCGGCGTCTGACCGAGGCGGCGGCGGGGAAGGGGAACTGGGTTTGGCTCGACATGGAGTACAGCCGGTACGTGGACCCGACGCTGGACCTCTACAGGTCGATCCGCCCCGACCACGCCAACTTCGGCATCTGCCTTCAGGCCTACCTCCACAGGACGCCGGCCGACTTGGAGTCGCTGATCCCGCTAGGTCCCGCGATCCGGCTTTGCAAGGGCGCATACGCCGAGCCGTCCGACGTGGCGATCCCGGACAAGCCGGCGGTGGACCAGGCGTACTTCGACCTGGCGGTCCGCATGTTGGCCGACGATGCTCAGGATGCCGGGATGCGGGCAGGGTTCGGCACTCACGACGGCGCGCTGATCCGCCGCATCAACACCTGGGCTCGTGACCGGGGACTCGACCCCGGTGCCTACGAGTTCCAGATGCTGTACGGCATCGCCCGAGAGGAGCAAAAGCGCCTAGCCGGTGCCAAGCACCGCGTGCGGGTTCTGATCAGCTACGGGGAGCAGTGGTTCCCCTGGTACGTCCGGCGCCTGGCCGAGCGTCCCGCCAACTTGGCCTTCGTCCTCCGCAGCGTGCTCGCACGATGAGGACTGTCCCCCGGCTCTGGCTCGCGCTGCTGATCCTAGCCTGCGTCGCCGACGCCGCTGCGGCCCAAGGGAGGCGAGGAGCGGCCGTCGCAGAAGACCGCATCGCCCCCGCCCACCTCCAGGCGGTGGCGGCCGCCCGTACCCTGCTGGACTCGGTGATCGCCGACAACTTGATCCCGGGCATGTCGGTCGCGGTGGGGAAGGGTACCGAAGTGCTGTGGTCGGAGGGCCTTGGCTTGGCCGACCTTACCCACGGCGTCCCCGTCACGCCGCTCACCAAGTTCAGGGTCGGCAGCGTGTCCAAGCCGATTACTGCTGCGGCGATGGGTGTGCTGATCGAGGCCGGGAGCTTGGAGTTGGACGCGCCGGTGCAACGCTATGTGCCGACCTTCCCGGAGAAGCGCTGGACCGTGACCACCCGTCAGCTCGCCGGACACTTGGGCGGCATCCGTCATTACCGGGGCTCCGAGAACCTGTCGTCGGGGCGCTATCCCACCGTTCTGTCGGGGCTGGCGATCTTCGAGGACGATTCGCTGATCGCCGAACCGGGCACCCTGTACTCGTACTCCAGCTACGGCTGGAACCTGATCAGTGCCGTGGTGGAGGGGGCCAGCGGCGAGCCGTTCTTGCCGTACATGGACCGCACGGTGTTCGAGCCCCTGGGGATGCGCCACACGGTGGCGGGCCACACCGACAGCATCATCCCGCACCGGACCCGCTTCTATGTGCGGGGCAGGAACGACGACGGGCAGGTCGTCAACGCACCTTACGTGGACAACAGCTACAAGTGGGCCGGCGGCGGCTTCCTCTCCACGCCCGAGGACCTGCTGACTTTCGCCGCCGCGCACCTGGACGGCGCGGGCTTCTTGGCCGACGAGACGCTGGAGCTGCTCTTCACGTCGCAACGACTTCGCGACGGCGAGGAGACCGGCTACGGAATCGGCTGGCGAACCGCCACCAACGAACACGGCGAGAGGGTCGTGTCCCATACCGGCGGCTCCGTGGGCGGCACCACCGTCCTCACGCTGAACCGAGACACGGGCCTGATCGTCGCCATCGTCGCCAACCTGTCCAACGCGCGTCTGGGCACTGGCCTAGCGGGCAGGATCGAAGCGCTCTTCCGAAGAGACTGAGAGAGGCTGGCAGGACTCCAGGCGCAACACTTGGCCGCCGGGCAAGTTCCGATACACGCTGTAGCGGCAACCGCGGCCCGCCAAATGGGCCTTCATCTCCCGAGACCCGTACGGTCTCCGTTCGCCATACGTCCATCCCGGCTGCCGCATCTCGTCGACGAACAGCCAGAACGCGCGCCGTTCAGTCCGATCGACGGGCCGCCAGAACGGACGGACTGCACTGTGGTCGAGGGGGTAGAACCACCAAACAGGACGTTTCCCCCCGTTGGCGGGAGCCGCGTCCACCTGTGCCCCGAGTGGTAGAATCCATGCGGGGCGCAATCTCACCGGCTTGCCGAAGAAGGCCGAGACTTGATGCATGTGCATTGGCCGACCTTCGAGCAGGGTCGAATCGGTTCGCGGCGAAGACAGGCCGTAGCCGTCTGCAAGCAGCCTGCTTGCGATCCAGTCGGCCAACGGCGGCTCGGCCGCCACGTAGTCGCCTGGGCTCGGGTGAAGACCACGCGGCAAGGTCGGCCCCCCATACGGCCGGGCGAAGCGCTCCACCGTTGCCGGTCGCGTTGCCTGCCATGCGGAGGCTCCGAAGACCGCAACCACAGCAATGGCGTAGGCAACCGCACGCTTTGGGGCGCCGAGCTTGGTTCGCTCCATCAACGCTTCCAGCAGGACCGCGCCACCAGCACCGCACAAGACCACCACCACGAACAGCAGCCAGAGCATCATGCGGGGTGACAACAGGGCCGGCCTCGCCAACAGCACCGCCGCCATCCCGGCTATGACGGCGGCGGCCAGCAGTCCGCGATGCCGACCGCGCCCGGCTGCCGCAACGCCAGCGACGAGCGCGACCAGCAACAACAGCTGCGCCCACGGCGGCGTCGCGGCATGCCAGCGCAACCAAGTCACCACCGTGTGCTCCGCCACTAAGTCCCACGGTGGCCATCGGGGGGGCAGGGGCTCAAACTTGTAGTCCACTAGCCCCCATTCCAGCAACACAGGCACGTAGAGCAGGGTGGCCAAGGCCAACCCTGCCCCCGACCAGGCCGCGATCCGGAGCGCGAAGCGCGGCAGGGCCGCCGCGCCCCGCTCCCGCCAGCACAGGAGGAGGAGCCAGCACACGGTTGCTGCCGCGGGAAACGCCATCAACGGCATCGCAAAGAACCCCAGCCCCAGCGCCGTCGAGTACCCCAGCCACCACCGTCGTGCGCCGCTGGGCCGGCGCACCGCTTCGCCTCCGCACCCCAGGGCCGTCACGAAGCACAAGAGCATCAGCGAGTAGCCCCGAGCGTTCGCCGCGTACTCCAAGAACAGCGGCGACGTGCCCAGCAGCGCGGTTGCCAGCGCGGCGGCGGGCCAACCGTACTCCCGCCGCACGAACCACCAAGTCGCTGGCAGCACCAGGCACCCGGCGATGAACGCCGGTAGCCGCAGCACCACGGGGCTGGTTCCGCCCAGGCGGTGGGCGACCCAGGCCAGCAAGGTGTGCAGCACATGGTTGTTCGGCTGGTCGTACGTGCTCCAGGCCGTCCAGAACGGCTGGATCACGTAGTACAAGACCGTCATGACCTCGTCGATCCGAAAGGACAGGAAGAGGTTGCGAGCGGCCAGGGTAGCGGTCGTCCCGATCAGGACCGCCGCGACGACCACCTCGATTCGACTCGTCCGCGTGCTCCGCCAAGTCGGCGGAGGCGAGTCGGCCGCCAGCAGCCGCGACAAGGGCCAGCGGCATGTAAGCAGCCAGGCCGCGGCCGCACCGGTGCCGATCGCTGCCCCTGCGAGCGCACGGCGCAGTTCGCCGTCGGAGACGCGGTCCACTTTCGGCGCGTGATGGTCGGGAGCCAGCGCGTACACGGCGTCTCGGAGCCAAGGCGGGCCGAAGAGCCAAAGCACTCCCAAACAGGCCGCGACCCCGGCCGCCACGACCCCGGCCGCCACGACCGCATGGCCGAAGAACTCTGTGCGCCTGCGGAGGTCAGCCAAGCCGTCTCACCCTATCACGAATAGAGGCGCGCACTCGTAGGTTGCGAAGATGTTCCATTCCGGCACCGAAGATAGCGAGCACCCCAAGGTCGGTTCAACGAATCCGTCAAGAAGGGGAAGAGAAGACGGCGAAGGCCAGGCCGGCCTGGAACCGGCTCGGTTCAACTTTACATAATACATATTATACGAACCTTGGATCGGGCCAACGAGGCTGGTTGGGGCTCGGCCTAGGGATTTGGCCTAGCCCGGTTGGCGTGGGCTTGACCTAGCGTGGGCTCGCATTAGCCGGCTGGCTTGATCAATCGAAGGACCTGCGGGTGCTCCACGTCGCTGTCGTCGCGCCAAACGCCCAGCCCTTCGTCGGTACCGACCCGGAACAGCTCGAACCGCTCCGGCGCTTCCACGATCCCCAGCCACGCTCCGTCCCCGTCCCACACGTACCACTTCTGGCTGGCGTCCCGACGCAGCAGCCCAAGAAACTCGCCAGCCCAGACGTTCCCTTCGCCGTCCACCAGCATCCGCTGGTAGGCGGGCCTCGCCACGGGGTCCGGGAGTCGCTCCACAATCTGCCGCACCAGTGTGCTCGGACTAGGCCCAAGGCGCAGTGCGCGCTCGCGAGCGACTTCTCGCTCGGACACCGCCAAGTCGACCTCCAGGATGCGAGCCACCAGCGTGACCGCGCCGCTGCTGCCGGCAAGCCGCCTGAACTCGAGTGCCTCGCCTTCCCCGACGATCAGATCGCCCTCCTGCGTCGGCGCCAAGTGAGTCGTCCTGCCCATGATCGGCCGAGCGTCGATCACGTCTTCCCCAATCCACTCCACGAAGCTTTCGCTGCCCTGCACCACGGTAACCGTATCCACGAAGCCCTCGTCGTCCCATCGGACAACCGGAAGCCGTGGCCGGTGGAGTCGTGACACCACGAGCGGCATGTCCAGCTCCGAGCTGCCAATCCCCCATGTGAACGGGTCCGAAGCCGGGGACCGGAACGGCCGCGCAGGCGCCGCGACAACCCGAACCAGCCCAGAATCCATATGGAACTGATGCGCCTCGCCAGTGCCCGCCTCGCCAATGCCGGACGCGGCCAAGTCCAGCAAGGGCACGGGGTCCAACGTCCACGCCTGTTCGCTTCCCCACTGCGGAGCGCGCGACTCGACGACCTTCACCCCGAGGCTGTCCCGAACGACGAGAGGAACGGTTGGCGACGTGGGACGGAGGTGCTGCGCGGCGGCCCAGGCCAGCACGGCGAGAGCAAGAACCGCGACGGGACCGCCCCAGACGAGAGTACGGGTCAGTGAGTCTCGGCCGATGCTTCCCCGCCGCACTCCGGGAGGTGCTGGGCCACCGAGTCCAGCACGGCCACGTGGGACCACAGGATGGACGTGGACGGTTGCGCTGCGAACCTCAATTTGCTGGCCCGGACGGGCGGCGTCCTGTTCAAGGCAATGACGCAGGGTCGGTTGTGGTCCCACGCCTTGGCCGCTTCCATCGCCGCTTCCCATCGGGCAGCTTCCGCCGCCTTCGCTGCCTTCGCCGCCCGCCTCCCGTCGTGAATGAGGAAGTCCCGAACGCCGTACACCGCGAGGCAGAACAGCAGGGTGAAGACGACGAACCAGATGTGTTGCCGGCGTGTCACATCGCCTCCCTAGCCGAAGCTACGGGGTTCCATCGCCGTTCCTGGACGCCACCACGGCGACCTCTGCGCGCCGCATCTCCACCAAGCTTCGGTCCGGGTCCGCCTCGTCCATCTCCTCGAGGAGCCGGTCGTAGAGCTCCACGGCTCCGACGGCGTCTCCGGACTCGCGGCGCAGACGGGCGGCGGCGGCGAGGGCGTCCCGGACTTGGAAGCCGAGCCGCGCGTCGTCCGCGAGACGCAGATAGAGTCCTTCGGCGGCTTCCCTGTTGCCCGTGTCCTCGTAGACCGCGGCCAGGAGCGCGGCGGCTTGAGCACCCAGCGGGCTTCCCACATCCCGGGCCAGCGGCGCCAAAACGTCCACGGCGACGGTCGGGTCCCCCAGCTCTGCGCTCACCTGGGCCAGCGCAATCCGCGCCTCGTCGGCGAAGGGCGTCCCGCCGAAGCGCTCCAGGAAGAGTTGCAAATCGGCCTGGACGCCAGACTGGTCACCCACGTCGAGCCGCTGCTGGATCTGCTCCAGCTGGGTGGCGGCGCCGGCGTTGAGGGTGTCCTGGTAGCGCCCGTAGTAGACGAAGCCGGCGACCCCCAGCCCGACGATGACGAGCGCCAAGGTGATGATGGGACGGTTACGCTGGGCCCACTGGCTCGCCTCGAGGGTCTTGGCGACGAAGGCGTCTTCCTGATCCACGGGGCTCGCCGACTTCCTGCTGGGCGCACCAGGCTTGCGATACTTGGTCATCTGTCGGATCGATCCTGCCGTTTGCGTCTTCGAGGGGGCTGCCTATTCAACTCTAGCCCCTGCCCTGCCGCTCGTCAACGGGGTACGGCCGCGGGGTGCAACGGGTACGGCCGCGGGGTGCCGAGTGTGCATCCGCAGTCGCGTCGAGAATCGCCCTTCCGTCCATTCCTGCGTTCGTTATTTGACAGCTAAAATGACGATGTAATCCACTATTTACCAACGAGTTGCCGTATTCACCTCATGTAGTTTGACGTGTTACTTGGCAGCATCTTTGGCAGGTGGGGGACTTGTCCCCGACGCCGGACCCAGGGGACTCGCCCCGACACCGACCGCGCTTATCCCGACGGCGCCTTATCCCACCCAGATCGCCAAGCCGGCCTGGATCAGCAGCGCCCGATTCTTGCTGCCGTCCCCGTCCGCGATCTCCGTCAATCCCAGCGTGTACGCCGCCTCCAGCAAGACCTGAGCCGACTCGCCGACCTGCACGGCAACCCCTGCTCCGCCCTTCACGCCAAGGTCGAGGGTCTTGACGGCAAGCTGGGTGTCGTCGGCGAGCGAACCGCAACCTGTCGACGCCGTGACTCCGCCGGCCTCCGCGCTGACTCGACAGGTCGCATTGAATCCGACCGTCGGACCGGCAAAGAAGTGAATGGACGGCGAACCGCCAGTGCCCGCCTTCAGGAGGGTGGAGAACTCGATGTAGTCGAGTTCGACGGTCGCCCTCGCACTTCCATCGCTGACAGCGGCTCCCTTCTGGACGAAAGCGCCTTCCGCCTGGAAAGCGACGAGCTGCAAGATCGGCAGCTCCACGAAGACGCCGGCTGCGAAGCCGACGCGACTCTCAATCTCGGCTCCCGGTGTGGCCGAGCTGGTGGCGATGCTCGCGCCTCCACGCACGCCCACCAGCTGACCGAACGCTGGATCGGCCGCCGGCAACGTCGCCAGCGCGAGCAAGAGGGGCAACCAGAACTTCTTGGGCGATTCCACGAGACAGACCTCCTTGGTGACGACAGCCGGTAGCCCAAACACGAAGAAGCGTACATCTTGCGATTCTGCACGCTTTCGGACGGAGCGATTCCGCATCGCTTCGGAGCGGAAGTGTCACGTCATGCTAACGCGGGGGAGCGACAGCCCATGCGAACGATCCAGAGAGCAGCCTTGGCGGTGGGTATCGCGAGCGGCGTCCTGACGGCGGCCGGTTGCGCACCGCCGCCCGACGAGGCCGACCCAGACTCCGACGGCACCGGTCCCGTGACGGTCGAACTTCCCGCGACCAACCGCCCGGACGTGCGCGGGACACGGGGCGCTGTCTCGGCAGGCCACCCGCTGGCAGCAGCGGCTGGGCTGGACGTGCTTCGTCGAGGGGGAAACGCCACAGACGCGGCACTCGCCATGGCGGGCGTCCTGGCGGTCGTCCGACCCCACATGAACGGCGTGGGCGGAGACGCCTTCGCCCTCTTCTACGACGGAGCCTCCGGTCAGGTCCACGCCCTCAACGGAAGCGGGCGCGCCGGGAGCAAGGCCACGCCCGAGTTCTTCCGCGAGCGGGGCCACGAGGCGGTGCCCGAGACGGGATCTCTCTCGGTGTCGGTGCCCGGCGCGGTCGCAGCGTGGGTGGACGCCCACGCCAGGTTCGGCACCCTCGATCTGGCCGACCTTCTGGCGCCGGCGGTGCGCTACGCCGAGGAGGGCTTCCCCGTCTCCACTCGGCTGGCCTCCGACTTCGAGGCCCAGGGAGCGGCACTCAACGAGCACGGCAAGGCGCTGTACCTGCCCCGGAGCGACACTGGGGACGGAGCGACTGAGCGCCGTGCGCCTCCCGTCGGTTCGCTGCTCCGCAACCCGGCGTTGGGGGCCACGCTGCGAGCCGTCGGCCAGGGCGGGAAGGCCGCGTTCTACCACGGGGAGACGGCCGAGCGGCTGGCGGCGTTCCTGGACTCGGCGGGGGGCGCGCTGACGGCACAGGACTTGCGGTCGCACGAGTCCACTTGGGTGGAGCCCCTTTCGGGCGAGTACCTGGACGCGCGGCTTCACGTCCTCCCGCCCAACACCCAGGGAATCGCGCAGCTGGCTCTGGGCGGAATGGCGGCGCATCACCCGCTCAAGGAGATGGGCCACAACACCGCCCCGTACTTGCACGCGCTGATCGAGCTGAAGAAGCTGGCGTTCGCGGACCGGGACCAGTGGGCCGCCGACCCGGAGTTCGCGGACATTCCGGTGGCCGCGCTGCTGGACCCGCGCTACCTGGCCGAGCGGGCGACGCTTGTCGATCCGGCCGCGGCGGCGGAGCATGTGGCCCCTGGAATCGCGGCCTCGGCGGAGGGCCGCCCGGAGGGGTCCAACGCCGCGCCCGACGACTCCGGCGACACCGTCTACCTGACCGCCGTGGACCAGTGGGGCAACGCCGTCTCGTGGATTCAGAGCCTCTTCCACGGCTTCGGCTCCGGGCTGTTGGAACCCGTCACCGGCGTCGTGCTCCACAACCGAGGCTCGCTCCACAGCCTGGCGGACGGCCACCCGAACCTGGTGGCGCCGGGCAAGCGTCCGTACCACACCCTGACGCCCGTGCTCGCCACCACTCCCAACGGCGCACTGGCCTTCACGCTGGGCACTCCGGGCGGCGACAGCCAGGTCCAGTCGCTGATCCAGATCATGAACAATCACAGTCTCTTCGGCATGACTCCCCAAGCGGCGATCGAGGCGCCCCGCTTCCGTAGTTACGGGGACTTGACCGTGGCAGTGGAGGACCGGATGTCGCCAGACGTGCTGAGCGCGCTGGAGGCGCTGGGCCATCAGGTCCGGGTGGTGCACGGCTGGACCGCCACCTTCGGGGGCGCCCAGATGATCGTGGCGGACCACGAGAACGGAACGCTGACCGCGGCAGCCGATCCGCGCCGAGAAGCCTATGCGCTGGCGTACTGACCCCCGCTGGGGGTGGTCGGCTGGCGGTGTCCACGAGCAGTCGGGCGGCGCCCACATGTCGACCGGCGGCACCCGCGGTCGGTCGGCTGGCGGCGCATTGCTGTCGGGCGCAGTCCTGCTGGCCGTTGCCGGTTGCGGTGACGCCGCGCCGCCGGTGCCCGCCCAGGTGTTGGTGACGCCCGGGTCCGCCACCGCCGAGACCGTGGGCGCGACCGTGCAGTACGCGGCCCAGGTCCTGGACGCCCAGCGGAACGTGATCGCCGGCGCGACGGTGTCGTGGAGTACGGAGGACCAGAGGGTCGCCACCGTGTCGCCGACCGGGCTGGCGACGGTAACGGGACCGGGGCGCGCCCGGATGCGAGCCACCCACGAGACGATATCGGGCTCGGCGACGCTGGCGGTGGAGCTGCGACCAGCCAGCATGACCAAGGTGGCCGGCGACTCGACGACCGCCCCCGCCACTACCGTTCTGCCCGAAAGGCCGACCGTCCGGGTCGCCGATGCGGGAGGCGCCCCCATTCCAGATGTCGAAGTACGCTTCGCCGTCGTCTCGGGCGGCGGCCAGATCGCGCCCCTGCGGGCGCTTACCGACGCGGACGGCCAAGCATCCACCCGGTGGACGTTGGGCGACGAGCCGGGCCAGCAGACGTTGCGGGCCGAGACCGACGACTTCCAGGCCGAGTTCGTGGCCACCGCCACCGAACCGCCCCTGCGGGTGGACACCCGGCAGCTCAAGAGGGCCCGGCTGACGCTGGCGTATCGGGCGGCGATGGAGGCCAAGGGTGGAACGGGTCCCTACCTCTGGTCGCTGGCCGACGGAGCGTTGCCGACCGGCCTCGCGCTGGCTGACGACGGAGCGATCTCGGGCACGCCGGAGGCGATGGTCACGAGCGCCTTCAGCGCGCACGTCCGCGACGCCAACGGCAACGAGGCGACCCGGGACCTGACGATCGAGGTGTGCGGCGCTCCCCTTTCTCTGCAGCCCGGTGCCGTGTACAGGGCGAACGCCTCGCGGTTCTCCGGCTGTCCGCCATTCCTTCCTGCGGGAAGCCCTGGCGACCGTTACAGGATCGGCGTCGTTCGCACAGGCTACTCCACGGACCTCACCTACGCCGACATGGTGTTGACGATCACCGAGTCCGGGGTCGGATCCGGCGGGGTCGGCTCCGCCGCGGTCGGCGCCAGTGCCGCCAGCCGGGCCGCCCCACCGCACCCGTCGCAGGTCGAGCCCCAGTCCGCGCTCCCCCGCCGGGCACCGCGCCTCTTGCCGTCGCTGGAGGCCGCCGTGCGGCGGGCCGACGCCATGTCCCGGATGCACGCACGCCTGTACGAGGAAGCGGTGCGTCTGCGGGCGCGGTTCGGCAGGCAGGCGGTGCTTCCGGACATGCGTCCCGCGCTCGACCCCGCCGGGCACCGCGCCGCGCCGCAGCTGGCTCCTCCCAGCGACCGCATCACCATCCTTCCCTACGACTCGGACCGAGACGACCGCTGCTCGCCTCCCAGCCCATCCCCCGCCGTGGCGCACCTGGTCGCCTACGACGCTCACCTGGCCGTCTACCAGGACTCGGCGCAGCGTGCCGCTAACCCTGTCGCCGTTGCAGACGTTCAACGGGTGCTGGAGTACTACGACGCCTACGGCGCCGGGACGATCGACGACTACTTCGGCCGAGTCCCGGACACCAACGGCGACGGTCGAGTCGTCGTCTTCATCACGCCGGTGGCGGACGACGTGGCCGCCTTCGTCTGGCCGGGAGACTACCTGGACTCGCGTTGCGCGTCCTCCAACCAGATGGAGCTGGTCTACTTCAACGCGAGCATGTTCCACGCCGTCGGCGGCGCTCCCGACGACGGTCACTACCAAGCCATGGGGACGATGGTCCACGAGGTGAAGCACGTGCAGTCGCTCTACAACCGGCTGCGCGCCGAGAGCTTCCACCCGACCTGGATCGAGGAAGGCGGCGCGGAGGTGGCGGCCGAGATCTCGTCCCGCCGGGCGATGGCGGCCGTCGGCGGGGTGCCCGTGGGCGCAGTGCTGACCCGCGACGCCTATCCGCCCCGGAGCGGCTCGATCATCACCCCCGAGAACTACGCCGTGCTGGTCCGCCTAGTGCGGACTATGACATCCTACATCCAGGAATACAACTCGCTGACTACCGATCCTGCCGACGGCCACACCTTCTACGGCACGTCGTGGCACTTCCACCGCTTCTTGGGCGACGCCTATGGAGGCGCGGCCGACCAAACCGAGGCGCCGTTCTTCGCCGCGCTGAACGACTCGCTGACCCCCTCCGGTGCCGCCGGCATCCGAGCGGTCACCGGGCGCGCGCTGCCGGCACTGATTGAGGAGTACGCGACGGCGATGATGCTCAATGGCACCGGCGCACCCCAACCCGCCCGCTCCTTCACCACCTACGACTTCCCCTCCGCCACCCATGAGCTCCTGCGGCCCCAGTCTCAGCCCGCCGGACTCTACCCCTGGCCCGTCACCGGCCCGGCCCCCGCGCCCTTCGAGAGCGCCGTCTACACCGGCGAGCTAGCCCCCGCCGGGATTCGCTTCCACGAGTTCGAGTCCGACGGCCACGGCGACGGGATCGACATGGAGGTGCACGTGACGGGCGCCCCGGCCCGGGTGATCGTGGCGCGAGTGCGTTAGGTCGTAGCGCGAGTGCGGCAGGCGCCCCCGGCCTACCGCGAGAACCGACCCGTCACGTAGCTCACGATCTCCCGGGCGTTCAGCTCCCGACTGGACGGGCCGGTTCGCACATAGAAGCGCACTTCGCTCCCATCCTTGACGTACACCGGCCGGGACGACTTGGGGCACTGGACGACCAGCACTCGCACATCCTGGTAGTCCTCGAAGTGGCAGCGAATCTCCAGCATGGATTCGGGTCCGATCCGGTCGTTGACCAGGTTGACGAGGTGCAGAATCATCTTGTCCTCGTTCGCGAATCCGTCCTCCTTGATGCCCACTGGCGTGCCGTCGTCGGCTACCCCGACGACCAGCTTTCCGCCGTTCGTGTTGAGGAAGGCCGCCAGCGTCTTCAGGATGCTGAGCTCGATCCGCCGGTCCTTCTTGCCGGTATGGAGGTTCGTTCGAAGCGCGGACTTGAACTCCACGCCGTCGGACTCGCCCAGGCCGATCACCCGGTCCAGGTCGTCGTCTTCCGCCTCCCCTTCCCTGTCGCCGTCCACGCTCTTCGCGAGGGACTCGTATGCGGCGCGAATGACCTCCGCAATCCGCTCGCGGCGCGTCTCCAGGAAGTCGGAGTACTCCATCTGCTCCCAGTCCGCCGGAAGCGCGTGGAAGTAGTGCATCCGCTCCAGTGATTCCTCGTCGGCGGGCGGCCCCGCCGAGAGCCGTTCGTGGTCCGCCGTCTCCGTGTATGCGTAGTTGGCGATCTGGTTCGTGTCGCGGGTGCGGGTGACGCCGAGAGCCCCTAGCTGGCTCTTGGAGAAGAGGTGGCGCCTCTCAACCCGCTTGTTGGGCGTTACGTCCGGGTCAAGCACGTCCGACATCTTGACGGTCGAGTACAGCGCGGGAGCGTCGAGCAGAGCCAGGGCGGCACTGTATGCGTGCAGCGAAGGGCTGCGGGGCGACGACGTAGCCAAGTCGTTGGGCAGCGTCACCTTCCAGAAGTCGGGAGTGAGCTCGATCGCGCAGATGCGCGTCAGTATGTCCACGAAGCTCGTAGCGTCGCGAGCATCCCGCAGGCGCGCCAAGTCGAACTCCATCGCCGACTCGGGCGATCCCGCGAACCGGCCGGTGACGGTGGACATGAAGAACCACTGGGCGATCGTCTTCCGAAGCACCTGCCTGTCCACATCCCGCTCATTGCGACCGATCAGGTAGAGGATGTACGCGAAGAGCAAGTTGTTCGTCGAGCTGATCATCTTGCTGCTGCGAAAACCCGCCGCCCGAAGGCAATCCATGAACTCGCGCCAGCTTCCGATCTCCAGCGTCTGCTCCTGCGCTTGGCGCAGCTTGTCGAACTGGCGGGTTCGGAGCGCCTGGCTGAAGTCGCCCGTCTCCAGGTCCTTCCCCCGCAGTATCGAGTAGACGTACTGTAGGCGCGCCCGGTTGAAGGCGACGCCGACGCTCACCCGCAGAAGCTGGGACGGCTTGGGTTGAATGAAGGGGTTGTGGGGCGAGAAGGCGCCGCCGTCCGGCTCCCTGGCCGCCCGACAGAACTCTTCCAGCTGCCGCCGACCGTCTTCCTGGAAGACCGACATCAGCGTAAGGATGAAGTCCGCTTGGTTGAGCTGGGTGCCTTCGCTGTTGATGCGCACGAAGACGTCGGACACGGCTTCTTCCGGGACGCTGGCCGCAAGCTCCAGGACCGTAAAGGAGAACTGTTCGAGGGAGTGGAGCCGCTGAATGGCGTGCTGTATCCGGATGACGGTGTCCGCGTCCACCTCCCGGGTGGAGGTCAGCCCGTCCAAGTAGTCGTTGGCGACCGTGAACATGCTGTCGGTCCAGACCACCGAGATGTCGTCGATGAACGCCTTGTCGCGGCGGATCGCGGCGTCCGCCACCTCGAAGCGCTCTTCCAGGGGGTTGAAGGCGATCCGAACCGAGCGGCGCGTCCAGTTCTTGTCCACCACGGGCACCCCCTTCAGCACCGCGTACAGGGAGGTGAGCCGCTGCTGGCCGTCCACGATCACCATGTCGGGCGCCCGCTGCTTGCGCCTGCCGATCGTGCGGTCGCCCGGGAGCCCGTTCTTCCAGAAGAGCAGGTAGCCCACCGGATAGCCGCGATAGAGGGAATCGAAGAGGTCGCGCACCTTCTGGTTGGGCCACACAAAGGGCCGCTGGATGTCCGGCAACCCGATGACACCGGACTCGATGTCGCGGATCAGTGATCGCAGGTCGGCGGTGGTGGTCCTGAACACAGTGTCGGTCATGGCGATCTTCTCTGGGGTTGGAGGGTTGCCTCGGCTTCTGGGCGGGAGCGTACATGGGGGGTCCCAGGACTGCAACCGGCCTGGGCGGCGGCGGACCCCCCGTCAGAGCGCGGCAACCCCCCGTCAGCGAAGTGGCCCCCCGTCACCGCGGCGGACCCTCCGTCAGCGAAGCGGCGCCAGCGCGCGGATGCTTGGGCAGCAGCCCTCCGCGATCAATGACGAAGACGGTGTCGCCCGCCAGAGCGAACGAACTCACGGTTGCTGTCGCACCCCACAACCAAGACGACGACGGCAATCCATGAGCGCGTCATGCTGGGTTCGCTACCAGCTCGCTCAGCAGGGCCGGGGCGAGGTTCCCTCCCGAGACGATCACGGCCGCCAGGCCCTGGGGCTCGTAGCCGGACCAGAGCGCGGCCAGCCCCACGGCCCCGCCCCCTTCCACGACCAACCGGCACTCTCGAAACGCCCGGCCCACCGCGTCGCGGACCGCGTCCTCCGACACTACGACGTGCTCGTCCACCACCTCCCGAACGATCTCGAAGGAGAAGCGGTTCTCCATGCCGATGCCGCCGGAGAGCGCCGACGCGATCGTCTCCTCCTCCGGCACGTGAACCGGTCGGCCTTCCAGCACGCTGCGGTGCATGACGGAGGCGCGCTGGGCGGAGACGGCCACCACCCGCACGCCGCGCTCCTTGACGGCCAACCCGACGCCCGCCGCGAGCCCGCCGCCGGAGAGAGGCACGATGACCTCCTCCACGCCCGGAAGTTGGTCCAGCAGTTCGACCCCCAGGGTTCCCTGCCCCTCGATGACGTCCAGGTCGTCGAAAGGATGGACGGTCGCCAGCCCCTGGTCGGCGGCCAGCTCGGCGGCACGGGCCTCGGCGTCGTCGTAGGTGGGGCCGGCCAGGACGACCCGCGCCTGCGCCGCCCGGATCGCCCGAAGCTTGAGGGGGTCCACCCAGTCGGGCACGCACACCGTCACCTGCACGCCCAGCAGCCGGCCCACCTCCGCCACCGCGCGAGCGTGGTTCCCCGACGAAGCAGCCACCACCCCTCGGCTCCGCTCCTCGGCCGACAGCTTGGCCACACGGTTGGCCGCGCCGCGCATCTTGAAGGCGCCAGTGCGCTGGAGCGACTCCAGCTTGAGGAAGACGGAGCCGGAAGACGTGCCTGCGCTACCGACGTTGGCGCCGTCGTCCAGCGGAACCACCGGCGTCGTCCACGCCAGCGGCCGCACCCGACGGCAGGCGCCCCGAAAGTCGAGGGGCCGGCGCACGATGGACCGGCGGGACATCCTGGACACGCCAGACGCCCCGTTCAGGAGATGATGCGCTGGCCCTCCACCAGCTTCACAATCCAGAGGCCCGAGTTCAGGTCCGAAGTGAAGACGTGTCCCTTGTGAATCTGGGCGCCCCAGGTCATGCCCCAGTTGGGGACGGTGGACTGGGCGTCGGTGGTCTTGAGGACGGCGATCTCCCTGCCCTGCCGGTACAGGTCGCCCCGCAGTTCGCCGGAGATGTCCACCACCCGCAAGCCTGCTTGGTAGTAGCCCACGTAGAGCCGATCGCCCTCCACCCAGATGTTGTGGGCGCCGGCTTCGGGCACTTCGTAGCGCGCCACCTCCACCGGGTTGTCCGGGTCCTCCATGTCGAGGACGTGGACGTATCCCCGGGCCTCGATCGGCGCGTCGGGGTCCCACTCCTGGGGGAAAATCTCGTCGCCCACGAACAGGTAGCGTCCGGCTCGCCAAGCCGTGTGCGTGTTGCCGGCCGGGTAGTTGTAGCGGGACACGAACGCCGGCTCGGTGGGAGTGCCGCCGTGGGTGCCGGCGCCCACGTCCAGCGTAACGGCCCCGTCGTCCCAGTACGACAGGTAGGCGTAGCCATCTTGGACGATCACGTCGTGGAGGGACTTGGTGGGGGACTCGGGAAGGCCCCACCGCCCAACCTCGTCGGGCACCGCGGGATCGGAGATGTCGATGATGTGGATGTCGCTGGTCCCGTTGTGGACGGCGTACACCAAGTCGCCCTCGATCCAGACGTTGTGGACGCCGCCGGGGACGGTGCGCTTGTACTCGGAGATAATCGACGGGTGGGCCGGGTCCGACAGGTCCAGAACCACGATTCCGTTGCGGCGGTCCGACGCGCCTTCCCGAGTCAGGATGCCGATGCGGTTGCTGGCGTGAATCTTCACGTCGTTGATCCGACGGGCGTCCAGCTGCACCGAGTCGGTCAGGACGGGAGATGCGGGATCGGTCACGTCCCACGCCTTCATCCAGTCGTACATGAAGGTGCCCACGTAGGCGTAGTCGCGGCCGTCGGCGCCCTCGAAGACCCAGGTGTCGCCCGAATGGTGGTCAGCGGCGGCGCCCCGGCCGACCCGGACCAGCTCGGCCTCGTCGATGCGCGCCGTCACCTCCACCATGGCCGTGGCGGCCCGCTCTTCGCCCACCAGCGCGGTGACCCGGTACGTTCCCGGCTCCTCGGCAACGAAGACGCCCTGGTACCCTTCCGCCTCGATCTGGGCTCCGCTTCCGTCCACGCTCCACGCCGGGTAGAGGGCGGCGGCGCCCGACGAGGCCCGGATCTGGAAGCGCACCACGTCCCCGGTGCGGGCGGTGGCGTCGCGCGGCACGACCTGGACCCTCCCCAGCGGCCCTTCGCTCACCTGCACCGCCACCACGGCGCGGGCGCGCCCAGCCGAGACCTCGATCTCGGCCCGTCCTGCCGCCCGTCCGTGCACCCGGCCCGTGGCGTCCACCCCGGCCACCCCTTCATCGCTGGAGGAGAACGCGGCCACGGCGCCGCGCACCGCCTGCACGTCGGCGTCGAAGGCGGAGACGCGCAGCGGAGCGCTCGTCCCCGCGACCAGCGCGTCCACCGGCAGCCCGGCCTGGACCTCCGCCACGGGCAGCGCCTCCACCACAACCGTCGCGAAGTCCATGACGTTCCCCGCCCGGACCCCGATCCGCGCCTCCCCAGGCGAGACGGCGGTGACCCGCCCGGCCTGGTCGACGGTCGCCACCTCCGGCGCCGGCGCGAACCACCTCAACGTGGCGCCGTCCAGTGTGGTGCCGTCGGCCCCAGCGACCGTGGCGGCGAGTTCGACGGTCTCGCCAACCTCCAGCACGATGCGTCCGGGCTCCACCTGCACTTGGGCGGCCGGGGACTGGGAGGCGGGCGGATCGGCCTGAACGACGGCGGCCAGAAGCAGTGCGGCGGGAGCGATCATGACGGGAGTCCTTCGGGCGGGTTTACCTGGATTGGACCAGCGGGCTCACTTGGACTGGAGCCGGGGACGGGTTGTCAGCTCTGGAAAGCGGTAGACCACCACCCCAGAGCCCGGTGCGTTGTCTACGTCCACATAGCCTTTTTGGGACATCTCGGTCAACGTGCGCTCGATCTCCTCGAAGCCCTTCCCCGTGGCCATGACGCCCTGGGTAACGGTGATCTCGCCCCCGTTCTCCATCGCGGCCTGCAGGAGCTGCTGCCGAAGGTCGAGAGGCGGCAACCGTCGGGCCTCGCCCTTCGCCCGCTCGTCGTCGACAGCTCGGCCCACCTGTCGAGGGTGAGGGATGCGCCCGTCGCGGATGTTGGCGTTTCGCACCAGCGACTTCATCCGGAAGAGGTCGATCACTTGGCCGATCCCCAAGAGCCCGAACGTGGCCAAGTAGAGGACGCCGGTGCCGATCTTGCCCATGTAGAAGCGGTGGATGCCGCACGCGCCCGCCAGGGATGCGCACCAAAGGGCGTAGGAAAGCCCGGTGGAGTACGGAGCCTGTTCAGGGTCCGCACTGGCCACGGGGTTCGCGGCTCCGCCCGGTGCCAGTCCGCCCGCAGGCAGGTTGACGGTCACGTTGACCGGCACCACGCCACTCCCCTGCCCCTCGCCTCGCTCGCTCATCCGTCGCTCCCCTGGTATCGGTGCCTTGGCATCAAATCTGCGTCAGCTCCCTACTGTGAGCAAGCCCCGACGAACTCCTCTACGGGCCCCTTCGCACTCGTATGTGCAGAGACTTCGGTCCCCGCAGCATGACTGTGCGCTCGAACACCGGCGGTCGAGAGTCGTCAAGCTGGACATCGGCGAACCGCTCCAGAAGGACCTCGAAGGCGACCCGGGCTACCAGCCTGGCAAGCCGAGCGAACATGCAGTGATGAATGCCGCGCCCAAACGTGACATGGCGCTTGTCGGCGCGGGCGATGTCCAGTTCGTTCGGTCGCTCGAACTGTTCTGGATCGCGGTTGGCCGCGCCCAGGGAGCAAGTCACATGGGAGTCGGCTGCGACCGGAGTACCGGCGATTTCGGTGTCCTTGGCAGCGATGCGCTGGACCAACTGAACCGGCGCATCGTAGCGCAACAACTCTTCGACCGCGTCAGCAAGGAGCTCGGGTCGCTCGCGCAGCAACCGCATCTGCTCTGGATGGCGCAACAGCGCCAGCAAGCCCGTGCCGATGAGGTCCTTGGTCGACCCGTCGCCCACGCCGAGCACGAGGCGCAACATGGCCTCAGTCTCCTCCTGGGTGAGCCGGTCGCCTTGGTTGTCTGCTTCCACCAACCTGGACACCACATCGTCCCGGGGCTGGGATCGGCGTTCCTCCACGAGGTGGGAGATGCGACGGGTGAAGAGCATGTGCGCACGAAGCCACTGGCGGAGATGCTCCTTCGTTGGCCTGGACTCACGGAGCCAGCCCATCCGTTCTACGTAACTCCCCGGACTGGAGAGACGGTTTTCGATCCACTTCTTGACGAGCCCCATGTCATCTGCAGACAACCCGATCATGCGCCCGATGACCTGCACGGGCAACGGCTTGGCAAGAACGGACATCCAGTCGAAGACATCCTGGTCGGCAACCCGGTCCAGCAGCTTGTGTGCCGTTGCGCGGACGTAGCTCTCCATCTGCGCCATTCGCCCAGGCGTGAACGCCCGCCTGGCAAAGCGTTGCAGACGCGTGTGCTCCGGCGGGTCGGAGGAAAGGAGCGACGGGACCGCGGCTAGCGGTCGCCCAAGGCTAAACGCCTTGTAGTCGCGCAGAACACGATCCACGTCTCGGTAGCGGGTTACTAGGACGCCCCCGGTCAGCGAGCAGCGGAGGCACGGCCCTGCCTCGCGCAAGCGACGAAGGTCCGGGTAGGGGTCGTTGAGGTAGTTGGCGCCGAGCGGCCACCACGCGATCCCGTTTCGGCGCCGGTCCTGGGCCAAGCGGTCGTAGACGTGCGGGAGGACATCGGAGCCCAACGACGACACCAACGGAACTTGGCTGACCCCAACTGTGTCGGACATCGGACTCCTCTTGGTCCGTACGGCGATCAGCGAGCAGTCTCCACAAAGCGAATGAACCGGCCCGTGTTGATGGCACGGTTGAAGCCCCAAGGGATGAATTCCGAATCCGGATGGTCGTGCTGCGAGAGCGGAGTCTGGCTCGGCCACGTGTTCAGCACTCTCAGCAGGCGGTCCAGGTCGAGGCGCTCGGCCACGGCAGGGTCGCCGCGCCATTCCTCGATCTCCTCGCGGACCCGGGGCAGGTCGCGGGCAAGGCGGAAGTGCCAGTCGGCGGCTTGGAGGCCCCGGCGCCTCCCCCAGAGGATCTCGTCGGGCAGGCGGCCGTCCATGAGCAAGCGGACCAGCCGCCGGTCACAGCCGTCGCGGTAGTACAGCTCGTCTGGAAGGCCCAGGCACCAGAGGGCCAGCCGCCGGTTTGCGAGGGGGTCGCGGTACGCGACATCGTGGAATGCTTCGACGGCCAGCCGCATGGATCTGCCTTCCCCGTCGTTGAAGGCGGAGAGCATCCGCAGCTGCCCTTCGAGGCGCGACCGGGGACGTTGCCAATGCGGGTCGAAGCCGTGCTCCAGTGCACGTTGGTTGACGCGCATGTCGCGGGCGAAATCGGGATGCACGGCACTGTACGCTGGCCAACCCGAACGGCCACTCCAGCGCTCCTTAGTCGCATAAAGAGAACGCGGCAGGAAAGGTAGGACGGCATGGTGCAACAAGAAGGACTTCTTCGACCGCCAAGGCTCCAGAAGGGCTGCCTCTGCATTCAGTGCCTCCCAGCGACCGCGCCGAAACAAGGTCGCGAGCCGCTCCTGGCCCCCGTAGCTGACAGTCGCGTTGCCAGACGCTCCGCCCAAGACGACACGCCGCCCGGCCGCCCGCATGCGGCGCCTGCACTCGTGGCCCCAGTACAGGTTTCCTGTGTTGCGTTCCGGCATCTCGTGCAGCTCCATCATCGGCCGCCACAGGTGGTCCCACGGAATGTCCTTGGCGTGGACGAAGCGCGCGTCAAGGGCTGGGTACTTGTCGGCCATCGCGCGCACGAGCGGTCCTTCGTCGCCGTATCGGCGGCCGTTCGTGCGACCGTCCCATCCCGAGGCCGGGCGGGATGTGAACGAGATCAAAGGCGCGGCACCGGACGTTTCGGCCAGCTGCTCAAGAGCGTTGGCGGCAACAGTCGTGGAGTCCAGGCCGCTGCTCAGCAACATGGCCGGCGTCGCGCACGCCCGCATCGACTCGGCGACGGCGGCGCGCAGGATTTCTCGGCCGGCCTCCACGTACTCCTCGGTGCGGCGCATCCGCACGGGCCGCACGTGATCGGCCGTGTTCCAGAACCGTCGGATCCGGTGTGTGCCGGGCTCGGCCTCTACGGTGAGGACTTCGCCGCAGCCCAGTGCCTGCACGCCCTCGAAATAGGTTGAGCGCACGTCGAGGTAGTCGAGGATCAGGCTACTTGCCAAGTGGGCGTCGTTGAGGCGGCGCGGGATGCCGCTGCCCGCATGGACCCCTCGCGGTGCGCTGGCTACGACGGCTGCCCGTGGTGTGACCGAGAAGTAGAGCGGCGGCGACGAGAGCGGCGAGCAGAGCGCCGTGAGGACTCGTCGGGCCCCGTCCCAGACGACGACGGCGAACTCGCCCTCGGCACGGGCGGCCGTCGCCTCGCCCCATCGCTGCCAAGCCCGAGCAAAGAGGTCGGAGTCGGCCAAGTGCCGAACTCGTCGCGGTGCTACGTCTAGTGCACGGGCCAACTCGTCGCGGTGATGCAGCATTCCATGGAATGCCACCACTTGGCCGTCTGCGCACTCGACGATGTATCGGTCGAAGGCGTCTTCTGGAGTGAAAGGCGCGGATACGACTCGCACCAAGCCTGTCGGTCCGTGTCGACTGACGACGCTCTTGTCGCCGAACCCCTGCAGGGCAACCGACGTCTCCGCGATCGACTCCGGCGGTCGACCGTCACGCATGAACACAGCCGCGACGGCGGACACCTTATGCCTTGCTAGTCGTCGGTCGTCGGTCGTGCGGGGCGGAGTGGTCGGCGTCGCCTATGGAGCCGGTCGTCACGGACTTCGGGGGGGACATGTTTCTCCTGGGTCCTGGTGGGTTGGCGAGTGGTCGCAAGGAGTGTAGACGTTTCACTGTGGTACGACAAGCCCCGGCGCGCTACGACCGCTGGAAGGGGAGTATGTGACGGTCTTCCGCACTCGCACGTGCAGATGCTCCAGGCCCCGCTCCGGTAGCGGGCGTCCGAAGGTCGGCGGTGGATCGCCCGAAAGCTGGATGTCGGCGAAGCGCTCGAGCAGAACCTCGACGGCGACTCGGGCTTCCAGTCGGGCAAGCCGAGCAGCTAGGCAGTGATGGATGCCTCGCCCGAACGCGACGTGACGGTTGTCGGCACGGGTGAAGTCCAGTTCGTCCGGCCGCTCGAACTGCTCCGGATCGCGGTTGGCGCTGCCGAGGAGCAACGCTATACGGGACCCCGTTGGCACCGGTGTGCCGGCGACCTCGGTGTCCTCGGCGGCCAAGCGGAAGACTAACTGCAACGGTGCATCGTGGCGCAAGAACTCTTCGACCGCATCTGCAATAAGATCGGGTTGCTCACGGAGCAGCTGCATCTTCTCCGGGTGGCGCAGCAGCGCGAGCAGGCCGTTGCCGATGAGGTTCGACGTCGAAGTGTTGCCGACCGAGAGCAGGAAGCGCAACATCGTCACGGTTTCTTGTAGGGCGTTCCGGTCGTCCCGGCTCCGTGCCGCGATGATCCTGGACACCACGTCGTCCCGAGGATCCGCTTGGCGTTCCTGGACAAGACGGGCGAGGCGACGGTTGAACAGCACCACAGTGCGGAGCCAACTGGCGCGCCTCTTCTTCGACTGCTTGGGTCGAGGGGCCAACCCCATGTGCTGCAGGAAGGATGGGCGAAAGCGGTCGCTTCTTGCCAAGCCTCCGGTCCACTCCTCGAGCAGTGCGAAGTCCTCTTTCGGCCATCCGATCATGCGCCCGACGACCAACACCGGCAACGGCTTGGCAAGCACGGAGATGCAATCGAAGGCGCGTCCGTCGCTCTTCTGATCCAGCAACTCGTGTGCCATTGTGCGGATGTGGTCCTCCATCTGGCACATATGTCCAGGCGTGACCGCCGAGGAAGCCCAACGACGGCGATGGGTGTGGTCCGGCGGATCGCTGCCACTGAGCGTTGGGGGCTGCCGATCATATCCGGTGGCTGGGCTGCTGCTGTGGTGCTTGGAGCGCTGGGCAAAGCGCTTGAAGTCGCGCAAGACACGGTCCACGTCTCGGTAGCACGTCACCAGGAAGCCTCCGATCAGCGAGCAGCGGAGGCACGGCCCTGCCTCGCGCAAGCGACGCAGGGCCGGGTAGGGGTCGTTGAGGTAGCTGGCGCCGAGCGGCCACCACGCGATCCCGTTTCGGCGCTGGTCCTGGGCCAAGCGGTCGTAGACGTGAGGGAGGACATCGGAGCCCAACGACGACCCCAACGGAACTCCGCTGACCCCAATTGGGTCGGACATCGGACTTCCTCTTGGTCCTTACGGCGAGCAGCTAGCCGTCTCCACAAGCGAATGTGGAGGCTTAGCCTGGCGAGTGGTCGCAAGCAACATGGGAACTCCTCTACGGGCCCCTTCGCACTCGTATGTGCAGAGACTCCGGTCCCCGCAGCATGACTGTGCGCTCGAACACCGGCGGTCGAGAGTCGTCAAGCTGGACATCGGCGAACCGCTCCAGAAGGACCTCGAAGGCGACCCGGGCTACCAGCCTGGCAAGCCGAGCGAACATGCAGTGATGAATGCCGCGCCCAAACGTGACATGGCGCTTGTCGGCGCGGGCGATGTCCAGTTCGTCCGGTCGCTCGAACTGTTCTGGATCGCGGTTGGCCGCGCCCAGGGAGCAGGTCACATGGGAGTCGGCTGCGACCGGAGTACCGGCGATTTCGGTGTCCTTGGCAACGGTGCGCTGCACCACCTGAACTGGCGCATCGTAGCGCAACAACTCTTCGACCGCGTCGGCAAGGAGCTCGGGTCGCTCGCGCAGCAACCGCATCTGCTCTGGATGGCGCAACAGCGCCAGCAAGCCCGTGCCGATGAGGTCCTTTGTCGACCCGTCGCCCACACCGAGCACCTGGCGCAACATGACCCCAGTCTCTTCTTGGGTGAGCCAGTCGCCTTGGCTGTCCACTTCGACCAACCTGGACACCACATCGTCCCGGGGCTCGGATCGGCGTTCCTCCACGAGGTGAGCGATGCGACGGGTGAAGAGCAGGTGCGCACGGATCCGCTGGCGGAGATGCTCCTTCGATGGCCTGGACCCACGGAGCCAGCCCATCCGTTCTACGTACCTCCCCGGATTGGAGAGACGGTTTTCGATCCACTTCTTGAAGAGTCCCATGTCGTCCGCAGACAACCCGATCATCCGCCCGATGATCAGCACGGGCAACGGCTTGGCAAGAACGGACATCCATTCGACGATGTCCTGGTCGGCAACCCGGTCCAGCAGCTTGTGCGCCGTTGCTCGGGTGTACTCCTCCATCAGTGCCATTCGCCCAGGTGTGAACGCCCGCCTGGCAAAGCGTTGCAGACGCGTGTGCTCCGGCGGGTCGGAGGTAAGGAGCGACGGGACCGTGGCTGGCGGTCGCCCATGGCTAAGGCTAAACACCTTGTAATCGCGCAGAACACGGTCCACGTCTCGGTAGCGTGTCACTAGGACGCCCCCGGTCAGCGAGCAGCGGAGGCACGGCCCTGCCTCGCGCAAGCGACGAAGGTCCGGGTAGGGGTCGTTAAGGTAGCTGGCGCCGAGCGGCCACCACGCGATCCCGTTTCGGCGCTGGTCCTGGGCCAAGCGGTCGTAGACGTGCGGGAGGACATCGGAGTCCAACGACGACCCCAACGGAACTCCGCTGACCCCAACTAGGTCGGACATCGGACTCCTCTTGGTCCTTACGGCGAGCAGCTAGCCGTCTCCACAAAGCGAATGAACCGGCCCGTGTTGATGGCACGGTTGAAGCCCCAAGGTAGGAATTCCGAGTCCGGATGGCCGTGCTGCGAGAGCGGAGTCTGGCTCGGCCACGTGTCCAGCACTCCCAGCAGGCGGTCCAGGTCGAGGCGTTCGGCCACGGCAGAGTCGGTGCGCCATTCCTCAATCTCCTCGCGAAGCCGGGGCAGGTCGTGGGCAAGGCGGAAGTGCCAGTCGGCGGCTTGGAGGCCCCGGCGCCTCTCCCAGAGGATCTCGTCGGGCAGGCGGCCGTCCATGAGCAAGCGGACCAACCGTCGGCTGCAGCCGTCGCGGTAATACAGCTCGTCTGGCAGGCCCAGGCACCAGAGGGCCAGCCGCCGGTTTGCGAGCGGAGAGCATCTTCAGCTGTCCTTCAAGGCGCGACCTAGGACGTTGCCAATGCGGGTCGAAGCCGTGCTCGCGCGCCCGCTGGTCAACGCGCATGTCGCGGGCGAAGTCTGGATGCACGGCGCTGTACGTCGGCCAACCCGAACGGCCACCCCAGCGCTCCTTAATTGCATAAAGAGAACGCGGCAGGAAAGGTAGGAGCACATGGTGCAATAAGAAGGACTTCTTCGACACCCACCGCGGCAGAAGGGCGGCCTCGGCATTCAGTGCCTCCCAGCGACCGCGCCGAAACAAGGTCGCGAGCCGCTCGAAGCCCCCATAGCTGACGGTCGCGTTGCCAGACGCTCCGGCCAAGACGACACGCCGCCCGGCCGCCCGCATGCGGCGCCTGCACTCGTGACCCCAGTACAGGTTTCCCGTGTTGCGTTCCGGCAACTCGTGCAGCTCCATCATCGGCCGCCACAGGTGGTCCCACGGAATGTCCTGGGCGTGGACGAAGCGCATGTCAAGGGCTGGGTACTTGTCGGCCATCGCGCGCACGAGCGGTCCTTCGTCGCCGTATCGGCGGCCGTTCGTGCGACCATCCCATCCCGAGGCGGGGCGGGACGTGAACGAGATCAAAGGCGCGGCGCCGGGCGTTTCGGTCAGCTGTTCAAGAGCGTTGGCGGCAACAGTCGTGGAGTCCAGGCCGCTGCTCAGCAACATGGCCGGCGGCTCGCAGGCCCGCATCGACTCGGCGACGGCGGCGCGCAGGATTTCTCGGCCGGCCTCCACGTACTCCTCGGTGCGGCGCATCCGCACGGGCCGCACGTGATCGGCCGTGTTCCAGAACCGTCGGACCCGGTGGGTGCCTGGCTCCGCCTCTACGGTGAGGACTTCGCCGCAACCCAGTGCCTGCACGCCTTCGAAATATGTTGAGCGCACGTCGAGGGAGTCGAGGATCAGGCTGCTTGCCAAGTGGGCGTCGTTGAGGCGGCGCGGGATGCCGCTGCCCGCATGGACCCCTCGCGGTGCGCTGGCTACGACGGCTGCCTGCGGCGTGACCGTGAAGTAGAGCGGCGGCGACGAAAGCGGCGAGCAGAGCGCCGTGAGGACTCGTCGGCCTCCGTCCCAGACGATGACTGTGAACTCGCCCTCGGCACGGGCGGCCGCCGCCTCGCCCCATCGCTGCCAAGCCCGAGCAAAGAGGTCGGAGTCGGCCAAGCACCGAGCCCGTCGCGGCGCCACATCCAGTGCACGGGCCAACTCGTCCCGGTGATGCAGCATTCCATGAAACGCCACCAGCTGGCCGTTTTCGCACTCGACGATGTATCGGTCGAAGGCGTCTTCTGGAGTGAAGGGTGCGGATACGACTCGCGCCAAGCCCGTCGGCCCCTGTCGCCTGACTACGCTCTTGTCGCCGAACCCTTGTAGGGCAGCCGACATCTCCGCGATCGACTCTGGGGGTCGACCGTCACGCATGAACACGGCCGCGACGGCAGACACCTTTATACCTACCTACCTAGTCGTCGGTCGTCGGATGTGCCCGGCTCGGCCTACGACCCTGTGTAGCCCGGGGTGCCCGGGCAGCTGGTGTTCGAGAAGGCACAGGGGGAGCCGCACGGGTTGGCGAACGAGTCTGGCCCCATGTTATCGTGGCCGAGGACCACCTCACGACCCCACGATGCCAGCCGGGGCGCGGCCCACGGCCTGCGCGGCGGCTGCGGGGCGGAGTGGTCGGCGTCGCCTATGGAGCCGGCCGTCACGGAAATTCGGGGGGGGGGGGGGGGGGGGGACATGGTTTCTCCTGTGTCTTGGTGGGTTGGTAAAGCCAAGCTAGCTAGCTAAGCTAGGAACAAACCGGCGAACGAGCAAGAAGGCGTGGCGTGCGGCCCGTGCGGCTTGCTCCGACCTACTGCCCCTTGACTCCACCGCCTAGACGCCGACCTTCAACAGTAGCCGTCCCCGTAGCTCAGGCGGATAGAGCGACTGCCTCCTAAGCAGTAGGCCCCAGGTTCGAGTCCTGGCGGGGACACTTAACTCTCCTGGCGGGGACACTCATTCGAGTCCTGGCGAGAGCGCGTCCGCCTGCTTCCGTCTCCGCCCCACCGCCTCCAAGGCGAGCACGGCCCCTGCCCCGACGACGAAGAGCAGGACTGTCGCGCCAAGGGCCGGGTCGGCAACGCCGGGCCAAGCCAGCACCTCGTGGCCGTCCGCGCCGTGCTCTACGAAGGGCCAGAGCTTCCGCAGCGACCCGGCCATCAGGCCCACGAGCACCGCCAACGTTCCCTCGCGCCAGCGGTCGAAGAGCCAGCGCAGTGCCCGGGCGAAGGTGAGCAGCCCGGTTCCCATGGCGGCGACCATGGTGGCCACCACCAGCGCCGACTCCGGGTCTCCCCCGGCCAACGTGGCCTTGAGGGCGTGGGTCACGTAGTGGTAAAGGCCCAGCAGGAGGAGCACGAAGGCGCCGGAGACACCAGGCAAGGTCATCGCCGAGATCGCCAGCAGGCCAGCCGCGAACACGAGAGCCAGGCTCGGGTTCCGGCCGCCGCGAGTGGCGTCGGGCTGGGAGACGGAGGCGCCCGGAATGGGACTCTGCTCCACCCTCTGGATCGAACCCGACGCCGCGTTGCCGGCCGCGCCGGCCATTCGGGCCACCACCTCCAGCTGGATCGAGGTCGAGCCCGCCGGAACCGTCACCGAAGAGGCCGGCCCGTACGCCACTTCGACGCTGTGGGCCTGCGGCGCGACCAGCGTCACATTGCCGGGAGTGAGGTGCGCGTCCTGGGCGACTGGCTCGTCGAAGTGGAGTGCCACCGTCCCTCGGGCGTTCCCCGCCGTGCGCTCCGGCAGACCCACGAACCAAGCGGTGGACAGCGCGGAGATCGACCCCATGGCCAGCAGCGCGGGCCGCCACCGGTCGATCTGACGGGCGGGGATGGCGACCGACGCCATGACCAGCCCCAGGAAGAGCCCCCTCATCTGGGCCGGGTAGAGGCTGAGCAGCGACGGGAGCGTGGCCGCGCCCGCCACCAGCGCGGGGACGAGCCCGACCGCCAGCGACGCCAGCAGCAGCAGCCGGGCCGCGTCGGCGGCCTCCGGGTCCTTGACCGACGGGGTTGCCGCAGCCTCCTGGTCTGCCGCCGACGGGATTGCCGGGTCCGCCGGTTCGGCCGGGTTAGTCGGTTCGGTCGGGCGTCGCGCCTGTTCCCGAACACGGTGCCAGAACGAACGGGAGCGCAGGCGGCGCAGCATCGCACCGCCGATCCCGCTCACGGCGTCCACCAAGCAGGCGTAGATGCCCAGCACCAGCGCCATCGTGCCGCCGGAGACGCCGGGCACAGCATCCGACAGGCCCATGCAGACTCCCCGCAGGGCGATGCCGGCCCATCGCCTCACAGCCGCAGCTTCCACTCGCGCACGGCCTCCAGACGCGGGTAGCTGGTCAGGTCCAGGTGGAGGGGCGTCACCGACACGTAGCCGTCTCGGATCGCCCGGTAGTCGCAGTCGGGTCCGCCCTTCCAGCTGGTGATGCCGCCGCCGATCCAGAAGTACTCGCGGCCCGAAGGATCGTGGGCACGGGTGATCTCGCCCGAGTAGCGGCGACGGCCCAAGGTGGTCACCCGGACGCCCCGGATCTGCGACGGCGGTATGGGCGGCAGGTTCACATTCAGCAACTCGTGCTCCGGGATGCCCTTGGCGGCGATCTGGCCTAGCAGGCGCGACACCGGCTGCTGCCAGCCTTCCAGCTCCTCCACCTTACGGCCTACGTAGGAGACGGCTACTGCGGGGATGCCCATGATCGTGGCCTCCATCGCGGCCGCCACCGTCCCCGAGTAGAGCACATCTTCCCCCAGGTTGGCGCCGTTGTTGATCCCGGACACGCACAGGTCCGGGCGCTCGTCGAGAAGCTCGTTCACCGCCAGGATCACGCAGTCGGTGGGCGTGCCGTCGACGATCGTGGTTCCATCGGGCGCTCGCCGCTTCCGCAGGGGGTTGTGAAGGGTGAGGGCGTTGCTGGATGCGCTGCGCTCCCGGTCCGGAGCCACCACGTCCACGGAGCCGATGGCGTGGGCGGCTTCGGCCAGGATCCGGATGCCGGGAGAGAGGTAGCCGTCGTCGTTGGTGCAGAGGATGCGCACTCGTCTTCGAGCCTCCGCTAACCCTGTTCCGCCCGACCGTCGGCCGACCCAAGGTCGCCGTGGAGCGAGGCGTCCGGCGTCCGGCGGCTGGCGGGCGCGGCTTCGTCGTCCTCGGCGGTCGGCTTCTCGGGGAGAGTGAGGATGTCCCGAACCGTCGCCAGTCCGTCCTTGATCGCCCCCAGAACCGCTGGCCCCAGATTCTGCTTCTGGGCGTCGGCGACTGTCCCCTCCTGGCGCATCTCCCGGAGCTTCTGCTTAGCGCCCTCAATGGTGAAGCGCCGTTCGTAGAGGAGCTCCTTGACGAGCAGGATCCGCTCAATCTCCTCCGCTTGGTAGACGCGAGTCCCGCCCCGGTTCTTGCTCGGCGAGATCACGTCGAACTGAGTCTCCCAGTAGCGAAGCACGTGGGCCTTCAGCCCCGTCAGCTCGCTGACTTCCGACATGGAGTAGTACGTCTTCTTGGCGATCGGCTCCACGCGATCACTTCCTTTCCTTTATGGGGGATGCTTCCGTCGTAGGGGATGCTTCCGATCTAGGGGATGGTTCCCGGTGCTCCGCCCCGTCCCAGGTCTCCGACTTGGGTTCGCGGGTCATGAGTCGATGCAGCGCTTGGAGGCGGTCCGCGTCCTCTGCGACGATTCGGTGGACCTCGTGGGCGACCGGCATCTCGATTCCCCGCTGCCGGGCCAAGCGGTGGACGGCGCGCACCGTCGCCACGCCTTCGGCCACGGAGCGCATCTCGTTCAGTATCGCCCCAATGGGCTCGCCCCGCCCGAGGCGGAAGCCGACGGTCCGGTTCCGGCTGAGCTCGCTGGTGCACGTCAGGACCAAGTCCCCCAGCCCCGCCAGCCCGGCGAAGGTGGCGGGCCGGGCGCCCAGGGCCACCCCCAAGCGGGTCATCTCGGCCAGCCCCCGGGTGATCAGCGCGGCCACCGCGTTGTGGCCCAGCTCCAGCCCGGCCGCTGCGCCGGCGGCGAGCGCCACCACGTTCTTGAGGGCGCCGCCCAGCTCCACGCCCACCACGTCCGGGTTGGTGTAGACCCGGAACCGCTCCGTCTGGAAGAGGCTCTGGGCGAAGACCCGGGCGCGGACGCTACGGCTGGCCACGACAACGGCGGTCGGCGCACCGGCCGCCACCTCCCGGGCGAAGCTGGGACCCGAGAGGACGCACAGCCGGCGTTGCTGCTCGGCCGGGAGCGCGCTTGCGAAGATCTCGTCCACCCGGCGGAGGGTGCCCACCTCAATCCCCTTGGAGGCGGCCACCACCAGCGCGTCTGGGGGCAGGAACGGCGCAGCCTCCGCCAGCACCGCCGCCGAGAACTGGACGGGACACGCCCACACCACGACCTGGGCGCCCTCCAGCGCGTCCGCCAAGCGGCCAGCGACGACGAGGCGCTCACGGTTCAGGGAGACCCCCTTCAGGTAGAGGGAGTTCTCGCCCCGCTCCCGAAACGACGCCGCGACCTCCGGCTCCCTTGCCCAGAGCCGCACCCTGGCACCCGAACCCGCCAGCAGGTTGGCCAGCGCGGTCCCCCAGGCGCCCGCCCCCACCACTGCCACTCGGGCCGGCGTCACGGCCGACCCACCGTCGCCACTCGGGGGCGGCGTCACGGCACTGCCACCGGAGCCGGCGTCACGGCGCCCCCACTCCGCGTTCGGTGCCGGCGAGCAGGCGGCGGATGTTGGAGCGGTGCGCCCATACCACCAGGAGCCCAACCGCCGTCAGGAAGCCTTGCACAAGCCGTCCCCCGTCCGGTGCCAGCCGATCCGGGAGCAACCAGGCGGCCAAGAGAACCGTCGCCGCGGCGGCGATCGACGCCAGGGAGACGACCCGGGTCGCCAGGGCCACCGCCAGCCACGCCGCCATGCCGGTCCCCAGCGCAACGGGGGCCAGCGCTGCCAGTGCTCCCGCGCTGGTGGCCACTCCCTTGCCGCCGCGAAAGCCCACCCAGAACGAGAAGACGTGGCCCGCCACCGCGGCGCTTCCATAGGCGACGGCCCAGGCCGCCGCGTCCTCCCCGTCCCAACGGGCGAACCACCAAGCGGGCGCGAAGCCCTTGAAGGCGTCGAACGCCACGACGACAATCCCCGCCCACGGGCTCAGCATCCGGTAGGCGTTGGTGGCCCCCAGGTTGCCGCTCCCCAGCGAGCGCAGGTCCTTTCCGTAGACGGCGCGGCCCAGCCAGTACGACGCAGGCACAGCCCCGGCCGCGTAGGCCGCCAGGACCAGCAGCAAAGGGGCGATCGTCACTGCTTGGGCTCCCCGCTCTTTCGGAAACGGAGTCGAACCGGGACTCCCGTGAAGTCCCATCGGGCACGAAGGAAGTTGGCGATGTAGCGACGGTAGTGGGTAGGCACGTCGTGAGGATGGTTGGTGAAGATCACGAACGTGGGCGGCGCGGTTCTGGCCTGGGTGGCGTACTTGAGGCGCAGGGGGCGGCCCCGGACATGAGGCGGTGGTGTTCGGCGGGTCAGCGCCTCCAGGGCCTCGTTGACGTCGGCGGTGGAGATGCGTCGCAGGCGGCGCTCGGCCACCTGGAGCACCAAGTCGAGGGAGTTGCGGATGCGCAGGCCGGTAAGGGCCGACGCGAAGAGGAAGGGCGTCTCCTTGAGGAAGGGGATACGGCGGCCCACCTCCCGCTGGAACTCCTGGGCTGTGCGCCCGTCCTTCTTCACCAAGTCCCACTTGTTGCACACCAGGATCAATCCGCATCCTGCGTCCCACGCGGTCTGGGCCACCCGGGCGTCCTGGGCGCGGAACCCTTCGGCCGCGTCCACCAGCGCGAGGCACACGTCGGCCTCCCGCACCACTCGGGCCGTCCGCAGGCCGGCGTAGTACTCCACCGAGTCGCTGATCCGAGCGTGGCGGCGGATGCCGGCTGTGTCCACGAAGACGACGGTCCGTCCGTGGTAGCGGAGGGCATGGTCCACCGGGTCTCGCGTGGTGCCCGCCACCTCGCTCACCACCACCCGCTCCTCGCCGAAGATGCGGTTCACGAGGGACGACTTTCCGGCGTTCGGCTTCCCCACGACCGCAACCCGCACCTCGTCGCCTTCGGCAGCTTCCGCCTCGCTCGAAGGCAGGCGGGCGACCACGGCGTCCAGGACGTCGCCCACTCCCCTGCCCGAGACCGAGCTTGCCGGCAGAGGTTCGCCCATCCCCAGGCCCCAGAACTCCAGGTGGGTCCGCTCGCCGGGCAGGTTGTCCACCTTGTTGACCACCAGCTGCACCGGCTTGGAGGACTTCCGCAACGTCTCCGCGAGCTGCTGGTCCAAGGGGTGCACGCCGGCCTTGGAGTCCACCAAGAAGATCACCAAGTCCGCCTCCGTCACGGCGGTCATGGCCTGCTCGCGGACCAGGCGGTCGATCTGGCGCTTCGAGCCCTCCACGACGCCCCCAGTGTCCACCACGAAGAAGTCGCAGCCGGTCCAGTCGGCCCGCCCGAAGTTGCGGTCGCGGGTCACGCCGGGCGCGTCGTCCACGATGGCGTCGCGCCGCCCCACCACCCGGTTGAAGAAGGTGGACTTGCCCACGTTTGGACGGCCCACCACCGCCACCACCGGCAGGTTCATCGGGGCGCTGGGGAGGCTGGCGACGCGGAAGCCGGTGACGTGGACTCCGGGAAAGCTGGCGACGTGGGTTGCGCGGAGAGCGTTGCCGTCAGCTCGCGACCCGTCCTCACGACGGCGGGCGAGAGCGCAGTCTCCAGTTCCGCCAACGCCATTCCGTCAATGAAGAGTCCGTCGGCGTTGAGCGCGTCGGCTGGCAGGACCACAAGATCGCTCGGGCGGCACTCTTGGAGGTCCGCCGCCACGTCGGCTCCCGGCAGCAGCCCTGCCACCGTCACCGTCGGCCCGAAGTAGCGGTTCTGCACGGCGACGACCTCCATGTCGCACGCCATCTGCTTGGAGACGGCAGGGGCCATCCGCTCGAAGTACGGCTGCATGGAGGTTCCGGTGGCGATCCGCACGCGCTCCACGCCGGAGAGTGGCGACAGGTCGTCGATCTTGGCCTCGAAGGCGTCCAGCAGCGTCCGCAGCGCACCGACGCCGTTCTCCAGCAAAGGCCAGTCGTCGTAGTAGGCCGCCGCCGGCACCTCCCGTCCAGCGATCAGGAAAAGTTCGTCGGCGGCGTAGCACCATGAGTGGCCGCGCTCGCGGAGGGCCGTTTGCCGGGGGGCGTGGACTTGCTCCAGCGCTGCCGCGGCCTCGCCATTGGAGAGCAGCCGGACAGGCCGGTTCAGGTTGTAGCGGGTGAGGCCGACGGGCACCACCGACAGGCTGAGGACGCCCGGGCCCAGGGCGTAGAGGTCGCGGATCGTCCGGTCCAGCTCGGCGCCGTCGTTCCAGCCCGGACAGAGAACCACCTGGGCGTGGACTTCCAGTCCCCCGTCAAGCAACAGCCCCAACTGCTCCATGATCAGCCCCGCGCGCCGGTTCTTCAGCAACCGGACCCTCACCTGAGGATCGGTGGCGTGGACGCTCACGTACAGCGGCGAGATGCGCTGGTCCACCAAGCGCTGGAGTCCTTTGGGCCCCAAGTTGGTCAGGGTGACGTAGCTGCCGTAGGCGAACGAGAGCCGGAAGTCGTCGTCGCGAACCCAGAGTGGAGGCCGGGCGTCGGGGGGGTTGCCGTCGATGAAGCAGAAAACGCACTCGTTGGCGCACTCGCGCACCTTGTCGGGCGCGGGAACGATGCCCAGGCTCTCGGAAGGATCGCGGTGTATCTCGTAGAGCGCGGGCTCGCCGCCGGGCTCCACCGCCTCGATCGCCAGCTCGCTCTCCGCTGCCAGGAAGGCGAAGTCGAGGCCGTCCCGCACCGGTTCCCCGTTGACGGCCAGGATCCGGGTCCCGATCCGCAGCTCCAGGGCCTCGGCGATGGAGCCGCGACCGATCTCACCGATGCGCACCACGATCTCTGATCCTCCGTGCCGACCGTCCGGCGGGCGAACAGCCGTTGCGGGTGGTCAGTGCCGTTTGCGGGCGGTCAGCGGTGTCGCGAAAGCATCTCCTGGAAGACGCTGTTGTTCCGCACCGACTCCCAAGCGTAGCGAGTGGACAAGCTGTTGACCGTCACCAAGGTCGAGCTGCCGATCAGGGGCTCCAGAAGGGCGACCGCCTGGTCCACCTCGCCCAGCTCGGCGTGGGTCTGGGCCCAGCGGCGCTGCACCATGGGCCGCCCCTCGTCGGTCACGGGCATCGACATGGCCTTCTCCAGCTCGCGACGGGCGTCCACGGTCCTCCCCGCCCTCGCCAGGTTGCGGGCGTACTGGCCCTGCCAGTTTGCCTGGGCGTCCGGGTCGTCGAAGGAGAGGGGGTTGCGGTCCCAAGCGGCCACCAACTCGCCCCAGAGGATGCGAGAGTCGTGCTGGCGCCCTGCCACCCGGTGCACCCACGCCTTCTCGGCTTGGCAAGCGCAGCGGTAATCCGGGTCGGGATGGTCCGGCGAGAGGCTGGCAATCATCTCGTCGAACTCGCCGCCCACGAGCAGCGCCGGGAAGGTGTTGGTCACGGACGCGACTTGGACGGGGGTCATCCGGACTTGGGCGCGAGCCTCGCGGAACGCTCTCTGCATTCCGTTGACGCCCTGACCCGACGCCAGCGCGGAGAACACCTTCTCGTTGACCCAGGCGGCCTGGGTCTGCTCGCGGGCTTCGGTAGCGCGTTCCAGGAGATCCGCGGCCATGTCGAAGTCGCCCAGCAGGCGAGCCGCCGAAGCCCCCTGGAGCAGCGTCGTCAGGTTGGTGGAGCTCTGCGCCGCCTCCACGCGGTCCCGAAGCTCCGGCACCGGGAGCTGGGCGGCGACGGGCAACGCACCGACCAGGACGGCCAGCGCACCGACCAGGAGTAGTCCGACGGAGAGGACCAGCGATCGAATTCGTGGGCGCATGACGTGCGACTCCGGTGGGGGGAGGTGACGGAAACAAGCGGGAGACGGGAATCGAACCCGCGACCCTCAGCTTGGGAAGCTGATGCTCTACCGACTGAGCTACTCCCGCGAAACCTCTCTAGTTGGGGCTGATTACCTCGTCTAGTTGGGGCTGATCACCTCGAAGTAGAAGCCGAGGATGTTCTCTTCGCTGGTCAGGTCCGCGCGGAACGACTGGGCCACGTCCGGGTCGGGCGCGTCGATCCGCACGTCCGTGGACCCGACCGTCACGCCGTCGTCGCTGATGAAGTGCACGCGCACGGTGACGGTGGTCCCGGCATCGAGGGACTTGTTGATGAGGTCGGCGGTGACCGAGCCGCCGCCCGCGCTGCGGGGTTGGAGCTGGCTGCTCTCCAGGTTGAAGGCCAAGTCCTCGCCCATCTGCAGGACGCGCACGGCCTCCTGCTCGTCGCCGGTGTTGATCAGCGCCCGAGCCAGGATGGCGTAGCTGCTGCTGTTGTAGCCGTCCAGCTCGACCAGATTCCGCCCCACATCCAGCAAGACTTCCCACTGCTCGGCCTCGAAGAGCGACTGGGCGTAGTTGTAGACGGCGTCCCGGTTCTCGGGACCTACTTCCGCTACCTCGCGGAACGCCTCGGCGGCCCTGTCGAAGACTTCGGCGCCGTAGAGGCCGACGCCGATGTTGAAGTAGTCGCGAGGCTCGAGTCCGTCCTGGTTCAGCAGGTGGTCGTAGATCGCCTGGGCCGAATCGGGCTGCCCGGCCGACGACATGATCGCCGCCAAGTTGGAGAGGGCCGAGATGTCGCCGGGGTTCGATTCCAGGTAGGCGTGGTACTCTGCCGCGGCCTCGTCGTAGCGCTCGGATTGGCTCAACAGCTGGGCGCGGTTGAAGGCGACGCTGGATTCCTGCTCGGCCCAGGTCGCCACCGTGGCGCTGTCGGCGCCCTCCAGCGTCGGGTTGCGGATCAGTTCCAGGGCGGCCCCGAACGCCTCGATGGCGTCGTCGTTGCGGTTCACGTTGCTGTAGCCGACGCCCAGGTTGATCAGGGCTTCGGGCCGACGACGCGGGAAGATCGTCTCCGCCATCTCCAGGAAGCGAAGTCCCTCCTCCGGGTTGCCGGCGTTCATGGGCTCGATGGAGCGGTTGAACATGGCGATCCAGGCGTTCTCCCTCTCGATCCGGACTTCCTCCGCGTAGGCCGGGTAGAGCTCCATCGCCTTGTCGAAGAGGGTGTCGGCCGCGACGTAGTCCTCCAAGCCGATCTGGGCCCGGGCCGCTTGGAAGTAGCCCCTAGGGTTGGTGGGCTCCTCGAGGATCGAGTTGGAGGCGGCGTCCATCGCGTCGTTGTAGCGGGCCGGGTCCCCCAGCGTCTGGGCCTGGGTGAGGAACAGCTCGGCGCTGCGGGTGTGGCCGTTGTCCCTGGGCGGGTTTCCTTCCTCAGCGGCCCCTCCCCCGCCCGAGCCGGACGCGCACGCGGTCGCGACCACGGCAACCGCCGCGGCCAATGGGAGTCCGAACCGAAGCTTGGTCACACCGAATCCTCCTGCAGAGGTTGTTCTTTGGGGAGCGCGTTTCTCCCTCGGGCGAACGAGGAAGGCGCAAGCGGTTTCTAACCTGGAAGTATACGGATGGATACGGCGGAGGTCAAAGAGCAGGGGCGATTCGGCGCAGCGCGACCCGTTCCACGCCCAAGGCGTCGATCGTGCGCAAGAGGAGCCGGTCGGCGTCGGCGTCCAGGATGCTCGTCGTCCGGGGCATCTCCAAGCGTCGAATCAGACCGCCTCGGGTGTCCAAGTTCACCCAGATGCGCATTTGGATTCCTGGAACGCTGCGTCCGCCGACCCACAGGGTGCCGTCACGGGCGAACACCAGCGGGCCAAAGCCGTCGATCCGCTCCGGGATCGGGGCCAACTCCAGCCGGCTGCGCATCCGCTCCTCGCCGCGGGCGTAGCGATCGTAGAGCGTGTCGGAGATCATGCTTCGCAGATCGTCGTCGATCGCGATGCCCATGCCGGTCACTTCGATTTCGCGGACCGTTTCGCCGGCTAGGTCCATGCCGACCACCGCTGGTCGCCCGCCGTCGGCCAGGAAGAGGAGGTTGTCGCCGGCGGCCAGCGAGATTCCCCCGGCGACGGGCACGGGCGGAATGATGTACCCCTGACCGTCCGGTCCGAACACGAATTCGCGCCACTGCAACGTCGCCAAGTGGACGGCACTGTCTGATGCGACCAAGCGGTACAGTTCGATCGGGATGCGGCGGCGTCCCTCTTCGTACTGGCCTGGGGCGATTCTGATGGGGCCGATCAGCCAGAGTGTCTCCCCGCCTCCGGGGTGCGCCTCTGCGGCCGGGGCTCCGAGAGCCTGAATCGGGGTGGTGGTGCGGCCCTCGCCTGTGCCCGGCGAAAACACCGAGTAACGGCCCGCCTGTCCGTCGTAGACGAACACCGAGTCCCCGCTCCAGTGCGTGATCCGCGTGAGGGACAAGAACTCCACGGGGCCTTCGCCTCCCCCTCCCACGGTCCGCTCCACGCGCCCTGTCGTGTCCACCACCAGAATTCGCCGACTGCCGCCGTCGCCCACCACGCTTCGACCGCCGCCCAGCAAGAGGCCGCCAGCCACGTTGTTCAGCGGTTCGGCCTCGTCGTCGCCGAGCAGGAAGGCCGGCTCGCCGGTCAGCGTCCACTCTTCCGCGGCTGCCGCGTCGGCGACGACGGCATCGGAGCCGGGCACCTCGGCGTCCTGGTCGCACGCCCAGGGCAGGCAAGCGGCCACTATGGTGACTGCCCGAAGAGGTCGGGGTCGGTTCACGGTGCTTGCACGCTCAACTTCGCGATTCGCCACGGCGGATCGTTCCTGTTCAAGAGGACGTAGAGGTGGCGACCGCCCCCGAGCACCTGCGCCCCCTCCGGCAAAGGCACATCCTCGTAGAGCTTGTCGCCGGTGTGGCGGTCGTAGACCTCCACATGGGAGTGCAGCCATGTCCACGGATGAAACGGGGGAAACGGCTTGTCCGGGTCGAGATGGGCCCTCGTGACGACTAGGTGAGCGTTGTCCACGATATCGATGCGGCCCAGCTGATCAAAAGAGGCGATGAACTGATCCAGCGGCCGGTTCGCGAGTGCCCCCAACTCCAAGACGGGAATCGGACGGAAGGAAGTCGATGGTGCGCCAACCGTCCCTACCGAGTCGCCTTCACGGTTGTAGACGACCACCGGGTACCGCAAGGAGTTGGCCACGAAGACGGAGTCGCCCGCGGAGGCGGCAAAGTAAGCCGCGAACGTCGACCAGTAGGGCAATTCGTAGGAGGAGTACGGATAAGGATACTGACTCCAGATCAGCCGGTCCTGGGCCCAGCGATGGAAGATCGGAAGCCGTTGTTCCTCGACCTCTTCGATCGGTGCCGTCCTCATCCGCAGGATCAGGTCCGGCCCAAAGGAGTACACACCTATTGGAGCGCTCGGAAGGGTGACCAGAGTGTCCGGGCGCAGGTCGCGGGTCAGGTACGCCAACTCGGTTCGGATGCCATCCGCCAGCACGATGCTCCCGTCAAAAGTCTCCGCCACACCCCCGATAAACCGGAAGCTCCATGGATCTTCAGTGCCGAACCTGCCGAACGCCGCCTCCAGCTGGCCGTCTTCTCCGTATGCGCGGACCCTGGGGCGCAGAGCGTCGGCAGTGACGAAGCCCCCTGCTTGCCGCTCGACGAAATGCCTAAGCCCGGAGATCAGGTCGGCAGAGTCCTGCTCCAGCTCCACCGTGTCCCGCAGATGGAAGGCCTCAGGCAGCGACGTCGACCGGGCAACTGCGGTTGGTGCCCGGTTCTGCCCGCACGATGCTGCGAGCAGGCCGGTCACCCAGACCGAACACGCCGCCCAACGTATCGAGTGTGGCAACGTTCGGGTCGTGCTCACGGAGCCACGACACGTAGCTTTGCGATTCTCCACGGTGGCTCGTCTCGGTTCAGCAGGAGGTAGAGGTGGCGCCCGCCCCCGAGCACCTGAGTCCCCTCCGGCAAGGGCACGTCCTCGTAGAGCTTGTCGCCGGTGTGGCGGTCGTAGACCTCCACATGGGAGTGGAGCCACCTGAACGGGGGATACGGCTTGTCCGGGTCGAGATAAGCCCGAGTGACGACCAGGTAGGTGTTGTCCACGAGGTCGAGGCGGCCCAGCAGATCGAATGAGGCGATGAACTGGTCCAGCGGCCGGTTCATGAGTGCCCCCAGCCCCAATCGAGGAATCGACCGGAACGAGCTTGACGGCGTGCCTAGCGAGCCTACCGAGTCGCCAGCCCGGTCGTAGACGGCCACGGGGTACTCCAGGGAGTTTGCCACGAACACGGAGTCGCCGGCGGTGACGGCAAAGAAGTCTGCGAAACTCACCCAGTAGGGGTATTCGTCGGACGGGTACGGGTACGGATACTGGCTCCACAAGAGGCGGTTCTCGGCCCAGCGATGAAAGATCGGAAGCCCTTGACTCTCGGCCTCATTGATCGGTGCCGTCCACATCCACAGTATCAGATCCTCCCCAAAGGAAAACACATCGTAGGGCGAACCAGGCACTTCGATGATGGTATCGGGGCTCAGGTCGGGCGTTAGGTACACCAAACGATCGCGATCACCGTCCGCCAGTACGATGCGTCCGGTTGCGGTCTCGGCCAGTCCTCCGATGACCTGAAACGTCCACGGGTCGTCCGTGCCGAACCTGCCGAACGCCGCTTCCAGCTGGCCGTCCTCTCCGTAGGAGCGGATCCTGGGACGCAGAGCGTCGGCGATGACGAAGCTCCCTCCTTGCCGCTCGACGAGTTCGTCCAGCCCAGAGATCAGGTCTGTGGAGTCCTGCTCCAACTCCACCGTTCCCTGCATGTGGAACGCCTCGGACAGCGGCACCGACCGGGCTACCGAGCTGGGGACCGGTCCCTGCTCCGCGCACGACGAAGCTAGCAGACCGAACGTCGGCAACAGGTACCGGGCGGCGGACCGTACCTTACAGATCGTCGTACCCACGCCCGGGACCCGCCTTCGGGAGGCTCGTCGCTTCATCGCACCCTCAACTGGAAGCGGCCAGGGCAAGGATGTGCAGGTGCACCCGCCAGATGGATGGTGACGCTAAGTGGTCTTTCGGCGCAACTGCCAGGGACTGGCCGATCCATTGCCGCGAAGACAGCCTCCGCACTCGCCTCGTGTCACCGGGAATGGCCCCCTACCCCCGCTTCAGCCATGTCAGGATGCGCACGCCCATGGCCTCGCTGAAGCCCGGCACGCGGCCGATCTCCTCGGCGCTGGCCTCGCGCACGGCGCGGACCGATCCAAACCGAGAGAGGAGGGCGTGCTGGCGCTTGGGGCCGACGCCGGGAACGTCGCCCAGCTCGGAGCGGATCGTGCGGCGGGAGCGGAGCTTGCGGTTGTAGCCCAAGGCGAATCGGTGGGCCTCGTCTCGCACCCGTTGCAGAAGGTGCAGGGAGCGTGCGGTCCTGGGGATTCGGAGCCCCTCGGCGACGCCCGGCAGGTAGACCCGCTCCTCGCGCTTCGCCAGGGCCGCCACGGCGACGCCTTCCAATCCCAACTGCGCCAGCGCCTCTCTCGCCGCCGTCAACTGTCCCCTGCCCCCGTCGATCACGACCAGGTCCGGCAACGGTCCCTCGCCCTCCGCCAGCCGAGCGAAGTAGCGTCCGACCGCCTCGGCGATGGAGCGGCAGTCGTCGTTCCCCCAGCCGCCCTGGACGCGCATGTGGCGGTAGCCCGACTTGCGAGGCTCGCCGTTCTCGAAGAGCGCTGCGGCGGCGACCGTCTCGGCTCCCTGGGTGTGGGACACGTCGAAGCAGACGATCAGCCGCGGCACCACCTTGAGGCCCAGGCGGTCCTGGAGCTCGTAGAGGACTTCGTCCGTGCGTGGGGCGAGGGCTTCGCCCCTGCGGACCTGGTCCGCCAGCGCGTGACGGGCGTTGGTCACGGCCAACTCCAGGACCCGGACCCCGGCGCCTCGCCGCGGCACCCGAACGACGACCTTGCGGCGCGCCTTCTCGGTCAGCACCGCCTCCAGCAGTGCTTGGTCGGGAAAGCCGACGGGCAGAAGCACTTCCCTGGGGAGCTGGACCAGGGCCGCGACTCCGCTGGAGAGGTATGCATGGGACGCGAAGCGGGCGACGAGAGCCTCGTCGGGTTCGCCGTCGGCACCGGTCGTCAGGTGGGTCTCGCGTCCTACAAGCACGCCGTTGCGCACGCGGAGGAGCACGGCGGCTGCCGCCGCGCCGTCCCGGGCCAGCCCCAGCACGTCTTGGTCGCCGCCGCCCAGCCTCTGGACCCGCTGCTGTCGAGCGATGCCGTCGAGTCCAGCCAGCACATTGCGAAGGTGGGCTGCCCGCTCGAACTCCATGTTAGCGGCGGCTTTGCGCATCTCGTCTTCAACCATCGCTTGAACCGTAGCCACATCGCCCGAGAGGACCTGCACGATGCGGTCGATCATCTGCCGGTACTCCGCCTCCGACTGCTGGCCGACGCACGGTGCGCGGCAGCGGCCGATGTGGTGGTCCAGGCAGGGCCGGGGCGGCGCTTCCGACGGCAGGTCGTAGCGGCAGGAGCGGACGAAGTGGAGGCGCGTCACGGCGTCGAGGGCTTGGCGGACCCGCCCCACGGAGACGAAGGGCCCGAAGTAGCGGGAGCCGTCCTCGCGCACCGTCCGTGTGACCCACGCCCGGGGGAAGCGCTCCTGCACCGTGACCTTGATGTACGGGTACTTCTTGTCGTCGCGAAGCTGGATGTTGAAGCGCGGCCGGCGCTCCTTGATGAGGTTCGCTTCCAGGATCAGGGCCTCGGCCTCGGAGCCGGTCACCAGGGTCTCGACGCGCTTCGTGCGGCGCACCAGCTCCTGGGTCTTGAGGCTAGGGTCCCTGCCCTTCCCCAAGTACGAGAGGATGCGGGCGCGTAGCGACTTGGCCTTGCCCACGTAGAGGAGCTCGCGACGCCGAGGACGACGGGTTCGGGACGGCCGTTGGGCTCTGCGGCCGACGCCGACCCGGGCTCCCCGGGGCTCATCCTCCGCGCCGTGGAAGAGGTAGACGCCGGGCTTGGCCGGAAGACGGGTTGCGTGGGCCAAGTCGAAGGGGACGCCACGGGTTGCCGTCCCTACGGCGTCGAGCGCAGGGGGCTCGGAGGCAGGAGACTCGGAGGCGTCGCGTGCGGGGGACCCGGAGGCCGCGCTGGTCACTGGCCGAGGCTGCGCAGGCGTGCTCGGACGCCGACGGGCGAGACCCCCATCCACTCGGTCGCGGCCAGGTAGACCAGCCCGAAGGGGACGGCGGCGGCCAGGGCTTGCAGAACCGGAGGCAGCGGCGGCAGCATGAGCTTCGCCCCCAGGCCCGCCAGGACCGCGGCGCCCGTCGCGCCCACGAGCCGAGCCAGCTTGCCGGGCTGGAACGAAAAGCCGGAGAGCCGCGCCCGCAGCCGCCGACGGAGGAGCCACAGTTCCAGCCAGCCCCCAAGGGCCGCGCCCGCGGCCAGCCCAACGGCGCCCAGCGGACGCCCGCCCACCGAGACGCCGTCCAGGGGGAGCATGAGGGCCGCTCCGGCGGCGGCGGAGACGGCGATCCGCACGGCGACGATCTTGGCGGGCGTTCGCGTGTCTCCCAGGCTGAAGAAAGCCGAGGACACGACGCGGCTGACTCCCGTCGCGGGCAGCCCTACGGCGAACGCGGCCAGCACCCATCCGGTGGCGACGGCGTCCTGCTCGGTGAAGGCGCTTGGGCCCAGGACCCCGTCCAACGCACGGAAGACGGCCATCGCCTCGGTCCGCAGGGCGATGTAGCCGGCAGCGAAGGGGATCAGCCAGAAGCACGCTCGCGCCACCGCGTCCTGGGCCCGCTTCCGCACGGCCGCCAATCCCTCCGCACGGTCCCGGGAAAGCTCGGGAAGCTCGACGGCGGCGATGGAGAGTGCGAAGAGCGAGATCGGCAGTACGTAGAGCATCCGGGCGTAACCCAGCCGGGCCAGCGCGCCCGCCGCCAGCCAGGAGGCCAGCTGCAAGTCCACGAACGCGCCCAGGTTCGCCACGCCCCGAGACGCCATCGCGGGCACGAAGTTCCGCATCACTTCGCGCACTTCGCCGATCCGCCGGTTCATCGAGGGGCGCAGGCACTTGAGGTGGGGCACGGCGAAGGGGAGCTGAAAGAGCAGCTGGAGGACGCCGCCCGCCAGCGCACCCCACGCCAAGGCGGCCAGCAGCTCCTGCCCTTCCAGGCCCCTGCCGTCGGCCGCCAGGGTCCCGAACGCCACCAGCGTGGCGAGCATGGCGAGGTTCCAGAGCGCGGGAGCCACGTAGGCGACGAAGAACTTCCTGTGGCTGTTGAGGATGCCCAGCGTCCACGCCGAGAGCGCCAGCACGGCGGTCATGGGAAAGAGCACCCGGAGAAGGGAGACCACGACGTCGGCCCGCGCGTCGTCCATGAAGCCGGAGACGAGCACCAGCAGCCAGGGCGCGCCCCAGGCGCCCAGAAGCGCCAGCCCTCCCGCCGTTGCCGCCAGCAGGCCCAGCACCGCCCCCGCCACCCGACCCGCCTCCTCTTCCCGGCCCTCGTGGAGCAGGCGCACGTACACGGGAACGAAAGAGGCGCTCAGGCTCCCTTCCCCCAGCAGGTTCTGGACGACGTTCGGGATCTGAATGGCAGCCCGCCACGAATCGGCCAGGTAGCCGGTGCCGAAGAAGTGGGCCACGGCCGATTCCCGGGCGAAGCCGAGGAGCCGGCTGACGAGGATCCCCGAAGCTGCCCGCGAGGCCGCCATCTCAAGCGCGCGTCAGGCGCGACCGCCCCAACGCCGCGTGCTCAGCCAGGTGGCGACTGGCGGCGGCGATCAGGAGCCGGAGTCGTCGGCGCGGACGCCTTTCCCGGGAGTTCGGTCCCCGGAAGCTCGGTTTCCGGAGGGGAGGGCGTGCGACTCTTGCCGGTTCGCCAGCAACTTCTGCATGAAACGGCCCTCCTCGTCCAGGCGCTCCACTTCCCGCCCGAGACGCTCCACCTCTCCCTCCAGGAAGGCCAGCCGCTCCTGGGCCGCCCGGTCGCCCCCGGGCACGTTCTTGCGCTCGAACCGGGACGCGATCGCCTTGCCCAGCTTCGAATCCAGCACGATCGCCAGGATCGGGATCATGAGGGCAATGATGGGTAGGACCAGCCAAGGGCTCATGCCAGAAAGCTAACGTTCCGGCGGGGAGGAGGCCAAATCGTGGGGCTCGGTGAGCGGGCGGACCTCCTCCAACACGCGGGCGGTGAAGCCGGGGCCGTAGCGCATCAGGTACTGCAACGGCCCCAGGACCCGTTCCTGCGGCCTGTCGCGGGGCCAGAGGTTGGCCTGGGCCTTCTTGAGCCGACTCCATGCGGTGTCGTTCCGCCGCTTGACCGCTCTGGCGATCTTCTTCTCCAGCCCGCCCAGGGCGGCCAAGCCGGCGTTGCGCACGGCGGTCACGGCGCCCTTCAGGCTAGGGTCCAATCCTGCCGTCGCTGCCGACAGCTCCTTTGCGGCTGAGGCCATGTCGCCGCGCCAACGCCCCATCGCCCGTCTCACGTCGTCGGGCGTTCCCTCCCGGGCGAGCCGTGCGAGGAGTTCGTCCAGCTCCCGGACCTCGTCCACCTCCAGGTCGAACCCTTCGAGCACCGTCGCCACCTTGCGTTCCACCACCAAGAGCGAGGCTCGGGGGACCGTGACGGGCGCCCCCAGGCCGTGTCGGCGGAACAGCCTGCCCAGCTGGCCGAAGTACGCCAGCTCGCCGGGGCCGCCCACGTACGCCAGAGTGGGAAAGAGGGCGCTCTCGACGACGGGGCGCAGGAGCACGTTCGGGGACGCGGCGCAGGGGTCGGCGGAGATCGCTTCCAGGACACGGCGACGTGAGAGCCGGCGACCGGAGCGGCGCAGCCGAAAGTCGCCGGGAGTGCCCGGACCGCTGTCGTCGTTCTCGATCCGCTGGAGTCGGTCCCGCCCGTGGTCCCCGTGAAGGCCCTGGTTTCCGTGAAGGAAGAGGTTGACGGCCCCAGGGATCAGGGGGACTTGCAGTCGGTAGCCGGCGTCGCGCAGTTCGGCACACGTCCGGGCCAGAGCGATCTCGCTGGCGGCCGACTCTTCGGCCTCGGCCTGAAGGAGGGACCGAGACGCCGCCTTGACGGCCGGGTCGGCGGCGTCCACCAACCCCAGCGGAGTGTCGGCCAGCAGTTCGCCCATCAGCGCCGCGAAGGCGTGCGCCAGAGTGGATTCGGGGCGGCAAGCCTCCCGCAATAGCTCAATGTAGCGGGCGCGGAAGTCGTTCTCGGGAAAGAGATCGGCCAAGCGCGCCACCGCGTCCTCCGCCAGCGGTCCCATCGGCGTGTCGGCCAGCGCTTTGCGGGCCAGCCCCGGTTCCGGGCTCAGGTCGAGACGGTGAAGCGCGTTGGCGCCGTCCAGAACCCATGCTTGGTTGGCCTCTTCCCAGTCGTGGTCCTCCGACGCCACCCAGAAGAGTGGCATGACGGGCTTGCCCAGCGCGCGTCCGAGGCTCGCGGCCAGGCGGACGGCGGACAGCGCCTTGTAGAGGCTGTACAGGGGACCGCCGAAGAGGCCCGGCTGCTGTCCCGTCGTGACGAAGTAGCCCGCCTCGGCCACCACCTTCCGCAGGAGCGACGCTCCCCCAGGCCCGACCGGTCGGATCATGGCGGCGGCCGCTGCCGCTTTCCCGGGGGCTGTCGCGTCGAGTTCTCGGGCCTTTCGGCGGTACGACTCGGCCGCGAAGGGCGACCCTGCGTAGAAGGGGGCGGCGGAGGGAACGCCTGCCAAGTAGTCGCGCACCAGCTTGGAGCCGCCGAACGGTCTTTGGAGGATGCGCACTTAGATCGCTTCGGCTAACACGATGTAGCGGGCGGAGTTCGGCCCAAAGGCAGAGCCGTCGTAGGCACCGAAGGCGGGTCCAGGCATCAGGCTGGCGTCGGTGAGCATCGACCGCAGCTCCCCGGGGCGGTATAGCCGCACGCGCTCCACGAACGAGCGTTCGGGCTCGCGGCCGTGGGCGGCTATGCGGATGCGCTTCTCCACGATCCTGCCCCCCTCCACCACTCGGCGTTCCTGCACCACCGCGGCGCCGGACACGGTTCGTCGGTCCTCCACCTTCAGGTTCGCCACCACCTGGTCAGCGTTCATGAAGTCCAGCAGGAACGTTCCGCCGGGAGACAGCACGCGCCGCACTTCCTGCAACACCTGCCGGTCGTCGGCTTCGTCGTCGAAGTAGCCGAAGGTGGTGAAGTAGGAAGACACGAGGTCGAAGGCGGATCGGCGAAAGGGGAGTTGCCGCATGTCGCCCCGGACCAGGGGAACGCCGTGCGCGGCCTTCTGGGCGGCGTCCAGCAGTTGGGGGGAGATGTCGAGCCCCACGGCGGCGTAGCCCACATGCTGGAACTGGGCCAAGTGGCGCCCGGCACCGCACCCCATGTCCAGCACTCTCGTGCCCCTTCCCCGCCCCGTGGCCTTCCGCAGGAGCCGGACGGCGCGGCGGGCTTCGGCGCCGTCACGATGCGGGTAGAGAGCCAAGTACTCCCCGCCGAACCACGTTTGGAACCAGGGCTTCACGTCGTAGGGGCAGCAGCTAGGGAGGACGCGCGCCGGCGTCGGGCAAGGTCGGTCAGAGCACTGCTCAGGGGTTCGGGAGGCTTGCCGACGACGTGGAACCCTACCGCCACGCAGTGGGAGGCGAGTTCGGGGAAGGCCGCGAGCTTGACCGCATCCTTCTCGGTGCACACTAGGGATCGTCCGGCGCGGCGCGCCAGCAGGGCGTCCGCGTCCCGTTGCGAGTAGGGGTGATGGTCGGCGAACGCCACCGACTCCACCGCCACTGTCGGCAGCAGCCTCCGCAACCCCTCGTGGAACTCCCGGGGCCGCGCAATGGCCGAGACCGCCATGACGTCGCCTTGCGGCGGATCCGCCTGGCCGCCGTTCAGATCGCTCCACTCCCCCATCTGCATCTCCACTTGCATGACCGGCGCTCCCGGCACTGCTTGGGCTAGGGCGGCCCCCCACGCATCCAGCGCCGCTCGGGAAGCGCTTCGCCGGGTCAGCAGCACGTGGGTGGCGCGCTTGGCCGCGGACAGCGGCTCCCGGTATGGCCCCCGAGGAAAGAGGCGGACCCGTAGAGGATCTTCGGCCGCCACGAGGAGGATGTCCAGATCGCGGTGGACCCGACGGTGCTGGAAACCATCGTCCATGATCGCCAAGTCGCAGCCGTGCTTCCAAGCCTCGCCGATGCAGCGTGTGCGGGAACGGTCCGCGAACACACCGTCGTCGCCGAACCATCGCCGGTACATCGCCGTCTCGTCGCCGCCGTAGCCTCGGCAGACCACCGCCGCGCGCGCGCCCTTGCCGGCGCACCACTCCCGCAGCCAGCGCACCACGGGCGTCTTCCCCGTCCCGCCGACGACCAAGTTGCCCACGGAGGCGACAACCAGCGGCAGCGGGGGCGGGGGCGATCGGTCGTACCAGAGGTTCCGCGCCGCAACGGCCAGACGATAGCCGGCTTCGGCGGGCGCCAGGGCGGCCAGCAGGGTCTTGCCGCCGACGCCGCGGCCTCCGTCCGCCCAGAGCTGCTGCACCGCCTTGCGAGCCCTGCCGCGGACCCGCGCCGCGATCCCGTCGTTGTCGCCGACCCGGGTCGCGATCCCGTCCCTGCCGTTGGTCACGCTCGCTCCGCCAGGATTTCTTCCGCCAAGTCCACCACCCTTCTGGCCACTCCTGGGGCTCCGAGAGCTTCCCGCACCGACGCCAAACCGTCCAGAGTTGCCTTTCGCCGGGGATCGGTCTCGTCCAGCAGCGGCTCCAGTGCCTGGGCCATGGCGGCAGGGGTCGCGGCCCGTTGGAGGAACTCGGGAACGACGCGCCTTCCCGCCACCAAGTTCGCCAGGGCCACATGGGGGACTCGAACCAGCCGACGCGCCAGAAACCATGTCGCGGGGTGCGTGACGTAGGCGACCACGAAGGGCATCCCGGCCAGGGCGGCTTCCAAGGTGGAGGTGCCGGACTTGACCAAGCCGGCAGTGGCCAGCGCTCTCAGCGACGGACCGTCTTCGGTCGCGGGAAAGCGAAACCCGCGATACGCCGCGGCAGGAAGCGAAGGCGTCTTGCCGACCACGACCTGCAAGCCCGGAACTTTTCGCGCCAGCTCGGCTGCCGTGGCGGCAAACGTCGCTCCGTGGCGCTCCAGCTCCTGACGGCGGGAGCCGGGAAAGAGCGCCAGGACCGGCTTGTCGCGCCGGATTCCCAACTCCTGCGCCAGTGCGTCCGCCTCCTCGGACGACGGTTCGTCGAGCAGCGGATGGCCCACGAAGACGGCGCGGCCTCCGTGGCACTCATACAGCGCGGGCTCGAAGGGGAGCACCAGCGCAATGCGGTCGGCGATCTGCGCCAGTCGCTTGGCGCGCCCAGCCTTCCACGCCCAGACCTGGGGCCCGATGTAGTAGAGGACCGGGACGCCCCGTCTCGCGGCCCACGCCGAGATCCGCATGTTCAGCCCTGGGTAGTCGACGGGGATCACCAAGTCGAAGCCGCCCTCTGCCAGGACGCCCTTCAGCCGGCCCTCTAGCTGGCGGAAGAACCGCAGCCGCCTCGCCACCTCGGCGAAGCCCATGACCGCCAGGGCGTCCAGTCCCTCCACCAGCCGAACGCCGGCCGCCGCCATGCGCGGACCGCCAATCCCCGTCAGGACGGCGCCGGGCCAGCGACGACGGACCTCTTGGGCGACGCGGGCGCCGTGGGCGTCGCCGGAGGGCTCCCCGGCCAGCATCATGAGCTTGCGCAGCCGAGGCCGAGGGCGGTTGGATTGTGAGATCAGAACGCCCGTCCCAGGTACCAGAGAACCGTCAGGACCACGAGAAGAAGAACGACCAGGGTCCCGGGCGACTTTCCCTTCCTAGCGTCGATCCACTCTCGCTTGCGGCGACGCCGAACGCGTATGAGCGACATGATCCTCGATCCGTTTCTCGATGGCCAGCGCCAAATGGAGGGCTCTCCGTCCATCCTCGCCCGTCACGGGCGGCGGCGCCAGCCCCGCTACCGCATCCCGGAACGAGCCCAGCTCCGCCGCCAGCGGCTCGGGGCCGGCGCCTTGGAGGGGGATCCGCTCCACGATCGACGAAAGTCCATCCAGCGACGGGGCTCCGCCGGGATCGGTCGGGTGGTCCAGCGACGGGGCTCCGCCGGGGAACGGCCCATCCAGCGCAGACGCCCCGTCCTTCAGCCGGAAGAACTCCCCGCGTCCGCCGGCCAAGTCCAGGGACAGATACCCGGATCGCTGCCACACTCGGAGCTTCCGCACCTTCCGCATGGAAATGCGACTGGCCGTGAGGTTCGCCATGGCACCTCCTCGAAACTCGATGCGCGCGTTGGCCACATCTGGATAGGGAGAGAGGACGGACACGCCCGCCGCCGCCACTTCCGTCGCAGGCTCGCCGACCAAGCTGCACGCCAGGTCCACGTCGTGGATCATCAGGTCCAGCACCACCGCCACGTCCAGCGAACGGGGAGCGAAGGGCGCCAGCCGATGGGACTCGAGGAAGAGGGGGCGGTCCAGGTAGGGCGCAGCCGCCGCCAGCACCGGGTTGAAGCGCTCCACATGGCCCACTTGCAGTGTGACGCCGTGCTCTCGGGCGGCCGCGACGATCCGGTCTGCGGCCTCCAGGTCGGGAGCCAGCGGCTTCTCGACGAAGACGTGGACGCCAGCGCGGGCCGCATCGGTGGCGACCGCCTCGTGGTCCCGGGTCGGCACCGCCACCACCACGGCGTCGCTGGCGTCGAGCAGCGATTCCAGCGAGGGCATCGCCGCCGCCCCGAGCCTCTCCGCGACCGTGGCCGCCCGCTCCGCATCCGTGTCGAACACTCCGGCCAGCGACACGCCGGCGAGCTGCCGAACCACTCGGGCGTGGTGGCGGCCCAGCGCGCCCACGCCCACCACGCCGACCCGCTGTACGCCGTCCACGGCCCGCGATCCGCCGTCGGCAGCCGATGCGCCGTTAGGAGACGACGCCGCGCTCGCTGTTCCGCACGAAGTCAAGCAGGTACCCGACTTCCGGGCAGGCCAGCTCCTCGTCGGCCTCGGCGGCGCGCACGGCCTGTCCCAGGTTGAGGTCCGAGCGGAAGAGGAGCCGGTAGGTGGCCTTGAGGCGGCGGCGCACATCTGGGGAGATGCCCCGGCGCTCCATCCCGACCGTGTTGAGGCCGACGAGCTTCGGCGACGGGTTGCCCACGACCCGGCAGTACGGCGGCACGTCCTGGGGCACGCGGGAGCCGCCCCCCACAAAGGCGTGGGCGCCGATCTTCACGAACTGATGGACGGCCACCAGGCCGCTGACGATCGCCCAGTCCCCAATGGCCACATGTCCGGCCATGTTGGTGGCGTTGGAGAGCACCACGTGGTTGCCCAGCTCGCAGTCGTGGGCGACGTGACAGTACGCCATCAAGAGGCAGTCGGAGCCCACCAGCGTCCGACCCGAGGCCGCCGTCCCCCGGTTGAGGGTGGCGAACTCGCGCACGACGGTCCGGTCCCCGATCTCCAGGAAGGTCTCCTCGCCTTCGTACTTCATGTCTTGGGGATCGGTCCCCAGCACAGCCCCGTTGGCGACCTGACAGCCCGCGCCCACGATGGTGTTCCGCTCGATGAGGACCCGAGGGCCGACCCGCGTGTTGGCGCCAAGACGCACGCCCGGCCCCACCACGGCGAAGGGGCCGATCTCCACGCCGGCTTCCAGGACCGCTCCCGAATCGACGATGGCGGTCTCGTGAACCTTGATCTCCGCGCCCGGCTCCGTTGCCGTACTCACCTGCTCCGTTGCCGTACTCATTTGTCCACGATTCTGGCGATCATTTCGGCCTGGGCCACCAGCTCTCCGTCCACCGTGCCCGTTCCTTTCATCTTGCAGATGCGACTCCGCAGGTTAACCATCTCCAGTTCGAAGAGCACTTGGTCCCCTGGGGTGATCGGCCGTCGCCACTTCACGTTGTCCAGCGACATGAAGTAGACCACCTTGTCCTGCGGGTTCTCCACCGAATCCATGAGGAGCAGGCCGCCGACCTGCGCCATCGCCTCCACCACGAGCACGCCGGGCATCACCGGGTGCTCCGGGAAGTGTCCTCCGAAGAACGGTTCGTTGATCGTCACGTTCTTCAGGCCCACGATCCGTCGTCGCGGCTCGAACTCGATGATGCGGTCCACGAGAAGCATGGGGTAGCGATGCGGAAGGTACTCCATGATCCGGCGGATGCCGATTTGGCCAGCCCGCCCCGCTTGGTCGTGCTGCCGCCGAATCGCTCGCGCGAGTTCCACGTTCCCACCGTGGCTGGGCCGCTCCGCCACCACGTGGCCTCTAAACCGGCCCCGCATGAGGGCCAAGTCCCCCACCAGATCGCCTACCTTGTGGCGAAGAAACTCGTCCGAATAGCGGAGGTCGGGGTTGAGGACGCCCTTCTCGTCCAGAACCACCGTGTTCTCCAGCGAAGCGCCCAGGGCCAGCCCTTGGGAGTGGAGGGCGTCGGCGTCGGCGGCGAAGCCGAATGTTCTCGCCTCGGCCAGTCCGTTCCGGAACGAGTTCGCGTCCACGGCAAATGCGCCGTACTGACGGCCTACCGCCTCGTGGGCGAAGTCGATCGTCGCGGAGATGCGGTAGCCGTCGTCGGGAACCGCCACGTAGGACGCTCGGGCGTCCGAGGCCAGAGACACCGGCGAGGAGAGCTGGATCAGCGTCGCCTTGGCGTCTTGCTCTCGCCGCCCGGCCTCCAGCACCGCGTCCACGTACGGCGCGAAGCTCCCGTCGACGATCGGCGGCTCCGGGCCCTCCAGCTCCAGCAGGACGTTGTCCACCTCCAGGGCGGCCAGAGCGGCCAGCACATGCTCGACGGTGAGCACTTCCACGCCGTCCACTCCTAGGCGCGTCCCCAGGTGGGTGCCGGTCACGTTCTCCAGGACCGCGGGGATTTCGGGCCGACCCGGCACGTCGATCCGCCGGAAGACGATCCCCGAGTTCTTGGGGGCGGGCTTGATGGCAATCCGGCTCTGGGCCCCCGAGTGGACGCCGACCCCTTCCACCACGGAGACCCCGGCGACGGTGTGCTGATTCTCCTGCGCCACCGCCGTCAGTCCCCGTCTCCGGCGCGTCCCGTGCGACGCTCCAAGCGACGCTCCAGCCGACGTTCCAGCCGTCCCAGTCGCTTGGCGAGCTCGGGCAGCCGCATCACCAGGGCCATCGCGCGCAGGTAGCGCTTGTGGTCTCTGGCCGGGTAGCCCGAGACGGTTGCGCCGGGCGCCACATCGCCGATGACCCCGGCTTGGGCGGCGATCCGGGCCCCCGCGCCGATGCGCAGGTGGCCGATCACGCCGGCCTGTCCGCCCATCGACACGCCCGGGCCCGTGCGGGTGGAGCCGGCGACGCCTACCTGGGCCACCAGGATCGAGCGGGGACCGATCGACACGTTGTGGGCGACGTGGACTAAGTTGTCCAGCTTCGAGCCGGCGCCGATCACCGTGCGCCCGATCGAGCCCCGGTCGATGGTGCAGTTGGCGCCGATCTCCACGTCGTCCTCCACCACGCATCCGCCGGCCTGGGGCACCTTCACGTGGGCACCGTTGGACTGGACGTAACCGAAGCCGTCCACCCCGATCCGAGCTCCCGAGTGAACGATCACCCTGTCGCCCAGCACCACCCCCGGGTAGATCGACACGCCGGGATGGAGCACCGTGGCCGCGCCGATCCGGGCACCGGCGCCGACGACGCAGTTGGCGCCGATCCGGGCCTCCTCCCGCACCGTGGCGTCCGCCTCGACGACCGCGCCGGGGCCGACGAACGCGCTCTCGGCCAGCTTGGCCGTCGGGGCGACCGTGGCCGATCGGTGCACGCCCCCCTTCACCTCGGGTTCGGGGTGCAGCAGCGGCAGCAGAGCCACCAGCGCGGCGTGAGGATCGGGCACCGCCAATCGGTCGGCGGGGCCATCCTCGAGGGAGGCGAGTCCCTCCGAAACGAGGAGCGTCCGGCCTCTGCACGCCAGCAGTTCGCCGGCGTAGCGCCGATCGGCCAGGAACGCCATCTCGTCGGGCTCGGCGTCGTGCAGCGGAGATATCCGCGTGAACGTTGCGCCGGGGTCGCCCATCACTCGGCCCCCGGTCGCCGCCGCAGCCTCGCCGAGCGTCAAAAGGTGCCGGCGCCGGCCGGTTCCTGGAGCCGGGTGAGCACCTCCTGGGTCAGGTCCAGGGACGGATCGGCCGACAGGATCGCTTGCGACGCCACATCCAGGATCATCGCCCAGTTGCCCTCCACCCGGATCTCCTCGATCACCGCGGTGATCGCCTCCATGACCGGCTGGAAGACCTCGGCCCGGCGCTGCTGGGCCTGACCGTCCAGCTCCTGGCTGCGCTGCTGCACGGCGTTCCGGCTCCGCAGGAGCTCTTCCTCCCTCGCCTGCCGGTTCTCGGCCGTCATCGTCATCTGCTGCTGCCGGTACTCCTGCTCCGACGCCTGCAGGTCGCTGAGGAGCTGCTGCATCTCGGCCTGGAAGCCCTGAATGGCGGCCTCCAGCGTCTTCTGGGCGTCCTGGGCCATGGGGAGTTCGCGAAGGACGACGTTGGTATCGACCCATCCGACCTTCGCCGACTGGGCCGTGGCCGGCACGGCTACCGCCGTCAACGCAAGGGCAAGAACACACGAACGCACGAAGCGCATAGCTACCGATCTCCGGATTGGGATTGAATTCGTTGGGCCGGTGCCCCGCCGCGATGCGGAGCAGCACCTTCTATACATTCGTTTCCCGGCGGGGTTGCTGGCAAGTATTCCCGGCGGGGGTTGTTGGCAACCGTTCACCTAGAAGTTGGGACCCATCTTGAAGTGGAGCTGCCACCCCGGCTCCGCCTTGTCGAACCCGTAGGCGTAGTCCAGCCCGATCGGGCCGAAGGGCGTCACCAGCTGGACTCCGAAGCCCGCGCCTCGGTAGAGCCTGGACGTATTGATGTGGGTCGGGTCCGTCCACAGGCTGCCCGCGTCGAAGAACGCAGACAGGCCGATGTTGGAGTTGATCACCGCCTTCAGCTCCGCCGTGGACGAGAAGTAGGCGTCGCCCAGACGGTCGATCTGGCGGAAGTTCGGCTCCCGCTCCGCACGCCAGCCCAGCGGCGTGATCGAGGTCTCGTCGTAGCCCCGCAGGGACTGGCCGAACTGGACGCCGCCCATCCAGAAGGACTCGAAGGGGAAGCGCGACACGTCGCCGAAGACCGCCCCGCCCTTCACTCCGATGCCCAGCGCGAACTGGACGCCTCCGGGCGAGACGCCATCGCCCCCCAGCCCTCCCACGGGGATCATCCACTGAGCCTCGGCAGTGTGCTTGACGAAATCCCCCGCCCCTCCCAGCGGTCCGCCGTTGAACTCTCCGGTCCACGTCTGCATCGACCCGGATGTGGGGAAGAGGGGATGGTTAAGCGTGCGGCGCGTCACCCCCACGGAGACGGAGCTGAGGGTGCCCGGCGGCAACCCGAAGAGCGACTCGTCGTCCACGTTCTGGAAGAGCTCGTAGCTGGTCCGCGAGAGGGAGTATCCCACGAAGACGCGGGTGCGCAACGAGCCGGGAAAGGGCACCCCGAACCGGGTGCTGAACCCCGCCCGTCGCCTGCGCCCCGTGGCGAACTGGAAGAAGCGGTCGGTGGAGTTGAAGAGGGAGATTGACCCGCTGACGGTGGACTGGAAGAGAGCCGGGTCCGTGAAGCTCAAGGTGAAGCTGTTGATCCATCGCCCGAAGTCCCACCTGATGTTGCCGGCTTTGGCTTGGCCGAAGAGGTTGGGCTGGTCGTACCCCAGGAAGCCCGACAGCCCGACGCCTCCGCCCACGGCGGTGCCGAACTGGACCGAGCCCGTGTTCTTCTCCGCCACCCTGAACACGATGTCCACGTCGCCCGACTCGCGAGGTTCGATCTCGGGCGGCCCCATCGGCTCGAAGAAGCCCAGGGACTGGATGTTCTGGTAGGACTGCAAGAGCCGAGCCTGACTGTACACATCGCCCGGCAGCAGGAATATCTTCTCGCGGATGATCCGGTCGTAGGTGAAGTCGTTGCCCTCGATGACGATGCGGTTGACGTACGCCTGCGGTCCCTCCCGAATGCGCCAGCCGGCGCGCACGGTGGGGTGTCCCGCCACCTGCTCCTCGGTTGCCTCCCAGTACGGCTCCACTTGGGCGTACAGATACCCCTCGTTGGCGTAGAGCTCGCGGACCTGCTGAGCCGCCTCCTCGAACGCCGACACGTTGAAGACCCGTCCGGCTCCGTCGCTGCCGCCGCCGCCGCCGAAGCCCAGCGCAGCCAGGATGCCCCCGGAGTCGTCGTCGTAGTACGCCTCAATCCGCTCCGTCTCGAAGGCGCCGGCGCCGTCCACGGAGAAGTCGGCCAGCCGGTACTGGGGGCCTTCCTCCACCGCCACCTCGATGCGCGCCTTGCCGGACTCCGGGTCCACGATCAGGGTGTCGCCCAACACCTCGAAGTCCAGGTAGCCGGCGCGCTGGTAGAACGCGGGCAGCGACTCGGCCAGGTCCACGTCGAAGTCGATGTCGTCGTAGTCTCCGCTGCGGAACCAGAAGAAGCCCTCCTGCTTCGTGTCCATGGCACCCCGCAGATCGTCGTCGGTGAACTGCTCGTTGCCGGCGAACGTCACCTGGGCGACTACGACGCGCTGTCCCTCCTCCACCTCCAGCACCACGTCCACGCGCCCCTCGTCACCGGGAACGGGCTCCAGCCGCTCCTCGATGCGGGCAAAGGGCACGCCTCGTCGGCGCAGCTCCTCCCGGATGTACGCTCGGGCCTTGGCCATCGCGTTGCGGGAAAGGGGCGCGCCTTCCTCCAGCCCCGCCTCGTCGACCACGTCGTTCTCCGAGATCGCCTCCAACCCCGCGATCCGCACCAAGCGCGTCAGGGCCCGCTCCTCCACCTCGATGATGAGCACGTTGCGGCCCGACGACTCGTCCAGCTTCACCTCCACGTCCTCGTACTGGCTCGTGGCCCACAGGTTCTTGATCGCCCGCTGCACGTCGGCCCAGCTGCTCAGGGATCCGGGCGCCAGTCCGGCGATCCCGGCCACGTCCTCCGCCGCCAAGCGCACCACGCCCCGCACGACCACCGAGTCGATGCGCACCAGCCGCTGACCGCCCGGGTCCTGGGCGGCGGCGCCGGTGGGAACCCCGCCCGCCAAAGCCAGAGCCACGACCAGGGCAGCCGCCAACACGCTCCGCGTCACGTCTGGACCGGCGCCGCCGTGCCGAAGGACAGCGCCTCGCTCCCTTCGTCCACGTCCACCACGATCTCGTCGTCGTCTCCGAACTCGCCCAGGAGGATCTTCTCCGAGAGCGGGTCCTCCAGGTAGCGGCGGATCGCCCGCTTCAGGGGCCGGGCGCCGAACTTCTCGTCGTACCCCCGAGCGGCCAGGAAGCTCACGGCGGCGTCGGCGAGCACGAGGGTCGTCCCCTCTCGGGCCAACCGCTCCCGCACGTCCTCCAGCATGATGTGCACGATCTGCCCGATCTCGTGGCGGCCCAGGGGGTGGAAGACGATGGTGTCGTCGACCCGGTTGAGGAACTCAGGGCTGAAGGCGCGCTCGATCTCGCCCGTCACCGTGTCCCGCATCTTGTCGTAGCCCGAAGTGGCGTCCGCGGCGCGGAATCCGAGTCCCCCCTTGGATATGTCTCGGCCGCCCAGGTTGGAGGTCATGATCAGCACTGTATTCCGGAAGTCGATCACCCGTCCGTAGTTGTCGGTGAGGTGGCCTTCGTCCAGGACTTGCAGCAGGATGTTGAAGACGTCCGGGTGCGCCTTCTCGATCTCGTCGAAGAGGACCACCGAGTACGGCCGGCGACGCACCGCCTTCGTGAGCGCCCCCGAGTCCTGGTAGCCCACGTAGCCGGGAGGTGCGCCGATGAGCCGCGAGACGGAGAACTTCTCCATGTACTCGCTCATGTCCACGCGCACCAGCGCGTCCCGGTCGGCGAAGAGGAACTCGGCCAGAGTGCGGGCGAGCTCCGTCTTCCCCACCCCCGTCGGCCCGGAGAAGATGAACGAGCCGATGGGGCGGTCCGGGTCCTTGAGCCCCGCGCGGCTCCGGCGGATCGCCCGGGAGACGGCGGCGATGGCGTCCTGCTGGCCGACGACGCGCTTGTGCAGCTCCTCCTCCATGTTGACCAGCCGTTCGGTCTCGGCCTGCTGGATGCGGGTCAGGGGAATCCCCGTCCAGCGGCTCACGATGAACGAGACGTCCTCGGCGGTGAGCGCCGGGCGGTGCCGCTTCCGCTCTTCCTCCCAAGCGGCCTGCTCCTCGCCGATCCGCCGCTGCACGTCCCGCTCCTCGTCCCGAAGCTGGGCGGCCCGCTCGAAGTCCTGCTCCCGGATCGCCGCCTCCTTGCGCTTCCCCGTCTCCGCCAAGCTGGCTTTGAGTTCCTCGACCTCGGGCGGCGCCACTCGGCTGGCGATGCGCGCCCGGGCGCCGGCCTCGTCGATCACGTCGATCGCCTTGTCGGGCAGGAAGCGGTCAGTGATATAGCGGTCCGAGAGCCGCGCCGCCTCCGCCAGCGCGTCGTCGGGCAGGACGACCTGGTGGTGCGCCTCGTACCGGCTGCGCAACCCTTGGAGGATCTCAAGGGTCTCCTCCACGGTGGGAGGGTCGACCATCACTGGCTGGAAGCGCCGCTCCAAGGCGCCGTCCTTCTCCACGTACTTGCGGTACTCGTTGAGGGTGGACGCGCCGATGCAACGCAGCTCGCCTCGGGCCAGCGCCGGCTTGAGCATGTTGGACGCGTCGATCGCGCCCTCGGCCGCGCCCGCGCCCACCAGCGTGTGGAGTTCGTCGATGAAGAGGACCACCTTCTTGTGGCGCGCGATCTCGTTCATCACCGCCTTGAGCCGCTCCTCGAACTGGCCGCGGTACTTGGTGCCGGCGACCACCGCCGCCATGTCCAGCGCCAGGAGCCGGTGGTCGCGGAGGGCGTCGGTGACCTCTCCCTGGGCGATCAGCTGGGAGAGCCCCTCCACGATCGCCGTCTTGCCCACGCCGGCTTCCCCGATCAGCACCGGGTTGTTCTTCTTGCGCCGGCAGAGGATCTCGACGATCCGCTCCATCTCCTGGGTGCGGCCGATGATCGGGTCCAGCTCTCCGCTCTCCGCCAGGCCGGTCAGGTCGCGGCAGAAGTGGTCCAGCGCCGGGGTCTTGGACTTGGACTTGGCGCCGGCTCCCTTGGGTCGGGCGGCCGACGGACCTCCGGCCCCTATGTCGGCGATCGCGGTGGCAGGCCCCGAACCGATCTCCGAGCCCAGCACCTTGAGGGTTTCCTCCCGCGCTTCGTCGATCGTCGCTCCCAAGGCGTTGAGAACCTGCGCGGCGATTCCCTTCTTCTCCCGCAGCAGGCCCAGCAGCAGGTGCTCCGTGCCCACGTACGAGTGGTTCAGCTCCCGCGCCTCGGTCATGGCGAACTCGAGCACCTTCTTGGCCGGCGAGGTGTATGGCAGCTCGCCCAGGGCGATCGTGGCCTTGCCCTTGCGCACCGACTCTTCCACCTGCTTGTGGACCGTCTCCACCTCCACGCCCAGGCTGCTCAGCACGTGAGCCGCCACGCCTTCGCCCTCCCCCACGAGCCCAAGCAGGATGTGTTCCGTGCCCACGTAGTCGTGCTGCAGGCGGATGGCCTCCTGGCGGGCCATCGCCAGGACCTTGCGAACCCTCTCCGTGAAGTTGTAGTTCATGCCCTTTAGTTTCGCCCGTTGTCGCCCGTACCGGAAGTGGCGGCGCCGTTCTCAAGCGCCGCACGGACATACTCGGCCCGGTGGGCGTGGCGCTCCGGGCGCGTCAGCTTTCGCCCCGCGGCCTCCTCGAGGTGCGCCGGCTGCGTGAAGACCATCAGGTGGTTCAGAATGTACGCGGACGGGTCGGGCAACAGTTTCAGCGAGAGCCCCAGCCGCACGCCCGACAGCAGGTTGACCAGCTCCTCGTACCCAAGGGAGCGAGCGTGACGCAGCAGGCCGTACGCTCGCCAGATCTTGTCCTCGGTCACGGTCGCGGCGTCGCGCATCAGCACGTCGCGGGCCCGCATCTCCGTCTGGATGACGGTGCCCACGACCCGCTCCAGGTGCTCCACCAAGTCTTCTTCGCTCTTGCCCAACGTGGTCTGGTTGGATACTTGGAAGAAGTTGCCCATGGGCCGGGAGCCCTCCCCGTGGAGGTTGCGGAAGGTGAGGCCGACCTGGGAGATGCCCTGGTGGACCTTGTCGAACTCCTTCGTCAGCACCAGGCCGGGTAGGTGGACCAGCGCCGACGCCCGGAGACCCGTCCCCGTGTTGGTCGGGCAGGACGTGAGGTAGCCGAACTCCGGGTGATAGGCCAGGTGAAGCCGCTGGCCCGTCTCCTCGTCCAGCTCGTCCACCAGCCGCCACGCCTCTCCAAAGCGAAGGCCCGAGTGGAGCGCCTGGAGCCGGAGGTGGTCTTCCTCGTTGATCATCATGCTCACCGGGTCTCCGGCCGATGCGGCCACGGCTGCCGCCGCCGGGGGGTTCGCCCCGTTCCTTCCCAGGAGTTCTTTGGAGACTAGGTGCCGCTCCAGGAGGATGCGCCGCGCGCGCCTTCCCAGCTGGTCCATGCGGTAGAGCACCGCGTGCGGTGGACACGCCTCTTCCACCACCGCCTCCACCGCGCGAAAGACCGCCTCCCGATCGGCCTCCGCGGCCCGGGACCCGAACGCGTGCCCTTGCAGGTTCCGCGCCAGCCGCACTCGTGTGGCGAGCACGATGTCGGCCCTGGGTCCAACGGCGTCGAGCCATCCCAGGCCGAAGTCGGCGATCCGGTCCAGCTCCCTCACCGGCCCCGCTCCCTCATCCGGTCCAGCCCCCTCATCCGGCGGGCTCCAACTCGAGGATCTCGTCGCGCAGCGTGGCGGCCCGCTCAAAGTCTTCGGCGTCCACCGCTCTCTGCAGCCGGGCTCGCAGAAGCGTCCGCCGCCGATCCAGGTCGGCCGCCGCCGGATCGGGAGGCAGGTACACTTTCCCCACATGCTGGGTGGAACCGTGGATGCGCTCCAGCAGGCGTCGGATGCCGGGCTCGTAGGACGTGTAGCAGTGGGGACAGCCGAGGCGGCCCGTCTCCTTGAAGCGGGCGAAGGTGAGGCCGCAGAACGAACACGGCTCCTCGCCCACCTCGAGCGACCCCGCGTCTCCGATGCCAAGCTGGGCCAGGAAGGTCGGCACGTCCGCCACGAAGCCGGTGGACGCGCTGATCCCCTTGGCCTCCGCGCACGCTCGGCAAAGGTGGTAGTGGGACGCCTTGCCGTTCACGACCTGGGTGACGTGCACGACGGGCGTCTTGTCGCAACCCTCTCCGTCGCAGAGCTTGCCGGTATCAGGCATCGCAGAGCCTACCGGGATCAGACATCTTGGAGCACCCCTTCCCTGAGCTGGAGGACCCTCTCCGCCCTGGAGGCCAGTTCAGGGTTGTGAGTAACGACTACAAGCGCAACACCGTGCCGCTCCTTGAGCCCGAACAATATGTCGTGGACGCCCTCGCTGGTGCGCGGGTCCAAGTTGCCGGTGGGCTCGTCCGCCAGCGTCAAGAGGGGCCGGTTCACCAGTGCTCGGGCCACCGCCACCCTCTGCTGTTCTCCGCCGGAGAGCTGCGCCGGCTTGTGGCCGAGGCGATCCTCCAGGCCCACTTGGCGCAGAAGCTCGGCAGCGCTCTCCTGCGCCCCAGCGTCGCCGACACCCCGAATGAGGGCTGGCATCATCACGTTCTCCAGCGCCGTGAACTCGCGCAGCAGGTGATGGAACTGGAAGACGAAGCCGACCTGCCGGTTCCGCAGCTCGCCCGCCGCCTCGTCGTTGAGCGAACTGGTCTCGACGCCGCCGATCCGGACCGAGCCCGAGGTGGGCCGATCTAGTGCGCCCAGCAGGTGCAGCAAGGTGGATTTCCCCGCCCCGCTGGCCCCCGTGATCGCCACGGCCTCGCCCCGGCCCAGAGTGAAGTCCACTCCCCTCAGCACGTGGAGCTGCGGCCCCGCCACGCCAGCGTAGGAGCGGTGCAGCCCTGTCGCCTGCACGGGGGCCGGTTCGTTGAGGTCCGCCGCGCTACTCATGGCGGATCGCTTCGATCGGTTCCAGGCCCGACGCCTGCCGTGCCGGGTAGATCGTGGCGGCGAACGAGACCAGCAGGCTGACGCCGACGATCCAGAGCACGTCCCATGGGCTCAGCGAGACCGGCAGCCGGTCCACGAAGTAGACGTCGGGCGGGATCGGGATCAGCCGGTACCGCTCGATCAACTCCGCCAGGACCAGCCCCAGGGTCGCGCCCACCGCCGTGCCCGTCGCGCCGATCCACAGTCCCTGGAAGAGGAAGGTCCGAAGCGTGTCGCGACGGGTCAGCCCCATCGCCTTCAGGATGCCGATCTCTCGGGTTCGGTTGACCACCACCATCACCAGGGTGCTCACGATGTTGAAGGCCGCCACCAGGACGATCAGCGAGAGGATCACCGCCATGGCCAGCTTCTCCAGCTTCAGCGCCGAGAAGAGCTGACGGTTCGTGCGCGTCCACGGGTCCACGGCGTAGGGCCAGCCCCCCAAGGTGGCGCCCACCGAGTCGGCCACGGCGTCGGCGTTCCACGGGTCGTCCGTTCGCGCGCCCACGAAAGAAGCCTCGCGCGACTCCATGTCCAGCAGCTCCTGCACATCCTCCAGCGCGGCGTAGGCGTTGCGGAAGTCGTAGTCGTACATCCCGGTGCTGAATATCCCGGTGACCTCCCACTGCGCCATCTTGGGCGCCAGCTCTCCCAGCAGGCCCACCCGAAAGTTCTCCAGCGCCACGACGGTGACGGTATCGCCGGGAAAGAGGTTCATCCGGTTGGCCACGCCGCTGCCCACCGCCACGGGGACGAGTCCGCCGGGCCGCCGCGCAAGGGGGATGCTCCCGCTGCGAAGGCTGTCCTCGATAGCCGTGACCGGCGGCAGGTCCCCCGTCAGGTCCACGCCGTAGAGGTAGACCACCTCGGCGTAGTCGGAGCGGTAGAGCGACACCCGGGTCAGCGCCAGCGGCGAAGCGGCGACCACTCCCTCCGTGCCCGCCACTGCTTCGGCGACCGACCGCCAGTCGTCCAGGCGAAGGGAGGGGCCGCTCTGGCGAACCAGGACGTGGGGGTTGGACCCCAGGATCTTGTCTCGAAGCTCGTTCTGCATGCCCGTCATGACGCCGATGACGACCACCAGCGCGGTCACGCCCACCACCACGCCGCCCAAGGCGATCCAGGTGATGAAGGAGAGGAGGCGACCTCCCTTCCGGGTCGCGCCCAGGTAGCGGCGCGCCAGGAACCAAGCGAGCCGGGTGCGGGAGGTCGGCGGGCTCATTGCTCCCCGTCGCGCAACGTGGGAAAGAGGATCACATCGCGAATCGACGGCTGGTCGGTGAGGACCATCGTCACACGGTCGATCCCCACGCCGACGCCGCCGGTGGGCGGCAGACCGTACTCCAGCGCCCGGATGTAGTCCTCGTCGATCGGCTGGGCCTCGTCGTCGCCAGCGGCGCGGAGGGCGGCCTGGTCCTCGAAGCGTGCGCGCTGGGCCATGGGGTCGTTCATCTCGCTGAAGGCATTGGCCATCTCCTGGCCCGCGACGAAGAGCTCGAAGCGCTCCGACAGGTGGCGCGCGCCCCGCTTCGCCTTGGCCAGCGGACTCAGCTCGCGGGGGTGGTCGGTCACGAAGGTGGGCTGGACCAAGCTCGGCTGAACCAGCGCGCCGAAGAGGGCGTCCATCAGCTTCCCGCGCCCGGCGCCTTCGAGCCCGTCGGCACCCAGCGCTTCCGCCCGATCCCGCAGCTGGTCCAGCGGCACCTCCATGGGGTCCCGCCCCAGCGCCTCGGCCAGGGCTTCCACAAAGGGCAGCCTCGCGAACGGCGCCCCAAAGTCGATCTCCGTTCCCTGGTAGACCACTCGTCGCTCTCCCGCGACCGCTTCGGACAGCGCGGCGAAGAGGCACTCCACACCGTCCATCATCTCTTCGTAGTCGGCGAACGCTTGGTAGAACTCCAGCATCGTGAACTCGGGGTTGTGGAAGCGGTCGATCCCCTCGTTGCGGAAGTCCTTCGATATCTCGTACACCCGGTCCATGCCGCCGACGATTAGCCGCTTCAGGTACAGCTCGTCGGCGATCCGAAGGTAGAGGGTCCGGTCCAGCGCCAGGTGCTGGGTGGTGAAGGGTCGCGCCGAGGCACCCCCGTACAGCGGCTGGAGCACCGGCGTCTCCACCTCCACGAACCCACGGTCGTCCAGAAAGCGGCGGGCGGCGGTCACGATCCGGGCGCGGGCGCGGAAGAGCTGGCGCACTTCCAGGTTGACCGCCAGGTCGGCGTAGCGCTGGCGGTAGCGCATCTCCTGGTCGGCGAAGCCGGAGTGGGTGGTGCGCCGGCCGGTTGACCCGTCCACCTCCACCTTGCCCAGGGGCAGCGGGCGCATGGACTTGGCCAGAAGCCGAAGCTCCTCGACGTGGACCGTGACCTGCCCCATGCGGGTGCGGAAGAGGCCGCCCTCCACGCCGATCCAGTCGCCCAAATCCAGGAGGTCCAGAAGGCCGAAGGCGTCGACGCCCAGAACGTTGCGGCGGAGGTGGAGCTGCACGCGGCCCGTGTGGTCCTCCAGGTCGGCGAAGGCGCTCTTGCCATGGGACCGAAAGGCCACCATCCGACCAGCCCAACGCCCGGCCTCGCCCCGTCCGTCGGTCAACGTGCCGGCAGCCTCCTGCTCCTCGAAGCGCTTGATCGACGGTGCGGCCCGGCGCGTCACCGAGTAGGAGTAGGCGAACGGCTCCACGCCCCGTTCCCGCAGCGCCTCCAGCTTCTGCGCCCGATCGCGCATCACCCGGCTGGCTCCGCTCATCCCGCCCTCCCCACCGACTTCAGGTACGCCTCAATGAAGGGATCGAGCGCACCGTCCATGACGGCGGCCACGTTTCCCTTCTTCAGCCCCGTGCGGTGGTCGTTCACCATGGTGTACGGCGCGAAGACGTACGACCGGATCTGGTTGCCCCACGCGATCTCGGTCTTGGACGCTTCCAGAGCCTGCCGCTCCTTCTCCTTCTCGTCCAGCGCCCGCTGGTAGAGGGCGGCGCGGAGCATCTTCATGGCGGTGGAGCGGTTCCGCTGCTGCGAACGTTCCTGCTGGCAGGAGACCGCAATCCCCGTGGGCTCGTGGACGATCCGAATCGCCGAATCCGTCTTGTTCACGTGCTGCCCGCCCGCTCCCGACGCGCGGAAGGTGTCCACCCGCAGTTCGGCCTCGTCGATCTCGATCTCGATCTCGTCGTCCAACACCGGGTAGACGAATACCGACGCGAACGAGGTGTGCCGGCGCGACTGGGAGTCGAAGGGCGAGATGCGTACCAGGCGATGCACGCCGCTCTCCGCTCGCAGGTACCCGTAGGCGTGTTCGCCGGCGACCTCCATGGCGACGCTCTTGACCCCGCCCTCCTCCCCCGTTTGCATGTCCAGCACTCTGATTCCATAGCCCCGGCGCTCGCACCAACGGGCGTACATCCGCCAGAGCATTCCGGCCCAGTCCTGCGACTCCAGACCGCCGGCGCCCGGATGGATGGCGACCATCGCCTCCCGGTGGTCGTCGTCGCCCTGGAGCATCGTGCGCAGCTCCAGGCTGGCCAGCCGCCGGTCCACCTCCTCCATCTCCCCGGCCAACTCCGCTTCCAGGTCCTCGTCTTCCTCTTCGGCCAGGAGGTCCCGCAGTTCGACCAGCTCCGACGCCTTGCCTTGCAGGGCCGTCCACGGCTCCACCCAACCCTTGAGCCGGTTGGCCTCGTCGATCACGCCTCGGGCCTGCTCCTGGTCGTCCCAGAAGCCCGCCGCCGCCATCTCCGCCTCTAGGACGCCGATCCGCTGCCTTCGCCCATCGACGTCAAAGGTACCCCCGTAGCTCTTCGATCCGCCGCGCAAGGGCGTCGAGGCGCTGGAGGTCGCAACGATGAGCTTTCTCTGGAACGGTTCCCATGACGCTTGGCGCTGTGGTTGAGGAACTCGACGGCTTCCTTCTAAAAATAGTCCCATCCAGCCATGGGAGCGTCCCAACCGGCATCACATACTGGAGGACAGAGGCCGGGAACCCGTCCCAGCCCGCTTCGGAGGCCCGGTCCGCACCGCCCTCCGAAGCGTCGCCCCAGCCGCTGCCGAAAGGCCGTCCTCCATGAGCCGAACCCCCAAGACGCCACCCGCTCCCGAACCCGCACCCCAACCCGCGCCGAGGCACCACCGCAGGCACGACCAGTCCTACAAGAAGCTCTTCAGCCAACCCCGGGCCGCCGCCGCCCTCATCCGCGACTTTGCCGCCAAGGACTGGGCCCACGAACTCGACATGACGACCCTTCAGCCCTTCCCGACCGAGACCGTCGGCCCGGACCTGAAGCGCCGGGCCGACGACTGCGCCTGGCACGTCCGCTGCAAGAACGGACGCTCCGTGGTCTTCCTCTTCGAGTTCCAGTCGTCGGTGGACCGCGACATGGCGCTGCGGATGCTACGCTACACCGAGCGAGTGCTTTCTATGCTGCGCAGCAACAAGAGGCTACTGGACCCCGGTGGCACGGTCCCGCTCGTGCTGGCGTTCGTCCTGTACAACGGCCCGCATCCGTGGAACGCAGCCACGACCATCTCGGAGTGGGCGGAGTGGCGCGAGCTGTCGTCGGCCATGGCGCAGGCAGTCAACGGCTTGGTCCGCCACAGCTACCAGGTGCTTGACTTGCTGCGGGCGTTCACGCAAGAATTGTTGCCGGAGGGCAGCTTGCTGCATTGGCTGGCCGCCTTGGAGCGGGACCCGTGGCCGAACTTCCCGCACGTGCACCAGGCGATGGCGGCGCGGTGGGCCGGGGAGGATTGTCTGGCGGCACGGCAGGCGTTCGCGAAGTGGGTGGTGGAGCGGATGGAGGCACCTGACGTGCCGGACGAGGTTCTGGACGAGATCAAGGAGCGGATCGAACAACCGACGGAGGCAGAGGAGATGGGCCAAACGTACACGGAGTGGGTGGAGAGTACCCAGCAGCAGGTCCTGGAACGGGGCATCAAGCAGGGCATCAAGCAGGGCATCAAGCAAGGGATCGAGCGGGGGATCGAGCGGGGTCGCACGGAAAGCAGGGCGATGCTGGTGCGCTTGGCGTCGCGACGGTTCGGGGCGGAGACGGCGGAGAAGTTGGCCGGGCTGGTGCGGGCCATGGGCGGGGAGCAGCTGGCCCGGGTCGGGGACGCGGTGGTGGACTGCGACACGGGGGACGAGCTGCTGGCAGCCGCAAGCAACGGAGCGACCGAAGGCGGCTAGCAACCCGCCAGCCAAGCGTTGCCGGGCAACTGCTTGGCCCGGTCCTTCATCTTGGCCGCGAGCGCCCACGCTTGGGATGGGGTCGCGAACGCACCCGGCGCGCCCACAACTGCGCCGATCGACAGGCTCATGACGGTCGTGAGACTCGTCGACCCACGGCGGTCTGGCACCACCGGGAAGCCATTGGCTCGACGGTCCGCGTCGTCGCAGAAACGTGGGGCGAGCGCGCCGAAGGCCCCGACGATCTGGTCGCAACACGGGGCTACCTGCTCCGGGGCCACTACAAGAGCGAAGTCGTCGCCGCCCACATGACCCACGAAACCCTCGGGCGCCCTCTCCACCACCACTTCTCGCACGATCGCGGCCACGAGGAGGATCACCTTATCGCCCTCGGCGCAACCGTACCGGTCGTTGTACTCCTTGAAGCGGTCCAGGTCGGCGTAGCAGAGGGCAAAGGCACTGCCGGCCGCGATCTCCCCCGCCAAGCGGCGCTCGACGGCAGGCACGCCCGGCAGCCTAGTGGCGGGATGCGCATCCAGGTCCCGCTCTGACCGTCGCAACGCCCCCTCCAGGCGCACCAACTTCTCTCGTCGCGGGAGGTGCGCCGCCAGCGCTTCGTCCGCACCGGCCTCCAGCGCGTAAGGGACGACGCCGTCGCTAGTCAGGACGATCAAGGGGATGGTGGCGGTGAGGGGATCGCCCTTCAGCCGCCGGCAGAGCGTCTCTGCATCCGCTGCCGCTTGCCGCCCCGTGGATCGCACCGTCTCCTCGGCACCGCGCTCCGGCCACCTGACGACCACGGCCGCCGGCGGTGCGCCCGTCGCGAGCGCCAGAACTTCGGCTAGCGAGGACGCGACCGTCACGTCGAGAAAGCGCTTGTGGGCGACTTCGGCCACCTCGGTCGGAGGCGGCGAGCCGGGGGGCGCAAGCCACACGATGCGTCGTCGTCCGCCGGGCTCGACGGCTCCAAGCACCGCACTTCGCGCCGCGCCGCGGAGCTTGGCCGACAGGCGGAGCTCGGCCGAAGGGGAGGTCAGGGCGTCCGAACCGATGCCGTCACCTCGAGGCGCTCGGTGCCCGGTCGACTCCGCAGGCGCACGGCCACGAGTCCGTCGACGGCGCTGAAGATGTGGTTGACGGCGAGGGTCCACAGCGCACGGCGAGCGTCGCGAAAGCCCTGGTCGCTCTCACGGATCATGTCGCCGAGGCGTATCCGATCCGGTTGGCCGCCGGACCATGCCCACAGGAACTGGGGGCCGTAGCCGCGCTCCTTGTAGTACTCCAGAGCGCGCGCGTAGCCCGGCGACTGCTCCGGTGCCGCCGGGTCCACGCCGAAGATCTCCGTCGCCAGCGCCCACACCGAGCCGTTGTAGGTGGCCGGGTCCGTTTCGGGCTGAAGGCCCGGCAGTGCAGGGTCTGCGTCCCACGCCCCCGAGAGGGGCCACTGGGACAGGGTCTCGTAGTAGTCGAAGTTGCCGTCGCGCCGTGGACCCGTGCTCCAGCTCGCCCGAGCGGCCTCCCAGGCAAAGTCCCGGTAGTCGTCCCGGGTGCCCAGCGCATCGCTTCGCGAACGAAAGTACAGAAACGCCGACAGCACCTCCAGCCCGGCGTAGGCGATCCAACGCCGCTGCCCCATCCTGCCCTGGGCCAACCCAGGGAGCGCCAACGATGAGAGGAACGCATCGGCCTGCCCCAGCTCGCCCGACTCCCGCTCCCACGCCGACCACGGCCCGGGCGCCGCCACCTTGCTCAACCCGGAGCCCCACGGATGCTGGGCCACCGCCGCCGGCGACGCGGCGACGGACACGGCCACGGTCGCAACCACCGCAACGCTCGCGGTCACGGCGACGGTCGCAGCCATGCCTAGAAGGCGACCCCAAACGCCAAGTGAACGGGCTCCGTCTCGCCCGTCACCAGCGAGCGAATGAGCGACTTGGCCAAGGTCAGGTCGAAGCGGTCGAACCGGAACCCGACGCCCACCGACGCACCGTCGGTGCGGTCCAGCTGTCCCCCCACGTACCCGGCCCGCAACGAGAAGAGCCCAGCCGCCGAGAAGTCCACACCGGCGTAGAACGAGGGCGACCCCAAGTCCCTGGCCCTGTCCTCCGCCTCTATGGCCAGCCAGAGCTCCATGGAGTTCTCCGGAACCAGTCGGTGGAGCACTTCGTAGGCGGCGGCCAACCGGAGTCGAGTCGGCAGGGGGTCGGACTGCTCCTGATTCCTGATCTGGAACTCGGTTCCGGCGTGGGCGACCATCCAGCCGAAGCGCAACGGGATGCTGCTGAACGGTCGGGCCTGCACCCCCACGTCCACGGCGTAGGCCGAGCTGGTCGTCTCCAGGTCCGGGCAGTCGCCCCGGCAGCCGATCCTGAACTGCACCAGCTTGAGGTTGACGCCGGCGTGAATCCTTCCCGGAAAGGAGGTGGCGAAGCTGGCGATGACGGCGTGGTTCCATATCGAGAGCGACCCCAGCGCGTTGCCGAACTCGTCGCGGAGGTCCTGGTCGCCCACGTCCAGCAGCAAGTAGGAAACGCCGAAGGTTCCGACCCGCTCCCACGGCAGCAGCGCGCTCGCCGCGACCGCTTCGCCCACCAGCTGTTCTCCCCGATACACCATGACCCGCCGACGGGTCTGCTCCGCCAGCGCCGCCGGGTTCCAGAACGCCCCCTCTCCGCTGGACAGCGCAGTCATGGCGCGCCCCATGCCGACCCCCTGGGCACCCACCGGCAAGAGCAGGAACAGAGCCCCCTCCTGGGCACGCGCCCCCTGCCCGCTCTGGCCTTCGGCCCGAGCCGGAAGCAAGCCGGCAAGAAGGGCGGCGGAGACGCTCAGCGCAACGGAGGCGCCCAGCGCGGCGGAGACGAGCGCGCCGAGCAACCCCGTCCGCCGGACGACTCCCCCAGCCCGCCGCAACATCCTAACCGGGATCACCGGGGACTACGTACCCGAACGCCATCAGGCCCTCCTCTTTTCGTCGCCATCCGTCCCACACCTTGACCCACAGGTCCAAGTACACGCGAGCGCCGAGGAACTCCTCGATCCTCCGACGCGCGTCCCTGCCCAGCGCCTTGATCCCCGCTCCTCCCTTGCCGACCACAATCCCCTTCTGCGAACGCCGCTCCACGTAGACGGCCGCCGCCACGTACACCGGGTCCTCCCGCTCCCGGAACTCCTCCACGCGCACGGCCACCGAGTATGGAACTTCTTGGCGGTACCGCGCAAAGACCGCCTCTCTCACGAACTCCTGCACGAAGAACCGCGTAGGCGCCGTCGCCAAGTCCTCCTCCGGGTGCAGGAAAGGGCCCTCCGGCAACTTGGGTCGCAAGAACCCAAGAAGCGCGTCCAGGCCCGTGCCCTCCTTGGCCGACAGGGGAAACGTCGGCAGACCAAGTCGCCGCGCGGCCTCCTCCATCCTGCTCGGGGCGAAGGCCGAATGGTCCGACTTGCTGGCCGCCACTGCCCCGGGTCCGTCGATCCGGCGAAAGAACTCCTCCATCTGCGCCCACTCCCTCGGCGAGGTCCTCCGCGTGCAGTCCACCACCGCCACCGCCGCGTCGGTGCCCCACCGGCCGGCCTCCGCCTCCGCCGCCATCGACCGGTGGAAGAGTTCCGGGCCGTCCACGAACCCCGGCGTGTCGACGAAGATCATCTGCACGGAGGGCTCGGTGCGTATGCCCGCTACACGTTGCCACGTGGTCTGCGCCTTGGCCGTGACGATGGCGAGCGGCCGTCCCACCAGCGCGTTGAAGAGGGTGGACTTGCCGGCGTTGGGCAGGCCCGCCAGCAGCACGTGTCCGGCCCGGGTGGCATCTGCTGAAGGGTGCATGGTCGGGCTCTGGAAAACGTCGGGCTCCGGAAAACGCATGGTCGGGCTCCGGAAAAACGACGGTCGAGAATCGTGAGAAGCGGACGGGTAGACACGAGATTCTTTCGGAGGCGGCCCCGAAGAGCCGTCCTACTCGAATACTCCAGAAAGGAGGTGATCCAGCCACAGGTTCCCCTACGGCTACCTTGTTACGACTTCGCCCCAGTTACCAAACTTGCCTTCGGCCGTTCCCTCCCAAGGGTTGGGTCACGGACTTCGGGCACTCCCGGCTTCCATGGCGTGACGGGCGGTGTGTACAAGGCCCGGGAACGTATTCACCGTGACGTAGCTGATTCACGATTACTAGCGATTCCGGCTTCATGCAGTCGAGTTGCAGACTGCAATCCGAACTTGGACCGGCTTTTTGAGATTCGCTCACCCTCGCGGGGTTGCAGCTCTTTGTACCGGCCATTGTAGCACGTGTGTAGCCCTGGGCGTAAGGGCCATGATGACTTGACGTCATCCCCACCTTCCTCCGGTTTATCACCGGCAGTCCCCCATGAGTCCCCGGCATGATCCGCTGGCAACATAGGGCAAGGGTTGCGCTCGTTGCGGGACTTAACCCAACATCTCACGACACGAGCTGACGACAGCCGTGCAGCACCTGTCATGGCGTCCCGAAGGAGGCCTCCTGTTTCCAGGAGGTTTCGCCAAGATGTCAAGCCCAGGTAAGGTTCTTCGCGTTGCTTCGAATTAAACCACATGCTCCACCGCTTGTGCGGGCCCCCGTCAATTCCTTTGAGTTTCAGCCTTGCGGCCGTACTCCCCAGGCGGGGCACTTAATGCGTTAGCTCCGGCACCGACCCCGTCTATAGGCCCGGCACCTAGTGCCCATCGTTTACGGCGTGGACTACCAGGGTATCTAATCCTGTTTGCTCCCCACGCTTTCGCGGATGAGCGTCAGACCCGGCCCAGCTAGCCGCCTTCGCCACTGGTGTTCTTCCTGATATCTACACATTCCACCGCTACACCAGGAATTCCACTAGCCTCTACCGGTCTCTAGTCTGCCAGTATCTTCTGCATGTCCAGAGTTGAGCTCTGGAGTTTCACAGAAAGACTTAGCGGACCGCCTGCCCGCGCTTTACGCCCAGTAATTCCGAACAACGCTTGCGCCCCCCGTCTTACCGCGGCTGCTGGCACGGAGTTAGCCGGCGCTTCCTCTGGCGGTACCGTCAGCCGCGCGCCCTGTTTGGACACGCGGAGTTCTTCCCGCCTGACAGTGGTTTACACCCCGAGGGGCTTCCTCCCACACGCGGCGTCGCTGCGTCAGTCTTTCGACCATTGCGCAATATTCCCCACTGCTGCCTCCCGTAGGAGTCTGGGCCGTATCTCAGTCCCAATGTGGCGGATCGTCCTCTCAGACCCGCTACGCGTCGTAGCCTTGGTGAGCCGTTACCCCACCAACAAGCTGATACGCCGCGACCTCCTCCTTGGGCGGGAGCTTGCAAGCAGAGGCCCCCCTTTGGTGCCGTCGCCATGCGACATCGGCACGTCATGCGGTATTAGCCCGGGTTTCCCCAGGTTGTCCCTCTCCCAAGGGCAGATTGGTCACGTGTTACGCACCCGTTCGCCACTCGGCTCGGGAGTTGCCCCCCGTCCTCGTACGACTTGCATGTGTTAAGCACGCCGCCAGCGTTCGTCCTGAGCCAGGATCAAACTCTCCGTGATAGATTGCTTGAACAGCTCTTTGCGAACACCGGACTCTGTCCGAGTCCCTTGTTCGGAATCTGCGTTGGTTGACCCCATCGCCTGGACCCCGGATCGACCGGGGCTCGGCGAACCGACCAGCGGGACACAGTGCCCGCCGGCCCGAAAGGGCCCGCCCGCTTCTCACGACCTCAACTGTCAAAGAACCGCACTCGGGGGCTCGAAGGCCCCCGGCACCGAAGGGCTCGAAGGCCCCGGCACCGAAGCGACATCCAGGACGACGCACCCCGTGGGGGGAGCCCCGTTCCCCAGATTCGCTGGGAAACCTGAATGGTACAACCATCCGACATGGATGTCAACACCTTCCGGTCGGAAGGGTGGACGATCCGCTTCGGAAGGGTGGACGACCGGATTCGAACCGGCGACCTCCGGAACCACAATCCGGCGCTCTAACCGACTGAGCTACGCCCACCATCAGCCCCGGCGAACCGCCCTGGAGGCGACGACCGGGAAAGGAAGGTAGTCCATTTGGCGACCTCCGTAAACCCGCTCGCTTGCCGCCAGCGCGCCCGGCAACCGCCAGCCGGCAAGCCGGTTGCAACCACCCGGTTTGCCCTGGAGGGCCGTCGCCTAGTAATCTGACCTTTCGCCTCCCCCGCCACCCCCTCCCAACCCCGGAGCGACCCCGGCATGATCCCCCGCCCCGCCTTTCTGACCCCCACCTTTCTGACCACCGTCGGCCTTCTCGTCTCTGGATGCGCACCCGCCGACGACTCCTCCATGGGGGGCACGGACGCTGGCGCCCCCCTTCCAGCTGGAAGCGACGCCGCCGCCGTCGCCGCCCGAGGCCAGGCGCTGGAGATCGCTGGCGAGTGGGTCGTCCCGCCCGGCGACACCATGCTCCACCACACCGCGGGGTTCGCCAAGGTCTTGTGCTCCAACGTCTTCCTGTCGGGGCTCGACCCGGAGTTCGCCGCCGCCAACACGGGCTTCTTCTCGTCCCCCCGCGGACCCCGGGCCGTGGTCACCGACACAGTGGTGGACTTCGAGAATCGGCGGGTCCACCTGACGCTGCCCGACGGAACGATCCGCTCGGCCAAGCTCCACGGCGGGCAAGGATGTCTCGCGCTGCCCCTGGGGGAGTCGGAGCCCTACTACGATCCGGTCGAGGTCGCGTCGGCGCTGCCCGACCCCTCCGTTACCCCGTGGCCCATGGGCGACGTGCTTTCGGACGAGACGTTCCCCGACGAAGTGGACATGGCCGCTGTGGCGGAGGCAGTGGACGCGGCCTTCGACCCGGCGGAGGGGCTGACGGCGGCGTTCGTGGTCACGCACCGGGGCCGGATCTTGGGGGAGCGCTACCGGGAGGGGATCGATCACACCACCCCTCTGGAGAGCTGGTCAATGGGAAAGAGCCTCACGGGCACGCTGATGGGCGTGCTGATTCAGAAAGGGGTGTACGACCTCTGGCAGCCGGCGCCGGTGCCCGAGTGGCAGGCGGAGGGCGACCCTCGCGGCCAGGTGCGGATCGGCGACATCATGCGCATGTCTTCCGGGCTGCGCTTCCGCAACCGAAGCGATCCTGGGTACGACCCCTCCGTGGGCTACCCGGACCACCTCTACGTCTACACGGGCACCGTCAACTCCTTCCTGTGGGCGGCGAGCAAGGACCTGCAGTGGCCCCCTGGGACCGTCGGTCGCTACCGGAACTCGGACCCGGTGATCACCAATTACCTGATCCGCCTGGGCGTGGAGGGGCTGGGGGAGAGCTACCACGAGTTCCCTCAGCGGCATCTCTTCGACAAGCTGGGCATCCGCAACCTGATCCCCGAAACCGATCCCTACGGCAACTTCCTGCTCCAGGGCTACGAATTCGGAAGCGGGCGGGACTGGGCGCGCCTGGGGAACCTGTACCTGACCGACGGCGTGGCGAACGGCGAGCGGCTCCTGCCCGAAGGGTACGTGGAGTACGTGTCCACCCTGGCGCCGGGGTGGGAGGCCGACGGACGCCATCAGTACGGAGGCGGGTTCTTCTGGGTGAACCAAGCGGGACAGTTCCCCGTCCCCGAGAGCGCGTTCTTCATGGCCGGGGCTGGGGGGCAGTACACCATTGTGATCCCGAGCCACGAGATGGTGGTGGTACGCCAGGGACACTACTCCGGGTCGGGGCCGGGCCGGACCGCCCTCGAACGCGCGCTGAGCCTGCTGATGGAGGCGGTGCCGACGACGGAGTGACGCGCCGGAGCTGAGCCGGGGCGCTGAGGACTGGGGTTTAGCTGCTGGTCGCCTTGGCGATCAGCTCGTCGCCCGTCTCGCACTCCACCACCAGCCGACCCAGCCGCGCCAGCCGTGCGCGGTCCGTCACGCCTGCAAGCACATCCGCCAGACGCTCCGCCACGTCCGCGCCGAACTTCCACCGCGCCGTGTCGATGTATGCCCGCGCCTCCCCGCGCGCTAGGGCATGCTTCTCCACTGCCGAGATATGGTTCCCGTACACCTTGCCCGCCTCCTTCAGCGTGTCCAACTGTTCGATGATCTCCGCCGGCGCCCCCCAATCTATCAGCTGAAGCCGAAGCCACGCGCTGGCCGTAGATGAACGGCCTCAACTCCTCCGGCACGAGCTTCTCCAACTCGCACGCCTTGCTCAACGCCGTCTTCCACCGGCCCTCGAAGCTCTTCACCACCACGAACAGCACCGCGCTCTCCTCCCCCTCGGCCCCCGCGCCCCGGCCCTCCGTCAGGCTCTGGTAGCACAGCGCCGTCTCGAGCAGTGCGCGGGTCGCCATCGTCCTGTCCTCCGTCGACTGGAACTCGAAGAGGACGACGAGCCAGAGCGGACGGCTGCGGAACCGGACCCTCCACGCCATGTCGACCAGGCGGACGGTCTCGCTCCCGGCGTCGACGAACTCGGTGGGCATCTGTTCGAGGGTGTCGAAGTCGAGGTCGTCGATCCAGGTACCGCCGACGGACGGGCCGACGAACTCGACGACGACCTCCTCCACGACTTCCGCGAACGAGTAGAACTGCTTGTACACGCGGTCCTTCTCGCCGTGCTTCGGCTGGTCGGATTGCTTCGGCTGGTCGGATTGCTTCGGCTGGTCGGATTGCTTGCGCCGGTCGGACATGGGCGGCCTCCATTCCTTTCCCGAGTGGGGTTCGTTGCTGCATCCGAGGTGGACGCTGGAGGCCCCGTCCGGGAAAAATCCAGTGCGGCGGGCGGGCGCGTACCCGACAAGGTGTACCCGCGAAATGCGGGGGTACGACGCCGGGGACGGGTGGCGGCCAAGAAGGGAAGTCGCGACATTCTAAGAAGTGCCAGAACACGGGGCGCGGCAGGCACGCAGGGCCCGGTGCCGCAGCCGCACGCGCGCTTCCGTTCTCCCAAGTCGCCGAAGAGAGGCCGCTAGATGCCGGACAGACGCTCCCAATGGGAGGACACGGCCTTCTTCGTGGGCACCCTCATGCTGATCGCGGGCGGGGGGCTCGCCATCCAAGCCGGGCTGGAGCTGCCTCCCGGGCAGGCCAAGCTGGTGTGGGGCGGGGTCGGCCTCGTATGGGGCACCGTGCTGATTCGGGTCTGGATCTTCCGCGAAGGGCGGCGAGGCGATCCACAGCCGCGGCAAGGTCCTCCGTCCGAGGACCGCCCGCCGGCCTGACGGCTACGTACCCGTTGTGCCCGTTGCGCGCAGCTTCGGGGGCGCCTTCTTCGACGATCCGGTACCGGAACGGCTCCGCGCGCCTCCTTCCAGACTCGCCTTCAACGCCTCCATCAGGTCGATGATCTTGGTGTCGGGCTCGGCGGCCGGAGCCACCGTGATCTGTTCGCCTTCAATCTTCCGTTCGATGAGCCCCATCACGCGCTCGCGCACTTCGTCCTTGTAGCGCCCGGGATCGAAGGACTCGCTGGACGCCTGGTCGACCAGCTGGCGCGCCAGGGTCAGTTCGGCGTCGTTCACTGCCCCGTCCTCCAAGGGAACGTCTTCGATCGACCGAACTTCGTCGGCGTAGAACAACTGCTCCATCACCAGCCCCTCCTCCACGGGGCGGATCGCCACCAAGTACTGCTTGCCGCGGGCTGAGTAGCGGGCCACCGCCGCCTTCCCAGAGTCGCGGAGCGCAACGGAGAGGAGCCGGTAGGCCCGGGCACCTCCCGTGGCCGGACCTAGGTAGTAAGCACGCTGCAAGAAGAGGCGCTCGATCTCGTCGGCAGGGACGAACTCGGCAATCTCGATCGCTTCGTTGGACTGGGCTTCCAGCGCCTTCAGCTCGTCGGCCTCGAAGGTGACGAACTGATCCTTGGCGAACTCGTACCCCTTGATCATGTTCTCCCGGGGGACCACATCGCCGGTCTGCACGTCCACGTACTGCTGCTTGACCCGGGCTCCCGTCTCCTTGTTGATCCAGTTGAAGCGCACCTTCGCCGCCGACTGGCCAGTGGAGTACAGCTTCACCGGCAGGGAGACCAGGCCGAAGGAGATCGTGGACGCGGCGATCGGTCGAGCACTCATCCGAGAAAGATACCGCGCCCGAGGTCCTACTTGAACCCGATCCGCCCTTGGAGGCCGAGGCGGCGCTCCGTGGGCTGAACGCCGTTCGCGACCTGCTCGCCGAAGAGGTCGATCGCGAACCGCAGACTCCGGGCCGGACCCACGCCGGCACCAGGGCCGGAGCCAGAGTCGGGCGCGTCGCCCAGCAGCGCCCAGCGCGTGCCGGCGTTGAGCCGGTAGCCGGAGGCGCCGTCGCGGCTCCACCGGCCGAACGGCGTCACCTGTGCGCCGCCCGGCAGGACCACGCCCCAGCCGAGCTCCAGCGCCAGACGATCCGGCGTCCAGCCGGGCACATCGGCGACGGTCGCGGCACCGATGGGCGGTGCCGTCGGATCGCCCAGCGGAGCGGCTTGGTGCGGGGCGAACCCGGCCTGGGCTTGCCACAGCGACTGGGCGCCGCCCGACCCGTCGCCCCACGTCGGCTCCACCGAGAACGACAGCCCGCCCTGATCACGGCCCGGCTGCAGCCGCACTGCGAACCCAGCGCCCCACTCCCGGAACGCGCTCGTCTGGTGCGCCACCAGCGCGCGTCCCCGCGCCTCCACGCTCAACCCCGTGGCCACGTGTGCGAACCCCAGCGTCGCGCCCGCCTCCGCGCCCAGACCACTCTCCGCGTCGCCGCCGTCCCACCGACCGCCCAGCTCGAGCCGTCCCTGCAGCGCCGCGGCCTCGCCCACTGCCCACTGGCCGCTCAGCTCCGGCGCCACCCGCACCCGCTGCGCCACCGCCGTGACGCCCGCCAAGTCCACCGCGGCGTCCGACTCGATGCGCACCGCGAAGGCGTCGGCGCGCAACGCCAGCGGTCCGATCAGCTCCTGGCGTGCGCCGACCGCCGCCATCCGCATCGCGATGTCGGTGCTGAACCGCCCGCCCACTGTTTCGGTCAGGTCCGCCGAGCCCCGGCCCGCGCCCACCAAGCCCCACAGCCCCAGCCCCTGGCGGGGCGACCAGTGCAGGTAGGGGTAGGCGCTGGTCAGGCGGGCGTCCACCGTGCCCGTCCCGTTGTGCCTGCTCGTGAACTCGGAGTCGAGCGCGCTGCGCGAGCCCGCCAGCCCCAGCAGCAACCCCGAGCCGAACCGGTAGTCGAGTCCGGCGTAGATCGAGCGCGTGCCGCCCTCGAGCAGGAGCCCGTCGTTCGGCGCGCTCTCGAACTCGCTGCCGTTCGCCTGGCCCCACAGCGTCCAGCCCGAGCGGGAGGGCGACGCCTGGGGCGTGCCCGTCGCGTCGGCGCCGGAGGCAGAGGCGTCGTCGTCCGTGGCCGAAGCCGGGTTGTTGCCGTCGTCGTTGCCGCCGAACGACAGTTGGAACGAGCTGCGGGTGAGCAGGTCGCCGCCCGAGAGCGGGTCGAACCCGATGCTGCCCCGCTCGATCCGGTCCGCGCCTTCCTGCTGGCCCGTGTACGTGCCGCCACCGCCGAAGGCGCCCGTGGCGTCGATGGCGCCGGGACCGCCCATGGCACTGTGACCACCCATGGCGCCGTCGCCGCCGAACAGCAGCGCCGCCATGTCGAGGTGCGCGCCGCCGGCACCGCCGCCCATGTCCGCACCAGCCGCTCGGGGAGCCGTGAACTGCATCCCCAGCAGGCTCGACGCGCTCCGCGCCAAGTCTCCGATGCCGCACTGCTGGCCGCCGGGACCGCCGGGGCCGCCGCCGAACGAACCGCAGCCCAGCGAGCGGCCGCCCAGACTCACATGCGAGCCGCCCGAAGACGACTCGAGGCCCAGCCGGCCGCCGATCACGTCCACCGTCTCGGCGCCCAGCGAGCGGCCGAACGCCGTCAGCGCCATCTGCAACGTGCGGGCGCGCTCCGACCGCGACGGCTCCACCGTCACCTGCACCTGCTGCGTCGCCGTCAAGCCGCCTGGGTCGCTCGCCGTCACCGTCACCGTCGCCATCCCCAGCGCCTGCGGCGCGATCGACAGCCGTCCGCTGGCCGTCACCGATGCGATCGCAACACCCGGCGACGACGACTCGGCCACGTAGCTCAGCGCGTCGCCGTCCGGGTCCCGGAAGTACGGCGCCAGGTCCTCCTCCGCAGCAGCGCCGTACGCCTCCAGCACCTTCGGCGCCATCGCGCCCACCGCCTCGGGACCCTCGTTCTCGTCCAGCAGCTCCACCGTCGCACTCGCCTCGTCCGCCAGCCCGCCCGCATCCTCCACACGCACCGTCAGCGCGAACGACGTCGGGCCGGCCTCGTAGTCCTCGCCGGGACCCACGTAGCGCACCTCGCCCGTCGCGCCGTCCACCTGGAACCGCCCGGCGTCGCCCGCCGCCAAGCTGTACGTCAGCGCGTCGCCCTCGTCCGGGTCCGTCGCCTCCGTCTGGCCCAGCAGCACGGGTCCGCGAGCGTTCTCCGACAGCTCGAACGCGTACGCCGTGTCCGCAAACGCAGGCGCCTCGTTCTCGTTCAGCACCGCCACCGTCACGCTCGCCGTGTCCGCCAAGCCGCCCGCGTCCGTCGCCTGCACCGTCAGCACGTACTCGGGCGGGCCGGACTCGTAGTCCTCGCCCGCGCCGACGTAGCGCACCTCGCCGCTCGCGCCGTCCACCTCGAAGCGCCCGGCATCGCCCTCCGCCAAGCTGTACTCCACGACGTCGCCCTCGTCCTCGTCCGTGGCTTCCACCATCCCCAGTGCCATCGGGCCGGGCGCGTTCTCAGACAGCTCGTATGCATACGCCGAGTCGGCGAACACGGGGGCTTCGTTCACGTCGAGCAGCGTCACCATCGCCGATGTCGTCGCCGACAGTCCGGTCCGGTCCACCGCCACCACCGTGAACTCCCAGCTCGTCGGGCCGGTCTCGTAGTCCTCGCCCTCGCCCGCGTAGCGCACCTCGCCCGTCGCGGCGTCCACCTCGAACCGCTCCGACTCGGCACCGGCCAGCATGTACCTCACCGTGTCCGCAGCGTCGGCGTCCACAGCCGCAACCATCCCCAGCGCGACAGGACCCGCCACGCCCTCGTTCAGCTCCCACTCGTAGCGCTCGGCGCCGAACACGGGGGGCTCGTTCTCGTCCATCACCGTCACCTCGACACGCACGTCCGCCGTCAGGCCGCCGCCGTCGGTCGCACGCACCACCAGCTCCCAGCGGCCAGGCTCCGCCTCCGCGTCCTCGCCGGCACCCACGTACCGCACCACGCCGCTGGCAGCCACCACCTCGAACCGCTCCGCGTCGCCCGCCGCCAGCGCGTACCGTGCTCGATCGCCAGCGTCCGGGTCCGTGGCCGCCACCTTCCCCAGCAGCACCGGTCCGGCCTTGTTCTCCGCCAGACCGAACGCATACGCCGTGTCCGCGAACGCAGGCGCCTCGTTCTCGTCGCGCAACAGAACCGCCACCGTCGCCTCGGCGCGCAACCCGGCTAGGTCCGTCGCGCTCACCGCCAGCTCCCACGACTTGGCGCCGTCCTCCGCCTCGTAGTCCTCGCCCGCGCCTACGTACGTCACTTCGCCCGTCGCAGCGTCCAGCTCGAACAGATCGCCCGCGCCGCCGTCGGACTCCAGCGCATACCGCAGCGTGTCGCCCTCGTCCAGGTCCACCGCCTGAGCCACGCCCACCGCCATCGGGCCGACGGCGTTCTCAGGCAACCCGAACTCGAAGCGCTCCATCACGAACGCCGGCGGGTCGTTCACGTTGATCACCAGCACGCGCACCACCGTGCGGCCCACGCGGCCGTCGCCCGCCAGCGCACGCACCTCCATCACGTAGTTGGAGCGCACCTCCGCGTCCTCGCCCTCGCCCACATACGTCACCTCGCCGCTCCGGGCGTCCACCTCGAAGAGCCCCTCGCTGCCGTCGCCCAGCTCGTACGTCACCTCGCCGCCGAACGGGTCCTCCGCCGCCACCTCGCCCACCACCAGCGGGCCGGCCACATCCTCCAACAGCTCGAACTCGTACTCCGCAGCGCCGAAGTACGGGTCCGTGCCACCGCCGCCGGTCACCCCCTGGCCCTCCACGTTCTCCAGCGCGGCGCTCCCCAGCGCCACGTTGGCCACCGCCGAACCGCCCGCGATCACGATCCCCGCGCCTGCCCCGACCTCCAGGGCGTCCTCCGGCACGCTGAAGCCGTCCGAGTCCGAGTCCGCCGGCACCACCCGGTACTGGAACAGCAGGCGTCCAGTGCCGCTCCCCGACACGTACGCAGCCATCCGCCGAGCGTTGCCGATCACCAGCGCCAGCCGCGGGACTCCAGTCACCGCCACCGCCCGGCTGAACGTCACCTCCACCTCGATATGCTCGCCCGCTCGGTACGACGCACCCCGCGGCGTGCTCGCCACACGAGCGCTCATCACCACCGGCACCACCTCGATCCTGCCGTCCACCTTGTGGTCGGCCTGCGCACTGAGCTCGTGCGGGGTCAGCGACAACAACGCGCTGAACCCGCGCTCCGGGTGCATCACGTTCTTGATCGTCCCGCCGTTCAGCGTCAGCGCGCCCGAACTCACCATGATCCCGGCCGTCGTCAGGTCCACGCCGCCCGGTCCCGTGCCGCCCGAGCCCGCACCCTGCACCCAGTACTCGAACTCCAGCAGCGTCCCGCCCACACGGCGGACGTACCGCGCCTGGCGGAGCGAGCCGGTTATCGCGATCTCCAGCTGCGGCGCGCCAGTCACCGCCACCTCGCGGTCGAACCCCACGTAGAACGTGATCCGCTCGCCCAGACCGTACGTGTCCCCGGTCGCCGGTTCGCTCGTGATCAACACAGTGTTCACACTCGCCGGCGCAATCGTCCCGTTCACCTTGTGGCCCGCCTGCGGCGTCGTCAGCGCATGCGTGCCCAGCCCCAGCGCCGCCGCCAGCGAGGCGTCCCGCCCGTCGTTGATCGCGCCCGAGTTCAGCGTCAGCGCGCCCGCAGCCACCTCGATCCCGTCGTTGTCGATGTCCGCGGCCACCACCCCGTAGCTGAACCGCAACGTGCGCGTGCCCGTGCCGCTCGCGTACTCCGCCGGACGCGGGGTCCCGCCGATATCCAGCGCCAGCTGGGGCGTCCCGCCCGTCGTCACAACGTCCACCGGACGGTTGAACGTCACGTCCACCTCGATCGTGTCGGTCGCCGCATACGTCTGGTCCAGCGGAGAACTCGCGATCGACAACCCGCTCACCGCCGCCGCCGTCCGCGTGCCCGACGTCTTGTAGTTCGCGTCGTCCGTGAACGCATGCGCCGCCAGCCACAGCACCGCGTTCGCCCCCGCCGCCGTCGTGATCGTCCCGCCGTTGGCCGCCAGCGCGGAGTCCGCGACGCTGATCCCGTCCGCGTCCGTGTCGCTCGACTGCACCACGTACCGAAACGCCAGCGTCGGCGTGCCCGTCCCCGACACGTAGACAGCCTGGCGCGTGTTCGATCCGATCCCCAAGCCCAGCTGCGGCGTCCCGCCCGTCACGTCCACGTTCACCGTCCGGGCGAACCGCACCGTCGCCACGATCGTGTCGTCCAGCTCGTACGTGCTCGCCGCAATCGGCGTGTTGAACGACAACTCGGCCGGCCACGCCCGGCTCGCCGCCACCCGGTGAGCCGGACTGTTCGCAATCGCCGCGCTCCCCAACGGCAGCAAAGCGTTCTCCGTCGTCGAGCCCGCCGTCGTGATCGTGCCCCCGTTCAAATCCAGCGCGCCCGCCGCGACGCTGATCCCGTCCAAGTCTTCGTTCCCCGCCGCCACCTGGTAGCGGAACACCACCGACGACGAGCCCGATCCCGAAGCGTAGTCCGCCTGCACCGTCCCCGTGCTCAGCCCCAGCGCCAGCTGCGGCGTGCCCGTCACGTCCACCGCCCCAATGAACTCCACCGTCGCCTCGATCCAGTCGCCCGGCACGTACGTCGAGTCCGCCGGCGAGTTCAGCGTCAAGCCGGTCACCGACCGCGGCCGGGTGCCGTCCACCTTGTGGTTCGCGCTGTTCACGATCGCCTGGCGGTTCGCGTACCGGTCAACCCCGAACTCAACGACTCCGTACTCCATCACCTTGCCCACGACGCTTATCCCGTCGGCGTCCATGTCGCCCGCCTGCACGACGTAACGGTAAATCCAGGTTCTGTCTCCCCTGCCAGCACCTTGGACGTAGTCCGCCTCCGCGATGCTGTCGCCGATCGTCAGCAATCCCTTAATGTCATTGGCCCATGACTGAAAGCTCCAACGTATTGCAAAGTTGTATACCAACGTGAGCACGATCGTATCGCCGACTATGAAGGTGTCGCCGCTCGGTGGACTGTTCAGCGAGATGCTGGTTATGTACTTCCCGCGTGTTGAAGCGTCGGAGTCGGTTCCGGTGCCCACTTTGCGGCTCGCGTCGTCCGAGAACGCAAGCGTCCCCAAGTCCAAGTCCGCAGCAGCGCCGCCGCTGGTCGCGTTGATCCCGCCGCCGTTCAGCTTCAGCGCGTCCGCCGCGATGCTGATCCCGTCGTTGTCGACGTCGCCCCCCCGGACCCTGTACTCGAACACCAGCGTCTCCGAGCCCGTGCCTGTCGTGTCCGGGACGAACGTCGCGATGCAGCCGCCGCCCGGGCATGTCGCGATCCCCAGCTCGACGTGCGGCGTGCCCGTCACGTCCACCGAGTCGCTGAACACCACTGTGACTCGGATCGTCTCGCTGGGGTAAAAGACGGCGGCGTCGGCTACGGTTTTTCCGTTGCCGTCCGGCGTGTTGACCGACAACCCCGTCACCGTCGGGGCCTGGGCCGCCAAGTCGCCAGCGAGCCCGACGAGGCCCGCCAGCACGATTCCGACGACTCCGGCGGCCCGAGCCGCCACGCGACCGAAGGTCATGGACGGAGCCGTGAGCCCAGGGGCCCAGGAAGAAACGGGGGGGGGGGGGGGGGGGTAGAGTTCATCGGCCTGCTCGATGGCTGGTTGTAGGAGTGTTGGCACCTGGCTGCCGTCGGGCCAGCCAAGCTCCATTCATTAGAAAGTATAATAATGCATCGGTCAAGGAGAAGACATATGGCACCGGAGGCAGGAGCGACGCGGGACTCCGCCGGCCAGCCCGTCGAAGCCGGTCGGCTGGACGAGTACCGGGCGAAGCGGTCGCCGTCGGGAACGGGCGAGCCTTTCGGCGGAGAGAGCGCAGGCGAGGTTCACGGCGGGCGGCGGCTCTTCGTCGTCCAGAAGCACAGCGCCACCGCACTGCACTGGGACTTGCGCCTGGAGCTGAACGGCGTGCTGGTCTCGTGGGCGGTGCCCAAGGGCCCTTCCCCCAACCAAGCCGACAAGCGCTTGGCGGTTCATGTGGAGGACCACCCGCTGGAGTACTCCAGCTTCGAGGGCGTCATCCCCGACGGCAACTACGGCGCCGGCGCGATGATCGTGTGGGACCGGGGCACGTGGACGCCGGTGGAGGACCCAGACGCCGGCATGAAGAAGGGCAAGCTCCTCTTCGACCTGAACGGCTACAAGTTGCGGGGCCGCTGGACGCTGGTGCGGACCAAGGGGAGCGACGACGGGCGGCACTGGCTTCTGATCAAGGAGCGGGACGCCTACCAGAACCCCCAGGGAGGAACAGCCGACTACCCGGACGACTCGATTCTGTCGGGGCTCACGGTGGAGCAGCTGGGGGCCGGGGGCGACTTCGGGGCCGCGCTTCGAGAGCGTTGCGCCGAATGGGGGGCAGCGGAGGCCCCCGTGCAAGCCGCCACGGTCCAGGTGATGACGGCGGAGAGCAGCGACGAGCCCTTCTCCAGGGAGGGGTGGGTCTTCGAGATCAAGTACGACGGCTACCGGTTGCTGGCCGAGTCGTCGGGGGGCGCGGCGTCTCTGGTCTCCCGCAACGGCAACGACCTGACGGCGACCTTCCCCGAGGTGGCGCGCGCGCTTCGGGGTCTTCCCTACCGGACGCTCGTCATGGACGGCGAGGTGGTGGTGGCCGACGACGAGGGCATCCCTCGGTTCGGGCTGATGCAGAAGCGGGGCCGGATCGTCCGCCAGGACGCCGCGGAGCGCGCCGCGCTGCAGCTGCCCGCCACCTACTGGGCGTTCGACCTGCTCGCCTTCGAGGGACACGACCTGCGGGAGCTGCCGCTCCTCAAGCGCAAGGAGCTGCTGAGCCAGGTCCTCCCCACCGTCGGGCCGATCCGCTACTCGGAGCACATCGCCGAGCGAGGCAAGGAGATGTTCGGTCGGGTGGCCAAGCTCGGGCTGGAGGGCGTGGTGGGGAAGCAGGCCGACTCGCCGTACGTGGCGGGGCGCAGTCGGGCGTGGCTCAAGGTGCGCCAGGTGCGCTCGGCCGACTTCGCGATCCACGGCTTCACCGAGCCGAAGAGCGGGACGACGGGCTTCGGCGCCCTCCACTTGGCGCTGCGCGAAGGCGACGGCTTCCGGTACGCGGGCCGGGTGGGCACCGGCTTCTCCGAGGCACTTTTGAAGGAGCTGGGGGATCGCTTGCGGGCCCTGCCCGTGGCGGAGCCGCCCAGAGGGGATGACGTGCCCGCGACGGAGCGCGACCGGTGGGTCTCGCCGGAGCTGGTCGCCGAGGTGGAGTTCAAGGAAGTCACCGAGTCGAAGGTTCTGCGGCAGCCCGCCTTCGTGCGCCTGCGCCACGACAAGTCCCCCGAAGAGTGCGTGGCGTCCCGCGAATGGAGTCGGGCACTCCCGGAGCCCGCGCAACCCATCTCCCCCGCCCCGCCGCAACCGGTCCGCTTCTCCAACCTGGACAAGCCCTTCTGGCCTGAAGACGGCTACGCCAAGAGGGACTTGGTGGAGTACTACCGCGCCGTGTCGCCCTGGCTTCTCCCACACTTGGCGGACCGGCCCGTGGTGCTGACCCGCTACCCCGACGGCATCCACGGCAAGTCCTTCTTCCAGAAGAACGCGCCGGACCACGCGCCCGAGTGGATTCGGCGGATTCGGGTGTACAGCGAGGGGTCGAAGCGGGAGCTGGACTACTTCGTGGCCGAGGACTTGGAGTCGCTGCTGTGGGTGGCCAACAGCGGCAGCATCCCGCTGCACGTCTGGCACAGCCGGACCGCCGACCTGGGGCGCCCCGACTACTGCGTCCTGGACCTGGACCCCAAGGAGGCGCCGTTCGCCGAAGTGGTGAGGATCGCCCTTTTCCTGAAGGAGGTGTGCGACGAGATCGGGCTGCCCGCGTTCGTCAAGACCAGCGGCTCGACCGGGCTGCACGTCATGCTCCCCCTGGGACGGCAGGTCACCTACGAGCAGTCCCGGCGGCTGGGGAACATCCTGGCGCTGGCGGCGGTTCGCGAGATGCCCGACGTGGCCACCGTGGCCCGCCGACCCGAACAGCGCGACGGCAAGGTCTACGTGGACTTCGTGCAGAACGGCCACGGCCGGCTGATCGTGGCGCCCTACTGCGTGCGGCCCCTCCCCGGCGCTCCCGTGTCGGCGCCCCTGGAGTGGGACGAGGTGAACGGCGAGCTGGCGATCGCCGACCACGACATCAAGACGGTGCCGGAGCGCATGGCCCGCCGGAAGACGGACCCGCTGGAAGGGTTGCTCTCGATGAAGCCCGACCTCGGGCGGAGCTTGGCCGCGCTCCAGTCGATCTTGGAGAGGTGAATCTTTAGTTAGAGAGGTGAGGCGCCCTAGCCAGGGGACGAGAGCCCAGCGGGGAGACGAGGCCCCCGCCGCCAGTGCCTAGTCGTTCAGCGGTATCCCGTACCTGCGCAGGGTGTTCTCGATCGTGGGACGCTCCAGCCGGATGCGGTCGTCGTTCAGGAGGCAGGAGAAGACGTAGCCGGCGCCCAGCATGAGGATGCCGACCAGGAAGCAGTACATGACCGCGCGGTCCGGGTAGGTGTCCTTGAGGTAGCCGACGTAGAGGGGGCCCACGATGCCCGCGGCGGCCCAGGCGGTCAGGATCGCGCCGTAGACCGCCGACATGCGCCGCGCGCCGAAGACGTCCAGCACGAACGAAGGCATGGTGGCGAAGCCGCCCCCGAAGCAGAGCAGCACGTAGCAGACCAGCGCCGAGAAGATCCAGGGGTTCTCCTCGGTCATGAGGAGGCCGAAGACGACCATCTGGCTGGCCAGCAGCACGCGGAAGACCTGGACGCGCCCCAGGCGGTCCGAAAGCAGTCCCCAGAAGAGTCGTCCCACGCCGTTGAAGAGCGAGCTCACCGCGATCAGCGTAGCGCCGTAGGCGGCCAGCGTGGCCGGCTCCAAGGTGGGCTGGGCGTACCCCCACACTTCCTGGAGCAGTTCGGACTGGAAGCTGATCACCGAGATGCCGGCGGCGATGTTGAAGAAGAAGACGACCCACATGATGGCAAACTCGGGAGAGGCCAAGTAGCGTCGCACCGGCACCTGCCGACCGCCGTGGGACTCGCTGCGGCTGCGGGAGGGGGCGGTCCGCTCCATCGGCGTGCCCGGCGGGTTGCTCAGCACCAAGCTGCACGGCACGAGGATGAGCGCGAAGAGCACGCCCAAGCCCATGAAGACCCGGGGCAGGTCGCCGTCGGTGTACTCCACCAGGAAGGGAGCGAACCCCTTGCTGAGGAGGAACGCGCCGACGCCGAAGCCCATCACCACGATCCCGGTCACGAGTCCCTTGCGGTCCGGGAACCACTTGGCCGCCGTGGCGACCGGCGTCACGTACCCGAAGCCGATCCCCGCGCCCCCGATGACGCCGTAGCCCAGGTAGAAGAGCGGCACCGACTCGAAGCGAAGCGCTGCCCCGGCGATGATGTAGCCGACGGAAAACATGAGGCTGCCGGCCACCGCCAGCTTGCGGGGACCGACACGGGGGAGCACCGATCCGGCCCAAGCGGCCGAGATGCCCAGCGAGAAGATGGCGATGCTGAACGCCATCGAGGTCTGGGAGTGGGTCCAGCTGTACTGACGGACCAGGAGCGTCCCGAAGTAGCTCCACGCGTAGACGGTTCCGAAGCACACCTGAAGGAGGGTGCAGAAGAGGGCGACCAGGGCGCGGGACCGCTTGGCCTGCGGCTTTGCCATGCAGTCTTCCCTGCTAGCCGGCGCTTGTGGGAGGCGCGCTGCTGCTTCGCCTGCGTCGTCGCTGCCGGGCCTCCGTGCTCTCGGCCATGTGGACGAAGAGGCGCGCCAGCTGCCCGACTTCGTCGTCGCGCTCCACGACCTTGCCGTCCCGGGCGCGGCTGGGGTCCGGGTGCCGCGCCAACTCCACCGCGAAGCCCAGCAGCTCGCCCAACGGCTTGGCCGCCAAGTTCACGAACCAGATGGCGGCCAGGACGCCGATCACCAAGATGATGGAGATCAGGTACGCCTGCTGGCCGATCGCCCGCTGGACCTTGAGGGCGACCAGGTCCGTGTCCATCCCCACGCGGACGGTTCCCGCCACTCCGGCCAGGATCGGGCTGCCCACCTCAACGAAGTCGCCGATCCCAGGCAGGCTGCGCTCCATCGTCTCGGAGGACACTTCGTTCGACCTGATCTCCTCCTGGATCGCGTCGGGGATGCCGGGGACGAAGGTGTGGGCCAGCGCCTCGCCGGCCTCGCTGACGATGTAGATGTAGCGGATGCCTTGGAGCTCCCGGTACTGGTCGATCAGCGCTTGGAGGGTGGACATGTCCCGGTTTAGGAGGATGTCCACGCTGGAGTCGGCGATCGTCTTGGCGATGTTCCGGCTGTTGCTCTCGTACTCCTCCGACAGGTGCTTGTCGACGGTGTAGATGCACAGGATCGACGTGGAGATGACGATCAGGCCGAAGAGGGAGAAGACGCCGAAGAGAGTCTTTTGGAAGAGCTTGCGAACCTTCACCGCTACGCCAGCCTCGCTTCCCAGTCGTCTAGCGTGACGAAGCGGCCTTCGTCCACGACGGTGTAGTAGACTCGTTGCAGCCCCTGGCGGCGCTCCGGGCCGAAGGAAATGCGTTCGCCCACGCCCAGGTCGTAGTCCTTCACCGAGAAGACCGCCTCTTCCAGGCCGGAGCGTTGGGGCGCGTCGCCTAGTCGGTTGAGGATCTCCACCATGAGCTTGGCGTTGAGGAAGCCCTCCAGGCTCACGAAGCTGTGGGAGAAGGGCGTGTATGGATCGTCGACGATCTCTTCGGGGACGGCTGGGTCGTAGCGCGCCATGAAGCTCCGGTACTCCTGCACGGCGGGTATCGCGTCGTCCTCGTAGCTGGGCACTACCTGGGAGTTCACCAGGAGGCGGGTGTAGCGGGGCGCGTCCTCTCGTCCCTCCGACAGCAGCTGCAGGAGGTTCTCGCTACCCACAAAGGAAAGGTTGGCGATGGGAACCCGCAACCCCAGGTCCACGGCGTCCCGGGCGAAGGCGGCGCACGCGGCGTAGGCGCCCACGCAGATCACCGCGTCGGGCGAAGCCGCCTGAAGGATCTCGACTTGGCGACGCATGGTGCCCGTGAAGCGCTCCCCCCGGCGGTAGGTGGCCTCGCCGGCGATCCGTCCCCCGTGCACGGCCAGCGCACGCCGAACCCCGGCCCAACCGCTGCGCCCGTAGGCGTCGGCCTGGTAGAAGACGGCGATGCGTCTGCGGCCGATGCGCACGAAGTTCTCCACCAGCCCGGCCGTCTCCTGGCGGTAGGAGGCGCGCAAGTTGAAGGCGAAGTCGCCGTAGGGAGGCTCCCGCTGGGGTTGCGCGCCGGTGAAGGGGAAGAAGAGGTAGACGTTCTCGTCCTGGAACTTCTTGAGGAGCGGCAGGACGCGGGTCACCGTGGGCGTTCCCACGTAGCCGAAGAGGAGGAAGACCTGGTCCTCGATCAGCCGCACCGTGTTCTGGACCGACGGGTCGGGCTGGTAACCGTCGTCGTACATCTTCAGGACGATCTGACGGCCCCGGACGCCGCCGGCTTCGTTGACGTGGGTGAAGTACGCCTGGGCGCCCCGGTAGAGCTCGATCCCGAGTCCCCGGGACGGGCCGTTGAAGGCGGCCGAAACCCCCAGCACGATCTGGTCGTCCTGGGGGAGGGCGTCTCGGCGCGACGCGGGTCCTCCGGTGGCGGGGGCACCGGGGACGGTTCTTGGGGCGTCGCCGGGTGGGCGCGCCTCGTCCAGGGCCGCCGCCGAGGACTTCTTGGGAACGGCCAGCCAGGGCGCGGCTATTCCGCCAAGGCCGAGCCGCAGCACGGAGCGCCGCGTCAGCGGCTGCTCGCCGGTCCGCGGTTGCTCGCCGGATGGGCGGGTCGTCGTGTTCGGTTGATGTGGTTCGGTGCGGGATCGGCTCTTCATCCGCGGCCTCGCTGCTTTCGGTCCGCCGGGCTTCACGATGGGACGTGCTTCACGATGGGACGTCGCCGTTCAAGGTAGTGCCCAGGTTTCGCCGAATCAACGCGGCCGCGTCCGGATCGCGTCCCATGAACTCGCGGAAGAGCGCGTTGGGGTCCCGGCGGTCGCCCTGGGAGAGGACGGATTCCAGAAACGCCCGCCCCGTCTCCGGGTTCAGCACGCCCTCCTCCTCAAAGCGCGAGAAGGCGTCGGCCTCCAGCGTCTCGGACCACAGGTAGGAGTAGTAGGCGGACGCGTACCCTCCCCCGAAGAGGTGGGCGAAGGAAGGGAGCAGGTGGCGCTCCACAAAGCGGTCCGAGGGGACGAAGGGCCGAAGCGCCTGGGCGGCGTACTCCATCACCGGCGTCTCGGCGTCCCACGACCGGTGAAGCTCCAAGTCCAGGTTGGCCAGGGAGAGCTGGCGCATCTGGAACCAGCCGCCCATGAACCGGCGGGCGGCCAACAGTCGCTCCAGGGTTTCGCCGGGTAGCGGCTCGCCGGTATTGCGATGGCGAGCGAAGAGGTCCAGCGCCTCCCTTCGCCACGTCCAGTTCTCCATGATCTGGGAAGGCACTTCGACCCAGTCCCAAGCGACGTGGGTTCCGCCCCGCTCCGGGACCTCCACCCGGGAGGCCACATGGTGCAGAAGGTGGCCGAACTCGTGGAAGAGGGTGCGGACCTCCGTGTGGGTGAGGAGCGATGGGCGGTTGGGAGTGGGCGGCGTGAAGTTCCCGCCGATGAATGCCAAGTGCGGCTCAAAGTTGGCGGCGTCGGTGCGTCGGTTCGCGGGGCCGGCGGCGGATCCGCTCCCAGGCCCGCCGCTGATCAGGGGGTCCATCCACGCGCCTTGCCGCTTGGTGTCGCAGGGGAACCAGTCGGCGTAGAATGAGCCCAGGTGGAGCCCCGTTGGGTCCCGCACCTCGAAGTAGGCCACGTCCGGGTGCCAGACGGCCGAGTTGTCTGCCCGCTCCACCGAGAGGCCGAAGAGGCGGCGGGCGATCTCGAAGAGGCCGGACTGGACCTCCTCCAGCGGGAACCATGGGCGCAGAGTCTCGTCGTCCAGGTCGAAGCGCTCCTTGCGCAACTTCTCCATCAGGAACGACACGTCCCATGGCGCCAGTGCACCCAGGCCCTCGCGCGCGGCGCACTGCTCCAGCTCGTGGGCGTCCCGCTCGTAGTGGGGCCGGGTGGCGTCGACCAGCTCGTCGAGGAAGGCTCGCACCCGCTCGCCGGACCTAGCCATTGCCGTCTCCAGGCGGTAGGCGGGGAAGTCGTCGTACTCCAGCAGCGCGGCGATCCGCCGGCGAAGCTCCACCATCCGGGGGATCACGGGGCGGTTGTCTTTCTCGCCTCCGGCGCAGCGATCCAAGTAGGCCGCGTGGACCTCCCGCCGCAACGAGCGGTCGGTGGCGTGCTTGAGGACGGCCTCGACGCTGGGCTGGTCGAGGGTGACGAGCCATCCCTCCAGGCCCCGGTCCCGAGCCCGCTGGGCGGCGCGCTCCAGGGCGGCGTCGGGCAGGGCGTCCAGCGCGGCGCGGTCGGGCAGCAGCTTTCCGTAGGCGGCCGTGGCCTCCAGCAGGTTGTCCTGGAAGCGCCGGCCCAGCTCGGAGAGCTCGACGCGCATCTCCTCCAGGGCGGCCTTCCCTTCTCTTGGCAGGTCGGCGCCTGCGCGGCGGAACTCCCGCAACGTCTTCTCCAGGTGGCGGCGCGGCAGCCCCTCCAGAGCCCTACCCTCGGGCGACGAAGCGAACGCTCGGAGGCGGCGGTACAGCCCCTCGTGGTGGAAGAGGGTGCTGCTGAAGCGCACGATCCGGGGCAGCGCGGCGGCGTGGACCTCCCGCAGCTCCGGCGTGGCGGCCACGTTGACCAGGTGCGACACCGGCGCCCATGTCCTGGCTACCTCCCGAGCGACGACGTCCAGCCCCTCCACCGTGGCCCAGCTGGGGGCGGCGCTGTCGTCCTCCCCCAGCTCGTCCAGCCGGCGACCGGCCCAGCGCAACGTCTCCTCCACAGCGGGCGCCACATCGCCGGGCGCGATCCGGTCGAAGGGGACGGGAAAGCGGCGATCATGGAGCGGGTTGGCGCTCACGGGGACATCCTCGCGGCCCACGCAGTCCACGCGGCGGTCTCCCGCGCCAAGTCGGCCAGCACGCCCGCGGGGTCGCGGCCCATCCGTTTGGGCGTCTTGAAGGAGTGGTCGCCCCCCTCAACCAAGTGCAGCGACGCCCGGGCGCCGAGCGCTTCGAGCACGGGCCGCAGGAGGGGCAGGTCGGCCAAGCGGTCCCGTGTGCCTTGGTGGAACAGCATGGGACACGCGACCCGGGCCAGGTGGTCGGCCCGGTCGGTGGCTGGCCGCCCCGGCGGATGGAGGGGAAAGCCGAAGAAGACCAGCCCAGCCAGGTCCGGCATCGGCGTCCGTTGGGCGTCCCGGGAGGCGGCCAGCATCGAGATCATGCGTCCGCCCATGGACTTGCCGCCGGCGAAGAGGGGCAGGCCGTCCGCTTCGGCCTCTCCCGCCGCCAACGCCGACGCTGCCACGGCCAGGAGGCGACGAGCGGGATCGGGGCGGCGCCGACCCGCCTCCGCGTAGGCGAAGTTGAAGCGCAGCGTGGAGATCCCCTGGGCCGCCAGCGCGGCCGACAACGACTCCATGAAGGGATGGGTCATGGGCGCGCCGGCTCCGTGACCCAGTACCAGGAGGCACGAGGGAGACTCGGCCCGGGCGAGCAGGCCGGAGACGGGCGGGTGGTCCTCCCCGGCCACGACGAGGCGGCGAACCGGCGGCGGCGGGCGGCTTCGCTCCCCGCCAGTGGACCGGCTCGCGATGCTTTCCGCCCCGCCACGGGGCCTGCTACCAGGCAATGCCGTAGTCTTCCCCGTGGTTGCTGGAGCCGCCCCACATCGTGCCCGTGACGGGGTCGAAGTAGATGGCGTTGATCGGCCCCGAAGTCCGGGCCGCGGTCGTCACGTCGTATCCCATCTCCCGCAGCTGTGCCCGCACCCAGGGCGACGCTTCCTGGTTGAGCAGGATGCGCCCCGGCCGCGACTCGTGGTCCCCGAACGAGCTTCGCATCTGGTAGCTGTTGAAGTTGGGCGCCTCGGCGGCCTCCTGCACGTTCATCCCGAACTCCACCATGTTGAGGAAGAACTGGAGCAGGTTCTGGTCCTGGCCGTCGCCCCCCTGGACGGCGAAGGAAAGGAAGGGCTTGCCGTCCTTCAGCGCCATCGAGGGGGTGAGGGTCGCCCGGGGGCGCTTCCCCGGCGCCAGCACGTTGTACGGCCCGGCGCGCTCGTCCAGGACGAAGCTCTGCATGCGCTGGCTCATCCCGACTCCGGTGCGGCCGGCGATCACGGCGGGAATCCAGCCACCGGAGGGCGTCACCGACACCACCCAACCTTCGGCGTCGGCGGCTTGGATCGAGGTCGTTCCGGCGTAGAAGGCGTCGTCCAGCTCCTCGTGGGAGGCGGCCGTCCCACCGCCGTCGGCCTCCGTCAGCCCCATCGCTTCCGGCGTCACCGCAGCGGGCGCGTGCCATCCCTCAATAAGGTGAAGGAAGGGGTTGGCGCCGCCCTGGTACGGATAGGGGTCGCCGGGGAGGACGGTCGGGTTGTTGCGCTCCCAGTCGATCTCCGCCGCCCGCTCCCTGGCGTACTCCTTGGAGAGCAGCCCCTCCACGGGCTCCGCCGGCGGGAAGTAGGGGTCGCCGTAGTAGAAGTCTCGGTCGGCGAACGCCAGGTTCATCGCCTGATAGAGCGCGTGGACGTAGCGAACCGAGTTGTGGCCCATGGGAGCTAACTCCAAGTCCTCCAATATGTTGAGGGCTTGCAGCAGAACCGGTCCTTGAACCCAGGTGGTGAGCTTGTAGACCTGGATGCCCTTGTAGGAGGTGCGGACCGGCTCCTCCAGGTGCACCTGCCACTGCGCCAAGTCCTCCATGGTGTGGAGCCCGCCCTGCTCCTGCGACCCGCGCACGAACTCTTGGGCCACGTCTCCACGGTAGAAGCGGTCGTAGGCCGCCATGATCGCCTCTCGTCGCGTGGCACCTCGGGCCAGCGCCTCCGCCTCCGCCTCCACCAGCTTCTCCAGCGTTTCGGCCAAGTCGGACTGGACGAAGAGCTCGCCGGCGGCGGGTGCGCTCCTCTCCTCTCCGTAATGGGGCAGGAAGACGGCCTTGGAGTACGGCCACTCGGCGATCCGATCCTTCTCGCGCTCCATGGCGTTGGCGGCCTGCGCCTCGATCGGATAGCCCTTGGCCATGTCAATGGCGGGCTCCAGCACGTCGGCCAGGCTCAGGCGGCCCCACTCGGCCAGCATTACGATCAGCCCGCCGGGGGTCCCGGGGGTGACGGCGGCAAGGGGACCGTAGGCCGGGGGCACCTCCATCCCCTGCTCTGCGAAGAACTCGGGGGTGGCTCCGGTGGGTGCGACGCCAAGGGCGTTGACGCCGATCACCTTCCCCGTCTCCGGGTTGTAGACCAGGGCTTGGGTCTCGCCGCCCCAGCCCAGCACGTCCCACATGGTGGCGGTGGCACCCAGCATCGCCGCGGCGGCGTCCACCGCGTTGCCGCCCTTGAGGAAGGCCATGGCGCCGGCGGTGGCCCCCAGGGGCTTCCCGGTGATGGCGATCCAGTCCTTGCCGTGGAGCACAGGCTTCTGGGTTCGCTGGGCCTCCGCTGCGAACGGATGGAGGAGCACGGCGCAGACGGCCAGAACGCGGAGCGCGGCGCGTCGAGTCGCCACGACTGCGGTCCACGGCGAGCGGGAGCGGGTGGCGTAGGGCAAGGGTGGGATCGACATGGAGGCTTCCTTCCTCGTCGGAGCGGGATTCGGCAAGTTACTGGGATACTGATCGGAGCCGCGTCGCGTACACAAGTCCCCGCGTCGCCTACACAAGTCCCCCCGGCATGGGGAGATGAGTCCCACGGGGAGGGGAGATGGACTTCATACGGAGCATGGTGGCCCGCGACTTGGCCACTGGAAAGTACGCCGGCCGCGTCGCCACCCGCTTCCCGCCGGAGCCCAACGGCTTCCTGCACATCGGCCACGCCAAGTCGATCTGCCTCAACTTCGGGATCGCCGCCGAGCATCCGGACGGGCGTTGCCACCTTCGGCTGGACGACACCAACCCGGACACGGAGAAGGCCGAGTACGTCGAGGCGATGAAGCGGGACATCCGCTGGCTCGGCTTCGACTGGGGCGAGCACCTCTACCACGCTTCCGACTACTTCGAGGAGCTGTTCGGCTTCGCCATGCGCTTGGTGAAGAAGGGGCTGGCGTATGTGGACTCGTCCTCGGAGTCGGAGATCCGGGAGCGGCGAGGCTCGGTGACCCAGCCCGGCACAAACAGCCCCTGGCGGGAACGCCCGGTGGCGGAGAACCGGGAACTCTTCCGCCGGATGCGAGCCGGCGAGTTCCCCGACGGGCGTCACGTCCTGCGCGCGAAGATCGACATGGCCCATCCAAACATGGTCATGCGCGACCCGATCCTCTATCGAATCCGCCACGCCAGCCACTACCGCCACGGCGACGCCTGGCCGATCTACCCCCTCTACGACTTCGCCCACTGCCTCTCCGACTCGCTGGAGCGGATCACCCACTCCCTGTGCACCCTGGAGTTCGACAACAACCGGGAGATCTACGACTGGCTGCTGGATCGGGTGGACGCGCCCCAGCCCCGTCCAGAGCAGACCGAGTTTGCTCCCCTGGCGCTGGAGTACGTGGTCACCAGCAAGCGGAGGCTGCGCCGACTTGTGGAGGAGGGCCGAGTGCGGGGGTGGGACGATCCGAGGATGCCGACGCTGGCCGGGCTGCGGCGACGGGGCGTGACGCCGGCGGCGATCCGTGCCCTGTGCGAGATGGTGGGCGTCGCCAAGGCCAACTCGCGGGTGGACCTGGGGAAGCTGGAGTACGCGGTGCGGGACGACCTGAACCGAAAGGCACCCCGAGCGTTCTGCGTGCTGGAGCCGCTGCGCGTCGTCCTGACCAACTGGCCCGAGGGACGGGAGGATTTCGTGACCGCGCCCGCCTTCCCCCCCGATGTGGGCAAGCCCGACATGGGCACGCCCGGCGAACGGCGGATGCCGATCGGTCGGGTCGTGTGCATCGAGCGGGACGACTTCCGGGAGGAGCCTCCCCGGGGCTTCCGTCGGCTCGCGCCCGGCCGGTGGGTGCGCCTCAAGTACGCCGGGCTGATCCGGTGCGACTCGGTGGTCGAGGACCCGGCGACGGGAGAGCCCTGCGAGCTGCGCTGCACCTTCGAGCCGGAGGTGGTGGACGGTCGCTCCGCCCGCGACCGGGGCCGGCGCGTGACGGGCACGCTTCACTGGGTTGCGGAGGCGCACGGCGTGCCAGCAGTTGTGCGCCTGTACGACCGGCTCTTCGCCAGGCCCGACCCTCTTGCCGAGGACGACTTCATGGCCGCGCTGAACCCAGAGTCGGAGCGGACTGTCGCGGGTGCGCTGGTGGAGCCGGGGTTGGCCGGGATGGCATCCGGGACGCACCGGCAGTTCGAGCGCCACGGGTACTTCTTCGCCGACCCGATGGACTCCAGGCCCGAGCAGCTAGTCTTCAACCGCACCGTGGCGCTCCGGGACGGTTGGGCGCAGGGACGGGCGACGGAAGGAAGAGCCGCGGAAGGTCGGGCCACGGAAGGCCAGTCTACGGAACTGGTGGCGTCAGAAACACGCACGGCCACGAAAGGGCGCCCAGCCACGAAACGCACGGCGCCAAGGAGCCCAGCGGCCCGAGACGGCGACCGGGAATCGGGGGCGGGCGCCCAGCCGGACACTCCACGCGCCCGGGAGCTGGCGTCCCTTGGAGTGGCCGCCTCCAACGCGGTCCGTCTAGCCCGCGCTCCGGCCCTCGACGCCCTCTTCCGGGGCGCCCTGCCGGGTTGCCCCGACGCCGCACGCGCACTGGCTTCGTGGCTGGTGAACGAAGTGGCCGGGCTCTCCGCAGGGGAAGCAGCCGGCACGGCGCGTCTCGACCCCACGGCGCTGTCGGCGCTGGTCCGCCAGGTGGAGGACGGCCAGCTCTCCCGCCGGCAAGGCCGCACCGTGCTGGCGGCGCTGCTGGCCAACGGCGGCGACTTCCAGGAGGTCCGCGCCGGCCTCGATCTCACCGAGGTGGCCGACGAAGACGTGCTGACGCCGGTCCTCCAGCAGATCGTGCGGGAGCACCCGGAGAAAGCGGCGGCCTATCGGGACGGGCGGACGAGGCTGCTGGGGTTCTTCGTCGGCCAAGTCATCAAGCGCACCGACGGCAAGGCCGACCCCCGCAAGGCCAGCCAGCTGGCGCGGGAGATGCTGGCGGCACCGTAAGCAGAGGCCGCACGCCGCACGAGCATCCCGGACCACGCCGCAACGGCAACCGCACCGCACGGGCAGCCCGAAGCCGCCCGCCCGCCTTCCTCGTCAGTACCCTGCGGCCGTCCCGTCCGAGTCTCGGGGGTCGGGCACGCCCACCAGCGCGCCGGTGTCGGCGTCCACGAAGATGCAGTGGGCAATCCCCTGGGAGCTCCGCCAGTCCACGGCGTGCCCCATCGCCTCCAGCGCGGCCGCGTCCTCCGGCGACATGTAGCCCTCCTCCAGCCGGAGCACGTTGGGCAGCCACTGATGGTGGAGCCGTCGCGAGGCCACCGCCTGCGCTGGCGTCTGCTCGAAGTCCACCGTGTTCAGCACGATCTGGAGCACCGTGTTGATGATCGTGCGGCCCCCCGGGCTTCCCACCACGGCGACCAGCTGGCCGTCCCGGGCCAGGATCGTGGGAGTCATCGACGACAGCATGCGCTGCTCGGGCCGCGCCAAGTTGGGCTCGGTGCCGATCAGGCCCGTCTCGGTGGTGAGGCCGGGTCGTGCGTTGAAGTCGCCCATCTCGTTGTTCAGAAGGAACCCCGCGCCGGGCACGGTGATCATGGAGCCGTAGCCGGCCTCCAGGGTGTAGGTGACCGACACGGCCATCCCGTCCGAGTCCACCACCGAGTAGTGGGTCGTCTCCATGCTCTCGGGCGACATGGCCGCCACCGCCGTCGACACGTCTTCGGGGCTGGACGCCCCCGCCCTGCCCTCTTCGATCGACATGCGCAGCTCGTCGGCGTACTCCTTGCTGGTCAGCCGCTCCACGGGCACGTCGGCGAAGTCGGGATCGGCCAAGTACGTGGCCCGGTCGCGGAACGCCCGCCGCATCGCCTCCGCCAGGTGGTGAGCGTGCTCGGGGCTGTTGTGGCCCATGGAGCGTAGCTCCCATCCCTCCAGCACGTTGAGCATCTCCACCAGCGCCGTGCCTCCAGAGGAGGGGGGCGGCATGCTGATCACGTCGAAGCCGCGGTAGGCGCCGGTCACGGGCGCGCGCTCCTGCGCTTGGTAGCGAGCCAAGTCCTCTTCGGTGATCCAGCCGCCCCCGCGCTCCATCTCCTCCGCCAGCAACTGCGCGGTGGTCCCGGCGTAGAAGCCGTCCCTGCCCTGGTCGCGGATCCGCTCCAGTGTGGCGCCCAGGTCGGCCTGCACCAGCGTGTCGCCCGGCTGATACGGCGAGCCGTCCTTGGAGAACTGGGCGTGGGTGGTCGGGTAGCTCTCGAAGCGCGGCAACATCCGTTCCAGCGACGCGGCCAGGCGCTCTCTCACCACGAAGCCGTCCCGGGCCAGGCCGACGGCAGGCCCCACCAACTCGCGCCACTCCGCCGAGCCGTAGCTCTCGTGCGCCGCCGCGAAGCCGGCCACCGTTCCGGGCACTCCAACCGCCAGGTGGCTGTAGTGGTGCATCTGGGACGAGTACTCGCCCTCCTCATCCACGAACATCTCGGGGTGGGCCGCCAGCGGCGCCTTCTCCCGGAAGTCGAAGGCCGTCGTTCGGCCGTCGGGGAAGCGGATCACCATGAAGCCGCCGCCGCCGATGTTGCCGGCCGTCGGATGGGTGACCGCCAGCGCGAAGCCAGTCGCGACGGCAGCGTCCACCGCGTTGCCCCCGTCACGCAGCACCTGGGCACCGATCTCGCTGGCGTCGGGGTACGCCGACACCACCATCCCGCCCTCGGACCGGACCACATCCTGTGCGGAACGGAGCTCGGGAACGGAGGGAGCGTCCAGGGCGCAGCCGCCAACCCAAAGGGCGGCGATGGCTGCGATCCCGAGGAGACGAGAAGTGGAGGGCATCAAAGTGGAGGGGTTGTCGAAGGAATTCACAGGGTCGGCTCCTAACGCAGGGTCAGCTCCCAAAGGCCGCCGCAACTGACCGGCGGCACTACCCGGCGACGGATCGGGCGGCACACGAATGTCAGCAGGGGGCGTGGAGTCAGCAGGGGCGTGGAGTCCAATGTCATCAGGGGACGTTGAATCCGCAACCCACACAGCTGGCGGTTAGCGGCTTTCGATCTCCTTCCTTATCTTGGCCGTCTTGTCGCCCTATCTTGGCGCCTTGCCGCCCCGCGGCGGCGTCTCGACCACCCCGACGATCCCCCCTGGAGACCCATGGCCGCAACCGCCGCCCGCCACCCGCGCGGGCTCTACACGCTCTTCTTCACCGAGATGTGGGAGCGCTTCTCCTACTACGGGATGCGCGCCATTCTGGTCCTCTTCATGACCGGCGCCACTATGGCGGAGAACCCGGGGATGGGCATGGACGTGGGGACCGCGACTGCGATCTACGGGCTCTACACGGGGCTGGTCTACCTGCTGGGGCTGCCGGGAGGATGGGTGGCGGACCAGCTGTGGGGGCAGAGGAAGGCCGTCTTCGTCGGGGGCTGCATCATCGCGGCCGGGCACTTCAGCATGGCGGTGCCCAGCACCTTCGCCTTCTTCATGGGGCTGGCCCTGATCACCATCGGAACCGGCCTCCTCAAGCCCAACGTGAGCTCGGTGGTCGCCGACCTGTACCCGGAAGGCGGAACCCGGCGCGACGCCGGCTTCTCGATCTTCTACATGGGAATCAACCTGGGCGCCATGGCGGGACCGGCCGTCTGCAGCTTCCTGGGCGAGGGCATGAACTGGCACTGGGGCTTCTCGGCGGCCGGCGTGGGCATGGTGCTGGGACTGATCCAGTTCCGCATGGGCTACGACGACCTGGGCGACGCCGGCATCCTGCGAAGCGACCGCTCGACCGAGGAGATCAAGCGCACGAGCCGGCGCTTCTTCGGCGGCTGCGTGGCCGTGGTCGCCGCCCTGGCCGCCTTCGGGCTCGCCGTCTCGCGGGGCGTCCTGAACGTCACGCTGACCGACATTGCGGCCGGCTTCGTCTGGCTGATCGGCGGCGTGATCGTCTTCTACTTCTGCTTCGTGATCTTCCTGGGCGGGCACGACCGGGTGGAGAAGAGGAAGATCGTGACGATCTTCTGGTTCGCGATTCTGGCGGCGGTCTTCTGGTCCGGCTTCGAGCAGGCGGGATCGTCGCTGAACCTCTTCGCCCGCGACTTTACGGACCGCACCATCGGCAACTGGGAGTATCCGGCGTCGCTGCTGCAATCGGTGAACGCGTTCTTCATCGTGGTCTTCGCGCCGATCTTCGGTTCGCTCTGGGTGTGGCTCTCCAACCGCAACGCGAATCCGTCCACGCCCGTCAAGTTCGCCCTGGGCCTGCTCTGGCTGGCCGCCGGCTTCCTGGTCGTGGCCTGGGGCGCCGCCAACGCCACGCCCGACAGCCCGGCCTCGGCCTCTTGGCTCGTGGTCATGTACTTCTTCCACACCGTCGGCGAACTGACCCTCTCGCCGATCGGCCTCTCGGCGGTGACGAAGCTGGCGCCGGCCCGTCGCCTCAGCCAGATGATGGGGCTGTGGTTCGTAGCCACCTCTTTGGGCAATGTGGTCGCGGGACTGGTGGCCGGACGGCTGGAGTCGTTGGCACCGGCCCCCCTGTTCAGCACGGTCGCCATGATCATCGGCGCCGCCGGGATCGTAGCACTGCTGGCGAGCCCGCTCTTCAAGCGCCTAATGGGCGATGTGAAGTAGCCCGCGCCGGTGCCTCCCTTGCCGTCTGGGACTTGAAGAACGTCACGATCTGGTCCACCAGGCTGTACATCACCGGGACCAGGACCAGCGTCAGGAAGGTGGCGAAGACGATGCCGACGATCACCGCCACGGCCATCGGTCCCCACCACGCCGCTTGGTCGCCGCCCCAGTAGAGCTCCGGCGCCAAGCTGGAGAAGAGGCCGAAGAAGTCGAAGTTGAGTCCGACCGCCAGGGGAACCAGCCCCAGCGCCGTCGTGAACGCGGTGAGCAGGACGGGCCGCAGCCGCGTCTTGCCGCCTCGCACCAGTGCCTGGCGAGTGTCCAGGCCGTCGCGCTTGCGGAGGACGTCGATGTAGTCGATCAGCACGATGGCGTTGTTCACCACGATCCCGGCCAGGGAGATGATCCCCACGCCGGTCATGATGATCACGAAGGGCATCTGGAAGACCATCAGCCCGATCAGGACGCCCATGGTGGACATGATCACCGACGAGAGGATGATCACCGGCTTGACCACCGAGTTGAACTGGGAGACCAGGATCAGCGCGATCAGCATCAGGGCCGCCATGAAGGCCGACATGAGGAACGAAAATGCCTCCTGCTGGTCCTCCTGTTCGCCCGTGAACTGCATGGAGTAGCCCGGCGGCAGTCCTTCGCCAAACTCCGTCAGCACGCCTTCAACCTGGCCTCGGACAGCGTTGCTGTTGTACCCAGCGGCCACCTCGGCGCTGATCGTGGCCACCCGGTCCATGTCCTTGCGCCGAATCGAGCCGTACCCCTCGCCCACGGCCCAATCGGCCACCGACAGTAGGGGCACCTGCAGGCCGTCGGAGAAGACCGTCAGGCCCTCCAGCGACGCCAAGTCGCTGCGGTCGGCCTCCCGAAGGCGCACCACGATGTCGTACTCGTCGTTTCCGGTCCTGTACTTGGCCGCTTCCAGACCGTTGACGGCTCCCCGAACCGCGAACCCCACCTCGTTGGTGGAGAGTCCGTAGAGCGCCGCCTTCTCCCGGTCCACATCCACCCGCAACTCGGGACGGGCGTCGTTCATGTCGCTCTCCAAGCCCACCAGCCGAGCGTAGACGCCGGACGCCTCGATGATGTCGATCGCTTGGTCGGCCAAGCCTTTGAGCTTCTCCGGGTCCTCGCCGGCGATCTCGATGTTCACCGGGGGACCCGACGGCGGCCCTTCGGTGATCTTGTCCACCTTGACCTCGGCGCCCGCCAGATCGATCCCCACCTTGGCCTGCATCTCACGCAAGGTGTTGAAGACGTCGAAGCTGCGATCCTGGTACTCGACCATGCTGAGGGTGACCCGCGCCGCTTCGGGACCCGAGGGACCGCCGGCAGCCATGGGGTTCCCGCCCCCACCGCCCGCGCCCACCGTGGTGACGATCGACTCCACGTCCGAGACGCCCTGGACCCCTTCGGCCTCGTCCTTGAGCCGCGAGGCGTACTCGTTCGTCACCTCCGCCGACGTTCCCGTGGGCGCCTCGATCGCCACGTACAGGGTCTGGGGAGGGATGTCCTCTGGGAAGTACTCCACCGGCGGCGCCACCCCTGCGTAGATGACCACGGTCGCCGTGAACCCTGCCGCCGAGCCCGCCAGCACGATCGCTCGGTGGCTCAGGCACCACTCCAGTCGTCGCTCGTACCACCCGGCGAAGCGAGGCATCCCGTTGGCCATGAACGCCTTGCCCATCCGGGCCAAGACCTTGGCGTGCAGCAGCCACAACCCCACGGTCGTCGCAGCGAAGAGCGCAGACGTCAGTGGGTTCGCAACGGCGACCAGCAGCAGCGCCACCACGGTCACCGCAAGGAGTGCGACCTTGACGCCCCCCTGGAGGGCCCTGGGACGGTCGCCCTCGAGGCGCATGAAGATCGAGCACAGGGTGGGAACGATGACCAGCGCCACGAAGAGGGAGCTGGAAAGGGTGACGATCAGGGTGATCGGCATGTACTTCATGAACTCGCCGGCCATCCCCGGCCAGAAGATCAGGGGCGCGAACGCCGCCAGTGTGGTCGCAGTGGCCGCGATCACCGGTCCCGCCACTTCGCCCGTCGCCTTCTTCGCCGCCGCCCTGCGGTCCCACCCCTCTTCCATGAACCTGTAGATGTTCTCCACCACCACGATGGCGTTGTCCACCAGCATCCCCAGGGCAAGGATGAGGGAGAAGAGGACGACCATGTTCATCGTGATGCCCAGGAGGCGCAGCACCACGAAGGAGAGGAACATGGAGGTGGGGATCGACAGCGCCACGAACACGGAAGTGCGGAGCCCCAGGACGAAGAGGAGCACGCCCACGATCAGCACCAGCCCGGAGATGATGTTGTTCTGCAGGCTGCTCACCATCTCTCCGATGTCGTCGGACTGATCCGACGTGACGGAGACCACGGTGGAGGGCGGGAAGAGGGGGCGCATCGCCTCGATCTCTCCGCGCACCGCCGCCGCCGTGGCGATGATGTTCTCGCCGGACCGCTTGATCACGTCCAGCGTGACCACGGGCTCCTCCCCGAGCCGCGCATAGCTCTCGCGCTCGGCGAAGCCGAACTCCACCTCCGCCACATCCCGCACGTAGATCGGGCGGTCCGCCGCCGTCTCGACCACCAGGTCGCCGATAACGTTGGGGTCGTCGAACTCGCCGTCGACGCGGACCAGGTAGTTGACTCCGTTCACGTCGATGGAGCCGCCGGGCACGTTGACGTTCTCCAGGCGGATCGCGTCCAGCACGTCGTTGAAGGAGACGTTGTAGTACTTGAGCTTGGCCAAGTCCACATCCACCTTCACTTCCCGCTCGAGGCCGCCGCGCAGATCGACCCGGAGCACAGCGGGAATCGCCTCGATCTGGTCCTGAAGCTGCTCACCCAGCTCCTTGAGCCGCACCAGCCCGTAGCCGCCGGCGATGTTCACCTGCATGACCGGCACTTCGCTCATGGAGAACTCCATGATCGCCGGGTCCTCGGCGTCGGCAGGCAGCTCGGGTCGGGCCAGGTCGACCTTCTCCCGAACCTGCTGGAGGGCCTCGTCCAAGTTGACGTTCGTCTCGAACTCGGCCATCACCGACGAGTATCCCTCCACCGACGTGGAGGTGAGCTCCTTGATGTCGGAGATGCCCTGCAGCTCCTCTTCGATCTTCCGGGTGACCAGCGTCTCCATGTCGGCGGGAGACACGCCGCGGTAGATCGTGTTCACCGCGATCAGGGGCATCTCGGCTTCTGGGAACGACTCCTTGGGGATCGCCCGGTAGGACAAGAGCCCGGCGATCGTCACGAAGAGGAAGAGCACGATCACGGAGGTGGAGTGCTCCACCGCGAAGGAGGTTATGGGGAAGTCCTTGAAGGAGCGCCGCCCGGCCTTGCCGTCCGGGGCCGCGCGACCGTCGAGGCGGCTCCCGTCTCCGGTCTCGCTCACGGTGCGCCCGCCTCACTGGGTGCGCCCGCCTCACTGGCCCGGGCGCCGGCCACCACCCGGACCCGGTCTCCCGCGGTCAGTCCCTGCTGACCCACCACGACCAGCCGCTCTCCCGCCTGGAGGCCGGACTCCAGCACGACCTCGTTCCCCTGGGCCGTCAGCACCTCCACCCGCCGCTCCTGGGCCGTGGCGTCGTCCCCCACCCCGTCCACCACGAACACCACGTACCCTTCCTCCATGGAGACCAGGGCTTGTTGCGGCACGACGACGGCGTCGGGCACCTGGCGACGCACCACCGTGATCTCGGCGATCATCTCGGGCTTGATCACGCCGTTGGGGTTCGGCAGCACCAGCTCCACCGGGAAGGTTCGGTTCTCGCTGTCCACCGTGGCGCCCACGTACTCGATCTTGCCCTCGAAGCTCTCGCCTTCGAGCACGTCGAAGCTCACCGAGGTCGCCGCGCCGGGAGCCACGTCCAGCGCGTACCGCTCGGGCACGCCCGCCAGGATCTTCACCGTGTCCACCTGTACGATTCGGGCCACCGGCGTGCCGGGCGACACCATCGCGCCCACTTCCACCATGCGGTCCTCCAGGAGTCCCGAGACCGGGGCCACGATCGTGGTCCGGGCCAAGCGCTCCTCGAGGGCCACCAAGCTGCCGTCCGCCTGGTCCGCCGCGTACTTGGCCTCCAAGTAGCTCATCTCGGAGCCCACCTCGTCCTCTTCGTACAGCCTCTTGCGACGCTCCCAGACCTCCCGGGCCAGCTCCGCCTGCGCCTGGGCGGTGCGCACTTGGGCGGCTAGGATGCCGTCGTCGAGGCGCACGATCGCCTGGCCAGCGCGGACCGCCCCTCCCTTGTCGCGGACGATGCGCCGCACCACTCCCGACTCCTCCGCGGAGACCATCACGTCGCGCCTCGCCTGCACCACGCCGGTCAGGCGCACGGTGCGGGTGAAGTCCCGGGGACGCACTTCCTCCACCTCCACGTTCACGATCCGGGCCGACGCCTGGGCGCTCTGGCCCGGCGACGGCGGGCCGGCGTCCGCGTCTTCCCTGCACGCTGCGATTCCCGCCGTCGCCGCCAGCAGCAGCGCAAGGGCTGCGCGCCCGCCTTCCCCTCCGCGCCCGCCTGCTCCTCCCGTCCCCGGCAACCCGTCCTCGATAGCGCTCATCTTCGTGCGACCGTCCTCGTCGTTGGTTCGTGTCGTCCTTGTCATCGGGCGCCGGACCCGCTCGGCCCGGCCACATCCACCATCGGCACCCGTCCCGAAGCCTCGTCGAGGCGCGCGCGCGCCGCCAAGTAGTCGTACACCGCTTGGGCGTAGTTGAACTCGCTCTGGCGCAACGCCACTTCGGCGTCGGTTCGCTCCAGCTGGCTACTCACGCCCTCGGCATACTGGGCCGACGCGATCTCGTACCCCCGGCGCGCCTGCGCCACCGCCTTGCGCTGGCCAGCCGCCCGCGCCCCGGCCTCTCGCACCTGGTCCGCCAAGTTGCGAAGCTCGACCTCCGCTCGATCCGAAGCGACCCGGGTCTGTATCTCCGCTTGGCGAAGGGCGGCGCGACGCTGGGCGATCCGGGCGTTGCGGCTGAACCCGGAGAATATGGGGAAGCTGACCCGCAGGCCCAGCTGCTTCGTGGAGCCGCGCTGCATGCTGGTCCCGAAGAAGTCCGGGCTTCCGTTCTGCTGGGCCGCCAAGCCGTAGTGGCCGAACGCCGTGACCGTCGGGAGGTACCCCGCCTGCTCGACCCGCAGTTCCGCCTGCCGAAGACTCTCGGTGATCTCGAGCTGGAGCACGTCCGACCGGAAGCCGATGCCGGCGGCCACGAGCTCCGGCGCAGGTTGCGCTCCCTCCGTCGGAGCAATCAGGCCTTCGCGCGCGCCCGCAAAGTTGAGGATGTCCCGGTTGGCCGGGGAGTTGGCGGCCAAGTCCTCCAAGTCGATCCGGGCCAAGTCGCCGGCCACCACCAGCTCCGCCTCCGAGTCCATGTCCAGCTCGGTGGCCAGCGCGCGCCGATTCGCCGTCAGACGGTTCCGCGCCCGCCCCAGCGTCGGCTCCAGGTTGGCCAGCTCCACCTCCAGGCGAAGCTCGTCGTACTCCGCCGCCAAGCCGGCGTCCACCATCGCCCGGGTCTCCTCCAGCGACTGGCGCACCCGCTCCAGCGAGTTCGTCGCGAGGCGGACGTCCTCCTGGGCAAGCAGAAGGTCGTAGAAGGCGATCCGCACCCTCGTGACCACCTGCTGCGTTCGGCCTCGGAGCGCCTCCCGCTGCAAGCCCCGGTAGCGGCCCGCGGCGCCCACGCCGGCGAAGATGTCGGGGTCCAAGAGCGACTGCTCCGCGTCCACGGAGAGGTTCCAAAGGTTGTCCCCGGCGAACTGGACCGGTATGAAGTCGCCCTCGGCGGCGTTGGGATCGAAGATCTGCGCGGGCAGGAAGCTGACCTGCGGCGCCACGTTCCTGGTGAAGGAGCCGGAGAACTCCAGGCTCGGGTAGAGTCCGCTCCACGCCTCCGAGACCTGGCCCCCGGCCAGCGCCACCTGGTAGCCCGCGTCCAGGATGTCCCGGTTGCGCTCCAGCGCCACGGCCACGATGCGGCTCAGGGTCGCGGGGCCGTCCCCCAGGTCGGGAGCGCGTCCTGGCTGCCCTTGCCGCGCCGCATCCCGCTGGACCGCGGCCGGCATCGCGCCGGCACCCGCCGCCGGTTCCGCCGACGCGAGCGTCCCAGCGAGTGCAAGAACGGCCACCCAAGCCGCTCGCATGGCCCGTCCGCCCTCTCCGTATCCGTGCATGTGCGCTTCCCGCTCGTGCATGGTGCCTTTATTGTGGGACCGCCGCCCGTCCGCCACGAACGTCAAATCTAGTGGAATGCGCCGCGGAGCGTGGAGTGCGGCGAGCCGGCCGACGACGGCCACGGTTGACGCCCCTGCCCATCGTCGTTTACGTTTCATGGTTGGCGTTGTCCACTACAATCGGGGCACGAGGCCCCCAGAAACGCCGAACGGCTTCGGTCGCAAGAACGGGAGCCGCGCAACATGCAGAGTGGAGGAGCAGAGGATGCGGACCACGGGAACCGTAAAGTGGTTCAACGACGCAAAGGGCTTCGGGTTCATCAGCCCCGAGGCAGGAGACCGGGACTGTTTCGTCCACTACTCGGCGATCTCCGGTGAGGGATTCCGGAGTCTTTCCGAGGGCGAGCGCGTCGAGTTCGACCTGGTCGACGGCCCCAAAGGACCGGCAGCGGAGAACGTGATCCGCGTCGGGGCGGCGATGGCCTAAAGCCCGAGCCCGGCTAGCCGTGGCGGTCGGGCCGCTGCTCCCGCAAGCGCGTCCGCCAAGTCACCCTTCGACGGCCAGCGGTCTTCACCGACCGCTGGCCGTCGTTGCGTACGGAGCCCTACTCCGGCCCGCCCACGCCGTTTTGCGACCCCCCTGGCCCAGGGCCGGCTAGGGCCTGCTGGGCCTGGCTAGGGGGATTGCTCGAAGAAGACGGCCTGCCAGCGCTCCGAAGCCGGCCCCTCCCACCGCCCCGCCCTCAGTTGCCCCAGCTCGGTGATGGAGTTGTCGAACACCACGGTGTCGGGAGTCGCCCCTCCCCCACGCGCCAGCCGGCGAAACTCCGGGCGGGACGCCCACTGGACAGCACCGTCGCCGTCCCTGTACCACACCGCCTCGTTGCCGAGGAAGCGCGGCGCCCCCGGCGTGCCTCCCGCCGCCGCATCCTGTAGGGCTCGCACCAGGGCGTCCACGGAGCACCCGCTGGGCGGCGCGGCATCTTGGTCCACGCCCACGATCAGGAACCGGTGGCAGCACCAATCGCGTGCGGCCGGCAGGGGAGTGCCGTGGGCGGTCCAGCCGTCCAGGAAACGGTCCACGGTCGCCAGCAGCGCGGCCGCGTCTTCTCCCCGCACCTCCTGCTCCGCCCCGAAGATCCAGATCCGGGCGCTGTCGGGGAGCCGGTCCAGCCCCGGCAGCCTCACGTCGGCACCGTCGCAGCGTCCGTCGGCGGCGGCACCGTCGCGGCCGGATCGACACCAGTCTCACGGGCCGCCTCACTCTCCGCCGAGCCGTCCTGGGGCGGGTTCTTGTCCAGCAGCACCGCCACCCACTTCAGGTCCTTGGTGTTCTCGGTCATGATCTTGGCGACCATGGTCAGGGGAACCGACAGCAGGGCGCCGACCGGTCCCCACAGCCACCCCCAGAAGACCAGGGAGAGCACCACCACGAGGGTGGAGAGGCCCAGTCGCCGCCCCATCAGCGTCGGCTCCAGCCAGTTCCCGAACACCACGTTGACCGCCAGGTAGCCCAAACCCACGACGATCGTCCTCTGTAGGTCGAAGCCGGCGATCGCCGACCCTGCCGCGTCGAAGTCGACGAACGCCAGCACCAGCGCAGGCACCGACGCGATCACCGAACCGATCGTGGGCACGTAGTTGAGCACGAACGCGATCAGCCCCAGCAAGAGCGGCGAGTCCAAGCCCATCGACCACGTCCACAGCCCCAGCAGCAGGCCCGTGCCCAAGCTCACCAGCGTCTTGATGACCAAGTAGCCCTGCACCTCCTCTACGATATTGGCCAGACGCTCGTCGGAGGCCAAACGGTCGCCGGTCACGGCCCGAAGCTTGGCGGGAAAGACGGCGGCCTCGCCCAGCGCGAAGGCGAGGATCAGGAAGACCAGGAAGGTGGCGGTGACGAAGGAGAGCGCCCGTGTGAAGGTGCCTCCCGCCACGGCCAGCAGGTACTGGTTGAAGAAGCTCTGGATGTTGTCCCGGACGCTCTCCAGGGCAGGCTGCACCGGCGCCCACTCTTCCAGCACGAGGAAGACCGAGTTCTCGACCTGGCTGAGGAGCGCGCTGCCGTAGGCCGGGCCCAGCGCCTGAAGCTCCGCGAGCTGCTGGCTGGCGAGCAGGATCACCAGTCCGAAGACCGTCGCCACCCCGAGCACAGTCAGCAGGATCGCCACGGGCGTGGGAATCCGCCTCTTTCTCAGCCACAGCACGACGGGAAGGCTGATCACCGCCAGGAACGCGGCGACGGCGAAGGGAATGGCGATCGGCTGGGCTAGGCGCAACCCGTGGACCAACACCACCATCACCGCGAGGGTGAAGAGAAGACGGAGGCCGGGCGTCTCCTCCATCTGGCCGAACGGCATCGCTATGTCGGGTCTCCCGGGGTCAGCAGACGATGGGGAGGAGCGGTCGGGGATTGCTGGCCGTCCCCTCGGAGTAGGCGATGGTGTAGACCCGAATCTGGGCGCATCCGCGGATCACCTCCACACGGTACACTTCGGTGGTCGGGAGCGTCGCCAGCTCCTGCACTCCGCCGAACGCCGGCGCGTCGTCGATGAACACTTTGGGGCGCTGAGGCGTGACGCCCCGGGTGCGGATGCAGTCTCGCTGGCGCGTGAAGACCGAGCCCGAGGCTCCGTCGAAGCACGGCACGAACGAGAAGCCCGGGCGGCTGTCCAGGTAGTCCGCGACGTTCAGGTCCGGCGAGAACCTGAGGTCGGTCTCCGTATGGGTGTTCGACGAGAAGGGCACGCTGCGCAGCCGACTTTCCAGGCGGTCCACGTAGACTTCGATGCCTTCGAGCACCAGGGGCTTGGGGATCAGCGCGACCTCGACGAAGAGGCCGTCCTGAATGTCCAGCACCTGCGCCAGCTCTGCGTACCCGAGCCGCGACACCGCGACTTCGCTGGGTCCCGTGGGCACGTCGGAGATGCTGAAGCGTCCCGACTCGTCGGTCACGCCCGCGATCGTCGACCCGTCCGGCTTGCGCGCGTCCGGCAAGACGATCAGCGCGCCTGACACGGGCTGCCCCAAGTACGTGTCCACCACCTGACCGGCGAAGACGACCTGCTCCTGGGCGCTCGCCTCCACTGCCGCGCTCGTTGCGACTACGCCAGCCGCCACGACAACCGCCGCGACAGCAGCCCCGACGCCGAGGAGGACCGTACGTAGACGGGCAAGGACCGTACGGGGGCAGGCAAGGACCGTCCGGAAGCAGGCAATCAAGCGGACCATCGCCGGCTCATTCCAGCTGTCGGACCGCCTCCACTTCTCGGACCGCCTCCACGATCTCGTCGAAGGGAGGCAACACGCCGGGGTCGTCGCTTCGCCAACTCCAGTGTATCCGCCCCTCGTGGTCCACCACGAAGACCGAGCGCTTGGCCACGCCGCGCAGGCCGAAGAAGTCGTCCTGCAGGACTCCGTAGGCCCTGGCCGCCTCCTTGTTGAAGTCGGAGAGGACGGGGAACGGGACGCCCATCTCCTCGGCCCACTTCTGGTTGACGAACGGCGAGTCGATGCTGATCCCGAACACCTTGGCACCCAGCTCGCCCCACGTGCTCCAGTTCTCGGAGACGTGACAGAGTTCCTCGGTGCAGGTGCTGGAGAACGCCAGGGGCACGAACATCAGCACCACTGGGGCGCCCCGCTGGTCGGAGAGGGCGACGGGCTCCTGGCCCAGCGCCGAGAGGAGGGCGAAGTCGGGCGCCAATGCGCCTCGGGCAAGGTCGGTCCGCGCAAGATCGGTCATGGTAGTCAACCTAACCGCAGGGGGAAGGCGCCGCCTACTTTCGTGCCGGACACGCCGCCCTACCTTCGGCGTCCGTGTCGGGTCCAGATGAGGACGGCCCCGCAATCGCTCCCGGTGGCGAAGCGCATGGGCGTTCTCGCTCCCCAGTACACTTCCGCCAGCTCGATCCACTCCGGCGCGATCTGGTCGATGTCCACCGAGCCCTCGATGTCCGCGTGCCACTCGACCCCGTCCACCCACACGGTCAGGGGGCACCCTCGGGCGTAGAGCACGGCTCGAGACGGGAAGCCGATCAATCTGCCCTCCCGGCGCACCTCCAGCCCTGGAACGTGCACGAGGGCGTCGGAGAGCCGGTGCGACGCCTGCCGCTCGATCGCCTCTCTGGTGAGCACCCGGTTTGCGATGCCGCGCTCCAGCCGGTCGTAGACGCCGTGCGCCTCCATCAGGGGCGAGCGCACCTCGACCAGGATCGGTTCCAGCTCGATCGCCTCCACGGCCATCCTCACCTCCACCGCCGTGGTGCGCCCCGGGTGCAGCACGACGGGCTCGGTGCGGGTGGCGTATCCGATCATCTCCACCGTCACCTGGGTCAGCACCGGGGCGAGGTCGTCGAACGCGGCCGCACCACGGACGTTGGTGGGTCGAGCCGCGCCGGAGAGCAACGACACCGCCGCGCCTTCGATGGGCTGCTGCGTGTCCGCGTCGGCGACTTGGACCACGAGACGAGCGGCGGCCGAGGGGTCGTCCGGGGCGGACCGCACCATGTCGAGGAAAAAGTCCCCTGGACGCAACACGCTGAAGTCGCCTCGCAACGTCTCGTAGCCGCTTCGGCGCACGACGAGCTCGTAGTCGCCCACGGCGGCCTCGAAGGATGCCTGCCCGTTCAGGTCGGTCACGTGGCGCGTTGCGACCCCGGCCAGCGACACCACGGCACCGGCCAGCGACTCCCCCGTCTCGGCGTCCAGCACGTGGGCGGTGATCCGGACCGGCCCGGGGTTCTCCGCCGAGTCCTGGGCGCGGGCCGCAGGCGGGACGCCGACCGACGAGAACACGGCCGCAACGGCCGTCGCGAGCACAGCCGACCTGGCGACGGTGCGTCGAGCCGACCTGGCGACGGACCGCCCAGCCGACCGAGCGTCCGAGCGTCCGCCCGACCGGGCAACGGACCGCCCGCCGATCATCAGAGTTGCCAGCATCCCGGACCTCCCGCCGAATCGCACTCCATAGTAAGCGTTCGGTACCCGGCGGCGCCACCGGTCTTCCGCGAGGGGAGATCGCCCTGGCACCGCACTACGGTTGGCCCTGGCGCCGCACTCGTGCTCATTGTATACTGTAAGAAGTCAATCGCTTGTCCGGGAGGACGCGGGTATGAGCAAGTATGCCTTGGTGCTGGCGGCGGCAGGCATCGTGGGACTCGGCTTCGGCTCCGGCGCCGACGGTCCCGTGCCCCGTGCCGACGACCCCGTCGCACACGCGGGGCCGGCCCACCAGGTCCTTGCGAGTCCGGCCCCCTACGTCGTCGGCAAACCCGCTGCCACGGAGCCCGTCACCAAGAACGCGGTGGCTAACGTCGCCAGGGATGCGGTAGCCAACGTCGCCAGGGACGCGGTGGCCAACGAGGTGGTGGAGGAGTACTGCATCCGTTGCCACAGCGAGCGGCGCCAAGTGGGCGGCTTGGTGCTGGAGGGCTTCGACGTCGCCGAAGCCGAGGGACGGCGCCCCACCGTCGAGAAGATGATTCGGAAGCTCCGGGCGGGGATGATGCCGCCCCGAGGGATACGCCGCCCGGAGGCCGACGTGCTGGCCGCCATGGCTACCGAGCTGGAAGACGAGATGGACCGGATCGCCGCGCTCAACCCCGATCCGGGCAGGCGCACCTTCCAGCGCCTCAACCGAGCCGAGTACGCGGCGGCGGTGCGCGACCTTCTGGGAATCGATGTGGACGTGGGGGCGTACCTCCCGCTGGACACCAAGAGCGCCAACTTCGACAACATCGCGGACGTTCAGATGCCTTCCGCAACCGTGGTGGAGGGCTACCTGCGGGCGGCGGGCCGGATCAGCCGGATGGCATTGGGCGACCCGGAGGCGGAGGTGGGCTCGACGATCTACCGCATCCCCCGGGTCGCGTCCCAGAAGGAGCGCGTCGAAGGGGCACCGGTCGGCACACGAGGCGGCTTGTCGGTGGTGCACAACTTCCCCGCCGACGGCAAGTACGTCTTCCACGTCATGCCCTACGCCGCCGTGGAAGGCGAGGTCTTCGGCCGCACCTTCGGCTTCGAGCAGCTGGAGGTCTCCATCGACGGCGCACGAGCGGCGCTGCTGGACGTGGACCGGTGGATGTCCGAGTCGGAGCCCACGGGACTGAACATCCGCACCGACTCCATTTACGTGACCGCCGGCCCCAAGCGCGTGTCGGTGGCGTTCCTCCGCCAGTTCGAGGGCGTCGTGGACGACCTGATCCGACCGATCGACCACACGTTGGCCGACGGTCAGATCGGGATCGGGCTAGGCGTCACCACCCAGCAGCACCTCCAGCGCGTCACCATCCTCGGGCCGTTCCACGTCACCGGGGTGTCGGAAACGCCGGCGCGCCGTTCGATCTTCACCTGCCGCCCGACCGCCCCGGCGGAGGAGGAGCCCTGCGCCCGCGAGATTCTGGAGCGTTTGGCTGGCAAGGCGTACCGCCGTCCGGCCGCCGAGAGCGACGTGGAGGGACTCCTCGCCTTCTACCGCCGGGGAGCCGCCGACGGGGGCTTCGAGGCTGGCGTGCGCACCGCGCTCCAGGCCGTGCTGGCCAGTCCGCACTTCGTCTTCAGGCTGGAACGACGGCCCGAGGGCGCCCAAGGGAACTACCGGATCGCGGATGTGGACTTGGCCTCGCGCCTCTCCTTCTTCCTGTGGGGCGCGCCGCCCGACGAGGCACTGATGGAAGCAGCGCGGAAGGGCGGGCTCGGGGAGGCCGCGGAGCTGGAGCACCAAGCCCGTCGGATGCTGGCCGACCCCAAGTCCAAGGCGTTGGCCACCCGCTTCGCCGCCCAGTGGCTGCGGCTCCAGGACCTGGAGAAGATTCACCCCGACGCCCTCACCTACCCCTACTTCGACGAGACGCTGGCCGACGCCATGCACCGGGAGACGGAGACGTTCTTCCACCACTTGGTCGAGGCCGATCGGCCCGTCACCGAACTTCTCACGGCGGACTACACGTTCGTCAACGAACGGCTGGCGAGGCACTACGGAATCACGGGCGTCACTGGTCCAGAGTTCCGAAAGGCTCCCTACCCCACCAACGAGCGCCGGGGGCTGCTGGGGCACGGCAGCATCCTGACGCTCACCTCCCATCCGGACCGCACATCGCCGGTGCTGCGGGGGAAGTGGGTGCTGGAGGTCTTCCTGGGCGCGCCTCCGCCTCCGCCCCCGCCGGACATCCCCGCGTTCGAGGAGACGGCCGCCGCGGAAGAGGGGCGCTTCCTGACCGTTCGCGAGCGCATGGAGATGCACCGCGCCAACCCGGCGTGCAACTCCTGCCACTCGGCGATCGACCCCCTGGGACTGGCGATGGAGAACTTCGATGTGACCGGTGCTTGGCGTATCCGCGACGAGGGCAACCCGGTGGACCCGGTGGGCGTCATGTACGACGGCATCGAGTTGGCCGGCCCCGACGACCTGCGCGACGCGCTTCTCCGCTACCGGGAGGTCTTCTACCGCACCTTCGCCGAGAACCTGATGGCGTACGCCCTGGGCCGGCGTGTAGAGTACTTCGACATGCCCACGATCCGGCAGATCACGGCGAGCGCGGCGACCAACGACTACCGGATGTCGTCGTTCGTGCTGGGCGTGGTGGGCAGCCCGCCGTTCCGAATGGCCCGAGCCGCGACCGCGGTCGAGGAGCAAGCCGAGAGCGACGCCGAGCCGGTCCACGAGCGCCAGTCCCCCGATCCTCGGCTTCAACCCCAATAAGGCACCAACCCCAGCCAACCCGCCAACCCCCGCGAGGTCCGTCAAGAATGGAAATCCTCACTGGCAAGCACGTCTCCCGCCGCACCATGCTCAAGGGCGCCGGCGCAGCCGTCGGTCTCCCTCTCCTCGACGCCATGATCCCGGCGGGCCGCCGGTGGGCAACCACCGAGGCCGGAAGGGCTGCGGGCAGCACGCGACTCGTGTGCATCGAGCAGGTCCACGGCGCCGCCGGCTGCAACGACTGGGGCGCGTCGCAGCACCTGTGGGCGCCCGCCGCGACAGGTCGCGACTTCGACCTGTCGCCGAGCAGCCTCAAGCCGCTGGAGCCGTTCCGGGACTACCTGACGATCATCAGCGACACCGACGCCCGGATGGCCGACGCCTACGCGCCCAGCGAGATCGGCGGCGACCACTTCCGCACGAGCGCGGTCTTCCTGACGCAGGCGCACCCGAAGCAGACCGAAGGATCGGACGTGCACGTGGGCACTTCGCTGGACCAGATGTACGTGCAGCGGTTCGGCCAGGAGACGCCGATCCCCTCCCTGCAGCTCTCCATCGAGAACGTGGACCAGGCCGGCGGTTGCGCCTACGGCTACGCGTGCGTGTACACCGACACCATCAGCTGGGCGTCGCCGTCCCAGCCGTTGCCGATGATCCGCGACCCGCGCGCCGTCTTCGAGCAGCTCTTCGGGGCCGGCGGGACCGCAGAGCAGCGGGCGCATCGCCTGGACACGGACCGGAGCATTCTGGACTGGGTGATGGGCGAGATGTCGTCGCTTCGGCGGCAGCTGGCACCCTCCGACGCCCACCGCCTGGACCAGTACGCCAACAACATCCGGGAGTTGGAGCAGCGCATCGAGCGGATCGAGGCCCAGAACGTGAGCGGCGAGGAGCGACAGATCCCCGAGGCGCCCGTGGGCGTTCCCGACTCCTTCGAGGAGCACGTCAAGCTGATGTTCGACCTGCAAGTGCTGGCGTTCCAGTCGGACACCACGCGGGTCTTCTCGCTGAAGCTGGGTCGCGACGCGTCGCCGCGGGTCTACCCCGAGTCCGGCGTGGACACGCCCTTCCACGCGGCGTCGCACCACGGCGGCCGGGAGGAGCGGGTCAAGGAGTTCGCCAAGATCAACGAGTACCACGTGTCGATGGTCCCCTACTTCCTCGACAAGCTCCAGCGCTCCACGGAGGGCGACGGGAACCTGCTGGACAAGACGATGATCGTGTACGGCTCCGCGATGGCCGACAGCAACCTCCACAACCACGCCCGCTGCCCCCTCTTCCTGGTGGGCGGCGCCAACGGCGCGTTGGAGGGAGGCCGCCACATCCGGGCCACGCCGGGCACGCCGATGGCCAACGTCATGCTCTCCATGCTGCACAAGCTGGGGGCGACCGACATCGAGAAGTTCGGGAACAGCACGGGGCACTTCGCGTTCTAGAAGGGACCAGGGGGACTAGGAGGCACGCGCCCATGACGAAGACCACGGAGCTGCTCTTCGGTACGGCGTGCGGCGGCTTCGTGGGTCAGCTGCTGGGGGGACCGGCGACTGCCGTCCTCGTCGGCGCCCCGATGGCGGCACTCGGGTCGATGAGCATGATCACTTGGGTACACGCCGTCGCTCCGCTTGTCGGCTTGGTCGGCGGGTTCCTGCTTGTGCGGGGCGCGCAACAGCGGCAGGCGGCGGCAGGCGTTCAACGACATTAGGGGACTAGTGCCAGGCGACCGGGACCAGGAGACCAGGAGACCGAGGATGAAGAGCGTTCAGAGAGGTGGGGCACAGAGGATGTTGCGGCTTCTCGCCGGGGCGGTCGCGTTGGGCGCCGCAGTGGTCGCGTTGGGCACTGGGGCGATCGCGTTGGACGCCGGGGCGGTCGTGCCGTCGGCGCCGGCCGATTCGCCCGTTGCCGACGCGGCGGAGCGGGGCGACCTGGAGGCGGTGCGCGAGCTGTTGCGGCAGGGCGCGGACCCCAACGCGGCCCAGAACGACGGCATGACCGCGCTTCACTGGGCGGCGGCGGACAACGAAGCCGAGATCGCGCGAACCCTGCTCTACGCCGGCGCCACCGTGCGGGCGACGACTCGGCTGGGCGGGTACACCCCGCTGCACTTGGCCGGGCGGGCGGGCCACGCCGAGGTGGCGGCGATCCTCTTGGAGGCTGGCGCCGACCCCGACGCGGTGACCGCCACCGGAGTCACGGCCATGCACTTTGCCGCCGATGCCGACGCGGCCCAGGTGGTGGAGGCACTGGCGGCGCGAGGGGCCGACGTGAATGCCCGGGACGGGTTCTCGGAGCGCACGCCTCTCATGTTCGCGGCGGCGCGGGGGGCGGACGCGGCCATGGCGGCGCTGCTGGACGCCGGCGCCGACCCGTCGCTGGTCACCCGCGTGAAGGACTACGAAGCGCTGGACCAGAGCTTCCGCGCCGAGCAACGCCAGCGCGCCCGTGTGCGGGCGGCCGCCGAGGAGCCCGAAGAAGAGGAAGAGCCAGCCCAGCAGCCCGAAGCCCCCGGCGCTCCCGGTGCGCAACAGCCGCCTCCCGGTGCCCAGCCTCCAAGCAACCCGGCCAACGCTCGACAGGCGTCTGCCGAGCCCGCGGCATCTGCGGAACCAGCGGAGCCCAGCGAGAAGCCGGCCCCCGAGCCGCCTGCCGAGCCCCCGGTCAAGGCACTCACATCGGCCCAGCAGATCGGCAAGCAGGGCGGGTTCGCAGCACTGCACTACGCGGCCCGGGAAGGCCACCGCTCCACCGCCGCGCTGTTGGCCGACCACGGCACCGACATCGAGCAACCCACGGCGGGCGACCAGACCTCGCCGATGCTGGTAGCGGTCGTGAACGGCAACTACGACTTGGCGCGGGACCTGCTGGAGCGGGGTGCGGACCCCAACCAGGTCAGCGACGACGGCGCCGCGCCCCTCTTTGCCACGCTGAACATCGAATGGTCGCTGCGCACTTGGTATCCGCAACCCCAGGCGTTCCGCCAGCAGGAGACCGGATACTTGGAGTTCATGCGGCTTCTGCTCGACGCCGGGGCCGATCCCAACCAACGCACCAGCACACACATCTGGTACGCCGCCTACAACGCGGGGCGCATGGGCGTGGACTTCACGGGCGCGACCCCCTTCTGGCGGGCCGCCTACGCGGTGGATGTGGACGCCATGCGGCTGCTAGTAGAGCACGGCGCCGACCCCAACATCTGGACGCAACGCCTGCCCGACCGACGCCGCTACCGGGATCCCAACTTCCCCGATACGAGGCCCGACGAAGTGCCCGCCGATCCGTCCGGGCTGCCGCCGGTCCCCGTGGGCGGACCTGCCGTGCATCCGCTGCACGCGGCCTCCGGGGTGGGGTTCGGCACCTCCCGAGTGGCTCAGCAGCACCGCGCTGTGCCGGACGGATGGCTTCCTGCCGTCCGCTACCTGATCGAAGAGCTAGGCGTGGACCCGAACCTGCGCGACAAGGACGGCTACAACGCGATCCACCACGCCGCCGCCCGAGGCGACAACGAGACGATTCTGTACTTGGTCTCCCAAGGGACGGACATTCACGCGATCAGCCGCCGGGGCCAGACGACGGCCGACCTGGCCAACAGCCCCGAACAGCGCGCCCAGCCCCAGCCGGCCACGGTGGCGCTGCTGGAGAAGCTGGGGTCCCGCAACAACCACCAGTGCAGGTCGTGCGGGGGGAGCCGGTAGCGATGCCGCGCACCGTTCGCTTGGGAGCACCGACCACCGTTCGCTTGGGAGCACGGACGGCAACGGTTGTCGCGGCCGCGCTCTTCGCCTTCCCCGCCCCGTCCGCCGCCCAGAACACCGAGTGGAACCGCTACACGCTGGAAGGACTGGACGGCGTCTACGTCCGGGCCGAGACGAACGAGGCGTGCCAGGGTGCGGGCTTGTCGGCCGAGTCCGTGCGGGCAGACTCGGAAGCCGCGCTGGGCGACGCCGGCGTGCCGCTCCTAGCCCGCGAGGAGATGCTGGCCGCTCCAGGGCTCCCAGAGCTGCGCGTCACCTTCGAGTGCGGCGGGGGCGTGGCAGGGATGGTCGGCTATTCCGTCTCGGTCCGCGTCCAGCAAGCCACCCAGATGATCCGCGACACCCAGATCACCCACTCCGAGGCGGTGACGTGGTACGCGACCGCGGTGGGCGTCTCGGAAGCAGCCAGCACTGCCGACGCGATGGGGGTCGCGCTGGCAACGAAGCTGGCGGAGTTTGCCGAGGCGTTCGAGGCGGCGAACGCGGAGGACGACGAAGGGCCGGGCTAGCCCTACTGGGGGCTAGTTCTCGGCTCGGCGTTCCGAGTCGGAAGAGGAATCAGAAGCGTCCGAGACCCTGTGGCGAGGCATCCCACCGATCAGGGTCAGCACGAAGTCCTTGAAGTCGTCGAGCCGCTTGTTCAGGTCGTCGAGCCGCTTGTTCACGAACGCTAGAGTCCGTTGCTCCGACTCCTTGATCTCGGCCTTCACCCTGTCGATCCGCCGGTCGGTGGCGTCGAACCGTTGCTCGATGGCCTGGAACCGGTGCTCCATAAACCTCCGGGTCTTGCGACCCTGGTTGCCGATCCACGCCAACACCGCCACGAAGCCGGCAAGCCCGGCCCAGGTATCAATCCACTCCAGTCCCATCCGTCGCCTCCTTCGGCGGGCCGTTCCGCCGCGCCGCTGTTGAAGTGTAGCCACGACGGAGCCGAGCCGGAAGTGCCGGAACCCCACGCGAGCATCGTGGTGGGATCCGGCTTGGGAAAGCCTCCGAACTCGCCGGTCGTCGCCCAGTCTGCAGCAGCTTAAGTCCCCAAAACGGGCGTTTCCATGTCTGGATGGGACTATTTTCGATTCGATTTCGATTCGAGTCATTCTCGACTCGATTCGAGCCACTCGCGGCTCGGCTCGATCCAGCCGCTACCCCCCGAACACGTTCAGCTGGCGGGTGAACTTCAGGAAGACGGAGCGGCCGACGGGTCCGGTCACGTCTTCGATGCCGTGGACGTTGTTGAAGACGACGAAGAGGCCGGTGCCGGCGGTGTTGAGCCAGCCGAAGCGGACGTTGGCGGACCACTGGTCGATCTGGTTGGAGTACTGGACCAAGGACTGGACGTAAATCCGCGGCGTGAAGAAGTAGCCCAGGTTCAGGCCAGCGAGGGTGGTGGTGAAGTCGCCTTGGGGCAGGTGCACGTCGTTGTAGGCCACGCGGAGCGTTGCGCTGGAACGGGCGCCGGCGCGGATCGTCACGTCGCCGCTGGTGGTTCGCTTGCTGCCGGAGAGGAAGCCTCCCCAGTTGAAGCGGGAGTTGAAGGAGAGCATCCGGGATTGGTCGGTGAAGAAGACGATCTGGGACTCCCAGCCCGCGTAGTTGCCTTCGGGCACGACCACATCGGTCCCGGGGATCTCGAAGGACTCGTACAGGCCCTCGGTGACGTAGTTGGCGCCGGTGTGGAGCTCCATCCCGGAGGGCCACGCCCAGTGGTTGTCGATGTGGAGGCGGGAGGACTCGGTGAAGTTCCTGGCGACGCCGCTTCGGATCGTCTGGTAGGTGTAGTAGGAGATGTGGGGGCGCAACTCCCGGAAGACTCGGTTCGGGCGGTAGTACCACATGCCGAACAGCTGGTAGTAGCGGTGTCCGTTGCGAGGCAGGAAGCCGACCTCGGGGTTGAAGTGCTCGCCGATCTCGCGAGCGGTGACGTTGGCCCGCCAGTTGCGGCTCGACCAGCCAGCGGTCACGTCCCAGGCCATGTCGGCCCCGTCCAGGTTGGGCGTCTCGGTGCGGGCCAGGAAGGAAGTCACGGTGAACTGGTCACCCAAGCCCAGCCGACCGTCCACGGCGTAGGTCCGGTTGTAGTCCCCGTCCATGTTGCTGCCCCGGTTCACAAAGAGGCCGCCGATCCGGGAGCGGCTGGGCAGCTCCTTCGCCACACGCGCGACAGAGTAGTGGTTCTCCGGGTCGCCGGCCACGTCGGTGCCGGTGCGGATGTGCAGGAGGCCCAGGTTGAGGCCCGCGGTTCGGCCCGAGAGGCGGCCTCCACCCTTGATCGGGACGGGCTGGCCGCCCGAAATGCCGATCCTGCGGCTGAAGAAGAGGTCCGCGCCCCCTGCCCCGACGGTGAAGAAGCCGGCGTTCTCCAGGAAAAAGGGGCGCTTCTCGGGGAAGAGGAGGGAGAAGCGGGTCAGGTTCACCTGCTGGTCGTCCACCTCCACCTGCGCAAAGTCGGTGTTGACGGTCATGTCCAAGGTCAGCCCCTGGGTGACTTGAACCTTGGCCTCGCCGCCGATCTCGGCGCCCTGGTCGAAGCCGGTCTGGGCCGCGTCCGCGTAGTCGCGCACCGTGGAGCCCAGCACGTAGGGCGTGACGGTCCCGGAAAGGCGGAACGGCGGCTCGACGCCGGTGAGCTGACCCGCGAAGTCCAGGCGGTACAGGTTGAACTCGCGAGGCACGGCGGACCAGAAGTCCTCCTCGTTGAGGCGACGGATGCGACGGGCGACGTTGAAGCCCCACGTGTCGGTCTCGGAGCCGTAGCGGAGGGTGCTGAAGGGGATGCGGAACTCGGCGTACCAGCCGTCGGCGTCGCGGGAGGTGGCCACGGTCCAGCTGCCGTCCCAGTTCTTGTTGAAGCCGCCGCCCGCCCCGGCCTGGAAGCGGCGTTGCCGGTTTCCGCCGCCGCCTAGGAAGAAGCCGCCGCCGCTCCCCGCCGACGCCACCTGTCCGTCGTACTCGATCCCCGCCGGCGTGGTGCCGAAGACGAAGCCGTTCTGCTGGTCGTTGAAGGTGTCGAAGATCATGAGGACGGCGTCGGCGTCGGTGATCTCGTAGTCGCGGATCGACTCGCCGGGGACGATGGCGTCGGCCTGGGAGTCGTAGGCCCACGCGGCCACGTACACGGCCTCGTCGTCAAAGAGGATGCGCACCTCGGTACGCTCCGACGCGGGCTGACCGTCGGCGGGCTCCCTCTGCACGAAGTCGGCGAGGGGAGCGGCGGCCAGCCAAGCCTGGTCGTCGGGCACACCGTCGATGACCGGGGGAGCCGCGGTTCGGGCGGCAACGGCGGTGCCGGGCTCGTCGGTTGCCGGGGAGCTGGCGGTGGAGGCCGGCGGGTCGGCGGACGCGTCTTGGGCGCGGGCTGCGCCGTGGGCCAGGGCCAGCGCGAGGAGGCAGGCGGTCGCGAAGAGGCACGCCGTGGGGCGAGCGAAGGGGGACGTGTTCGTCATATCACTATGTGCCGCTCCAAGTCGTCGGCTGGTCGAGACCTAATCCTAATGGTAGTCCGCAGGCGGAAGGAGGTCAATCGGATTACCGGACCCGCCGCCCTCGGCGATCCAGCAGGATCGGCGCACCCAGACCAAGTGACGAAAGGCGGGACAGCTGGGTCTCGGCGTCGCCCACCACGAGCCAGACCATGCCGGTCGGGTCCAGGTGCTGGGCTGCCAGTTCGCGGACGCGCTCCACCGTCATCTCCCGGACGATCCGTTCCCGCTGAAGCACATAGTCGGGCTCGAAGCCGTAGACGCTGACGGACCGGACCAAGCCCAGCTTGGCACCCAGGGTCTCGAAGGCGCGGGCGTTGGCGCGGAGGAGGTAGCCCTGCGTGGTCTCCAGGTCCTGGGCGTCGAACTCGGGGCCGTGGCGCTCCACGATCTCCTTGATCAGCTGCAACGATTCCAGCGTGACGTTGGAGCGCACCGAGGAGCGGATCGAGAAGGGGCCGGGCAGCTCGGTGCCCTGGAAGCCGGAGCCGACCCCGTAGGTGTACCCCTTCCCTTCTCGAAGCTCCAGGGTCAGCTCGGATGCGAAGCCGCCGCCGCCCAGGCGGAAGTTCATGACGGTGGCCGGGTAGAAGCCGTCGTCGGTTTGGGCCAGTGCCAAGCGGCCGATCGCCAGCACCGACTGGCTGGAGCCGGGGACATCGACGAAGTAGAGGCCGGCTCGATTGGGGGACCACGTGGGCGGAGGCGGGAAGTCGGGCGCAGGGCCGGGGCCGGGCGACCACCGCTCCGCCAAGGCTGCCAGGGGCGCGACGGCCTCTTGCCGGGAGAGCGCGCCCGCAACGTGGAACGCCGCCGTCGCGGGCACGAGCGCTGTCTGGTGGTACGCTCGCAGATCGTCAAGGGCGATGGAGGCCACCGACTCCAGCGTGCCGGCGGTGGGCTGGGCCAGGATGTGCTCGCCGTAGAGGAGGCGTCCGAAGGCGCGGGCGGCGATCCCGTTGGGGCTGGCCTCCTGCTGGCGGATGCCGTTCTCGACGCGCTGGCGGGCGAGCTCGAAGCGCTCCGGGTCGAAGCGCGGCTCCAACAGGATCTCGGCGACCAAGTCCATTGTCTCGGCGTAGTTGCGGGCCAGGACGCTGCCGGAGAGGGTGAAGTTCTGGGAGCCGGCGGAGACGTTCACCGAGGCGCCCAGAAGGTCGATCGCCTGCTCCAGCTCCTCGGGGGTGCGGTTGGCGGTGCCTTCCAGCATCGTCTCGGCCAGCAGGTTGGCGATGCCGGGGCGGGCCGGGTCCTCCAACAGAAGGCCGCCGCGGAAGCGCAACTCGAAGTTGACGACGGGGATCTCCCGGTCTTCAATGCCGAGCGCGGGGAAGTGGGCGGCGGCGGTGGGCGCGGAGGCGTCGGTTGTGGCAGGGGCGGCGTCGGTGCCCACCACTGTGCGCCAGAGCTCTGGGACGCGAAGCGTGGGGGACGGTCCGAAGGGAGGCTCGACGGAGCGGTCGAAGGCGCCCTGGGGCGTGCGCTCCTCGCCCCGGACCACGGTGAACTCGGCCTCGGCGCCCTGCACGATCGGCTCCTCGACAACTTCGGCGCGCTGGGACCCGTCAATGGCCAGATCGGCCTCTCCTCGGGGCACGAAGCTGGCCGCCACGTAGGGCTGGTCCCGCACATAGCTCTCGTAAACGCGCATCACGTCGGCCTCGGTGACGGCAAGGATGTGCCGCAAGTCCTCCGCCGCGTACCCCGGGTCGTCGGCGAAGATCGCGTACTGGGCTAGTTGGAACGCCTTCCCCAGCGCACTGGACAGGCGCTGGTAGAACGCCGTCTCGGTGCCCGCCTTCACCCGTCGAAGCTCGGCCTCGACGACGCCCTCTTCCTCGAAGCGACGGAAGCCCTCCTCGACGGCGGCGCGCACGTCGTCCAAGTCGGTTCCGGCGAAGGCTCCGGCCTGCAAGGTGAAGCGGCCCGCGAGCTCCTGGGAGCCGTTGAAGGCGAACACTGACGGCGCGACCTTCGCGTCCTCCACGAGCGCCTGGTGCATCGGCGTGGACTTGCCGTCGGTCAGAAGGGCCGCCAGCACGGCCAAGGGGTAGGCGTCGGGGTGGTAGATGGGTACGGTGGGCCAGGCCATAGTCAGACGGGGCAGCCGGGCGAAGTTGTCCTCGTGAAAGAGCAGCCGCGTCTCGGCCAGCTCGACGGGAGGCGACTCCGAAGTGGGCGGCGTCTCGCGGGCCGGGATCTCGCCGAAGTACTTCTCGATCCACTCGCGGGTCTGCGCCGGGTCGATGTCGCCGGCCACTACCAGCGTGGCGTTGTTGGGACCGTACCAGAGCGCGTGGAACTCCTTGGCGTCGGCCAGGGTCGCGGCGTCCAGGTCCTGGAGCGAGCCGATCACCTGCCAGCGGTAGGGGTGCCCCTCCGGGTAGAGCGCCCGGTCCACCACGAAGCTGGTGTGGCCGTAGGGGCGGTTGTCCACGCCCTGCCGCTTCTCGTTCTTGACGACCTGCTTCTCCTTGGCAACCACCGACTCGGTGACGGTGTTGATGAAGAAGCCCAGCTTGTCGGCCTCGGCCCAGAGCGCCTTCTCCAGACCGTCGGTCGGCACCACCTCGAAGTAGTTGGTGCGGTCGCGGCTGGTGGAGCCGTTGGTGGAGCTGCCGATCCGCGTCATGAGCCGGTCGAGTCCGCCGGGACCCAGGTTCTCCGAATCCAGGAAGAAGAGGTGCTCGAAGAGGTGGGCGAAGCCGGTGCGTCCTTCGACCTCGCGGGCCGACCCCACATGGAAGGTCATGGCGACCGCCGCCAGCGGGTCCGAGCGGTCCACGTGCAGCACCACCTCCAGGCCGTTGTCGAGCTCGAAACGCTCGTAGTCGATGGAGACGGGGGCGTCGGCGCCGGGAGTGCCGTAGCAGGCGGCGGCGAGGAGGGCGAGGGGGATGGCGGCGCGAAGGCCGCGTGGGAGGGCAGTGCGGAGAGCGCGGAGAGCGCGGGTGGTGGGCGTAGTCATGAGATGCGGCGTCCCGTTGGAAGGCAGGCGGATGATCGGGAAGTGTTCATGGGAAGCAGTACGCAGGAGGATGGGCGGCGGCTACATTTGGACCGGGCGACAAGATACACCAGCCGGGAGTCGGCTCAAGCCCACGAAAGACCCTGCCCCATCGTTGCCGCCACGCTCCCTACAAGCTACGATACACGGGCGTCCGTGACGGCAGCTCTGGCTGGGACCAGGCGAGCTGGACCACCGCCGGCGGACGACAGCCAAACGACCAGTTCTCTGGAGGATGACGCCCAATGCTGACTCGACTTCGACTCAAGAACTTCAAGTCCTGGGCCGACACCGGAGATGTGGCGTTGCGGCCGATCACAGGGTTCTTCGGGACTAACAGCTCCGGCAAGAGCAGCCTGCTCCACGCGCTGTTGCTTCTCAAGCAGACGGCCGACTCGGCGGACCGTGGACTGGTGTTCCACTTCGGCGACAAGTCTACGCCCGTGGATCTCGGGGATTTCAGTGGGATTGTGCACGACCACGACGCCAAGAAGGACCTTGAGTTGCTCTTGGAATGGGACCGCCGCAAGCCGTTTCAAGTCAAGGACAGCAAACACGACAACCGACTGGTGTGCGAGAGCCGCAACCTCGCGTTTCGGGTGGCGGTTGCTCAGACCGGGCGGTCCTATGGACAGGGCTCCTATGGACAGGGTCCCTATGGAGGCATGCGACCTGTCGTGAAGGCGATGACGTATGGCGTGGGCAACGCCGAGTTTGGAATGCGCCGGAGGGCGGCTTCCCCTACCAAGTACGAGCTGCTGGAAGACGTGCCGGACGAGCCGGGGTTTCGCTTCGTTCACAGCGTCGGCCGGAAGTGGCCGTTGCCAGAGCCGGAGAAGTACTACCGATTCCCGGACCAAGCTCGGGCGCACTTTCAGAACGCGGGCTTCTTGGCCGACTTGGCGCTCGCCCTGGAAAGACGCTTGAACCAAGTCGCGTACCTTGGTCCGCTGAGAGCGCACCCAGAGCGGCGATACGCGTGGACTGGGGCACGTCCGCCTGACATGGGAAGGGCCGGAGAGGCGGTCGTGGATGCTATCCTGGCGGCTAGGGAACGTGGCGACACGATTTCGCCAGGATACCGCAAACGGCGGCTGAGCTTGGAGCAATATGTGGCCAAGTGGCTCAAGGAGCTGGAGCTGATCCACGACTTCCAGGTTGAATCGGTGGGTGACGGGAGTCAGATATACGAGGTGAGGATCAAGCGAACGCCCCGGTCGGCGCAGGTGTTGCTGACGGACGTCGGCTTCGGCGTGTCGCAGATTCTACCGGTACTGGTTCTTTGCCTTTTCGTTCCCGAAGGCTCAACGGTGCTCCTCGAGCAACCGGAGATTCACCTGCATCCGTCAGTCCAGTCGGGCCTAGCGGACGTCATGATCGACGTATGGAATAACCGCCGAGTCCAAGTGATCGTCGAGAGCCACAGCGAACACCTGCTTCAGCGACTGCAGCGGCGAATCGCCGAGGAGGAGCTGTCGCCGGACGACGTGGGGCTCTACTTCTGCGATTTGGGACAAAGCGGGTCTGCGCTGAGGAAGCTGGACATGGACATGTTCGGCAATATCTCGAACTGGCCGAACAACTTCTTCGGCGACGAGTTCGGAGAGATCGCAGCGACTACTAGAGCTGCGCAGAGGCGTCGCCGAGCGGCCAGCCAATGAGACCGCCGATCGTGATGGACAGCAATGTGGCGTTCGTCGGCAACGGCGCAACCGAGCAGGCCGGGGTGGAGTGCGTCATCGCCTGCGTCGACCGTATGGAACAGATCATGACGCAGGAGAGGCTCCTTCTCGACAGCGAGGGCCGCATCTTCGAGGAGTACCCGAAGCCAACCGGACAGTACGGGGCCGGGGACGCCTTCTTCATATGGGCTTGGCGGAACCAATGCAACCGGGAGGTGTGCAGGCTTGTCCAGATAGAGCTCCACGACGAGCGCGGCTTCGCCGACTTTCCGGACGACGAAGAGCTGGCTGGCTTCGACCGGGACGACAGAAAATTCGTCGCGGTCGCGATCGCCAGCGGCGAATCACCACCGATACTGAACGCCTCGGACACGGACTGGTGGAACCACAGGCAAGCGCTGTTCCGACACGGCGTTGCCGTCGAGTTCGTATGCCCTGAACTGATGAGCCCGCTGGATTCGGACTAGCGCGAGAACGAGCGTGGCACCACGCCGCGCGCGGCTACCTGATCGCCGGCAGTATCCTCTCCTGGAAGGCGGTCCAGCTGGAGAGCTCGGGCTGCTGGTGTAGGGTCCAGCCGTTGAAGATCGAGATCAGGTCGTGCTCCGGGGACACGTGCACGAACTGGCCGCCGTAGCCGTTGCCGGCAAAGACGACGGTCTCGCCCTCTCGGTGGACGGGGACCCACCACTGGTAGCCGTAGCCCGTGTCGGGTCGGTCGTTGTTCGGGGCCACGTCGGGAACGACCGGCGAGGTGGAGGCGCGCACCCACTCCTGGGAGACGATCTGCCGCCCGTCCCACTGACCGTTGCGCAGCATGAGGTAGGCGATGCGGGCTAGGTCGTGGGTCGCCAGGTAAAGTCCCCCTTCGGTGTCGGCTTCGCCGTCGGGCGTGACCTTCCAGTAGTATTCGTCGATCCCGATGGGGCGGAACAGCCGTTCCTCGGCCCAGGCGTCCATCCTCATGCCGGTGGCTTCGCGGACGATCTTGCCCAGCAGGACGCTCACGCCATCGTTGTAGTCGAAGCGGGCGCCGGGCTCTTCGGCCATAGGACGGCTCGTCGCGTAGGCGATCCACTGGTCGCTGGCCTCCAGGACCACGGTGGGGTGCTCGTTGTCGTCGTAGGTCTGGCCGGGGGCCGCCCACGCGATCCCGCTTCGCATGGTGAGGAAGTCCTCCACGGTGGCGGCGGCGCGCCTGGGGTCGGTCATGTCGGGCTGGTACGCCTCCAGGTAGGGCCACGCGGGGGATTCGACGCCGGGCACGTGGCCCTCGTCCACGGCGATGCCGAAGGCCACGGACATGACGCTCTTGGTGACGGATTGGAGGGAGTGCAAGCGCGTGTCGCGGTAGAACGGATGCCAAGCAGGGTGGTCGTAGTTGTACTGGTGGTCGGCGGTGTCGGGCTGGACGGCGAGGAGCTCGGCGTAGCGGGCGGCGTGGTCCCAGCTGCGGTCGGCGACGATGCGACCGTGGCGGACGAGGAGGAAGTGGTCGATCAGGCCGTAGCGGCCCGCGTCGATGTCGGCCAGGAGGGAGTCGATGGCGGTGGGGTCGATGCCTTCGGCTTCAGGGGTAGATGTTGGCCATGCTTCGGTGGGCCACTGGGGGGTGGATGGGCGGCACCCGGTGGTGGCGAGGGCGAAGGCGAGGGCGAGGGCCGCGAAGGCGAGGCGGTGGGGGGCGGGGACGATCAACGCTGCGCGGACCACTCCGCCGGATCAGCGGCCGGCTCGACCGGATCGTCGTAGCGGAGGACGGACCCCCGCATGGCGCCGACCACTAGCGGACGGTCGGGTAGCGGACGCTCGGGATCAGCCACCACTGGCGACACGATGGCGACGGGCCGCCCGTGCCTGGTGACAACGACTGGCTCACGGTCCTGGTTCATCTGCTTGATGACCCGAAGATAGGTCGCCTTGAATTCCGCCGCTCCGATGGTCCTGCTCATCGAACCTCGACTCTGGGAGGGGGGCCTAGTGGACACTGCAAATGGACATAGGAGAAAGGTACGCAGGCCGGTTGCCGGGTCAACTCCGGTGCTCGGCGGAGGATGGACGGGGTGCGGCACCGGGCAATCCGCCGTATGTTTATGCCGCCTCTATTCCGCGGCCCTCTACCCGCAAGGAGTTCGACCGAACGATGAAGACTCGAAAGCTGTTCGCATCCCCTGCCCTTCTCCCGACGCTAGTGGCGACCGCTCTCGCTGGATGGGCGTGTATGCCGGCCGCGTACGACGAGTCCACCGACGATGCCGAGTCCGCCGAGGTCCAGGACGGTGCGGAGTCCGGTGGCGAGTACTCCGCCGCGTCGGCCGTCTTCGCCGAGATCGAGGGCGACCTGGTCACCGTGGAGGAGAAGCTGGTCGGCCTGGCCGAGGCAATGGGCGAGGAAGCCTATCAGTGGCGGCCGATGGAGGGGGTGCGCTCGGCAGCGGAGATGTTCATGCACGTGACGGCGGACAACTACCTGTTTCCGGCGTTCGGCGGCGCACGGTTGCCGGAGCACACCGGGATGACGGCCACCGAGTACGAGACGGTCCTGGCGTTCGAGAGGAGCATCACCGACCGGCAAGCGATCATCGACGAGATGAAAGCGTCGTTCGCCCATCTGCGCGAGGCGTTGGCCGCCGTGGACCCGGCCACTGCGGGCGACGAGGTGGAGTTCTTCGGCCGGACCTCCACCGTCCTGGGTCTGTGGTTCCTGGCCGCCGTGCACCTGCACGAGCACCTGGGGAACGGGATCACCTACGCGCGGGCAAACGAGGTGGTGCCGCCGTGGAGTCGGAGCGAGGGGTGAGGGGGTTTCCAATACGGGAGAAGGACAGCCCGATGAAGAAGACGCACACCACGGTGAGGAAGATCGCGACGGCGTTCGTCGCGGTACTGGTGGCGGGAGCGTGCGCCAGTGTTCCCGTGCCCGAGCCCCGCACGCCGCCGGCCAGCTTGCGCCTGATGCAGTACGTGTCGGCGGCCGAAGCGTGGCGCACGATGCAGGAACGCGCGCACGCCGTCGGCTACGCCGGCTACGCCGTCGAGATGAACGGCGCCGAGAGCCGGGTGGGCGACGTGCTGAAGTTCGTGCCCTTCAACGGCTTGACTTGGTGCCCGGGCGACCTGGGCTTCCAGACCCGGCTCGTGGAGGTGACCGCCGTGTTCACGGAAGCGAGCGTCTCGGTGCAGTACCGGATCGGCGCCGGGCACACGACCTGCAAGCCGTCGGCTGGGGTCCGCGACGCCGTGGAGCACTGGCTTCCGCTGGATCACGCGGGGGTGTGAATGGGCGGTGGGTTCGGGAACGCGGCCAGGCACACGACTCCCGTCGCTCCGCTCCATAGCGTTCTGGTCCCCAGATGTGTGCAATTTTCGACGGCCAAGAGTGTGCATTTTCGGTGACCCCCGGCATCGCTATCGCCTCGACCAAGGTCGCCCGGCTCGTAGCCCTCCGGCTGTTGCCGGGGCTTCGGCACTGGCCCTTCGTTGAGCAAGCTGGCCCGTCGGGTGATGCCTCCCGGGTAGATCAGCAGACGTGGCCAACAACGCGGCCGCCGGAAGCCGGAGGTTGCGATCCAGGCCTCGGGTGGCTTGTGGAGGCCTGGACGGGCTCCGAATGGTTCGCAGCGGCACTATAACCCCTCGGTGGCCGTCTCTCTCGCCCACTGTCGCTACCCCTGCTTATCTTACTTGCTTGTTCCAAGGACCCGTCATTGCACCTTCCTGGAGACTCAACATCAGTCAGTCATGTGATGTGATCAGTCCTCGCCCGCTTCCCTGCACCGGGGCCGCCCTTCCTCTATCGCTGGGGTCGGCACCGGTGGCGGAGGCAACCTGCACTTGGTCGCGCTGGCTCCGGGGATGTGGAAGCAGGAAGTCGCGATGAACGTCGCCACCGCCCGCAGGGACAGTTGATTGATGAATAGGCCAAGGTTAGGTGGTGACGGCACCCAGTCCTCATTCTCCCCAACAGGCACCCAGGACGCGCTGGCAATCTACCAATGCGCATCCGGTTACCGACCCGACAGCTGGCAGGCTGCACTCGCTACGGACGATTGGCCGCGGGTCCTGGTCGCCCCGACCGGATCGGGTAAGACGGCCGCCGTAACGCTTGGCTGGGCCGCGCACCGGTTGACTCGGCCCACCAGGACGCCGCGACGGCTCGTTTGGTGCCTTCCGATGCGAACTCTCGTCGAACAGACGGCAGAGAAGGCCAAGGAGTGGTTCGGTAACCTGGCCGCGGTAGACGACTCGAAACGGCTGCCGACGCCCGAGGATGTCCATGTGCTCATGGGCGGCACCACTTCGGCCAACTGGATGGACGCGCCCGAGCGGCCAGCCGTGGTCGTAGGCACGCAGGACATGTTGCTGAGCCGTGCGCTGATGCGCGGCTACGCATCGTCCCGGGCCATCTGGCCGATGGAGTTCGCCCTGCTTCACGAGAATGCGCAGTGGGTGTTTGACGAAGTGCAGTTGATGGGCGCGGGCCGTGCGACGTCCGCCCAGCTCGAGGCGTTCCGTCGAGACGAAGCGGCTCGGGCAGCGAAGGCGGGCGTCGATCGCGGCCGTCCTGCCCGCAGCCTCTGGCTTTCTGCCACGCTTGACCCTAGCTGGCTGACTACGGTTGACCATCCGCCGCCAACGTCAGTGGTCACCATCGATCCAACCGATCCCATGACTACCCGGGACGATAGGCTCGCACGGTTGGCCAGCGCCACCAAGAATCTGCATCTCTGCCAGGTGGCACCCGCGTCACCGAAGAAGACCGATCTCAAGAGTTACGTTGGCGAACTCGCGGCCCAAGTCATCCAGGAGCATCGGCCGGGGCGAATTCAGGAGCATCGGCCGGGGCCAATGACGATAGCCATCGTCAACCGAGTGGATCGGGCACAGGCCCTCCATGAAGCGATCAAGAAGCAGATCGCGAAGCTGGGACAGTCTGCACCGACCTTGGCACTGGTTCATTCGAGGTTCCGCCCGGCGGATCGCCGGCGGGAGATGGAGAAGGTCACAGCGGACACGAACGAGGCTGGGCAGATCGTCGTCGCCACGCAGGCCATTGAGGCCGGCGTCGATATCTCTGCCGCCGTGATGTTCACCGAGATTGCGCCGTGGTCTTCGATGATCCAGCGCTTTGGTCGCGCCAACCGGTATGCGGAGGTGGCCGATGGAGCGGACATCCACTGGATCGACCTGCTCAATGCCGCAGCGTCGGACAAAGACGCCGAGAAGCTGGCACTACCCTACACCGCCGAGGAGCTTCGATCTGGACGCAAGCGTCTGGCCGAGTTGACGGACGTGGCTTCCGTGCACCTCCCTGCGCCGGACCCCCCCGAGCCACCGCGACGGGTAATTCGACGCAAGGACCTCCACGACCTCTTCGACACCGATCCCGACCTGACCGGCTTCGACGTCGACATCTCGCCCTACGTACGCGACGCGGACGACACTGACATCCGCGTCTTCTGGCGTGATCTCTCCGACGTAGGAGACAGGGTGCCGCGTCCAGCCAGGGACGAGATATGTGCGGTGTCGATCGGCTCCGCCCGCACATGGCTCCAGAAGGTGCGCAAGCTTGGCAACGTCCGGGTCTACCAGCGGGACCCGCAGTGGCAACGCAAGGACGGTGGATCGGGAGCCACACCACCGGGATGGATGGCCTTCCGGGACCAGCCGTGGCCGGGATTGATGCTACTCGCAGATCGAACCGCCGGCGGATACTCGGAGAGCACTGGCTTCACGGGCGATCCGAAGCACGTGCCGAATCCGGTCGCTGACCCGGACAGTTCGGCTGGTCTGCAAGACGGAGTGGACGGCCCTCCCGCACCTACCGAGACGGAAGGCCATGACGAGGACCAGCTGAGCCAGATCGACAAGGTGGTCTCGCTCGCCGATCATCTCCGGCACGTGGTAGCAGAAGCGGATCGGCTCTGTGCTGCGCTCCACATCGAACCGGAGTTGCGGGCCGTGGTCACCCGCGCCGCCCGCTGGCACGACCTCGGCAAGGCCCACGAGGTCTTCCAGGACACCATGCGGCGCGGACTTGACGACCGTGACGTGCCTAGCGCACTGCTTGCCAAGACCGTCGGCCGCGCTCGCCACTCCCGTCCGTACTTTCGCCACGAACTCGCTTCCACGCTGGCGTTCCTCGCCCATGAGGGATGGTCCAGGGACGCCGATCTAATCGCGTACCTGATCGCGGCCCACCACGGCAAGGTCCGGATGAACCTTCGGGCCCTGCCCCGCGAACGCGCACCGGACGGCGAGCGTGCTGGCGTTCCCTTCGCCCGGGGCATATGGTCGGGCGACGAACTTCCCCCGTTCGATTTGGACGGTGGAGAACACTGGCCGGGAGGTCGCCTGCACCTGTCGATCATGGAGCTAGGCTGGGACGAAACCACGCACGAGAGCTGGACCGAGCGTACCCGCGAACTGCTGGCTCGATTCGGTCCCTTCCGCTTAGCTTGGATGGAGACCCTCCTGCGGATCGCGGACTGGCGCGCATCCAGGAAGGAGCGAGAAGGGAGCTACGATGCGCGGTGAGCACCTGATCCTGGACGGATGCACTCCAGCCCCTCTTGCGTCCTACCTGAAGGCGCTCGCTATCCTGCGCCTGATCTCGGCACCCGCCAACCACGTATCCGGGCAAGCCGCCGACCCGCACGCCCGAGGGTGGTGGGAGGACGAGCGGTTCCACCTGCGGACCACCCTCAGCCGAGACGCCCTCCTGCGCTTCTTTCTGTGCGACTATGCGCCGAGCCCGATCACAGCACCCTGGAACGGAGGTAGTGGCTACTACCCCAAAGACAACAAGGATGGATTCGACCAACTGGTAGCTGACAACGTTGCGGCGCGTTTCAGAAACTATGCGTCTGCCGTTCGGGCCGCCAGAGATGCGTTGGACAGCTTGGGCTTGACCGCCAAGCCTGACGGAGCCACCAAGATCGAGCTGGTCGCAACGCTTAGGTCCACGCTGTCAGACATGGCGCTCCCGTGGATCGACGCTGTTCTAGCACTTTCGGGTGACCAGCTTGCATACCCGGAACTCCTCGGCACCGGCGGCAACGACGGTCGGCTGGAGTTCACGAACAACTACTCACGGCGCCTGCTTGCCCAGAAGGGCGGCCTCTTCGACGCTTCCACGGGCGAGCCAGCGGTTGACGGGGCACGGCTTCTCGAAGGCACCTTGTTTGCCAAGTCGATCCGGGGACTACGCGCCAACGCCGTTGGTCAGTTCGCGCCCGGCTCGGCTGGCGGGCCGAATGCCACCACGGGATACACTTCCAGCAGCGAGTCGAATCCTTGGGACTTTGTTCTGATGCTGGAAGGGGCAGCCGCGTTTGCTGGCACTGCCACTCGCCGACACGAACGGACGACTGGCGGTGGCGGGGCTACCACTCGTTCCGGTGCCAGCTTTCCCTTCACGGTACGAACGGTTGGTGCGGGTTGGGGTGGAGTAGAGACCCCTGACGAGAACGACGCCAGAGCCGAGTTCTGGGCACCCCTTTGGACGAACCCTGCCCGTTACGGCGAGATCGACTCCCTGCTGGGCGAAGGTCGGGCCGTCTTGAACGGCCGATCGGCGCGTGACGGTCTCGATTTCGCGCGGGCGGTCGCAACTTTAGGTGTCAGCCGCGGCTTCCGCGAGTTCGAACGGTTTGGATTCTTGATGCGAGCTGGAAGGACTTATCTCGCCGCACCCCTAGGCCGCCGCTCAGTAGAACCTTCACTGGGAGCACAACTAGCCGCTGAACTGGATGCCGGTGGGTGGCTGAATCGCGTGAGACGGATCGGCCGAGCCGCGGACCAACCAAGCCAGGCCCGAAGAGCTGTAAAGCGACTTGAGGATGCACTATTCGGGTTGACGGAAGAGAGGTCCGACGGGGTGGAAAGAGTCCTCGTAGCTCTTGGAGACGTCGTTGCGTGGCTAGCACTCAGCCCTACTGGTCGCGAAGCAGTGCGCACCCCTCCCCCGGTACTGTCTCGGAAGTGGATGCAGGAGGCCGACGACAATACGCCGGAGTTCAGGGTCGCAGCCGCACTTGCCAGCATCGGCCCTCTTCCGATGGAGCTCACCGGCGACAAGATTGCACCTCCGATGGCAGCCCATTTTGCGCCGATAGACGAGAGCCGGTTCTTCCACCGTGGGCGACTTAGCCAGCGGCGCGCCTGGGCGGCTGGGGATACCACCCCGCCAACGGTGGTTTGGGGCGGCAGCAATTTGGTGTCGAGCCTTGTCGCAGTACTGGAGCGCAGACTGGTGGAGGCGTCGATTCGCGGCTTGGCCGACAAGCCGTTGGCTGCCGCCACATGGGCCCGACTTAGCGACGTTGCGGCGTTTCTTTTGGGCGAGTTCAACGACTCCCGATGCGCCGCGTTGCTGGCCGGACTAGTATGGGCAAAGCCGGGCCGGTTGCGTGCGGCGCGGCGCGGTGATGGGCACCAGGCGGTCCCGTTCGCCTATGCCGCCCTGAAGCCGATCTTCACGCCGAACAACACTCTTCATGAAGCTGGCGTCCTGCCCGAACAAACGGGGATACCCGTGCCTCCCGGCATCGTGGCGGGTCTGCGCTCGGGTACAGGCAGTTCCGACGGCCGTGCGACCAACAACGCTGTGCGCATGGCCCTGGCCCGTGCTCGCGCTTCTGGCCTGCAGTCGCCGTTCGACCTCGTGCAGTTCTCCAGCCGGGGGACTCGCCAAGGCAGCCTTATCGGTACCGGGATTGCCGCCGATCGCCTCGCTGCCGCACTCGTGATCCCCATTGGCACCGGGGCACTCAACAACCTGATCAGGCGGGCCTATCCCAAGCCCGACGACGACAACCCAACCACGGAGGACCCTACCCATGTCCATTGATCTCACCGCCCTCGCCACCGCGCCGCGCCTGCTGCTAGAGGCCACACTGGAACCAGTGCAGGGCACCCGCTTCCAGCCGACCGGGTTTCCCAACCTTGGCCACGCTGTGTACGACTCGCCGGACGGCCGCGGACGGACCGTACTCGTCGAGAGTGCGCAATCGATGGCCAACCGCCTGGAAACGGTCTGCTGGGACACCGTGTCCGACGACTGGGCCGCACCTCTTCGGGGCCTGCCGGTCGTGAAGGTCGAGGACAAGGACGGCAAGGCACTCACCAACTCCCTGATCGAAGCGCACCGTCTCAACTCGCCATATATCCTGGAGGGCAAGGACAAGACGGTGTTCAATAGGCTGAAGGACCGTCTCGCCAGCATGGAGGTTGGACGCGTCGACCTGCGCGAGCTGGCCAGAGTCCTCCTGGAGTTCGACACGAACGCTCTTCTCCACGGCGTGTTTCTCGCCAAGAAGCAGCTCGCAGGCGGCCGGCTGCGTCTGCCCCGCTCGCTTTCGGCCTTTGTCGAAGCCGATAACGCGAAGGTGGCCGCGAGCGGGGGCGTCAAGAACGACGGCGTGAACCCGTCCGGCGACACAGCCAAGGGCTTTGGCAACGTACCCTTTGCCCGCGACGAGTGGGTGGCCGAGAAGATCACGGCCTTCTTCAACCTAGACCTTAGGCAGATACGGGCGTATGGCCTCGGAGACGACGTCGAGCGACTGCTGATTGTCCTCGCGCTCTTCAAGATCCAGAAGTTCCTCGTGGAGGGCCTGCGGTTCCGGACAGCGTGCGACCTCGACGCCATCGATCTCAAGGTCACACGCCCTGGCGGTTTCGAGCTGCCGGACCTTGACGCCATCGAATCCGAGCTGCCGGACCTGATTGAAGCGGTCGGGTCCAAAGGCTCCTTCGGCGAACAGCGCGTGCTCACCGTCAAGTACGAGAAGTGAGCACGTGTTCGCTCTCTCCTTTCGCTTTCCCGCGGGCCGTTACCACGCGACGCCGTGGGGGCGCAGCGTCAATGAGGCGGATGTAGCATGGCCACCGGAGCCCTGGCGGTTGCTGCGTGCGCTCATCGCAACCTACTGGCGCAAAGGCGACCACACGCGCTGGTCTGAAGACGATCTCGCACGCTTGATCGACGCCCTGGCAGAGTCGTTGCCGGAGTTCAGCCTGCCCGAGGGCGCGATCCACGCCCATACGCGCCACTACATGCCGATCTCCGGGCTGGCGAAAGACGGGCGGCTGAACACGACGCTGGTCTTCGACGCCTTCCTTCGGCTTCCCGACGACGCGACGTTGGTGGCGTGCTGGTCGGACGTGACGCTGGACGCCGAGTCGTTCGCGCTCGCCGCGGATCTCGCCTGCGCCATGGGCTACCTTGGCCGAGCAGAAAGCTGGACAGAGTGCGAGGCGCTCGCGGAGTGGAACGGCAAGCCGAACTGCCGCCCGGCGGGCACGGACTTCGGCGGCGACCCTGTGCGGATGATCGCTCCACTCAGCCCGGACGCATATTCGACCGAGCGCCAACGGCTCGTGGACGAGGTGACACGGCAAGTTCAGGCGAAAGCCAAGCGTCCGCTCACGGACCGGCAGACCACGGCCAAGGTCACGAAGGAACTGACCAGCAAGGGTCGCAGGGCGCATACCCTGCCCGAACGTCTCGTCGATGCGCTCACGCTGGACACAGCCGACTACCAGGATCGTGGCTGGAGTCGGCCCCCTGCATCCCAAGAAGTCATTTACACTCGTGCGCCAGAGGCCGGGCCGGGCGTGGTGCCTCGCCGATTCGCCAAGCACCAGCGGTCACAGGGTGCTCGGACACTGCCCACCGTCGCCCGCTTCCTGCTGGCAGGACGACCGCCCCCGCGCATCGAGGACGCCGTGAAGATCGGCGAGCTGATGCGACTTGCCGCGCTCGCACAGTTCGGTTGGGAGACAGACGAGTCGACCGGGCGACGACGGCCTAAGGCACCCCCGGAGATATCCGGCCGTGACGCCGACGGGAAGCCTCTCATGGACCCGTCGCACACACACGCGTTCTGGTTGCCGGAGGACGCCGACGGAGACGGTTGGATCGATCACTTGTCGGTGTTCATCGCCAGCGGGATCACCGACTCCGTTCGTGCGAAGCTCAATCGCATCACGCGGCTGTGGCTGGACTCGAAGCAGCCGGAAGGCACCGAGGCCGACCCGCAGGCGCGCAGGGAATGGCGGCTGGCGCTCGAAGGCTTCGGCTGCCCAGACGACTTCGCGAGCAGCGCACGCATCTTTCGCAAGTCCCATCACTGGATAAGCACCACACCCTTCTTGGCCAGCGGTCATCTGAAGGGTGCGGGCTATGCCGGAGAGGTGCAGCGGCTCTTGGCGCGTCGAGGGCATGATTCGGCCGATATCCAAGTCACACCAGTCACGGAGATCAAAGTTGGTGGAATCAAGCGGCGGGCAATCCACTTCCACCGTTTTCGTTCTCGCGGTCGGGAGGCTCAACCGGATGCCGCCGGCGCCCTGCTCGACATTCGCTTCCCGAAACCATTCGAGCATCCTCCGCTGGCCCTTGGCTACGGCAGCCACTTTGGGTTGGGACTCTTCACTGCGGAGTGACCCACGGACGCCGCAGATTCGTCTCCACTGTCCACTTCGACATCCACCCCCTGCTGACCAACAACAAGCCCCATGACCCAACTCACCTACCAACTGCTCCGCGACGCCGTCGCCGGCCGTGCCGTGGCTCTCCGGTCCCGCCTCACCTTGCAGCCCGCTGGCGGCGAGGGCGACAAGATCTTCCCTCCGTCGTATGCCGCCGACCGCGGAGCCAATCACAAGTACGCCGTCGAAGAGCGACAAGTGGGCGATGCGGACGAACCTTCCACGACGGTTCTCCTGGACTCGGTGGCTTCGCAGGCGAATCGGGCGGAGCTGGGCCTGCTGGAGGGCTGGGAAGACGGCGAACTCGTCTTTCCGGTTCCGTACGTGGACTTCTCCCAAGACGGCGGAGTCACGGACTACGACAAGCTGACGGTGCTCGAAGCGCCGCACCGCCTTGCCGACGCCATTTTCCGCGACAGCCTGCTGGATGGCACGCTGTTTCGCCTGTCCGACGTGGGTCGCGCCATCACGGACGCCAGCCCACGCAACGCGACGGACCTCTTCCGGTACTCGCCGACGGCGCTCCTGTTCGGCCAGTGGGACTCGACGGGTCCGAAGGGCGGGCTCGGCTCCAAGTTTCAGCGGGCGTTCGTGTCGGAGATCGTGGGTTTCGACGCCTCGGTGGGGAAGAAGGTCGGCAGCCGAATCGACCCGTTGCAGATCGAGAAGCTTGCGGCTGACGATCGGGTCTTCAACAGCGAGGACTCGACCGAAGTATGGACTCACGATCGGGACGCCGCCGAAATGAAGAAGGGAAAGCCTGTTCCGGCCTCCCGTGGCAGCGACAGCGGCGAGGCTGGACAGCCTTCCAAGATCAATCACGGCAACGTAGCACCGACGATTGATGCGACTGCCGGGGGCGTTACGATCTCGAAGGCTCTGCAGACCACGGTGATTTCGTTCGCGGCCCTGCGAAAGCTGCGCTTCAAGGGCTACGACCGGGATGCCCAGACGGCCGCGCGAACGGCCGTGGCGGCTCTTGGCGTTGCGGCCATCGCCTACCAGTACGAGATGGATTTCGACCTCCGCTCTCGTTGCCTTCTCCTGCCTACGCACCCGCCGCGCCTGGAGCTGCTCGGCCGAGACGGTTCGGCACACGAACAAGTGGAAGCGAGTCGCGAGACGGCGGTCGGTATACTGGCCAAAGCCGCGTCGGCCGCGGTCGAAGCGGGCATCGGCTGGGAAAAGGAAGAGATCCGTCTCGAACCCGCCCCGAAGCTGATCGAGCTGATTCGGCGTAGCCGGAAGACCTCTGCGAGCAAGCAGCCGTGAGAGTAGGTGGTTCCGAAATCACGGAAGTGGACGGCTTCGGAATAGAAGTGAACTTCCTGACCGGCCGATACGTGGCGACGTGCCACAACGACCGGCGCAAGCCGGAATGGCCGCCGCATCCGGCACGGCTATTCTCGGCCTTGGTGGCGACGTGGGCCGACGCGGACGAACCCAGTTCGGCGGAGCGCACCGTGCTCGAATGGTTGGAGGACTTGGGGCCGCCGGAGATAGCCGCCGATACGACGGCCGCCCCACGCAGAGTCGTGTCGCACTTCGTTCCTGTGAACGACATGGCCGTCGTGAGCCGGAAATGGCACGAACGGCGAGCAAGCCGAACGGCCGACTTGGCGCGGCAGCTCCAGCGCGAGAGGGCCTCGGCTGGGGACGAGATGACCCGCAAGATCAAACAACTCGAGCAGCGCTTGGCAAAGCAACTGGACGTGCGTGACCAGGTGTCCGCCGTCGGAAGTACGAATCCGGACGTTGCCAAAGAGATGTTCCCAGAGTCACGTTCAGAAAAGCGAGAGCGGTTCTTTCCGTCCGTGACCCTGACTGACTTCGAGGACGGCACCGAGTCGAGAGTCACCTACATTTGGCAACGCGGGCTGGCGGCCGACATGGGAAGCACGCTCGACGGGATGCTGGCCCGTCTCACGCGCTTGGGCCATTCGTCTTCGCTCGTGTCTTGTCGTGTCGTGACGGAACTGCCAGAGGCTCTCTTTGTTCCCTCGGCGACCGGAGCGACGAGGCTGCGCACCGTCCGCGCCGGACAACTTGCCGACCTGGAACGCCGGTACCAGCATCATCAAGGCATGTCGCCTCGATCGTTGCCCTTCACGGATGCCGGGTATCGAGTGAGCAGAAAGCTGGCGCCTCCTGCTTCTTGCTCGCCCAACACCGCTGGCGAGTGGATCGTGTTCGAGTTCGCCCCCGGATCGCGGGTGTCGCCGCTGACCCGGGCGGTGGACATCGCCACGACATTGCGTGCAACCGTCTTTCGTTACGCCGAGGAGCCCATCCCCGAGGGACTCAGCGGGCACGCCGTCGACGGCACGCCGACTGTGGAACCGCACGTCGCATTTCTGGGCTTGCCGTTCGCGGGCTACCAGCACGCCGACGGGAGGTTGCTCGGGGCGGCCGTCTCCGTGCCGGGCTGTGCCGACGAGGCATCTCGCCGGGCCTTGTACCGCGCCATCGGCGCATGGGAACGCCCATGCGGTGATTCCGGTCGGTCGTCGTACCCCCTTAGGCTGACGTTCGGCCGGGGAGGCGCGATAAGCATGAGGCGTCTGCTGGGGCCGACCGCGTTGAGATCGTTGTCGCCCAACGACTGGACGGGCCCCTCGCGCCGGTGGGTGTCCGTGACGCCAATCGCCTTGCCCAAGCATCCGGGGCGGTTGCGTCGCGCGCCTTCGATTGCTGTTTCGAAGGCGTGGCGGGCCGCCGAGGCCTTCGTGCGACAGGCTGCGACCCACGTCAATCTCCCCGAGCCAACGGAAGTGCAGGTCGGCCTGGCGCCGTTCGTGGTCGGGCCGCGACCTGCAACCAGCTTTCCTCCTTTTCGGCAGCCGGGCCGACATGGACCGGTGCGCCGGCAGCTCGTTCACGCCGTCGTGACCTTCGACCGCTCGGTCCAGGGACCGCTCATGCTGGGCGCCGGACGATTCGTTGGACTGGGATTGATGCGACCGCTTCGAGACGAGTCGAATGACTGATCAATCCCTGACTCCCGACGACTTCCCGACCTTCTTCCGAGACGTCCACGACTGCGACCCGTTTCCCTGGCAGCAACGGCTGGCAAGCGAGGTGCTTTCGACAGGCAAGTGGCCTGCCACGATCGACCTCCCGACGGGCACAGGCAAGACGGCCGTGCTGGACGTTGCGGTGTTTGCGTTGGCGGCTTGTCCGGCTCGCTTTCCTCGGCGGATCGTCTTCGTCATCGACCGCCGGATTGTCGTCGACCAAGTATGCCTCCGGGCGAAACGCATCGCTAAGCGCCTCCAGGAAGCTCGCACGGCCTTGCTGAGCCGGGTTCGCGACTCTCTTCTGGCGTTGAGCGACGGCGGCCAAGCACTTGGCGTGGCAGCGCTCCGAGGAGGCATCCCCATCGACAACGAGTGGGCCCGGCAGCCCGACCAGCCATGGGTGGTGGTCTCCACCGTGGACCAGTTCGGATCGCGTTTGCTGTTTCGCGGGTATGGCGTCAATCGGCGGATGCGTCCCATTCACGCCGGCTTGGCGGGCAACGACTGTCTAGTCGTGCTGGACGAAGTGCACTTGAGCGCGCCCTTTGCGGAAACGCTCGGTCAAATTGGGGACTTCGAGCCGGGAAAGCTGCCCAGGCGCTTCGGCGTCGTGGAAATGTCCGCTACGCCGAGCACCAAGGAATGCCCGTTTCGTTTGGAGCCCGTCTCGGACATCGAGGAATGCGCGGAGATGCGACGCCGCGTTTGCGCGAAGAAGGAAGCGAAGCTCGAATCGGTGCAGAACCACATGGCGATGCCGCGCAAGATACTCCGCCTAGTGAAGTCGATGACGTCGCCAAAGATTGAGAATCGCCCGTCAAGCATCGGCGTCGTCGTCAACCGCGTCCGCGTCGCGAGGGAGACGCATGAAGTGCTCCAAGAGGCTGGGTACGACGTCCAACTGCTCACTGGCCGAATGCGCGCTTTGGACCGCGTGAAGACGCTCGAGGCCGTCAAGCCCGTCGTGGACCCCGACCGTGGGACGTCCCGGGCCGAGGCGGCCATCGTAGTCGCGACCCAGGCCATCGAAGTGGGTGCCGACTTCAGCTTCGACGCCCTCGTCACCGAATGCGCCGCGATCGACAGCCTTCGGCAGCGATTCGGCCGATTGGATCGCCGCGGGAAGCATTGCGAGCAGACGGGGAAGCCTGCGCAAGCGGTTATCGTCGGCCCAAGGGCGGTCGTCGCGTCGAAGAAGCCCGATCCCGTCTATGGCGAGGCGGTCAGGCATACGTGGGACGAGTTGCGCCGCCGAAGCGAAGGAGACGGCACGGGCGAGCAGCGGAAGCGGGATCTTCCCATCGATGTCGGTCCGCAAGCGCTGTCCGATTTCCCCGAAGAGGCGAAGGCTCCGAGAGACAGGGCCCCCATCGTGATGCGAACACACATGGACGCGTGGGTTCAGACCAGCCCGGAGCCGATCGTGCAGCCGATGGTGGAGCCGTTCCTGCACGGAATGGAGAAGACGGCCAGCGCCGACGTTTCGATTGTCTGGCGAAGAGATTGTTCCCCAGACGTGCTTGAACTGGTGCCGCCCCGTCCTGCGGAGTTCCTGCAGGTGCCGGTCGGTGCCGCCAAGGCGTGGTTGGCGGACCGGGACGAAGTGGAGATTGCCGACCACGGCGCGGCAACCGACGACGACGGGGACGCGGCCGGCGACGACATGGACGCGGCGGGGTCCGATGCCAATGGAGTGGCGTACCGTTGGGTTGCCGCGGGCAAGAAGCTGGAGACGGTCCAGGCCGGTGAAGTCCGGTCAGGCGACGTGATCGTCGTGCCCGCCGACCGAGGCGGACTGCGGGCCGGAACCTGGGATCCCACGTCGCGAGAGCCGGTCGAGGACCTCGGCGACCAAGCGCAACTGGGAGGCTATGAGAAGCTCGCGTCTGGCTGTCGGGCCGTTCTGCGTCTCGATTCCTGCGCGGTCTCGTCCGATGACACGAACGCGGCGGACACGGACGGACTCGTTCCCCCGCCGAAGCCAAGCGACGAGGCCACCGCCGTGGAGCCTCGGCGGGCGCGTATCAAGAAATGGCTGGCCGAGATGGCCGATGCGAACGGACAACCGAAATGGCGTGTGGAGGCCGCCCGACTTCTTCTCAAGCATGGTTTTGAGGTTACGCCGGTTGGCGTGGCCGATGACTCGGAAGCGGGCTACTTCGTTCTGACGCAACGGCATGGGCAGATGCGACGAGTCGACGACAGGACCATGGACAGTTACGACGAGTCCGGTTCGCACCAGGGAACCGGAAGCACGCTCGAGGCGCATCTGGAAGGTGTCGCACGGCGTGCGGCTCGCTTTGCGCAACGCCTTGGGCTGCCGCAGGAACTCGCGGACGATCTACATCTCGCTGGTAGACTTCACGACCTGGGCAAGCTCGACCGGCGCTTTCAAGAGGAGTTGACGGGCGGCGACCCCGTCTCCTTGGAGCAACTCGGCAACGAACCATTGGCCAAGTCGTTGCCGGGGACGAAGCGGGTTTCTCGACGTCCGCACGGAATGCGGCGCGGAGACGGTCTCGGGCAACGCCGTCCATACCCAGCGAAGTGGGTTTCCCGTTATCCCGAAGGAATGCGACACGAGTTTGCCAGCTTGGCGATGGCCGAATCGAATCAAGATGCGTTGCGGACAGCCCACGACGTCGACTTGGTTCTCCACTTGATTGGTTCTCATCACGGATGTGGACGGCCCTTGCCGCCAATTTTGGAGGATTTTGAGCCGCAAGAACTCGAATACGACTTCAATGGACACCTCTTGACGGCGAACACCGATTTGGCCGACACTCCGCTGGCCCTCGGCGTGGCCGACCGTTTTTGGCGCTTGGTGGAGCGGTACGGGTACTACGGGCTGGCTTGGCTGGAGAGCGTCATGCGCTTGGCGGACCACAGAGAGAGCGCGGAACCGTCATGCGACGGAGAAAACGCGCCAGCCTCGTGACGGTCGTGGACGGAGCGCGCTTGGCTGGACTGGAGGGCACCAACCCGCTGGGCTTCTTTGCCGCGCTGGGCGTGCAGGTCGCCTTTGCCGAAGACGCCGAACAACCGCGCCTGTGGTGGAGCGACGACGTGACTCCCCATGCCATCGTGGATCGCGCCTTTACGCCGAGCCGCATCGCAACCAGAGCACTGGAAGTCTTCGCGGAGTGGCGGCAGAGCACGGCGATGAATCCCACTCGGCCCGACGGCTCGCAGATGCCCAAGGCCGATGAATTGAAGCTGTCGGGAGATGACCTGCGTCACTACGTCGGGCAACACCATCGGTGTCGAGCGGCAGACGCGTTCGCCGCCGCTGCCGTGGCGGAGGGCAGTCTCGACAACAAGGGTGCGGCCAAACCGACGGACTTGTATTTCATGGCTGGGAACATGAAGTTCCTCAAGATTGTTCGAGATATACTCGACCACGTATCCTATGAAGATGTTGTGGAAGCGATCAAGGGTCCTTGGACATATGGGAGCAAGTTGCCTACCATGATGTGGGATATTAGGGACGATCGAGTATACGCGTTACGTGCGGACGATCCATCAAAGGAAAAGAAGGAAACCAATCCTGGAGCTGAAGCCCTTGCGATCTTGGCGATGGCATGGCATCCGGTGTTTGCAGGACATGACCGCACCTGCACGCTAGGATGCCGTGGAACATGGCAGAACGGACTCTACTCCTGGCCGTTGTGGGTTGACCCAGCGTCCAGCAAGGTAGTAAGGACGTTCATTAGTCATGCATCGATCAAAGATGAAGACGACTTGAAACGTCGGTCGAAGTGGTTCCGGTCTTGGTCCATCAGCCATGTGCTTGAATCGCCCATTCGGCGCTCTTCTCAAGGAGGCTACGGCACCTTCGGTCCGCCCACGGTCCGCTGGTCTGGCAGTCGTCTCTGACTGCCAAGTTGCGGCGACTCACCTAGGCACCTATTCTCTTACTGTCGAGCGACGATGAACGCTTTTGGCACAAGCGGGCATCGGCACACGGTAACGGCAGGTCCGAACCCCCGGAGACCGTCGTCATGGGGTAAAACAGGACAACCAGCTCAGCCTTCCCCTCCCTCCCCCGCCGGCGGACTTCGGGCTTCCGCTGACCCCGGCGCGGATGGTCAACGAGTGGGTCTACTGCCCACGGCTGGCGTACCTGGAGTGGGTCGAAGGGGAGTGGGCGGACAGCGTGGACACGGCCAAGGGGAAGCGGGCCCACAAGCGCGTGGACGAAGCCGGCGGCAGGCTTCCCGCGCCCGACCAGTTGGACGAGGACAGGGCCAAGGCCCGCTCCGTGATGATGTCGTCGGACTCGCTTGGAGTCATCGCCAAGATGGACGTCGTGGAGACCTCGAACGGAGTGGCGGTGCCCGTCGACTTCAAGAAGGGCAAGCGGCCCCACGTGGCGGCCGGCGCCTACGACCCGGAGCGCGTTCAGATATGCGTTCAGGGGATGATCCTGGAGGACAACGGATACCACGTGGAGGAAGGGGCTCTTTGGTACGTGGGCTCGCGGGAGAGGGTTCGGATCACACTGGACGACGAGCTTCGCCGCATGACGCTGGACGCCATCTCCGGGTTGCGCATGGCCGCATCGGCACGTCATCGTCCCCCGCCTCTGGAGAACAGCCGGAAGTGCCCCCGGTGTTCGCTCGCGGGGATATGCCTGCCCGACGAAACCAACCTCTTCCGCAAGGGGTATCCTCCGCGCCCGCTGAACCCGGCGGACGATCCTGCGCTCCCCCTCCATGTTCAGGCGCCGGGGTCCAGGGTTCGGAAGCGGAAGGACGCCCTGCTGGTGGAGACGGAGGACGGCTCGGTGGAAGTGCCGTTGATTCATGTGTCGCAAGTGTCGGTCTACGGTCCGGTCTCGGTCACCACTCCCGCACTCCACGCACTCATGCGGGCCGAGATTCCGGTGTCCTGGTTCTCGACCGGCAACTGGTTCCTGGGGCACACCATCGGCACCGGCCATGGGAATGTGGACGTTCGGCAAGCCCAGTACAGGACCGCATTCGACCGGAAGCGGAGCCTGGACTTCGCCCGCACGCTGGTGGTGGCCAAGATTCGCAACTCTCGCACGATGTTGCGTCGCAATTGGCGTGCCGAACGAGGAACGGAGGACAAGAGCGACGCGCTGGCGGCGTTGCAGCGGATCACGCGACGCGCGCAGCACGCCGAGGACGTGCCCGAGCTTCTGGGATTGGAGGGAGAGGCTGCCGCAGTCTACTTCGCCCACTTTGGACGGATGATCGCGGAGGCAAAGTCCGGCGAACTGGCGTTCTCCTTCGAGACGCGCAACCGTCGGCCCCCCACGGACCCGATCAACGCCTGCCTCTCGCTGGCCTATGCGGTGTTGACCCGAGTGTTCGCCGTGGCCATATCGACGGTGGGGCTCGATCCGTACCTTGGCGTGTACCACCGGCCCCGGCACGGCCGCCCCGCCTTGGCGCTGGACCTTATGGAGCCGTTTCGGCCTGTCGTCGCCGATTCATGCGTCATCCAGGTCATCAACAACGGCGAGATCAAGCGTTCCGACTTCGTGTTCAATGGGCCGGCGTGCTCCCTGCGGCCAAGTGGTCGAAAGTCGTTCCTGAGAGCGTTCGAGCGGCGCATGGACCAGGAGACCACTCACCCGACCTTCGGGTACCGCGTGTCGATGCGTCGCATGATCGAGGTGCAGGCGCGGCTGCTCGCACGACACTTCCAAGGCGAGATTTCGCCCTATCCCCACTTCCTGCCCCGGTAGGCCAACGGATGGCCAAGGCCAAGGAACGACTCTACGTGGTCGCGTACGACATCGCCGATCCCAAGCGGTGGCAACGGGTCTTCGCCGCGATGAAGGGCTACGGCTACTGGTTGCAACTGTCCGTGTTCCAGTGCAGGTTGACAGGGCGGCGACGGGCGGAGATGGCGAGCCGCTTGGACGAGTTGATCGATTCCACTGAAGACCACGTGCTGATCCTCGACATGGGGCCGGCCGACAGCGTGGAGCCGCTGGTGGAGAGTCTCGGCAAGACCTACGAAGCACCGAAGCGACAGGCGACGGTGGTGTAAGGCCGTGCCGTCCGCCCTCCGCCTCGCGACCGCTCCGACAATGGCGAAACTACGCCCAGCGGTCGAAATGGTCGTTCCCGCGTCGCGGCGGGCGTTTCTTGACAAGACAGGTATGTGCGAGGTAGCCTTCTCGACCGCGCAGCGGGAGCATGTGGCCGCCATCGCTCGCACGCGGGGCTGGAAGTGGTTGGCACCGTTGGAGTTGCGAGGGGGTGGCTCTTCCCCGGTCACCGAGCCGGGGCCTCATTGAAGTGTCGGCGGCGCGGGCCACGTCCGGCCGTTCGCGGCGCTCTTCCCCGGTCACCGAGCCGGGGCCTCATTGAAGTGCGGCTACGTGGGCGCACCCGTTCCGCCGCCTGGAACCGAGTGGCTCTTCCCCGGTCACCGAGCCGGGGCCTCATTGAAGCGCCGCGGCCGCCGCTCGGACCGCCGTCGATCGGAGCCCTCTTCCCCGGTCACCGAGCCGGGGCCTCATTGAAGTGACCGGCGGCGACCGCCCGCCGTCCTGCAACGTGGGATTCTCTTCCCCGGTCACCGAGCCGGGGCCTCATTGAAGTCCATGTCGGTCCGGGTCATCCCGTCCCCGGTCACCGGCCTTGCCGCCTGAGCGTCCGCCCGCGCAATCGTCCGCGGCGGCCTCTTCCCCGGTCACCGAGCCGGGGCCTCATTGAAGTGGGCCGCGGGATTGGACGCACCCGGTTGGACCTCGTCGGGCCGTTCTCTTCCCCGGTCACCGAGCCGGGGCCTCATTGAAGTCGCAACTCGCCGTGCGTGACTGCTCGGCAGGCGCCAGGCAGCTCGTCTCTTCCCCGGTCACCGAGCCGGGGCCTCATTGAAGTTCGCCCCGGCGGACGGCCATCGTCGAAGCGCCGGGACCCTCTTCCCCGGTCACCGAG